>NZ_JBEHHI010000011.1:0-243 GCF_041020385.1 Rhodovulum iodosum | reverse complement strand
ACCCTTTCCGGGCTCGGCATCAACGATATCGGCTGGATCTATCCCGCCGCATGACACCGACCCGGGCACGGCGGTTCAGCCGTTCAGCCCTTCAGCCCTTCAGCCGCGCCCGCGGGCGCGTAGCGCCCCGCCAGGCGGCCCGGGTCGCCCAGCATCCGCCAGGCCCATTCCAGCGCGAGGCGCTGCACCCAGACCGGCGCCCGCCGCTGGCTGCCGGCGATGAAGTCGAGCCCGGCCCCGATC
>NZ_JBEHHI010000010.1:0-254 GCF_041020385.1 Rhodovulum iodosum | reverse complement strand
CCCCCCCCCCCCCCCCCCCCCCCCCCCCCCCCCCCCCCCCCCCCCCCCCCCCCCCCCCCCCCCCCCCCCCCCCCCCCCCCCCCCCCCCCCCCCCCCCCCCCCCCCCCCCCCCCCCCCCCCCCCCCCCGCCCCGTCGCCAAGGAGCACCGCCCATGCGGATCGACTACGACGCCCTGTCCAAGACGCTCGCCGCGCTCACCGAGGGCGAAACCGACACGGTCGCGCTGATGGCCACCATGGCCTGCGAGTTGCAC
>NZ_JBEHHI010000009.1:0-414 GCF_041020385.1 Rhodovulum iodosum | reverse complement strand
GGATGGCGACGCCGTCGAGCTTGCCGTTGAGTTCGGGCAGCACCAGGCCGACGGCCTTGGCGGCGCCGGTGGAGGTGGGGATCATGCTCATCGCCGCGGCGCGGGCGCGGTAGAGATCCTTGTGCATTGTGTCGAGCGTGGGCTGGTCGCCGGTATAGCTGTGGATCGTGGTCATGAAGCCGCGATTGATGCCGATGGCGTCGTTGAGCGCCTTGGCGACGGGGCTGAGGCAGTTGGTGGTGCAGGAGGCGTTGGAGACGACGGTGTCGCCGGCGGTCAGGCTCTCATGGTTGACGCCGTAGACGATGGTCTTGTCGGCGCCGGCGCCGGGGGCGGAGATCAGCACGCGCCTGGAGCCGTTTTCCAGGTGCATGGCGGCCTTGTCGCGGTCGGTGAAGATGCCGGTGCATTCCA
>NZ_JBEHHI010000008.1:0-289 GCF_041020385.1 Rhodovulum iodosum | reverse complement strand
GATCGGGGCCGGGCTCGACTTCATCGCCGGCAGCCAGCGGCGGGCGCCGGTCTGGGTGCAGCGCCTCGCGCTGGAATGGGCCTGGCGGATGCTGGGCGACCCGGGCCGCCTGGCGGGGCGCTACGCGGCCTGCGCGGCGGCGCTGCCCGGGCTGGGCCTGTCGGCGCTACGCGCCCGCGGGCGCGGCTGAAGGGCTGAAGGGCTGAACGGCTGAACCGCCGTGCCCGGGTCGGTGTCATGCGGCGGGATAGATCCAGCCGATATCGTTGATGCCGAGCCCGGAAAGGGT
>NZ_JBEHHI010000007.1:0-420 GCF_041020385.1 Rhodovulum iodosum | reverse complement strand
GAGGAACAACAAGATGACAGTTAAAGTCGCCATCAACGGGTTCGGCCGCATCGGGCGGAACGTTCTCAGGGCCATCGTGGAATCGGGACGCACCGATATCGAGGTGGTCGCGATCAACGATCTCGGGCCGGTCGAGACCAACGCGCATCTGGTGCGCTACGACAGCGTGCACGGCCGCTTCCCCGGCACCGTCACCGTCGACGGCGACACCATCGACGTCGGCCGCGGCCCGATCAAGGTCACCGCGATCCGCGACCCCAAGGAGCTGCCCTGGGACGGCGTCGACATCGCCATGGAATGCACCGGCATCTTCACCGACCGCGACAAGGCCGCCATGCACCTGGAAAACGGCTCCAGGCGCGTGCTGATCTCCGCCCCCGGCGCCGGCGCCGACAAGACCATCGTCTACGGCGTCAACCA
>NZ_JBEHHI010000006.1:0-19896 GCF_041020385.1 Rhodovulum iodosum | reverse complement strand
TTACTCGATGATCTTCGACACGACGCCGGCGCCGACGGTGCGGCCGCCTTCGCGGATGGCGAAGCGCAGCTTCTCTTCCATCGCGATCGGCGCGATCAGTTCAACCGTGAACGACACGTTGTCGCCCGGCATCACCATCTCGGTGCCCTCGGCCAGCTGAACCGTCCCGGTCACGTCCGTCGTGCGGAAGTAGAACTGCGGGCGGTAGTTGGCGAAGAACGGCGTGTGGCGGCCGCCCTCTTCCTTGGTCAGGATGTAGGCCTCGGCCTCGAACTTGGTGTGCGGCGTCACCGAGCCGGGCTTGCACAGCACCTGCCCGCGCTCCACCTGCTCGCGGTCGATGCCGCGCAGAAGCGCGCCGATGTTGTCGCCCGCCTCGCCGCGGTCCAGAAGCTTGCGGAACATCTCGACACCCGTGCAGGTCGTCTTCTGCGTGTCCTTGATGCCCACGATCTCGATCTCGTCGCCCACGTTGATCACGCCGCGCTCGACGCGGCCGGTCACAACCGTGCCACGGCCGGAAATCGAGAACACGTCCTCGATCGGCATCAGGAACGGCTGGTCGACAGGGCGCTCCGGCGTCGGGATGTACTCATCCACCGCCGTCATCAGTTCGCGGATCTTGTTCTCGCCGATCTCGGGGTTCTCGCCGTTCATCGCCGCCAGCGCAGAGCCCGCCACGATCGGAATGTCGTCGCCCGGGAACTCGTAGCTTTCCAGAAGCTCGCGAACCTCCATCTCGACCAGCTCCAGAAGCTCCTCGTCGTCCACCTGGTCGACCTTGTTGAGGAACACCACCAGCGCCGGAACGCCAACCTGGCGGGCCAGAAGGATGTGCTCGCGCGTCTGCGGCATCGGGCCGTCCGCCGCGTTCACCACAAGGATCGCGCCGTCCATCTGCGCCGCGCCCGTGATCATGTTCTTCACGTAGTCGGCGTGGCCGGGGCAGTCCACGTGCGCGTAATGCCGCGCGTCGGTCTCGTATTCCACATGCGCCGTCGAGATCGTGATCCCGCGCGCCTTCTCCTCGGGCGCGCCGTCGATCTGGTCATACGCCCGGAAATCCCCGAAATACTTCGTGATCGCCGCCGTCAGCGTCGTCTTGCCGTGGTCAACATGGCCGATCGTGCCGATGTTCACGTGCGGTTTGTTACGCTCAAACTTTTCCTTAGCCATGGTGGCCTCCTGCTGTCTTGTCGGGTGGTGGGCTGGCACCCACCCTACGGGGTTGCGGTAGGGTGGGCTTGACCCACCCTCCGTTATGCGTATTTCGCCTGGATCTCGTCGCTGATGTTCTGCGGCACCGGCTCGTAGTGGTCGAACTGCATCGTGAACTGGGCCCTGCCGCTCGACATCGAGCGCAGGTTGTTGATGTAGCCGAACATGTTGGCCAGCGGGACGAAGGCGTTGATGACGATGGCGTTGCCGCGGGTCTCCTGACCCTGCACCTGGCCGCGCCGCGAGGTCAGGTCACCGATGATGTTGCCGGTGTATTCCTCGGGCGTCACCACCTCGACACTCATGATCGGTTCCAGCAGCTTGGCGCCGGCCTTTTTCAGGCCGTCGCGCATCGCTGCGCGCGACGCGATCTCGAAGGCCAGGACCGACGAGTCGACGTCGTGGTAGGCGCCGTCGATCAGCTTGACCTTGAAATCGATGACCGGGAAGCCGGCCAGCGGGCCCGAATCCATGACCGAGTTGATGCCCTTCTCGACGCCGGGGACGTATTCCTTGGGCACCGAACCGCCGACGATGAGCGACTCGAAGCTGTAGCCTTCGCCCGGCTCGGTCGGCGAGATGACCATCTTGACCCGTGCGAACTGGCCCGAGCCACCCGACTGTTTCTTGTGGGTGTAGTCGATCTCGGCCTCGTGGCTGATGGTCTCGCGATAGGCCACCTGCGGCGCACCGATATTCGCCTCGACCTTGAACTCGCGCTTGAGGCGGTCGACCAGGATGTCGAGGTGAAGTTCGCCCATGCCCTTCATGATGGTCTGGCCGGACTCGAGGTCGGTCTCGACGCGGAAGGACGGGTCCTCGGCGGCAAGCCGCGCCAGGCCCTGGGACATCTTCTCCTGGTCGGCCTTGGTCTTGGGCTCGACCGCGATCTCGATCACCGGATCGGGGAAGGTCATGGTTTCCAGCACCACGGGTGACTTGGCATCGCACAGCGTGTCGCCGGTGGTGGTTTCCTTCAGGCCGGCCAGCGCGATGATGTCGCCCGAGCCCGCCCAATCGATCTCTTCGCGCGAGTTCGAGTGCATCATCATCATGCGGCCGATGCGCTCGCGCTTGCCCTTGGTCGAGTTCAGCACGCTGCCGCCCTTCTCAAGAAGGCCCGAGTAGATGCGGGTGAATGTCA
Source organism: Rhodovulum iodosum (assembly GCF_041020385.1). Classification (NCBI taxonomy): domain Bacteria; kingdom Pseudomonadati; phylum Pseudomonadota; class Alphaproteobacteria; order Rhodobacterales; family Paracoccaceae; genus Rhodovulum; species Rhodovulum iodosum. The sequence continues at coordinate 17,534 of NZ_JBEHHI010000006.1, read as the reverse complement.
GCGAGCCGACGAACGGGTCGTTCATGATCTTGAACGCCAGGCCCGCGAAGGGCTGGTCGTCGCCCGGACGGCGCTCGATGTTGCGGGTCTCGGTCTCGTCATCGGGGCTGAAGCCCATATAGGGCGGCACGTCGAGCGGACCGGGCAGGTAGTCGATCACCGCGTTCAGGAGCGGCTGAACACCCTTGTTCTTGAACGCCGAGCCGCAGAGCACCGGAACGAAGGCCATGGCCAGCGTGCCCTTGCGGATCAGCTCGCGCAGCTTCGGCATGTCGGGCTCGTCGCCCTCCAGGTAGGCCTCCATCGCGTCGTCGTCCATCTCGACGGCCAGTTCGATGAGCTCGCCGCGCATCTCTTCGGCCTTGTCCTTCAACTCGTCGCGGACATCCTGAACGACCCAGGAGGCGCCCAGGTCTTCGCCCTTCCAGACCCATTCCTTCATCGTCACGAGATCGACGACGCCCTCGAGCTCGTCCTCGGCCCCGATCGGCATCTGCACCGGCGCGGGCTGGGCGCCCGTGCGGTCCTTGATCATCTTGACGCAATTGAAGAAGTCGGCGCCGATCTTGTCCATCTTGTTGACGAACACGATGCGCGGCACCTTGTAACGGTCGGCCTGGCGCCAGACCGTTTCGGTCTGGGGCTCGACGCCGGCATTGGCGTCCAGCACGGCAACCGCGCCGTCGAGAACGGCGAGCGAGCGCTCGACCTCGATGGTGAAGTCCACGTGGCCGGGGGTGTCGATGATGTTGAACCGGAACTTGGCCTCTTGCGGCGTGTCGCCGTAGATGCCGGTCGGGTTCTCGCCGTCCTCGGTACGGAACCAGAAGGTGGTGGTCGCCGCCGAGGTGATGGTGATCCCCCGCTCCTGCTCCTGCTCCATCCAGTCCATCGTCGCGGCGCCGTCATGCACCTCGCCGAGCTTGTGGGACTTGCCGGTGTAGTAGAGGATGCGCTCCGTGCAAGTGGTCTTTCCGGCGTCGATATGCGCCATGATGCCGAAATTGCGGTAGCGATCGAGGGTATATTCGCGTGCCATGGGGTCGGGTCCTGGGGGCCTAGAGTGTTACCAGCGGTAGTGGCTGAATGCCTTGTTGGCTTCCGCCATCTTGTGGGTGTCTTCGCGCTTCTTCACGGCCGAGCCGCGGGATTGGACCGCGTCGATCAGCTCGCCGGCGAGGCGTTCTTCCATGGTGTTCTCGTTGCGGGCGCGGCTGGCGTTGATCAGCCAGCGGATCGCCAGCGCCTCGCGGCGTTCGGGACGCACCTCGACGGGCACCTGGTAGGTGGCGCCGCCGACCCGGCGCGACCGCACCTCGACCGAGGGCTTCACATTGTCCAGCGCCTCGGTAAAGACCTCGACGGGCGACCGCTTGAGCTTGGACTCGACCCGGTCGAAGGCGTTGTAGACGATCCGCTCGGCGACGGATTTCTTGCCGTCGATCATCAGGTTGTTCATGAACTTGGTGACCACCCGGTCGCCAAACTTGGCGTCGGGCAGGATTTCGCGCTTTTCGGCAGCGTGACGACGGGACATCTACGTCTCTCCTTACTTCGGACGCTTGGCGCCGTATTTCGAGCGGCGCTGCTTGCGGTCTTTGACGCCCTGGGTGTCCAGCACGCCGCGCAGGATGTGATAGCGGACACCCGGAAGGTCCTTGACCCGGCCGCCGCGGATCAGCACCACCGAGTGCTCCTGCAGGTTGTGGCTTTCACCGGGGATGTAGCTGATCACCTCGAAACCGTTGGTGAGGCGCACCTTCGCCACCTTCCGCATGGCCGAGTTCGGCTTTTTCGGCGTGGTCGTGTAGACGCGTGTGCAGACGCCGCGCTTCTGCGGGCATGCCTGCAGATGCATGGACTTCTGTCGTTTCACTTTCGGCTGCCGCGGCTTGCGGATCAGCTGTTGGATCGTCGGCATTCCGGTTCCCCGTGTTGCAACCCGTTCAAATCTCGTCTCTCATGCGTTTCGTGCGTCCACGAAACGCCAAAACCGCATGCGTCCCCTCGTTCGCGGGAACGACGCGGTGGAATTCCAGAGGATCGGGGCCTAGGCCCGGATCGTGACCACTTCAGTTCTGATTTCAGGCCGAGACGGCAATACCGACAGCCCGAGTTCGCGCTCTATAGGTCGAGTCGAGGGGGGTGTCAACACTCATGAACACAGCTTAACGCGGCCGCAGCGGCACCGGCCCCGCCCGTCGCGCAAGCCGGGACTCGCGGCGCAGGGTGTAAACCCCTGTTGCCGCGACGACCCCGGCCCCCAACAGCGTCAGCCCCGAAGGCCATTCACCAAAGACCGCAGCCCCCAGGACCAATGCCCAGACCAGCGCCGTGTAGCGGAACGGTGCCACGACCGCCACCTGCCCCACCCGCATGGCCATCACCGAAAAGAGATAGCCGCCGATCACAAAGACCGCAGCGCCGGCGAGCTGGGCCGTCGTCTTGATGTCGAGGGCGACCCATGGCCCCGTGGCCGCCCCGAGCCCGGCAAAGACCGTCACCCCGACCGCGGCCGAAATCGCAACGCTAAACGAAGGGACGTTCGGCGACAGGCCGCGCGTAACGAGGTCGCGCAGCGTCACGAAACCGACCGCGATCAGCGCATACACGGAATAAAGCGTAAAGCCCTCGGTGCCCGGACGCACGATCAGCATCACCCCCGCGAACCCGATCCCGATCGCCGCCCAGCGCCGCCAGCCCACCCGCTCGCCCAGAAAAAGCGCGCCCGCCAGCGTGACACTGAGCGGAATGGCCTGGATGATCGCGGTCACATTGGCAATCGGCGCGTTGAAAAGCGCGGTGATAAAGAAGTAGGCCGCGCCGATCTCGGCCAGCGTGCGTATGGCAATCCGGCGCCGGTCGCGTGTCGGAAACCGCCAGGTCAGCGCGCCGAAACGCTGCGCGATGATCAGCAACAGGGCCGTTGTGGCAAGCCCCCGCAGAAACAGCGCCTGAAAGAACGGCACGGTATCGGACAGCGCCTTCATGCAGGCGTCGTTGAAGGTGAAGGCGGCCATCGACCCCATCATCAGGGCCGCGCCGCGCATGTTGTCGGACAGCGGCGTCATGGGATCGGAGTAGCAGGGCTGGCGAAAAGAGGAAGCGGGATTTTCCGAAGGCGCGGGCGGGCCGCATTGCGGGACGCAAACGGCCGTTCGTCCTCGACAATTCAAGACCGATTTCTTTAGGCTTTACGAGGACAAAATTACTCCGGAACGTAACCGCAAATGCCAATGCCGTGGACATACAGACATGCGTCCAAAGAATGGCGGGCATTTCTGGATGATGTGAAAGAGCGTATGTGTCTTCAGTCGGACAACATGGCCTACACCGCTGTTGATGCGGTGTTTCAGGTCTTTCGTCGCCGCCTGACAGCACAACAGGGTTTGGACTTCGCAGCGGTTTTGCCAAGTGTGCTTCGTGCAATTTTCGTGCACCGCTGGGACGTCAGCGATCACCCGGTTCCTTTCACCGGGCGGTCTGAACTGGTTGCCGAAGTAAAGCAGGTTCGCGTGAACCATAACCTGACGCCCGACAATGCGATTGAAGCAACTGCATGGGCAGTCCGGCGCTGCACTGACAAAAGAGACTTCGAGCGCGTGCTGGAGAAAATGCCTGATGGCGCAGTCGCATTTTGGCACGTCGATGTTGATGACCCTTCAGAATTGGAACAGCGGGTCATCTAGCTGCAATGCAGCAGCGATCATGACGGGCGCGAACCTGTCATTTGCCGCGCGACCGCCACGCAAGCACGCACCAAACGAAAACGCCCCCGCCAAGGCGGGGGCGTGTCCTGCACTCCTGAACGCGCGATTATTCCTCGCGGCTCTCCGGCGTTTCGACGAGGCCGAGATCGTCCTCGCCCGCCTCCACCACGTCGTCCACCGGCGCGGCCAGCGCGGCGGCGGCCTCGGCCTCGGCCTGGCGCGCCTCGATCACCTTCTGGTCGCGCTCGGCCGCGATGCGGCGCACGCGCTGGGTGGCCCCGCCGGTGCCCGCCGGGATCAGCCGGCCGACGATGACGTTCTCCTTCAGGCCGACCAGCTTGTCGCGCTTGCCCTGCACGGAGGCTTCGGTCAGCACGCGCGTGGTCTCCTGGAACGAGGCCGCCGAGATGAAGCTGCGGGTCTGCAGCGACGCCTTGGTGATGCCCAGCAGGATCGGCTCGCCCTGGGCCGGGCGTCCGCCCTTGGCCAGCGCCTTTTCGCTGGCGGCGTCGAACTCGGCCTTGTCCACATGCTCGCCCTTCAGCAGCGTGGTGTCGCCGCTGTCGGCGATCTCCCATTTCTGCAGCATCTGCCGGACGATGACCTCGATGTGCTTGTCGTTGATCTTCACGCCCTGAAGGCGATAGACGTCCTGCACCTCGTCGATCATGTAGTTGGCCAGCGCCTCGACACCCATGATCGACAGGATGTCATGCGGCGCGGGATTGCCGTCCATGATGTAGTCGCCCTTCTGGACGAAGTCGCCTTCCTGCACCGGGATGTGCTTGCCCTTGGGCACCATGTATTCCACCGGGTCGAGCGTTTCGTCGGCCGCTTCGATGGTGATCCGGCGCTTGTTCTTGTAGTCGCGCCCGAAGCGGACATAGCCGTCGATCTCGGCAATGATCGCGTGGTCCTTGGGTCGGCGCGCCTCGAACAGTTCCGCCACCCGCGGCAGACCGCCGGTGATGTCCTTGGTCTTGGCGCCCTCGCGCGGGATCCGGGCGACCACGTCGCCGGCCTTGATCTCCTGCCCGTCTTCGACCGACAGGATCGCGTCGACCGACATCGGGTAGGTCACCGGGTTGCCCGCGTCATTGCGCACCGGTTCGCCGCTCGCCGGGTCGACGATCAGGATTTCCGGTTTCAGGTCGTTGCCCTTGGGCGCGGCGCGCCAGTCGGACACGATCTTCTGGGTCATGCCCGTCGCGTCGTCGGTATCCTCGCGCACCGACACGCCGGTGGCCAGGTCGACGAATTTGGCGTGGCCCGCCTTCTCGGCGATGATCGGCAGGGTATACGGGTCCCATTCGAACAGCTTGTCGCCGCGCTTCACCGACTGCGCGTCCTCGACGAAGACCTTGGTGCCGTAGCCCAGCTTGTGGCTGGCCCGCTCGACGCCGTTCTCGTCCATGATCGCAAGGGTCATGTTGCGGCCCATGACGATGTTCTCGCCCGAGGCGTTCTTGAGAAGGTTGGCGTTGCGGAACTCGACCTTGCCGTCCTGACTGGCCTCCTGGAACGACTGCTGGCCGCCCTGGGCGATGCCGCCGATGTGGAACGTCCGCATCGTCAGCTGGGTGCCCGGCTCGCCGATCGACTGGGCCGCGATGATGCCCACGGCCTCGCCCACATTCACCATGGTGCCGCGTGCCAGGTCGCGCCCGTAGCAGGCCGCGCAGACGCCTTCTTCGGCCTCGCAGGTCAGCGGGCTGCGGATGCGCACGGTGGCAACGCCCGCCTTCTCGATGGTGTCGGCCTTGCGCTCGTCGATCAGCTCGTTGCGGCTGACCAGCACCTCGTCGGTGGCGGGTTTCAGCACGTCTTCGGCCGCCACGCGGCCCAGCAGCCGCTCGGCCAGCGAGGCCACGACCTCGCCGTCGTTCACCGCCGCCTCGCAGGTGATCGCGTTATCGGTGCCGCAATCGTTGTGACGCACGATGCAGTCCTGCGCCACGTCGACCAGACGCCGGGTCAGGTAGCCCGAGTTCGCGGTCTTGAGCGCGGTGTCGGCCAGGCCTTTCCGCGCGCCGTGGGTGGAGTTGAAGTACTCCAGCACCGTCAGACCTTCCTTGAAGTTCGAGATGATCGGCGTCTCGATGATCTCGCCCGACGGCTTGGCCATCAGCCCGCGCATACCGCCCAGCTGCTTCATCTGGGCGGGCGAGCCCCGCGCACCCGAGTGGGACATCATGTAGACCGAGTTGGGCTCCATCTCGGCGCCCGCATCGTCATGGCGCACCGCCGAGATCTCGTCCATCATCGCGCTGGCCACGGCGTCCGAACATTTCGACCAGGCATCGACGACCTTGTTGTATTTCTCACCTTGGGTGATCAGGCCGTCCATGTACTGCTGTTCGAACTCTTTCACCTGGTCGCGGACGCCCTCGACGATGTCCCACTTGCTTTCTGGGATCACCATGTCGTCCTTGCCGAAGGAAATGCCGGCCTTGAACGCCTCGCGAAAGCCCATTCCCATGATCTGGTCGCAGAAGATGACCGACTCCTTCTGGCCGCAATAGCGGTAGACGGTGTCGATGACCTGCTGCACCTCCTTCTTGCGCAGAAGGCGGTTGACCAGGTGGAACGGGGCCTTGGCGTTAAGCGGCAGCAGCGCGCCCAGGCGCATCCGCCCGGGTGTCGTCTCGAAACGCTGGTAGACCTCTGCGCCGGTCTCGTCGATCTGCTTGATCCGCGCGGTGACCTTGGCGTGCAGATCCACCTCGCCCGCGTCCAGCGCGTGCTGTACCTCCTCGACATCGGCGAAGACCATGCCTTCGCCCTTCATGCCCTCGCGCTCCATCGTGATGTAGTAGAGCCCGAGGATCATGTCCTGCGACGGCACGATGATCGGCGCGCCGTTGGCCGGCGACAGCACGTTGTTGGTCGACATCATCAACACGCGCGCTTCTAGCTGCGCCTCAAGGCTGAGGGGCACGTGCACGGCCATCTGGTCACCGTCGAAGTCGGCGTTGAAGGCCGAGCAGACCAGCGGGTGAAGCTGGATCGCCTTGCCCTCGATCAGCGTGGGCTCGAAGGCCTGGATGCCGAGGCGGTGCAGCGTCGGCGCCCGGTTCAAGAGCACCGGGTGTTCGCGGATCACCTCGTCGAGGATGTCCCACACCTCGGGGCGCTCTTTCTCGACCAGCTTCTTGGCCTGCTTGACCGTCGAGCTCAGGCCCTTGGCCTCCAGCCGCGAGTAGATGAACGGCTTGAACAGTTCGAGCGCCATCTTCTTGGGCAGGCCGCACTGGTGCAGCTTCAGCTCCGGCCCGGTCACGATGACCGAGCGGCCGGAAAAGTCGACCCGCTTGCCCAGAAGGTTCTGGCGGAACCGGCCCTGCTTGCCCTTCAGCATGTCCGACAGCGATTTCAGCGGCCGCTTGTTGGCGCCGGTGATCACCCGGCCACGGCGGCCGTTGTCGAACAGCGCGTCGACCGATTCCTGCAGCATCCGCTTTTCGTTGCGCACGATGATGTCGGGCGCGCGCAGCTCGATCAGCCGCTTCAGGCGGTTGTTGCGGTTGATGACCCGGCGGTAGAGGTCGTTCAGGTCGGACGTGGCAAACCGGCCGCCATCCAGCGGCACCAGCGGGCGCAACTCCGGCGGGATCACCGGGATCACGGTCAGAACCATCCATTCCGGACGGTTGCCCGATTCCAGGAAGGACTCGACGACCTTCAGCCGCTTGATGATCTTCTTGGGCTTCAGCTCGCCGGTGGCTTCCTTCAGCTCTTCGCGCAGGCGCTCGGCCTCGGAGTCCAGGTCGATCTGGGCCAGCATCTCGCGGATCGCCTCGGCGCCGATTCCGGCGGTGAAGGCGTCGGCGCCGTACTGGTCCTGGGCGTCGAGATACTCTTCCTCGGTCATCATCTGGCCGTAGGCGAGGTCCGTCAGGCCCGGCTCGATCACCACGTAGTTCTCGAAATAAAGCACGCGTTCCAGGTCGCGGAGCGTCATGTCCAGCATCAGGCCGATGCGCGAGGGCAAGGACTTGAGGAACCAGATATGCGCGCAGGGCGCGGCCAGCTCGATATGGCCCATGCGCTCGCGCCGGACCTTCTGCAGCGTGACCTCGACGCCGCATTTCTCGCAGACGACGCCGCGGTATTTCATCCGCTTGTACTTGCCGCACAGGCATTCGTAATCCTTGATCGGACCGAAGATGCGCGCGCAGAACAGGCCGTCACGCTCGGGCTTGAACGTGCGGTAGTTGATGGTCTCGGGCTTCTTGATCTCGCCGTAGGACCAGCTGAGAATCCGCTCGGGCGAGGCCAGCGAGACCTTGATCTCGTCGAACTGCTTGGGCGCGGCCAGCGGGTTGAACGGGTTGGTGGTCAGTTCCTGGTTCATGTCTCAATCCTTGAAAGGCGTGCGGAATGGGAAAGGAGCGGTGGGTTTCCACCCACCCTACGACCCTTGCGTAGGGTGGGTGCCAACCCACCTTCGGGCATGGCCCTACTCGTCCTCCTCCGCATCCAGGAGTTCCATGTTTAGCCCGAGGCCGCGGACTTCCTTCACCAGAACGTTGAAGGATTCCGGCACGCCGGCCTCGAAATTGTCCTCGCCCTTGACGATCGACTCGTAGACCTTGGTCCGGCCGGCCACGTCGTCGGACTTCACCGTCAGCATCTCCTGCAGGGTGTAGGCCGCACCGTAGGCTTCCAGCGCCCAGACCTCCATCTCGCCAAAGCGCTGACCGCCGAACTGGGCCTTGCCGCCCAGCGGCTGCTGGGTGACCAGGCTGTAGGGGCCGGTCGAACGGGCGTGGATCTTGTCGTCGACCAGGTGGTGCAGTTTCAGCAGGTACTTCACGCCCACGGTCACCGGGCGCGCGAACTGCTCGCCGGTGCGCCCGTCATAGACGATCGACTGGCCGGATTCGTTGAAGCCCGCGCGCTTCAGCGCATCGTTCACGTCCGGCTCCTTGGCGCCGTCGAAGACCGGCGTCGCAATCGGCACGCCACGGGTCACGGTCGAGGCGGATTCGATCAGCTGGTCGTCCTCCATCCCCTTGATGCCTTCTTCGTAGACATCGTCGCCATAGGCGATGCGCATCGCCTCGCGCACCGGCGTCAGGTCGCCCGTGCGCTTGTAGTCGTCCAGCGCATCGTCGATCTTCAGCCCCAGGCCGCGCGCGGCCCAGCCCATATGGGTTTCGAGGATCTGGCCCACGTTCATCCGCGAAGGCACACCGAGCGGGTTGAGCACCAGATCGACGGGCGTGCCGTCGGCCAGGAACGGCATGTCCTCCATCGGGACGACGCGGCTGACCACGCCCTTGTTGCCGTGGCGGCCGGCCATCTTGTCGCCCGGCTGCAGCTTGCGTTTGACGGCGATGAAGACCTTGACCATCTTCATCACGCCCGGCGGCAGGTCGTCGCCCCGGCGCACCTTTTCGACCTTGTCCTCGAAACGGTGTTCCAGCGCGCGTTTCTGCGCTTCGAACTGGGCGTTCAGCGCCTCGACCTGGCCGGCATCGGCCTCGTCGCCCAGGGCAAGCTGCCACCACTGGCCCTTCGACAATGTCTCGAGCAGCTCTTCGGTGACTTCCGAGTTCGGCTTGACGCCCCTCGGACCCTTCACCGCAACCTTGCCGAGCAGCATGGACTTCAGGCGCGCGTAGATGTTGCGCTCCAGAATGGCCATCTCGTCGTCGCGGTCGCGGGCGAGGCTTTCGACCTCTTCGCGCTCGATCTGCAGCGCGCGCTCGTCCTTCTCCACGCCGTGGCGGTTGAAGACGCGCACCTCGACGACGGTGCCGTAATCGCCCGGCGGCAGGCGCAGCGAGGTGTCGCGCACGTCCGACGCCTTTTCGCCGAAGATCGCGCGAAGCAGCTTTTCCTCGGGGGTCATGGGGCTTTCGCCCTTGGGCGTGATCTTGCCCACCAGGATGTCGCCCGGCCCGACCTCGGCGCCGATATAGACGATGCCCGCCTCGTCGAGGTTGCGCAGCGCCTCCTCGCCGACGTTAGGGATGTCGCGGGTGATCTCTTCCGGCCCGAGCTTGGTATCGCGGGCGGCGACCTCGAACTCCTCGATATGGATCGAGGTGAACACGTCGTCGCGCACGATCCGCTCGGAGATCAGGATCGAGTCCTCGTAGTTGTAGCCGTTCCAGGGCATGAAGGCGACGACGACGTTCTTGCCGAGCGCCAACTCGCCCAGGTCGGTCGACGGGCCGTCGGCGATCACCTCGTTCTTGACCACCTTGTCGCCAACCTTCACCAGCGGTTTCTGGTTGATGCAGGTGTTTTGGTTCGACCGCTGGAATTTGCGCAGCCGGTAGATATCGACGCCCGGGTCGCCGGGCTCGAGATCTTCGGTGGCGCGCACGACGATACGGGTGGCATCGACCTGGTCGATCACCCCGCCGCGGCTGGCCATGATCGCGGCGCCGGAATCGCGGGCCACGACCTGCTCGATGCCGGTGCCCACGAACGGCGCGTCGGCCTGCAACAGCGGCACCGCCTGGCGCTGCATGTTCGACCCCATCAGCGCGCGGTTGGCGTCGTCGTTTTCCAGAAACGGAATCAGCGAGGCCGCGACCGAAACCAACTGCTTGGGCGACACGTCGATCAGATCGACGCTGTCGCGCGGCGCCAGCATGTATTCACCGGACTGGCGGGTCGAGACGAGGTCGTTGACGAACCGCCCCTCGCCGTCGAGATGGGCGTTGGCCTGGGCCACGGTGTGACGCATCTCTTCGGTCGCCGACATGTAATGCACTTCGTCGGTGACCTGCCCGTCCTCGACCTTGCGGTAGGGGGTTTCGATAAAGCCGTACTTGTTCACCCGCGCATAGGTGGCAAGGCTGTTGATCAGGCCGATATTCGGGCCTTCCGGCGTTTCGATCGGGCACATCCGGCCGTAATGGGTCGGGTGCACGTCGCGCACCTCGAAACCGGCGCGTTCACGCGTCAGGCCGCCCGGCCCCAGCGCCGAAAGGCGCCGCTTGTGGGTCACCTCCGACAGCGGGTTGGTCTGGTCCATGAACTGGCTGAGCTGCGAAGAGCCGAAGAACTCGCGCACGGCGGCGGCCGCGGGCTTGGCGTTGATCAGGTCCTGCGGCATCACCGTGTCGATCTCGACCGAGGACATGCGTTCCTTGATCGCGCGCTCCATCCGCAACAGGCCGACGCGGTACTGGTTTTCCATCAGTTCGCCGACCGAGCGCACCCGGCGGTTGCCGAGATGGTCGATATCGTCGATGTCGCCCTTGCCGTCGCGCAGTTCGACCAGCGCCTTGATGCAGGCGATGATGTCGTCGCGGCGCAGGGTGCGCTGGGTGTCAGGCGCATCCAGATTGAGACGCATGTTCATCTTGACCCGGCCCACGGCCGACAGGTCGTAACGCTCGGAATCGAAGAAGAGGGTGTCGAACAGCGCGCTCGCCGCCTCCACGGTGGGCGGCTCGCCGGGGCGCATGACGCGGTAGATGTCCATGAGCGCCGTGTCGCGGCCCATGTTCTTGTCCTGCGCCATGGTGTTGCGAATGTAGGGGCCGACATTGATGTTATCGATGTCGAGTACCGGAATGTCGGTGATCCCGGCATCCAGCAGCTCTTTCAGCGTGCCGCCGCTGACCTCGCCGTCCTTGTCGACCTCCCAGGTCAACTCGTCGCCGGCCTCGACATAGATCGCGCCGGTTTCCTCGTTGATGATGTCCTTGGCCACGAAACGGCCGACGATCTGGTCGAAGGGCACCAGGATCTCGGAAACCTTGCCTTCGTCGATCAGCTGTTTCACCAGCCGCGGCGTGACCTTCTTGCCGGCCTCGCAGATCACCTCGCCGGTGGCGGCGTCGACCAGGTCATGGGTCGGACGGGTGCCGCGCACCCGCTCGGGGAAGAACTTGGTGACCCAGCCCTTGTTTTTTTCCAGGCGGAAGGGGACGGTCTCGTAATAGGCATCCATGATGCCTTCCTGATCGAGCCCCAGCGCGTAAAGCAGGGTCGTCACAGGCAGCTTGCGGCGGCGGTCGATGCGCGCGAAGACGATGTCCTTGGCGTCGAATTCGAAATCCAGCCACGAGCCGCGATAGGGGATGATGCGGCAGGCAAACAGCAGCTTGCCCGAGGCGTGGGTCTTGCCCTTGTCATGATCGAAGAACACGCCGGGCGAGCGGTGCATCTGGCTGACGATCACCCGTTCGGTGCCGTTCACGATGAACGTGCCGTTATGGGTCATGAGCGGCATGTCGCCCATGAACACGTCCTGCTCCTTGATGTCCTTGACCGACTTGGCGCCGGTGTCCTCGTCGACATCGAACACGATCAGACGCAGCGTCACCTTCAGCGGCGCCGAATAGGTCATGTCGCGCTGCTGACATTCCTCGACGTCGTATTTCGGCCGTTCCAACTCGTAACGCACAAATTCCAGGACGGCGGTCTCGTTGAAGTCCTTGATCGGAAAGACCGACTGGAACACGCCCTGAATGCCCTCGCCATCCATGGGCTCGGGCTCATCGCCGGATTTCAGGAAAAGATCATAAGAGGATTTCTGAACCTCGATAAGATTCGGCATCTCCAGGACTTCCCGGATCTTGCCATAGAATTTGCGGAGTCGTTTCTGGCCAACGAACGTCTGCGCCATGTGTATCGTCACCTTTCGTCTGTCGCGCGCGCATGCCGCCGTCGGGCTACGGGGCCGCGCCGCTCACGAAATAAGGGGGTCGGGTTCAATTCCTGCGCGCCGTCCCACCGGCCGCTCCCGAACCGCGAACCTCACCTTGAAAAGGGCTTTGCCCAAGCCCTTTTCGAGACAGGTTCGGCTGGGCCCGGAAAGTCCGGACCCAGCCCGCATGCATTGGGTCGCGGGGCAACCGCCCGCGCCCGGATCACTTGAGCTCGACTTCGGCGCCTGCCGCTTCGAGCTTGCCTTTGATCTCTTCGGCCTCTTCCTTCGAGACCTGCTCTTTCACGGCCTTGCCGCCGGCCTCGACCAGCTCCTTGGCCTCTTTCAGGCCCAGACCGGTGATCGCGCGGACCTCTTTGATCACGTTGATCTTCGAGGCGCCGGCGGCCTTGAGGATCACGTCGAACTCGGTCTGCTCTTCCGCGGCTTCGGCTTCGCCACCGGCGGCGGGACCCGCCATCATCACGGCGCCGCCAGCGGCGGGCTCGATGCCGTACTCGTCTTTCAGGATGTTTTTCAGTTCCTGCGCCTCGAGCAGGGTCAGACCCACGATCTCTTCGGCAAGTTTCTTCAGATCAGCCATTTCCGTCTTCCATTCTGTGCAAGTTGTGTTCCAACGCGGGGCAATCAAGCCTCACGCGGGCTCAGGATGTTGCTCAAGCGGCTTCCGCACGCTCCTCGATGGTCGAGAGGATGCTCGCGATGTTGGAAGCAGGCGCGCCAATGGCTCCGGCGATGTTGCTGGCGGGTGCGCCGATGCAGCCGGCGATCGAAGCGATAAGCTCCTCGCGCGACGGCATTTCGGACACTGCCTTGACACCGGCCCGGTCCAGGGCCGTCTCTCCCATCGCGCCGCCCAGGATCTCGAATTTCGAGTTGTCCTTGGCATAGCCCTCGGCGACCTTGGCCGCAGCCACGGGGTCTTCCGAGTAGGAAAGAACGGTCATGCCCGTCAGAAGGTCGGAGATGCTTGCGCAGGGCTTTCCTTCCAGGGCGATCTTGGCGAGCCTGTTCTTGGCGACGCGAACGGACCCGCCCGCATCACGCATACGCGCGCGCAGGTCCTGCATCTCGGCAACCGTGAGACCCGCGTAGTGCGCAACCACCACGACGCCAGAGCTTTCGAAGATCTGGCCGAGTTCGTCGACCACTTTCTCTTTCTGGGCTCTATCCACAGTTTCACTCCAATAAGGGAGGGGGCGACCCCTCCGGCTCTCGTCAGCCGGGGCATCTGCCCCGACCGTTCGGGTCCGTACGGGTCCGTCCAATTTCGCCCCGGGGCAGCACGCCATCGGCTGGCCGCCCGAAGAAATCTGGTCTTTTCCCGTCTCAGGCAGGATTTATGGGGAAGCCCCACCCACCGTCTCGGACGAATCGGGGACGCCCTTCCTTGCGGGAGGGCGTCCCTGAATGGTGTCTGATAGAGGCTTCGGGCAGAAATGCCAAGCCCCGATCGGCGGATTTCTTGGCCGAATGCGGCGGCACCGCGCCAGAAGACCGGCCCCGCCCCTGCCCGTCGCGCCTTGTCTGCCCTGCTCAGGCCCCGCCGCGGCGACGCCCCAATCAGACCGGGCCGTCCCATGAGCGGCGTTTGACGCCGCTTTCCGCTCTCGCCGCGCCACACACGCACTGGCCGCGAGCGGGGCTGCACAACCGGAAGAAAGCAACAAAGGCGGGCCGGCTGGCCCGCCGTTGCTATTGGTTGCCGCCCATGCAGGCGATCGGCCGGGCTCAGTTGCCGGTGGCCGAAACCACGTCGATCGACACGCCCGGCCCCATGGTCGAGCTCAGGCTCACCTTTTCCATGTAGGTACCCTTGGCGCCCGCGGGCTTGGCGCGGCTGACCGCCTCGACAAAGGCGCGCACGTTCTCGACCAGCTTGGCCTCGTCGAACGACGCCTTGCCGACACCGGCATGGACCACGCCGGCCTTTTCGGCCTTGAACTGCACCTCGCCGCCCTTGGCGGCCTCGACGGCGGTCTTCACGTCCATCGTCACCGTGCCGACCTTGGGGTTGGGCATCAGGTTGCGCGGGCCCAGGATCTTGCCCAGGCGGCCGACGATCGGCATCATGTCCGGCGTTGCGATGCAGCGGTCGAACTCGATCGTGCCACCCTGGATGGTTTCCATCAGGTCCTCGGCGCCCACGATATCGGCCCCGGCCTCCTTGGCCTCCTCGGCCTTCGGTCCGCGGGCGAACACCGCCACGCGCATCGTCTTGCCGGTGCCGTTGGGCAGGCTGACAACGCCGCGCACCATCTGGTCGGCATGACGCGGATCGACGCCCAGGTTCATCGCGACCTCGATGGTTTCGTCGAATTTCGCGGTGGCGTTGCTCTTGACCAGCTTCACCGCCTCTTCGACCGTCAGGTCGGCCTGTCCGGCGACCGTTTCGCGCGCCGCGCGGGTACGTTTACCAAGCTTTGCCATGGCGATTACCCCTTCACCTCGATGCCCATCGAGCGGGCCGACCCCAGGATGATCTGCATCGCCCCCTCGACATCGTTGGCGTTCAGATCCTTCATCTTCGCCTCGGCGATCTCCTTGACCTGTGCCACGGTCACGCTGCCCGCGGTCTCGCGGCCCGGCGCTTTGGCGCCCGATTTCAGCTTGGCGGCCTTCCTGAGGAAGTAAGACGCCGGCGGCGTCTTGATATCCATCG
The DNA here is from genome assembly GCF_041020385.1 of Rhodovulum iodosum. Classification (NCBI taxonomy): domain Bacteria; kingdom Pseudomonadati; phylum Pseudomonadota; class Alphaproteobacteria; order Rhodobacterales; family Paracoccaceae; genus Rhodovulum; species Rhodovulum iodosum. The sequence continues at coordinate 2,524 of NZ_JBEHHI010000006.1, read as the reverse complement.
TGAAGGACTTGTCCTGGTAATAGGTGATGACCGTCGGGCACGGAGCGCCCGGTTCCATCTCCTGGGTCTTGGCGTTGAACGCCTTGCAGAATTCCATGATGTTGATGCCGCGCTGACCCAGCGCCGGGCCCACGGGGGGGCTCGGGTTCGCCTGTCCGGCGGGCACTTGCAGCTTCATCTTGCCGGCAAGTTTCTTGGCCATCTGGCCGTCTCCTTCTTTTCACCGCGCCGATCCCACGCGAGGGCGGCGCATCGGTTTAGTGGTCCGGTCCGCGGGCGCGCCCGCTCGCCTCCCACACGCGCATCACGTCAGGAGCCCTTGGACACCTGCGTGAATTCCAGCTCGACCGGGGTTGCCCGGCCGAAGATCGACACCGTCACCTTCAGGCGCTGGTTGTCGTCGTCCACATCCTCGACCATGCCCGAGAACCCCTCGAACGGCCCATCTGTCACGGTCACGTTCTCGCCCACCTCGAAGGTGATCAGCGAGCGCGGCGCCGCCTCGCCCTCTTCCACGCGGTTGAGGATCTGGTTCACCTCCTCGTCGCGCATCGGCATGGGCTTGCCCTGCGGGCCCAGAAACCCGGTGACCCGGTTGATCGAGTTGATCAGGTGATAGCCACGGTCGGACATCTCCATGCGCACCAGCACGTAGCCGGGCATGAACCGCCGCTCGGTCGTCACCTTCTTGCCGCGCCGCACCTCGAGCACCTCTTCGGTGGGCACCAGGACTTCTTCGATCTCGTCTTCGAGACCGGCATCCTCGACGGCGTGCTTGATCTGGTCGGCGATCTTCTTCTCGAAATTCGAGAGCACGCTCACCGAATACCAACGCTTCGCCATCTTGCCCGTTACCTCAGTGTTTCGCCAGGCGCCGCGCGCCCCGGTTTCGTTATGACGCCGCAACGCCGTGCCCGTAACAGAAAACAGCGCGCAACCCGAATCGATGCACGCCGGCCCCTAAAGTAACGCCCCGATTACAACCCCGCCTACCCGTTTTCAAGGGGGATCGCCGCAAAAGCGGGCGACCGCGCAACGCGATCAGCCGAAGAAGCCAAGGAGAAACTTCAGCCCCTCGCGGATCGCAAGATCGACGAAGAAGAAAAAGATCGCCGTCAGCGTGGCCATGATGAAAACCATGACCGTGGTCAGCAACACCTCGCGCCGCGTGGGCCAGACTACCTTGGCGATTTCCGAGCGGGTCTGCTGGATGAACTGAAGGGGGTTTGCCTTGGCCATGCCACGTCCGATCTCTGTGCTTAACGGCGCCGAGATACGCGTTCGGTCGCGCCGATGCAAGGGGCGACGGCGTGTCCGTCAAGGCCTGGCAGGGGCGGAGGGACTCGAACCCACGACCCTCGGTTTTGGAGACCGATGCTCTACCAACTGAGCTACACCCCTAAGGCCATGGGCGGGGTTAAGGTACTGCGGCGCCGGAATCAAGAGCGGTTTTCGCCACGGCACTGGTTTCGTCCCGGTCCGGGTGCTAGTCAGGCGCCATGCCTAGCGACGCGACCGCCGACCTCTTCGCCAAAGCCCCTTGGAATGGGGTCTCGGACGACGATCTCGCGCCTGCTGCCCACGTTCCCACGATGATCAGCCCGGACGAACGGCGGCTCTATTTCTGGCTCGCCGCGCACTGGGCGACGGGCGCCGGCGCGCTGGTCGATCTGGGCTGTTTCGCCGGTGGCTCGACCGCGCGGCTGGCCGCCGGTCAGCATGCCGCCGGCCGCGCCGCGCCGATCCATGCCTATGACCGGTTCACCGCCGACGAAAAGGTCAAGCGCCGGGTACTCTATTCCGGCGGGGTCGCGCCCTTCGACGGCAACGACATCCTGCCGCTGGCCCGGCGCCTTCTGGCCCCATGGCAAGGATGCATCTCCTTTCATCCCGGAGAGATCGAAGATAACGGCTGGCCGGGCGGCCCGATCGAGATCCTCGCACTCGACGCTTGCAAATCCACCGCCGCCACCGATGCCATCGCCGGCGCGTTCTTTCCGCATCTGGTTGCCGGCCGGTCGGTCGTGGTGCACCAGGATTTCCTGCATTGGAGCCAGCCTTGGCTGCCCGCCCAGATGGAGCTGCTGGCGGAGTATTTCACGCCACTGGCCCACTGTCCGCCCTCGAGCCTGGTCTATCTCTGCACCGCGGCCCCCGATGCGGCGGCGCTGGCCGCCGCGCGCACAGACACGCTGTCGGATGACGCGCTGGTGGGCCTCGTCGACGGCGCCCGCACGCGGCTTTCCGGCATCGCGCCCAAGGCACCTTTCGCCCGGATGGAGGCCGGCCTGGCCGCCAATCCCGGCGAGCGTATCGCCTGGCGCTTCAGGAAACCCGCCAAAACGCAATAAGGGGCCGCCCGGCGGGCGGCCCCTTTTTCGCTCCCGCAGGTTGCGATTACTCGATGATCTTCGACACGACGCCGGCGCCGACGGTGCGGCCGCCTTCGCGGATGGCGAAGCGCAGCTTCTCTTCCATCGCGATCGGCGCGATCAGTTCAACCGTGAACGACACGTTGTCGCCC
>NZ_JBEHHI010000005.1:0-49508 GCF_041020385.1 Rhodovulum iodosum | reverse complement strand
GGCGCTACGCGCCCGCGGGCGCGGCTGAAGGGCTGAAGGGCTGAACGGCTGAACCGCCGTGCCCGGGTCGGTGTCATGCGGCGGGATAGATCCAGCCGATATCGTTGATGCCGAGCCCGGAAAGGGTGATCTGGTCCTCGCCGTTGGACAGCACCAGATCGCCCGACACCTCCTGGACCGCATCGGAAACGCTTTGGGACGGGCCCAGGAAATCGCCCAGGTCCAGCGTGTCTTCGGCGCTGAAATCGGTCACCGTGTCCCGGCCGCAGCCGGCCGCGAAGACGAAGAGGTTCTGGCCGGCGCCGCCGGTAAGCGTGTCGTTGCCGGCACCGCCTTCCAGGGTGTCGTCGCCGGCGCCGCCGCTCATCAGGTCGTTGCCGGCGCCGCCGAACAGGGCGTCGTCGCCGGCGCCGCCATTCATGACGTCGCGGCCCCCCTCGCCATGGAAGGTGTCGTCCTGCTGCCTGCCCGAGAAGCTGTCGTTCAGCTCCGTGCCGACGATCTCAAGGCGGTCGGCCGAGGTCACCACCGAGCCGAAGCTCAGCGCGGTCTTGAACGCATCGTCCGACAGTTGCGGGCCGTCGGGCCCGGCGCGGTTGTCCTGCATCGACCAGTAATTGCCGCGCACATCGACCCCGTCGAACGCGATGCTCACGCCGCGTTCATGCGCGACATAGGCCCAATCGTTCTCGCCGTCGCGCAGCGACAGCGCGTCGCCGAGCGGACTCCACGGGTTGACCGCCTCGAAGCGCACGCCGCGCGTGGCGTCTTCGGGGTGCCCGAGTTCGACCACCGCGCTGGTTTCGAAGACCAGATGATCGCCGCTCAGCGCGACATGCGTGAGCGGGCCGGGCTGAGCGGTCTCATCGGCCTCGGTCCTGTCCTGATCCTCGGCGTCGTCGGCGCCGCCGGGAACGGGGTCCGCGGGCGTCTCGGTGTCCTCGGGTTCCGGGGCGGTCTGTTCGGTCTCCGGGGGCAGGGTCTCCCCGCCACTGTCCGCTTCCTCCGTCGTATCGCCGGGGATCGGGGGAGAGAGGTCGAGCATCTCCGCGAGGCTCAATTCCACATCGTCGTCGAAGCGCAGACGCTCGACATCGACCAGCCGGTCCGACCCATCGGGGCCGACGAGGCGATAGCCGCCCTTCTCTTCGGCCAGGGCGTAGTCTTCGGCGCGGCCCGACAGGATGAGCGTGTCGACCCCGTCGCCGCCGTTGATGCCGTCATCGCCGGCGCCGGCCACGAAGGTGTCGTCGCCGCCGGCGCCGATCAGGTAATCCTCCTGCAGGGTGCCGACCATCAGCTCGGCCTCGTCGCTGCCCTGGACGGTCACGCCCTGCTGGTAATGGGTGCCGCCCTCGGCCCCGTCCCACCAGGGCTCGGAGGTCTCGTTCAGCTCGTTCAGCCGCTGCAAGCGCGGGTTGTCGTCATCCAGCGACTGGGACAGACCCCACGACCCCCACCTGTCCTGGCCGGAGACCTCGCCGAACTGCATGTAGGGCCCGTCGCTCACCTGCGACCAGGACTCCCAGGAGGCCTCGTAGAGATCGGCCATTTGCTCGCTGCGGACGAAGTCGCTCATGAAATCGGTGAGCAACTCGGTCTCTTCTTCGGTGAGCGTGCGAATGGCGAAGGAGTGATGCACGTGCTGGCCGCCCTCATAGGCGACGATGTTCAGCCCCCGCTCGGCGGCGAATTCGGCATGGCGCTCGAGTTTCAGCTGCCGCGCCGGGATCGAGCCGCCGTAATCGGGGTCCATCAGCTTCTCGGCCAGATAGTCCATCGCATCGACATCCGGGTCCTGGATCGCCGCCAGCAACTCGGCCCGGTGCGTCTGGTTCTTGACGATCGACGCTCCGAAATAGGTGGTGACGGCCACCTCCTCGAAAACGGTGGTCGGATCGACGAAGCCGTCGGGATCGTTTTCCTGCCAGACCCGGGCCTCGAGCAGGCGCTTGGTGATGTTCGGAATCCCGGTATGGGTGCCCAGCACGTTGACCAGCCGGTCCTCGGCCGCATCGCCGAACACCTCTTCCCAGATCAGTGCGGTCTGGGTCGCCTTCATCGCGTGATAGGCATAGATGTCGGGGGTGCCCCACTCTTCCAGCGCCTGGCGCTTCAGCCAGCTCGTCTGGTCGAAGGCCCAGTTCCAGACCTCGTTGGAATATTCGACGCGCACCGTCAGCTCGGGGTCGAGATTGTCGCGCACATAGGTGGCGAACTGGCGGATATAGTCATCGTCCGCCATGTGCGGCATGGTAAACCACGGATCGGTGCCGATCTCGTTGGCCAGTTGCACCATGTATTCCACCGGCACGCCCTGGTCGCCCCAGGCCCCGCCGGGCCGGCTGCGATCCTCCCAGGAGACGGCGTGGGAATTGTTGGTGTCGCCCCAGTCCATGAAGCGGATCTGGCGCGCGTCCTCGATGAGATCCAGCCAGTCGGGGTTGAATCGCGCGCCGGCCTCGTAGAGGTCGAGATTTTCCTCGGCGACGATCGCGATATCGCGGAGGTAGTCGCCGGTGCCCTCGGGGTCGGTCTCGAAGATGTTCAGGGCGAAGCTGCGGCCTTCCTCGCTCTCGAAGACGATCCGGCCCTGCTCCTCGCTGAGGATGCGGGCGTCGCCGTTGAGCTCGAGCCGCCCCTCGCCCTCGTAGGTCAGCACGTAGACGCCCTTGCGGGCCTCGGCGAATTCCGGCTGGCCGGACCATTGCCAGAGCGTGCCGACCTTCTCGATCCCCTCGGGGATCTCGGTGACCCAGCCGCTTTCGTCGAGATAGCCGCCCTCGCGCAGATCGCTCTGCTTCATATCCCCGAACGACCCGGGCTCGTGCCCGCGCCACTGGCGCATGAGGTCCATGAGGTTGAGAAACTGCATGCCGGGGCCATAATCCGTCGGCGTTCCGAGATTGAAGGCCAGGGTCGGATTGCTCAGGCCGGTCGCGGTGGTTGCCGCGTCCGCAGTGCTCAGCGTGCTCATCAGGCATAGCCCCGTGATTAGGCGCAGGACATGGCCCAGGATGACCGAGTGAAGCCTTCCCCAGAGCCGCCCCTGCGCGGTTGATGCGTATCTCATCGGGATTGTTTCCTTACGGGATGGCAGGTTTTCGGGAAAAGTAAGGCGCTTTCGGGGCTGCCCGCGCGAATTTTCCGCAAGCGCAGCCCGGCGGCGCGGATTGTCGCCGATCCGGTATCGTTTTCAGAACGGCGATGATCGCACCCGGATCAGGCGCGCGTCAGGAGGCGCGTCAGGCGTCGGGCACGAAGCGCGGCAGAACCTCGACGGTTTCGAGAAACACCTCTTTCAGGCGGTCTTCGGCGGCGGCCTCGGTCTCGTCCTCGGCGATGGGGGTGATCAGCCGCACCAGCGCACCGTCGGTGCGCCCCATGGTGATGCCGTCGACCAGCAGGTAGAACTTGGCGGCGAAGTCCCAGGCGACGTGGCGGCCGTGCTGTTCGAACCAGTAATAGACCAGCATCCGGACCTCGCCCTTCTGGATCACCGCCCGGTTGAGGTTGTAGGGCGCGTCGAGGCCGACCTCGGGGGCGATGTCGACCCGTTCCAGCCAGGCGATCTCCCAGCCCGAGCCGGGCAGGCAGATCTCGGGGGAATGGGTGCCGCCCTTGGTCTGGTCCTCGTACCAGGCCACGAACAGCTCGACCGGGGCCTTGTGGCCGGGATGGGCGAAGGAAACCGAGTGGTAATCGTCGGCGGCCAGCGATTTCTCGATGCCGGGGCCGAGGGTCTTGGGCGCCGAGGACACCCACTCGCCCATCCGGCGCGGGAACAGGGTGAAGGGCTCGCGCGCGACGGCCTGGGTGGCGATCTCGGGGCGGACCTGCCAGGTCAGCGCGCCCGCGCTCAGCAGCAGCGCGCCCAGGATCAGCGCCGCAGAGGGGCGCACCAGGCGCAGCCGGGCGGCCTGGGCGGCCAGCCCGTGGGTGTCGAGATCCAGCGCCTCGGCGAGGCCGGGCCGGTCGGGATGCAAGAACAGCATCAGCCAGGCCAGGAAGAACAGGATCAGCACGCAGGACATGAAGATCACCCAGCCCTCGAAGAAGTGGCTGAACCCCTCGACATGCTCGATCCCCCAGGTGTCGACGATGTAGCCGGCGATGGCGATGCGCACCGCGTTCATGAACACGGTGATCGGCGCCGCCGAGATCAGAAGCACCGCCTTGTGCCACATCGGCCCGCGATAGAGCACCGCGAAGATGTAGGAAAACGACAGGATCGGGAACAGATAGCGCAGCCCCGAACAGGCCTCGGCCACATGCAGCTTGTAGACGCCGAGGTCGATGATGTTGCCTTCGAGATAGACCGAAACGCCGATGAGATACAGAAACCACACGCCGAGCTCGGACGAGATCATCTGCAGGAAGGTCGACAGCTTGTAATACAGCACCCCCGGCAGCGGCAGCATGTAGACCAGGTGCAGCACCGGCGGCCAGAAGGCGCGCCCGGTTTTCCAGCCGAAGGAAATCAGCAGGATCGCGCCGACCCACAGGATCAGCGCATAGGCCACCACGTCGTCGATCTCGGCCAGCTTGCCCAGAAGGCCGAAGGCCATGGCAAAGACCAGCAGCGCCACGCCCGGCCAGCGGTCGGAGACCGGGCCGGGCTGAACCGGGACGTATTTCAGCTGGCGCAGGAACAAAAGCGCCGACAGCACCGGGATCAGCGGCCCGTGGCTGTATTCGGGCATCTGCCAGGCCTCGAACAGGGCGTTCAGCCCCTCCTGGAAAAAGACGGCGGCGGCCAGAACGGCGACAAGCAGCCAGAACGGACCCATCAGGTTGGTCTGGCTGGCAAAACGGCGCGGAGACGTATCGCTGGTCAGGGACATTCGGGAAACGGACCTTGTAAATACTCAACAGACGAAAGATGGATCGCGTGGCTATGCATGCGACACAATAGCCGATCCGCGGCGCGCCAAACAGGCCGCTCACTTAAAATTAAGCGTTTCCGCCAAAGCGGTTTCTGCGCCGGGCACACTGACGCGCATCCGGGCCCGATTGCCGGGCCTGCAGAAACGGTGGCGGGTATCATCGCGCGTCTTCGACAGCACGATGCCGGCAGCCGGCAGCCCGTTTCGGGAATGCCATCGCGGCGGCTGCACCCATGCTGTGACCCGATCTTGCGCATCGGTCATACCACATATCCGAACCGGCCCAGATCGACTCCGATTCGTTGCGCAAGCTCCCGGTTCGAGGCCGCATATTCGTCGCCGATCTCTCGGCGGATCATGTCCATCCGCGCCGCACGCATCCGGCGTTTCAGGACAGCCGGGGTCAGCCGGTCGATGCGCGCGGCCATCGCATTGGCACCCAACCGCCCGCCCGGACGCTGCCAGCGCGAATCCTGGCTGTTGAACCGGTTGAGATGGCGCAAGGCCCCGTAGGCCAGGTCGGACCAGGCAGGGTTGGCGACGCTGTCTCGCGCCTGCTTTCGAAGCGGCGGCAGAGACGTGCCCAATCGGGCGTTCAACCGCTCTGTAAAGGCATCGGGATCGGCGAAAAACCATTCCGATGGCGCCACCATGACCCGCTCGCGCGGGAAGACCTCCTCGTACAAGTTCAGCAACCGCGCATAGTCGTAAAACGCCCGGTTCAGCACCGGCTGAAAGGATGAATCGGGCGGCGGGCGCTGCAGGAACTCCGAAAGGCTGCTCGTATAGCCGAAACGCAGGTATTGGCCGTACATGGAATAGATGATCGCCGCCTGTTCCCGCAGGGTGATCAGAATATGGGCTTCGGGAAAGGTCTTGGCGATCCGCGCGGCCGTGACCTCGCGCATGTGCCTGGCATGAAACGGCCGGCCGCCCAGGTTTTCGCCGGACACCAGTATCGCCTGGCGCCCCTCGATCTTCGGCGCCCACCAGTCGCAGAACGCGGCCCGCGTCCGGTCGGGCGAGAATTCCTGCTCATCGGGCACAAGGAACTGCCGGTAGATGAAACCGATATCGCCGCAGAACGCGAGATCGCGTTGATACCTTGGCCCGGACAGTTGCCCCTGCAGCCATGTCGTGCCTGTCTTGTGCAGTCCCACATGGATGACAAGCGGCCTCTCAAGCGTACGATCGGCCATGCGCCGGGCCCCTCATCTGCCTCTGCCACGATCCTGGTCCGTCCGTTCCATCGGCACGGCCATAAAGGCCGTGTTTGCAATGGCATCCCGATCCGGAGCGGGCGGGGCCGGGCAGATCCTGCCTGTAAAGCGTGGTCAAATCTCGGCCCCTCTATGGCACATTCCCGCACCGCCGCGAACCCCGCCCCCGACCGCGCCGCGCCGCAAAGACGGCGCGACAAGACCATGCAAAAGCCCAGGAGAATCGCATAAGACGGCGCTGGAGACAGTTGCGGCATGGCCAGGACCGGCCCTTCGCAAATCGAAAGACGGAATGGACATGGCCAGCCGGGCGGCGCCCCTCATCCATATCGGCTATCACAAGACCGGAACCAGCTTCCTGCAGGCCGCGGTCTTCACCGACGCGGACCGCTACTGCCTGCCCTGGGGCCGCCAGGCCGGGCAGGCCGTGGAATGGTTCGTGCTGGCCCATCCGCAGCGGTTTTCCGGCGCCGCGGTGCGCGCGGCCTTCGACCGTGCCGCCGGCGATTGCGGGGCGCGGGTGCCGGTGATCTCGCACGAGGCGCTGTCGGGCCACCCGAACAACGGGGTCTATTACCTCGACCGCGTCGTGGGGCGGCTGGCCGAGACCTTTCCCGACGCGCGCATCATGATCGGCACGCGCGAACAAAAGGCGCTGCTGGTGTCGCTTTATTACCAGTATGTCCGCCGCGGCGGCACCCTGGGCATCGACGCCTTCCTGCCCCCCGAGGCGCCGCGGCCGGCCTTTCGCCCGCGGGTGCGGCTGGACCATTTCGAATACGATCTCACGCTCGAGGCCTATGCCACCCGGTTTGCGCGGGAAAACCTGCTGGTGATGCCGATGGAACTGCTGCAGCGCGATCCCGATGCCTATATCGCCCGGCTCTGCGGCTTCCTGGGCATCGACCCGCCCGCGGCCGCGCCGGCGCAAAAGGTCAATGCCAGCAGCCCCGACACGGTGATGCGTCTGGAACGCGTGCTGAACCGCTATCTGCCGCCGCCCAGCCCGCGCCCCGCGGACTACGCCGACTTTCCGCTGCCGTTCCGCATCCGAACGCGGCTTTTGCGGCTACTCGGGCAAAGCGGCCCGGTCCGCCGGTCGGGCAGCGCCGAGCGGGCCCGCATCAAGGCCCATGTCGCGGCGGTGGTGGGCGATCACTTCGCGGACTCGAACCGGCGGCTCGACGCGCTGGTGGATCTCGACATGCGCGCCCTGGGCTATGTCTGAGCGCGGCCCCTGCCCTTGCCCCGGCCCCGCGCCCTGAGCCAGCCCAGAAACGCCCGGTCGGCCGAGCGCAGGTGCGGCCGGCCCGAGCGCGCCCAGTAGCCGCGCCATTCGGCCTCGAGCGCGTAGATATCGGCGCCCGGGGCCAGCGCGCGGGCCTCGTCCAGCGTCTCGGGGGCCAGCGGCGGCGCCTCGGGCGCATCCAGCACCGCGGCGCGGGGGGTGACGCGGATGATGTCGCCCGGCTCTTCCTCCAGCCGGTAATCGGGCAGGGTGTCGGCGCGGATGATCTCGCGCAGCATGGCGCGGAACACGCGCCGGGGACTGGCCGAGCCGGATTTCTTGCACAAGGTCTCGACCGAGACGCGCCATTCGGGCTGGCGCCCGCAATGCTTGCGCGCCAGTTCGTAGAGCCGGCGCTCAAGCGGCTTTCTGAGGCTGAAATAGTCTCGAGAGAGCGTGAGCACCGACCGCGACAGCACCGCCTGGTAGAGCCAGTCCGAAAGCGTCACCGAGACGCTGACCATGCGCCCCGCGCGGGTGCGGCGGACGATCTCCCAGGCCTCGATCAGGCCGAAGCCGCTGGTCGTCTCGGTATCGCCGGTCACGATGTTGGTGGTGATCCGGGTCCCCGCCAGCCGCTCGAAGGCGTCGCGCAGCCGGCGGTAGCCGTCGCCCGAGGTCTCGCGCCCGGTCGCGGTCAAGAGGTCGTGGGCGGTCAGCGTCAGCCGGCGCGAGGTGGGCCGCCCGGCATTGAGCGCGGCCACCAGCTGGGAGATGCAGAAGATCAGGATATCGGCGTCGAAGATCGTCGCCCGGCCCTTGACCGAGGGGGTGACGGTGACCTCGACGCCGTTATGGGCATAGTCCAGCACCCGCCGGTCGGGCCGGGTCGAGAGCGAGAAGATCGGGTGTTCCATCGAGGCGATGTCGTGCTTGGGCATCGCCGCGAGGATGTCGCAGACGAAGAAATCGCGGATCGCGGCCGGGCGCGCGCCCCCTGCCCCGCTCACCGGAAACACTCCCGTGGCTTTGCCATCTGCCTGTCCTGTCCGCTCGTCCCGGTCTTTTTGCCGGATGTCTCTGCCCGGCCGGGACTGCCGCCCGGCTTCGTCGTTTCATTGACACCCACGCTAGGCGAGCCGGTGCGCCCGGTCCAGCCCCCGCTTCGGGGGATCGGAGTCGGTCCGACGTGGGATCGGAGTCGCCTCATCGTGGGATGAGAGTCGCCCCCTTTTCGGCACGTGCCCAGAACATCCTGTTTTCAGGCGCATTTTTCAGGGGTTTTCAAAATCAGGCCGCTCTGTAACTATCAAATAACATAAAAAATAACGGGCAGGTTTTTTCAACAACGCCTCGACCCCCCGCCCGGACAAGGGCGACACCCCCCGGAATTGCTGAGAAAAGCTGAGGGATGTATCGAAAAATCTTGCATGTTACGCCTTTTGGGGTACCCTGAAGAAAACATGTAACATGCGAGGCGCCATGAGCAGTGACAGCCCGCCCCCCTATTTCAATCTTTCCCCGGACAGGGCGCTGGCCGCGCTCTCCGAGCCCGAGGGCACCGAGGGGTTTGCCACCATCGCCCAGGCCTGCCGCGCGGGGCGCGACGACCTCGCCGGGCGGGGGCTGTCGGAGGGTGGCGCGCGCAAGCTGCGCCTCTTTTCGACATGGGAGATCACCAAGTACCTGATCCCGGTCGCGCCCGCGCATTTCCGCCGGGTGCTGCGGCAGAACCCCGACCTGCCCCAGGGCCGCACCGAGACCGAGGGCGGCGCGAAATGGTTCACCTTCGAGGAGGTGCTGCGCCTGCGCGCGCATTTCGCCGCCGAAGGGTCCAAGGCCAAGAACTACCTGCCCTACCGCCCCGAGGGGCTGCCCGCCAAGATCGTCGCGGTGGCCAATTTCAAGGGCGGCGTCGGCAAGACCTCGACCTGCGCGCACCTGGCGATGTCGGCCGCGCTCGACGGCTACAAGGTGCTGATGGTCGATCTCGACAGCCAGGGCTCGATGACGTCGATCTTCGGCGGCAGGATCGAGGATGAATGGTCCACGGTTTTCCCACTGCTCGCGCGCCACTACGCCACCCACCTGCGGGGCGAGAACCAGCGCCGGCTCGACCGGGGCGAGGCCCCCCTGCCCCTCGACGAGCCCCTCTCCGAGGCGCTGGGGATCGCCGCGGGGGACGTGATCCGCCCCACCCACTGGCCCAATATCGACCTGATCGGGGCGCAGCTGAACCTCTACTGGGCCGAGTTCCAGATCCCCGTCTGGCGCATGCAGTCGCGCGGCTGGAAGCTGTGGGACGCGCTCGGCGACGCGCTGGAGGCCGACGGGGTGCTGGACGGCTATGACCTGATCTTTCTCGATACGCCCCCGGCGCTGGGATACCTCACGATCAACGGGCTGGCGGCGGCCGATATCCTGCTGGTGCCGCTGGGCGCCAGTTTCCTGGAGTTCGATTCCACCGGGCGCTTTTTCGACATGCTGCATTCGACCTTTTCCTCGATCGAGGAGAGCGAGAACATCGCCGCCCGCGCGCTGGGGCGCGAAGAGCTGGTCTTCGAATGGGACGCGGTGCGCGCGCTGATCACCCGCTACGACGGCGCCCAGCAGGCCGAGATGGCCGCGCTGATCCAGGCCTATATGGGCCAGCGGCTGTCGCCCCACCGGCAGGATTTCACCGCGCTGATCGGCCAGGCCGGCGAAAGCGTGAACGGCATCTACGAGGCCGATTACCGCGATTTCAACCGCGACACCTATGCCCGCGGGCGGGCGACCTTCGACCAGACCTATGCCGCCTTCAAGGAACTGCTGATCGGCATCTGGCGCCGCGACGAGCAGGCCGCGAAACGGGCCGCGGAGAGCGCGGCATGAGCGTCGCGGCGGCGTTTTCCGGAGATGCGGAGAAAAAAAGTTTTATTTTCAATGCCTTAAATGCCGCGCGTTTCGCGTGCGAAACAGGGCGGGACAAGACCGGAGGGGGAGGGGCCCATGGCCAAGCGTAAGAGACTGACCCCGGCGCGCAACCTTGCCACCGCGCCCTCGCCCGAGCCCGCCGCCGACGCGGCGGCGCGGCCGATCCTGCCGGGGGCCGGGCGGGGCGCTGCGCCCATCGCCCGCGTCGCCGGCGAAAGCGCCAGCGAGGCGGCGCTGCGCGACCTGGCCGAGGATGTGCGCCGCGCCCGCGACGAGGGGCGCATGGTGCAGGCGCTGCCGCTCGAGGCGGTCGACGCGGGCTATCTGGTGCGCGACCGGATCCTGGCCGACGATGCCGAGCTGGAGGTGCTGATCGACAGCCTCCGCGACCGCGGCCAGCAGACCCCGATCGAGGTGGTCGACCTGGGCGCGGGGCGGTTCGGGCTGATCTCGGGCTGGCGGCGGCTGACGGCGCTGCGCCGCCTGGCCGCGGAGGATGCCGCGCGCTTCGGCACGGTCAAGGCGCTGCTGCGCCGCCCCGAGACCGCCGCCGAGGCCTACCGTGCCATGGTCGAGGAAAACGAGATCCGGGTCGGGCTGAGCTATTACGAGCGCGCCCGGATCGTCGCCCGCGCGGCGGGGCAGGGGGTCTACCCCGATGTCCAGGCGGCGCTCTCTGGGCTCTTCGCCGCGGCCAGCCGGGCGAAACGGTCCAAGATCGGCAGCTTTCTGAAAATCCACGACGCGCTCGACGACCGGCTGCGCTTTGCCGCGGCGATCCCCGAACGGCTGGGGCTTGCGCTGTCGCGCGCGCTCGAGGCGGATGCCGAGTTGGCGCCGCGGCTGCGCGAACGCCTGCGCAAGGGCGCGCCGGCCGATGCCGCCGCCGAGCTGGCGCTTCTGGAGCGGGCGCTGACGGGGCAGGGCAGGGGGGCGGCGGCCAAGGCGCCGGGGCAGGGCAGGGCGGCCCCGTCCGCGGACGGCAGGCCCGTCGAGGGCCCCGGCGGTATCCGGATGCAGGCCGCACCGGGGCGCATCACCCTGACCGGAGAGGGCGTCACGGAGGCGTTCAGGGCCGATCTTGCGGCCTGGCTGGCCGGGCGGGGCGGCGGTGCGGCGTGACGGCCGGCCCGGAGGACTGGACAGGACCGGAGGCCGTTGCCGCCATTGCGCCAAAGCCGGCAGACCGGGAAGGCGATGAGGCCATGACCGACCAGTCCCCCGCAGTGGCGCCGGCGATCCGCGGCCGCAGGTTGCTGATTTTCCAGAATGGCGATTACGGCGCTGCCTTCCGGCGGCTGCGCGACGGCGGCGAAGAGACCTACCGCGACCAGCGCCGGTCGGTCGAGTTCGTCGCCCGCCTGTCGCACGAGATGCCGGTGGTTGTCGTGGCGATGTGCGACCGGCCGCACCGCGAAGAGCTGGCGCCGGGGCTGACATCGATCGGCATTCCGCCCGGGGCGGGCCACGACCCGGCGAAGATCCTGCCGCTGCTCGACGAGATCGCCCCCGAGGTGCTGATCTGCCGCTCGCCGAACCGGTTCGTGCTGGGCTGGGCGCGGCGCCGCGGCCTGCCGGTGCTGCCGGTCTTTGCCGATATCTTTGCCAATGACGGCCTGCGGCAGGCCTGGCGAAACCTGCGGCTGCGCGCCCAGCTGGGCGGGGCAGGGACGGTCTGCGTGGCCAATCACAGCCTCAACGCCTCGCGGTCGGTGGGGCGTGCGCTGCTCTACCCGGCCGGGCGGATCGTGCCCTGGGACTGGTCGCGCCTGCCCACCGAGCCCGATCCCAAATCCGCGCCCGACGGGCCCTGGCGGGCCTTCTTCGCCGGGGCGATATCGGATGCCAAGGGCGTCGGCGACTGCCTGGAGGCCGTGGCCCTGCTGAAGGCGCGCGGGCTCTGGCTGGGTTTCGACCTGGCGGGGGGGCGCGACCTGGCCCCCTGGCAGGCCCGGGCCGCGCGGCTGGGCATCGACGACCGGGTGCGCTTTCTGGGCATGCTGCCCCATGCCGAGGTACGCGCGCGGATGCGGGCGGCCGACCTGGTCGTCGTGCCCTCGCGCCACGATTACGCCGAGGGTCTGCCGAACACGATCTACGAGGCGCTGGCCTCGCGCTCGCCGCTGGTGATCTCGGATCATCCGGCCTTTGCCGGGCGCCTGCGCGACGGCGCCGATTGCCTGGTGTTTCGCGCCGCGTCCCCCGATGCGCTCGCCGATCGCGTCGCGCACCTGATGCAGTCGCCCGATCTCTACCGGGCGCTGTCGGAACAGTCCGCCGCCGCCCATGAAAGGCTCTATATCGGCCTGGAATGGCTCGATCTCGTGTCGACCTTCCTGCGCGATCCGGGCAACGAAACCGGCTGGGTCGCACGGAACGCGCTGGCGCGCCTGACCGGCCGGGGGCGGTGACGTCTTGCATTCCGGCGGGGGCGCCGCGATTGTTCGGCGCGACCCGTTGGCTGTATCGCGGAGGAGGCCGTCGTTGCCCTGCGCCCAGTTTCCTGCCCTATTCCGCCTGAACCGGGCCGCGGCGCGGCCGGTGGGCGGTGGATCATGAGCGCGGGCGCGGATCCCGCGAAGCCCGATTTCGTGGTGCTCGGCGCGATGAAATGCGCCACCTCGACGGTTTGCAAGTATCTCGAGGAGCATCCGGAGGTCTACATGGCGCCGCGCTGCGAGCCCAACTATTTCAGCGATGACGCGAATTACGCCAAGGGGCCGGAGTGGTATGCCCGGTTTTTCGCGCCGCGGCAGGGCGAGGCGATCTGCGGCGAGGGCTCGAACGACTATGCCGCCGGGGCGATGTACCCGCATTCGGCCGAACGGATGGCGCGCGATTTGCCCGAGGCCAGGCTGATCTTCATGGTGCGCCACCCGCTGCGGCGCATCGTGTCGGCCTGGGTGCAGAACCGGGTGGACATGGGCGATGCGGTGCCACCCACGCTGGAGGCGGCGGTGCGCGAGATGCCCGCGCGCTTCGTCGACCAGAGCCTTTACTGGAAAAACCTCTCGCGCTACCGCGCGCTTTATCCCGACGCGCAGATCTTCATCGGCTTCATGGAGGATCTCTCGCGCGATAGCGACGCGTTTTTCGGCCGGCTTTGTGCCTTTCTTGGGGTGGAACCGTACAGCGTCGACGCAGGTTTGCATGTCAATCCGAGCGCGGGCAAACGCGTGCCCGCGGGGCTTTATACCCGGCTGAACAGCGCCGGCCCGGTGCGTCTGGCCAAGCAGGTGCTGCCCAAGGGGGTGACCCGGGCGGTCAAGGATCGCCTGCTCAGCCGGCCGGCCGCGGAGATGCGGCTGCCGCCCGAGATCGAGGCCGAACTGGCCGAAGAGCTGCGCCCGGATGCACAGGCGCTGCTGGCCCATTGCGGCAAACCCGGAGATTTCTGGGCGCTCTGAATCGCTCTGCGTTGCCGCGATGCAGCAAGCGGTGTAAAGTGTCGCCTTAAAGGTGTTAGCAGGGCGAGGAATACAGCTTGAGCGGGTTAAAGCCCCCCCCGACGGAGCGCCGGCGTGACGATATCGACACGATCCGCGCCATCGCCTGTATTGCGCTGGTCTTTTATCACGTAGTCGGCAGCGGGCCCGCGAAGGGGCTGGAGGTTCCGGCGGAGCATTGGCTGCACACGATCAACGACAGTTTCTCCAACGTCAGGATGCCGCTTTTCAGTTTCCTGTCAGGGTTCGTGTTCGTGCCGGCCGCGCCGGCGGTCGCGGATATGCGCAAACGCATCCTGTCCAAGGCGCGGCGGCTGTTGGTCCCGATGGTTTGCGTCGGTTCGCTGTTCTGGCTGATCCGCGCAGCGGCGGGCATCGAGCAGGGGCCGTTCCTGCGGATCTTCTTTCAGCCTTACGCGCATTTCTGGTTTCTGCAGGCCACCTTTCTGATCATGACGGTTTTCACCCTGGGGGTATGGCTGGGTGGCGGCCGGGTGCGGGCGGCGGCCTGGGTGCTGCTGGGTGGCGGCGCGGTCTGGTGGTGGGGCCTGCCGCTGGTGCCGGGTAACTGGTTTTCGATCAACAACGCGCTGTTCCTGATGGCCTTTTTCATGGCCGGCCATCTGCTTGCGCGCGGTGACGGCGGGCGCGGGGCAGGGGCGCGCATGCTGGGGGCCGCGGCGGTCGCCGCAGCGGTGCTGCTGGGCGCGGCGCTGGCGCTCGGCGTCGTCGAGACCGGGGGAGAGCTGCGGCGCGGCCTGGCCCTGGGGATCGGGATGATGTCCTGCCTGGGGCTGTATTTCCTGCGCCCGCGGCAGGCGCTGCTGGCCCGGCTGGGCCGGCAGTCCTATGCGATCTACCTGTTCCATGTCTTCTTTACCGCCGGAACGGTTAGCGCGCTCAAGGCGATCTGGCCCGATATCGACCCTGTTGCGGCGCTTTTGCCGGTTTTTTGCGCAGGGCTGTTCGGTCCGATCCTGGCGCAGAAGGCGCTGCAGGAGACCCGCTACGGCGGGTTTTTGTTCCTGGGTCTGCGGCTGCGACCGGGCCGGCCCGCCGTCGCCCCCGCGCTGGGGCAGGGCAGCGTACGCTAGGCTTACCGGTTGGCAGCCATTTCTGTTTCAGCCTGTTGCGCGATGACGCGACAGGAGCCCGGCTATGCAGATTGGATTCGGCCTCGACACGGTTTCGGTTCTGTCCGGCAGCGGCGATATCGCGGCACCGGCGGGGATCGCGCCGCTTTCGGGATTGCTCGAGGCCGAGAACGTTGTGGTTCTCGGCGCCTCGATCATGGACGGCTCTTTCGGGTCGCCCGCGATCAACGCCGCCTTGCAGCCCTTTGCGGCCGCCATCGGGTTTACCGGCACTCTCGTCACTTATTCGGCCTCGGGCGACGAGATTTCCAACACGATCGCGCGGCTGTCCACGGCCAAGACCGACCTCGCCGCGAGCGCCGGTTCCAACCTCTATATCGTCCATTCGGGCGGCAACAACGTCAGCAATAATCGGCCCTATCCCGGCGGAAAGGCCGTTTTCCAGACCGATTACACGGCGCTGATGGATGCCATCGTGGCCGACGGCGACAAGGTGGTTCCGCTGCCGCTGACCAAGCGGTTCTACGTCGAGGCGCCCCTCGTGGTCGAAGGTGACGACGCCACCGAGGCCAACGGCTCGCTGCCCTACAACGAGAACATCATCCACCCGGCGATCAGCGCCTATGCGCCCGGGTTCATGGTGGACGGGGCGCCCTACGCGAACCCCTACGCGTTTGCCGACCGCTGGAATGACTACATCGGCGGCGACGGCATTCACGGGCTGGGCAAGTGCCTGGCGCATTACATCCTGATGCGCGTGGCCGGGCGCGCGCTGGGGCTCAGTGACGGCGCGCGGGCGGGCCGGACGCTGATCTATTCGCTGAAGAACGGCCAGCCTTACGAATACCTGCCCGGCGCCGCCTATAACGAGCTGACGAGCTATTCCACCGGCGCCAACGATCCGGTGTTCGTCGGCGCGCTCGACACCGCGGGCCTGCTGGACCCGTTCATCGAGGTCGAGGCCGGGCCGTTCTCGACCTCGGCCAACGTGACGCTCGATGACGCGGATTTCCGCGACCGCCTCGCGGACAGCCGGTTTCATGACATCGACATGATGCAATCGCTGATCGGCGTGTCAGGTACGGACGTGCTGACGCTCACCTTCACCGGGCTGTATCCGGGCGATCTGGTGACGGTAAAGGTCGCGGCCCAGCACGCCTTCGGCAACACCACAGCCCGCGTCGGCGACGTGACGCTGAACGGCGGCGAGACCGTGCAGGTCAACGCCGGCTCCGGCGCTCTCAGCAACCAGGCCGAGTTCGCGCAGATCGCCGTGCCGGCCGATGGCAAGCTGGTGCTGGATCTCGCCGTCGCGCCGGGCGCCAATTATGGCTATCTCGGCGCGGTGCTGCTGGATTTTGCCTAAATAATTAACATAACATAACTTATGCGACTAATGAGGCGCGGCCCGTTTCAACTCTGCTGAAGCGACGTGACGATTTCCAGCAGGCGCAGCTCTATCCGCCGAAACCGTTGCAGCGCGTCGATGTCGGGCCGGGCCGCGCTGGCAAAGGCGCTGCCCTCGACGGCCACGGACAGGGCGCAGCCGGGCAGAGACAGTGACAGAAAGCTGGTCGGCGCATCGGCGACGGCATGGATCTGCGCCGGCCCGTCGGTGCCGGCCGGTGCCTCGAGCGCGCGCCGGATGGCGCCACCGTCGATGGAGGGCAACCCCTGCTCGGTCACGATCTCTTCGATCAGGTGCAAGAGGTCCGCGCGGGACATCCTGCCCCGCTTGATGCCATCGCCCATGCGCACGGCGATGCCGCCGTCCGAGTCGATTTCCAGCAGCGGCGGATGCCGCGGCGCCCGCGCATCGGCGACATCGAACGACAGAACGCTCTGCGCCTCCCCCGGCGGTGGAAGCGCGAGACATGCAGCCATCGGCGCGGTCGCTCCTAGCAGGGCCACGGAGGACGCAGCGCCCCAGAGCAGGACGCTGCGCCGCCGAAAGGCGATCAAGCCGGCGCGCGGCGGCGTCGGCGCGACACGGCGCCGAGCGCGGCAAAGGCGGACAGACCGAGCGCCAGGGCCGGCGGCACCGGAACCGGTGCCATCGGGTCGGTCACGATCGTCGTGTAGCCGATATCGGCGAACGAGGCGATCGTGGTGTCGGACAGCGTGGTGGCCACCAGCGGCGAATCGGCCAGGAGCGTGGGGCCGCCGATGAACCCGGTCATCAGGTCCAGCCCCGACCCGTCGCCGAAGAGCGTCTCGTCCCAGTGCGCGTTCCGCGTGCCGGGCCCGGACACGATATCGACGGGCACGAAGCTTGCCGCCGGGCTGAACTCGGCCTTGTAGGTGTCCAGCGCGTAGCTGCCCGTGTATTGCCCCGACTCGTCGGTATAGACGCTTTGCGTGCCGGCCAGCGCCGGCGAGAGCGACGGCGCATCCCAGAGCGTGCCGAAGCCGATCACATGCGCCATCTCGTGCACGATCACGTCGAACAGCGTGCCGGCCGCCTCCAGGGCGCCGAGGTCGGCGGAATCGAATTGCATGATCCCGGTATCGGCATAGGCGTAATCCTGCGGGGCGCCGTTGGTGCGCACCAACGTTTGCGGCCCGGCCTGGCCAAGGATGCCGCCGACCCCGTCGATGGCCACGCCCGCCGCGCTGATCACGAGATCGGGGAGGGCCAGGTCGTAGCGATTGCCGGTGATGATGCTTTCCCAGAAATTTTCGGCGCTGGAGAAAACCGTCTGCTGCGTCGCGCTCAGCCCGCCGGTGAAATTCACCACGATATTGAAGGGGTTCGTGGCCGTGCTGGCCATTTCGGCGTCCACCGGAATCGACTCGGAGAGGCTTACTGTCGTCGTGGCCCAGGCGGACCCCGATATCATCGCGGCCGATAGCACGGCGCCCGCGCACAGACCTTTTGCGATATGGGTCTTCATTGTCCTATTCCCTCTGTTCAAATCATTTTTCCCCTTACCCCCTCAGGAGCGCGGGACATCTGCGCGCAAGGCGCGGTCCGGTCCCGCGTCGGCCGTGCCTGACCTAACGGCAGACATGGCCTGATGGCATTATGTCTCACAGGGTCCCGGTTGTCAGCAATTCTGCCACTATGCGCGCGCGACAGCGCCTTTGATGCGCGGGACAGACCTGCGCCGGGGCGGGGTCTCGGGGCCGGTTCAGGCCCCCGGGTCGTAGCCCAGCACCCGGAAATCCTCGGCATAGCGCCAGCGGATGATCCAGCGATGCAGCCGGGAGAGGCCCTTGCGGGCCAGGTCCGGCCGCTTGTCCGAGACGTTGCGCGCGGGCAGCGCGCGCCGCTGGCCGAGTGCGCGCTCGAACACCTCGGGCATTTCCTCGGCCAGACGTTCGAATCGGATCACCCGGTCGACCAGCAGCCGCCCCTGCCCGTCATGCAGAAACCGCACCTGCGGCACGCGGTGGCGGACAGGGTCTTTCCAGTCGTCGCGCCAGGGCTTGAGCAGGAACCACCACAGCGGCGTGCGCCGGGGGTTGCGGTAGCGGTATTCCGACAGCAGCCGGTCATAGGGGTTCCGCACGATCGCGAACTTGAAATAGCTGTCGAACTCGGCCTGGGTGACATGCCCGCAGGCGACGTATTCGCGGGCATAGAGATGGGCCAGCCGCGTCGGGCCCTGGCTGCGGTCGTCGTTGCGGCGCAGCAAAAGCGGCGCGCGGCTGTCCCAGTCGAGCCCGCACTCCTGCAGGAAGACATGCTCCACGCTCTGGCCGGCGGCCTTCGGGATGTGGACGAAGATCGTCTTGTGCTTCCTGGAAATCATCGCCGGTCGGTTCTGGCAAAAGCTTCCGTCCGCTAGCAGATGCCCGATGAAAGTCAACTGCGCCGGCGGGCCCGGCCGCGGTGCGAGGCGGCGTTAACATCTGCCATGCTATGGCGCGGGGGCGAGGCGTGCAGGACACAGCCCCCGCCCCCGCCCCCGGCCCCGCGCGGCGCGGCTGGACCGTGTGCAGGTTGCGGGGTATGTATTTCCTGCGCGCCCCATAAGACGACATAACGCGAACGGGCTGCGCCAGAGGCACGGGCAGATGCACAGGACCACAGGGGCTGCGGGCGAGGCGCCCTCATCCAATCCCTATCGGGCGGCGCTCCGGCGGCTGCGCCCGTCCCTGGGCGTGGCGGGGCTGTTCAGCGCCGCGGTCAACGTGCTGATGCTGACCGGGTCGATCTACATGCTGCAGGTCTACGACCGGGTGCTGGCCTCGGGCTCGATCCCGACGCTGCAGGGGCTCTTTGCCATCGTCGTGGTCTGCTACGCCTTCCTCGGCATCTACGAGTTCCTGCGCGGGCGCCTGCTGGCGCGGGTGGCGGTGCGGCTTGCGCTCGACCTGGGTCCGCGGGCCTTCGGGCGCGGCATCGCGGCCGGCGCCGCGCAGGGGCCCGGCGGGCGGCTGTTGCGCGATCTCGACACGGTCCGGGCGTTCCTGTCGGGGCCGGCGGTGACCGGGCTCTTCGACGCGCCCTGGGTGCCGATCTACCTGGCGATCCTGTTTCTCGTGCATCCCTGGTTCGGCTGGCTGACCGTCGCCGGCGCCGCGGTGATCACCGGGGTCGCGCTGATCAACCGGGCGGTCACCAGCGCGCCGATCGGGCGCGCCGCCGCGCTGGAGGCGGCCGAGCGCGAGTTCGCCGATCAAAGCCGCCGCGGCGCCGAGGCGATCCGCGCGATGGGCATGGAAGGCCCGGTGACGGCGACCTGGCTGGACCGGCACAAGACGACGCTGGCCGCGCACCAGGCCGGCAGCGACCCGGCCCAGGCCTTTTCGTCGGGCTCGCGCGCCTTCCGGATGCTGCTGCAATCGGCGATCCTGACGCTCGGCGCCTTCCTGGTGCTGCGCCAGGAGATCACCGCGGGCATGATCATCGCCTCCTCGATCATCGCCGGCCGGGCGCTGGCGCCGGTCGACCAGGTGATCGGGCAATGGCGCGCCATCGGCCGCGCGGCCGATTCCCATCGCCGGCTGATCGAGGCGTTCGACGCCGATCCGGGCGAGCCAGAGACGATCGACCTGCCCGCGCCCACCGGCCGCATCACCGCCAGCCGGCTGACCAAATTCGCCCCGGGCCAGCCCGGCACCGACCGGCCGCGCATCCTGACCCAGGTCAGTTTCGAGCTCGAGCCCGGCGACGGGCTGGGGGTGATCGGCAATTCCGCGTCCGGAAAATCGACGCTGGCGCGGCTGCTGGTGGGCGCCTGGCGGCCCGACGCGGGCGAGCTGCGCTTTGACGGGGCCACGCCCCAGCAATGGGCCCCGGCCGCCCTGGGCCGCGAGATCGGCTATCTGCCCCAGCAGGTGCACATGCTGCCCGGCACGATCCGCGAGAACATCGCCCGCTTCGACCCCAACGCGCGCGATGTCGACGTGATCGCCGCGGCCAGGCTGACCGGCGTGCACGACATGATCCTGGCCCTGCCCGATGGTTATGCCACCCGCATCGGCGGGCCCGACTCGCCGCTCTCGGGGGGGCAGGTCCAGCGGCTGGGGCTGGCCCGCGCGATCTATCACGAGCCCCGGATCATCGTGCTCGACGAGCCCAATTCCAACCTCGACGTGGCCGGCGACGACGCGCTGACCGCCACGATCAAGACGCTCAGGGCGCGGGGCTCGACGGTGATCGTGATGGCGCATCGCCCCTCGGCCATCGCCGCGGTCAACAAGGTGCTGATGCTGCAGCAGGGCACGGTGGTGAAGTTCGGGCCGAAGGACGAGGTGCTGTCGGCGGTGCTGCAGCCCGGCACCCATCCGGCCGCGCAGCGCCCCGCCGCACCGGCCCCCGCCCGCGCCGTGCCGCCTGCGCCCCCGCGCGGCGCCACCCCCGCCCCGGCCCCGCGCGGCACCGCCGGGCCGGTGCCGGCCGGGGTGTCGGCCAAGCTGGCCCAGGGGGCCGGGCGGGCGGCCAACCCGTCCAAACCGCCCAACCCCACCCCGCCCTCCAGCCCGTCCAAGCCGACCAAGCCCGCCGATCAGACCAAGGCGGCCGCGATCTATCGCACCGTCAACAGCCAGGGGGGCAAGGGCTAGGCCATGACCGACCACGCCGCCCCCGCCCTGCATACCGGGCTGCGCCCGCTCTCGCTGATCGGCGGGGTGGCCGGGCTGGTCTTTCTGGTACTCCTGGTCGCCTGGGCCGCCTTCACGCCCATCGCCGGGGCGGTGATCGCCCCGGGCCAGGCGGTGGTGCGCGGCCAGCCCAAGCTGGTGCAGAGCCTCGACGGCGGCCGGGTCGAGGCGATCGCGGTGAAATCCGGCGACCGGGTGGCGGCCGGGCAGGTTCTGTTGCGGCTCGATCCCACCCTCCTGGAGGTCAATCTCGAGATCGCCCGGGCGCGGCTGGCCGAGGCGCTGGCCCGCCAGGCGCGCCTCAGGGCCGAGCATCTGGGCCTCGCCGCGCCGCGCTTCGATTACCCGCCCCTGCCCTTTACGCCGCCCGGCACCGTCGAGCAGGAAGAGGGGCAGCGCCAGATCTTCGCCGCAAGGGCCGAGCTTCTGGCCGGGCGCGCCGCCCAGCTTCAGGAGCGGCGGGCCCAGCTCAACGCCCAGACCGGCGGCATCGCCGGGCAGCTCGATTCGAAACGCGCCCAGCTCGGCTATATCGAGGAAGACCTCGGCAACATCGCCGCGCTGGCCGAAAAGGGGCTGGCGCGCGACAGCCAGCGGCTGGAGCTGCAGCGCAGCCGGGCCGAGCTTCTGGGCCAGATCTCGGCGCTGGAGGCCGACCGGGCACGGCTGGTCAACACCATCCGCGATGCCGAGATCGAGGCGCTGCAGCGGCAGCGCGAGTTCAAGGAACAGGTGGTGACCGAGCTGCGCGAGGTGACCGCCGAGATAGAAGAGCTGATCCCGCAGATCGTGATCACCGAGACCCGGCTCGACCAGGTCGTTATCCGCGCCCCGGTCGCCGGCGTGGTGCATGAGATGGCGGTCAGCACCGTGGGCGGCGTGGTGCCGCCGGGCGAGACGATCCTGCAGGTGATTCCGCTGGAACAGGGTCTGGATTTCGAGGTCCGGCTCGACCCGCGCGCGGTCGACCGGGTGCATCCGGGCCAGCCGGCGCAACTGGTGATGGCCGCGCTCGACCCCAAGGCCACGCCGCGGCTGAAGGGCCATGTGCGGCGCGTCTCGCCGGGCACCGTCACCGACCCGGCCACCGGCCAGGCGTTTTACCGGGTGGTGCTGGACGTGACCCCCGAAGAGCTGGCGCGCCTCGGCCCCGAGGTGGCGCTGGTGCCCGGGATGCCGGTCGAGGCCTTCCTGGAGACCGGCGAGCGCACGGTGCTGCGCTATCTGCTCAAGCCGCTCTCCGCCCAGTTCGAGCGTGCTTTCCGCGAGGACTGACTGAGCCCTTCAGGGCACAAACACGCCCGGATCGGCCCGGTTTCGCGGTGCGGGGCTTGCCCGGTGCGGGGGGTCCCGGCATGCTGAGCGCCACAGGCAGGCCCCGCGCGGGGCCGCGTAAAGCCACCGCCGCGAAGGCGGGGCGCGAGATGAGGCAAGGCAGGCCATGACAGGGCGGCCACAGATCCGCCGGCGCGCCGCGCCGGTGCGCGGCGTGCGCGGGGCACTCGCCCTCGGCGGGGCGCTGGTGCTGAGCGGCTGCATGGCCCCCACCCCCTATGACGCGCCGCGCTTTCCCTTTCGTGCCGCCTACAAGGACGCGCCGCAAGCCCGGCCGGTGCTGCTCAGCAACGCCGCCTGGTGGCAGCGGCTCGAGGACCCGGTGCTCGACGCGCTGGTGGCGCGCGCGCTGGCCGGCAACCTGTCGATCAAATCGGCCCGCGCCCGGCTGCAAGAGGCCCGCGCCAGCCGCGCCGCGGTGCCCGGGAACGCGACGCTGACCTCTTCGGCCGCGCTCAACGCCGAGGGCACCGACGATCGCGGCCCCGACGGCGTGGGCGAGCTGGACCTGGGCCTGAACTGGCTGCTCGACCCCTATGGCGGCCGCGCCGCCGAGCGCCGCGCCGCCGACGCGCGCATCGAGGTGGCCGATGCCGAGACCGACGCGGCGCGGCTGCTGGTGCTGTCGGACATCGCCCGGGCCTATCTCGACCTGCGCTACCGCCAGCGGCTGCTGGCGTTGCGCTCGACCGAGCTGGCCGGCCGCCGGCGCACGCTGGGGCTGACCCGCGACCTTGCCTCGGCCAGTTCCGCCACCCGGCTCGACATCGCGCGGGCCGAGGCGCGGGTGGCCGAGATCCAGGCCGAGATACCCCAGGTGCGGGCCGATATCGCGTCGGCCAAGGCCCAGATCGCGGTGCTGGCCGGCAGCCGGCCCGGCGCGCTGGAGATCGGCCTCGCCCCCGGGCCCCAGCCGCGGGCCGGCCTCGCGCCCGAGATGGGCATCCCCGCCGACCTGATGCGCAACCGCCCCGATATCCGCATCGCCGAGCGGCGCTATTACGCCGCCGTCGCCGAGATCGACGTGGCGCGGGCCGCGCTTTACCCCTCGTTGTCGCTGACCGGCGAGATCACGCTGAACGCGCTGGAGGGCGGCCAGGGCGCGGCGGCCTATGTGCTGGGCCCCGCGCTGCGCTTTCCGGCGCTGCCCACCGGGGCGGCCAGCGCGGCGGTGCTGGCCGGCCATGCCCGGGCGCGGCAGGCGCATCTGGAGTGGTCGTCGACGGTTCTGGGCGCGCTCAGGGATGTCGAGACGGCGCTGGTCGATTACCGCGCCGGCACCGAGGCGCTGAGCGCCGCGGCCCGCGCGGCGCGGCTTTACGGCGAGGCGGTGACGCTGACCCGCGCGGTCTTCGACCGGGGCGAGGCGACGCTGAGCGACCTGATCGATGCCGAGAACGATGTCTCGGACGCCAATGACAGGCTGGCGCTGACGCTCTACCGGCAGGCGCTGGCCTTTGTCGATCTCAACGTGCAGCTCGGGTCGGGCAGCGCGATCGAAGGCTCTAATCCGGCCCCCGAGGGCTGATGCGCGGGTCGCGGTCGAGCAGCAGGATCGCCCCCCAGCCGGCCATGAACCCGCCCAGATGGGTCTGCCACGCCAGCCGCCCGCCCATCGCCCAGTACATCGCCGCGTTGAGCGCGATCAGCCCCAGCAGCGTCAGCGCCAGCGCCGCCAGCGCGCGCCCGGTCTCGATCCCGTCATCGGCCAGCCGGTCGGCGAGATCGCTGCCGATCAGGGCGCCCGCCAGCCCGAACAGCGCCCCCGAGGCGCCCACCATCGGCTGCGGCGTATCGGACAACAGCGCATAGCCCGCCGCGCCGCCCAGGGTAGAGAGCGCCCAGAGCACCAGGAACCGGGCCTGCCCCAGCCGCGCGGCCAGCGGCGTGCCCAGCGAAAACAGCGTCGCCATGTTCAGCACGAAATGCCACAGCCCGGCATGGAGAAAGCCGTAGCTGAGAAACATCGCCGCCGCCTGGCCCGGGTAGTTCGGCCGCCAGTTGCCCAGAAGCCCCGGCCAGAAGGCGCCGTATTGATAGACCATGTTGCGCCAGTGGGCGGTGCCCCACAGCCCCGCATCGGCCCCCAGAAGCACCAGCTCGGGCAACAGGCAAAGCGCGAAGATCGCCAGAATCGCGCCGGCGGGGCGCCGGCGCGGCAGGGGGGGCGCTGGGTCGGTCATATGCGCGAGCGGCTCAGGGCCGGATCGAGAAGTTGCGCCTGATCGTGACGAAGACCGCGTTCGAGTGCGCGTCGGGGTTGCCTTCCTCGCGGTCGAGCCGGTGCTCGACGCCCGCCGACAGCCGCCAGTCCTGGGCCAGCAGACGGTTGTAGGCCAGCCGCAGATTGGCCCGTTCGCGTTCGGTCGTATCGCCGGTGCCGCCATCCTCGATTTGGGCATAGCCCATGTCGAGCGACAGCGAGGACAGCGCGCCGATCTCGTGCTCCCAGCCGGCATTCAGCCGGGTGCGCAGCACGTCCTCGTCGTCGTCGCTGGTCGAGACCGCGCGCGACAGGCCAAGCCGCAGCCCGCCGCGGGGCAATTCGTGGGTATAGCCGACCTCGCCGACCAGCGCGGTCTCGCCGGCCTCGCCTTCCGTGGCGCCGACGCTGACCGACAGCCCGCCGCGCGGCAGTTCGAGAGACCGGCCCAGACGCAGCGTGTCGCGGCTGCCGGTCGTGGTGGTGTCATGCGTGTAGGACAGCCGCGCCCGGCCGTTGGACAGCTCGCGCGACAGGCTCAGGCTGGCGTCCAGCCCCTCGTCCACGTCGGTGCGGCGCACCCCGCCGGTGGTTTTCTCGGTTTCGATCCGCACGGTGTCGATCTCGGCCTCGAAAACCGTCGCGGCGTCGATCGCGTGATCGAGCCCGATCCCGAGCCGCCGCGTTTCGCGGTCGGTGTCGGGAGTGTCCTCGGCCGAGAACAGGCGCTGGCTGGCGGTGACATAGCCGGTGGTCACCGGCGAGAACCGCAGCCGCAGCCGGGCCGAGAGGCTGTTGCTCTCGCGGTCGTAGTAATCGGGGTCGACCGTGTCGGAATAGCGCAGCGCGTTGTGCCGGGCGGTCAGCACCAGCCCCAGCGGCGTGTCGAGGCCGGTCTCGAGGCGCAGGCCCAGATCGGCGCGCTCGCGGTTGCCCGGGTCGGAGACGAGGAACGGCTCTCCGGTCTCCTCGTCGAGGATCAGCACCGGGTCGGAGAAGGGCGACAGGAAGCGGATATCGGCCTTTTCCCAGTTCGCGTCGACGGAGATCCGGCTGCGCGCGCTCTCGCGCGTATAGGACAGCCGCGCGCTTGGCGCCTCGAACCCGCTTTCCGAGCTGTCGGGAAACTCGGCCAGCCTTGCGGTGGTGCCCAGGTCGAGCGCCAGCCGCGCGGTGCGGGTTTCCGAGACAAGGCCAAAGCTCAGCCGCGTGTCCCACAGCGTCGTGTGCCCGTCGGCATCCGGGTCAAGCTCGAAATTGTCGTCGCTGCGCAGGGAGGATTCCACCCCGAAGACCATGCGCAGCCCGCCCGTCTCCTGGGCCGGCGCGGTGCCGGCCATCAGGAGGATCATGCCGGCCAGAGCACCGGCCCGCGTCATGCTTCCTGCCCCCTGCATCGGCGGTCTACTCGAACAGGCGGCGTTCGGGCACCACGATCACATCGCCGTCCTGCAGCACGGTCGAGCCGGGAATGCCGCCCCCGCGGTAGCTGAACGTATAGATCTGCTCGGTGCCCGAGGCCGGGTCGGTGCGGTGCAGTTCCACCCGCTTGGACGCGGCGAACTTGGTAAAGCCGCCGGCCGAGGCCAGCGCCTGCAACAGCGTGGTGCCGCGCGGCAACTCGAACCGGCCGGGCTTGGCGATCTCGCCCATCGTGAAAATGTCGATCGCCGCGGCGGCCGCGGGGCTGCTGGACCGCCGCTGGGACAGCTGGCCGACCGAGACATAGACATTGGGGGGCGCGGCGAAATTCGAGGCCAGCCCCGAGGTCAGCGCCGTGCGCACCTCGTCGACGCTGCGCCCGGCGGCCTGCATCGTGCCGACGAAGGGAAAGCTGATGGTGCCGTCGGGCAGCACCAGAACGCTTCGGTTGAGGCTGGAATCCTCCAGAACCTCGACCTGGAGAACATCGCCGCTGCGGATCGCGTAGCGCGACTGGGCGGCGGCGGCTGTGGCGGACAGGGCGGCCAGAAGGGCAAAAATCAGGCCGATCAATCGTCTGTGCATGGGGGTACCTTCACCATGAAGCCTCGGATTGCGCATGATCCTAAGCGAAATAAGGGGCTGAAAAAATGATGCTTGTATAAAATTATCCACAAGTATCCCGAATGCCGCGGTCGCGGGGGCGCGGCCGTGCCGATCCCCCGCGATCCGGTCAGTTCTCGCCGCCGTCGCCGCTCTCCAGCTCTTGCACCGCCGCGGCGATGCGCGCGCGCAGATCGCCATAGTCGCGGCTGCTGGCCGCAAGCCGCTCGCGCGCCTTGTCGTACTGGGCGCGGGCGTCTTCGGTGCGGCCCTGGGCGGCATAGACCCGGCCCAGGTGGTATTGCACCAGCGGGTCGGCGAGCGCCGCGGCGGCCGGTTCGAGATGGGTCAGCGCCTCGTCGATCTCGCCCTGGCGGAAGGCGATCCAGCCATAGGTGTCCTGGAAGGCGGGCACCTCGCTGCCGCGCAGCCGCCGGGCGACGGTAAAGGCGCGTTGCAGGCTCTCGGGGTCGTCGCGCACCGTGCTCAGCAGGCTGGCCAGGTTGTTGGCGACCACCGGGACATCGCTGTTTTCGGCGTAAAGCGCCTCGTAGATCGCGATCGCGCCTTCGGCATCGCCCTGCCGTTCCAGATGGCCGGCGCGCACCCATTTGAGGTTGCGGCTTTCGGGCAGCGCGGCCTCGGCCTCGGCCAGCACGGCCCCCGCGGCCTCGGTCTCGCCGCGCTGCATCAGCAGGGCATAGAGCGTGGTCCAGGCGGGTTCGAGCCGCGGTTCCTCGTCGACGAGGCTGCGCAGCTCGGTTTCCGCCGCTTCGCCCTGGCCGGCCAGGAACAGCACCGAGGCATGGATGAAGCGCGCGGCGAGATCCTCGGGGTTGTTCTCCAGCAGCGCGGTCGCGCGCTCCAGCGCCTCGTCGATCTGGCCGTTCAGGATATGGGCGCGGATCACCGCCGCTTCGGCCCCCTGCCCCGCGGTGTCGGAGTCGGCGCGTTCCTCGAGGAAGCTCATCAAATCGTCCGACTTGCGCTGGCTGGCGAAGATCTGGGCCTGCAGCTCGTCGGCCGCGGCGCGGCTTTGCGCCGTGTCCAGCTCGCGCAGCCGGGCGATGTCCTGCTCGGCCCGCGGCCAGTCCTCCATGCCCAGATGGGTCTGGCCGAGGGCGGTCAGGATCGCCACATTGGTGGGCGCGAGGCGCAGCGACTCGATCAGCACGTCCTCGGCGCTGCGCCAGTTGTCGTCCTGCATCAGGAACTTGGCATAGCGCAGCGTTTCCTCCGGCGCGCGGTTCGAGGCCTCGACCGCCAGCGACAGCATCTCGGCCATCAGCTCGCGATTGCCCTCGCGCTCGTAGGCGCGCGCCAGGAGCGTCATGATATCGGCATCCCGCGGCGCAGCGCCGAGCGCCGCGCGCAGCGCGACGATGGCGTCACCCGTCTTGTCGTCGTCGATCAGCCAGCCGGCCTTGAGCTTGAGCGCGCTCACATGGCCGGGGTCGCGTTCCAGCACCTCTTCGACCAGCGATCGTGCACCCACCTGGTTGCCCGTGGCCGCCCGCATCCGGGCGAGCGAGACCTTGATGCCGTCGGTCTCTTCCGAGGGTTCGGCGCCGGCGAGGGTCTCTTCCAGCTCGCGCATCGCACGCTCGCGCGCGCCGGTGGCGAACAGAAAGCCCGCGCGCAGGGCGCTGAACTGGTTGCGGTTGTTGGCCACGTCCGCCGGCGCCGGGTCGGCGGCCAGGATCTCTTCCAGCTCGGCCAGCGCCGCCCCGGCGCCGCGCAGCTCGGCCAGGAAGCGGATCAGCGTCAACCGCGGCTCGGGGTTGTCCGACCCCTCGCGGATGCGTCCGCGCAGCCAGGCCTCGGCCGCGTCCAGCCGGTCTTCGGAGACGTACCAGCGCACCAGCGTGGCGCCCATCGTCGCGTCGTCGGGGAAGATCTCGGTCATGCGCACCAGCTGCGCCTCGATCGCCGACTGGTCGCCCAGCTGGTCGAGTACACCGATGCGAAGCCCGTGCAGGGCGCGCTCCTGCGGGTTGATCTCCAGCCCCTTGTCGATGGCCGTCAGCGCCGCCGGCCAGTCGGATTCGGACAGAAGCTGGGCGATCGCCACGCGCCGCGCGGCGTAGAGCGTCGGGTCGGTTTCCAGCAGCGCCCGGGCGCGGGCCACCGCGTCGGCGCGCGCGACCGCATCGTCGGCCTCGACCGCATCGTTGAAATCGAGCGCGGTGTCGATGGCGCCCAGCAGCGGGTCGCCGGGGGCCAGGGAGAGCGCCTTGTCGGCATAGCGGCGCGCCTCTTCGGGGTTGCCGCCCTCCAGCGCCAGGTCGGCAAGCGCCCGGTTGGCCTCGAGATCGTTGGGATACTGTTCGGCCACGCGCTTGTACTGGCGATAGGCGCCGCGCTGGTTGCCCTGCTCGCGCACCGTTTCCGCGTAGAGCAGCCGCGCGTCGCGGTGCTGGCCGTTCAACTGGAAGACGTTGCGCAGCTCGACCAGGGCGCGGTCGACATCGCCCTCGGCAAGCAGGGCGACGGCGGTTTGATAATGGTTTTCGGCACGTTCCTCGGCACTGTCGCAGCCGGCGACGGCCAGGCACAGCAAGGCGGCGGAAATCAGACGTTTCAAGGCGTTTGTCCCGGTTCAGCTCGGTTCACGGTGTACGATACCAGCCGCGCCGGGGGCTGTCTTCCCTCTCATGTGTGCTGTCGTTGCCCGCCAGCGTCCGGATCGGGAAAAACTGTTTTTCCCGATCAGCAGCCGGTGCCGCGCAGGACCACGCTCACGGTGCGGGCGAGGATGCGCAGATCGGTCCAGAAGCTGAGCCGCGCATGGTATTCGGCATCGAACACGGCGCGGTCGGCAAAGGTGGAATGGTTGCGGTCGGAGACCTGCCAGAGCCCGGTGATGCCCGGGCGCATCCTGTAATAGGCGCGGCCGGGATAGAGCGCCTTCTGGTTCTCCATCATCGGGCGCGGGCCGACGAGGCTCATCTCGCCCTTCATCACGTTCCACAGCTGCGGCATCTCGTCGAGCGAGGATTTGCGCAGGAACTGGCCGAAGCGGGTGATGCGCGGGTCGCTGCGCAGCTTTTGCAGGCTGCCCCATTCGGCGCGCGCGGCCGGGTCGGCCTCGAGATGCGCCTGCAGGCGGGCGTCGGCATCGGGCACCATGGTGCGCACCTTGAGCATGTCGTAGACGCGCCCGTCGCGGCCCACCCGGCGCTGGCGATAGATCGGCGAATGCCCGTCGAGCGCGACGATGCCGAGGATCAGCAGAAAGAGCGGCACCAGGATCGGCGCGGCCAGCACCAGGACGCCGACCACGAAAACGATGTCGAAGACACGCTTGAGGCGATCGGCGTAAATCGCGCCGCCGGCAGGCGCCGTGACCTCGACGCGGGCCGTTTCGGCCGGCTCGGCGAGGGGAAGGTCACGAAGATAAAGGGTCATGACAGCAGCTTTCGGGGTCAAATGCGGTTTGGTGTTGGATGGTGGGGCTGAAAAAAGCCGATGCCCCGGAGCAGACACGTTCCCGGAAATCGCAGGAAGACTGGGTAAGGAAATCTTCATGGCACATGCCTCATTCGTGCGCCTTGTCTGCCCAAAAGTAAACGAAATCTTTTGTTAAAGTGCCATAATTTGGCCATTAACAGACTGTTTCCAGACACTTTTCCGAACGACGCCCGAAACGCGGCCCGAACGGCCCGCGCCGCTTTGTCCGCGAATCGATACCAATCTCCCGGAAAGCGTGCAGATTGTAGAAGCCCGCCGGACGGCGCGGCGGCTGGCCGCAGGCAGAGAATCGCATCCCGGCCCCGCCCGCGCCCCGCGGCGATGCATAATCCGGGCGGTTCGCAGGGATTGGCCTGCCGATTTTCAACATGTTCAGCGAATCGCGACGTTTTTGGCCCGGGGCGGCGGCGCCCTCTTTATCCGCTTGCGGGCTGCCCGTATTGAAAGGGGACGAAGGTGGACGCGTTTAGGCGCCGCGGCCTGACCGACAGGACAAGAACGGCGGAATTATGGCGACGGAATCCATGTATGCGGAGTTCTTCGGGCTGAAGGAGCGTCCCTTCACGCTCTTGCCCGATCCCGAATTCCTGTTCTGGTCCCGCCAGCACCTGCGCGCCTTTTCGGTGCTGGAGTTCGGTATCCTGTCGCGGTCGCCGATCACGATGGTCACCGGCGAGATCGGCTCGGGCAAGACGACGCTGGTGCAGGCGCTTCTGGCCCGCATGGAGGACGAGCTGACCGTGGGGCTGATCTCGAACGCGCAGGGCGGCCGGGGCGAGCTGTTGCAATGGGTGCTCAACGCCTTCGGCATCGAGTTCCCCGACAGCCAGAAGAGCTATGTGCGGATGTTCCAGACCCTGCAGGATTTCCTGGTCGCCGAATATGCCGCCGGGCGGCGCGTGGCGCTGATCATCGACGAGGCGCAGAACCTTTCGGTCGAGGGGCTCGAAGAGATCCGCATGCTGACCAACATCAACGCCAACAAGGACGAGCTGATCCAGCTGGTCCTGGTCGGCCAGCCCGAGCTGCGCGACACCATCCGCCGGCCCGAGATGCGCCAGCTCGCCCAGCGGGTGGCGGCGAGCTTTCATATCGGGCCGATGGATCTGGAGACGGTGAAGGAGTATATCGCCCACAGGTTGCGCGCCGCAGGCGGGTCGGGGGCGGAATTCACGCCCGAGGCGGTCGAACTGATCCAAGAACAGACCGGGGGCGTGCCCCGCCTGATCAACCAGCTTTGCGATTTCTCCATGCTCTATGCCTGGAGTGGTGAAACACCCGCGGTCACCGTCGAGACGGTGCGCGGGGTTATTTCGGACGGTGTCTATTTCGGCACCGGAAGTGATGTGGAGGACGCCGTCTGATGTCGGATTTCCGGTACTATCTCTCGATTTTCCTGCGCCGCCTGCCGCTGTTTCTGGTGGTTGCGGGGCTGATTTCGGGGGTGGCGATCGCGGTGGCGCTGACCTTGCCGCCGGCCTATGTCAGCCAGACGCGCCTTCTGGTGGAATCGGCACAGATCCCCGACCGGCTGGCGACATCCACCGTGCAGATGGAGCCCCAGGAACAGCTGCAGATCTTCGAGACGCGGTTGCTGACCCGGGCCAACCTGCTGGGGATCGCGCGTCAGCTGGACGTGCTCGAAGACCAGGACAAGATGAACCCCGACGAGATCGTCGCGGCGATGCGGGCGCGCACCAGCATCCGGCGCTCGTCGCGGCGCGACGCGGCGACGCTGATGACGATCAGCTTCGAGGCGCCCCGGGCACAGACCGCGGCTGGGGTGCTGAACGAGTACCTGACCCTGATCCTGCAGGAAAACGCCGAGTTCCGCACCCGGCGGGCGGCGCAGACCCAGCAATTCTTCCAGCAGGAGGTGGCGCGGCTGAACGAGGAACTGGACGCCCAGAGCGCGCAGATCCTCCGGTTCAAGACCGAGAATGCCGATGCCCTGCCCGAGAGCATGGAATACCGCCGCAGCCAGCAGGTGGCCCTGCGCGAACAGGTGGCGCAGATCGACCGCGACGTGGCCACGCTGCGCGACCAGCGCGGCCGGCTGCGCCAGATCTTCGAGGCGACCGGGCGCATCGAGGGGCTGGACGGCACCGGCCAGCTCAGCCCCGAGGAACAGGAACTGGCCAGGCTGGAGCGCGAGCTGGCCGACGCGCTGCTGGTCTATTCCGAGGAAAACCCGCGCATCAAGCTGTTGCGCGGCCGGATGGAACAGGCGCGGCGGCGGCTGCTCGAGGCACAGTCCGGGGCCGCGCCGGAAACCGGCACCGACCCGGCCCGCTCGATGTTCGATCTCCAGATGGCCGAGATCGACGCCCGGATCGAAACGCTGCAGGCGCGCAAGACCGACCTCGAGGCCGAGCTGGCCGAGCTGGCGGAGTCGATCGCGCGGACCCCGGCCAACGCCATCACCCTGGAGGCGCTGGAGCGCGACTACGCCAATATCCGCGACCAGTACAACACCGCCGTGGGCCGGCTGGCCACCGCCTCGACCGGCGAGCGGATCGAAAACCTGTCCCGCGGTCAGCGGGTGACGGTGATCGAACAGCCCGCCGTACCGTCCGAGCCGACGCGGCCCAACCGCGTCAAGCTGGCGGGCATGGGCGTCGGGCTGGGCCTGGGGGCGGGTATCGCGCTGATCGTGCTCATGGAACTTTTGAACAGCACCGCGCGGCGGCCGGCCGATCTGGTCAACCGGCTGGGCATCACGCCGCTGGCGACGATCCCCTACATGCGCACCCGCGGCCAGCGCGGCCGCCGCCGGGCGCTGATGGTCGTCACGGTGCTGGCCATCCTGGCCGCGATTCCGGCCGCGATCTACGCGGTGCATACCTATTACCTGCCGCTCGACCTGATCGCCGAGCGGGTGATGAACAAGCTGGGGGTGCGGGGCTGACCCCCCGTCGCACAAGGAGGAAAGACAAATGGAACGGCTCCAGATCGCGTTGGAAAAGGCCCGCGCCAGCCGCCGCGCGGCGACGTCTTCGGGGACGCCCGGCGGCGAGACCGCCCCGATGTCCCGTTCCGGCCGGGGGCCGCGAGGCAACTGGATCGCGATGGAGCCGCTGGAAATCCACCAGGCGCTGCTGGCGCGCAACCGTGTCGTGCCCTTCGGCGGCGACAGCGCGGCAGCCCCGTTCGACCTGTTGCGCACCCGGGTGCTGCAGCAGATCCGCGAGCCGGGCTGGCGGCGCATCGCGGTGGTCTCGCCCAGCCCCGGCGCGGGCAAGACGACGATGGTGGCCAATCTCGCCTTCGCGCTCGGCCGGCAGAGCGATACGCATACCATCGCGCTCGATTTCGACCTGCGCCGACCGACCCTGGCCAAGACGCTCGGCCATATGCCCCGCCACAACATGGCGGCGGTGATCGAGGGGCGGGTGCCCTTCGCCGATCACGGGCTGTGCCATGGGGACAACCTGATCTTCGGCCTGAACCACGAGGCTGCGCGCAAGTCCTCCGAGCTGTTGCAGAGCAGGCGCACGGCCGACCTGCTGGCGGAACTGGAGCAGGCCTATGCGCCCGATACCCTGCTGTTCGACATGCCGCCGCTTCTGGGCTCCGACGACGCGATCGGCTTTCTGCGCCAGGTCGATTGCGCGCTGATCGTGGCCGAGGCCGAGCGGACGCCGATCAGCCAGCTCGACGCGATCGAGCGCCAGGTCGCCGATATCACGGCCGTTCTCGGCGTGGTGCTGAACAAGTGCAATTTCGCGGGCGACTCCTACGGCAGCGATTACGGTTATTACTGAACGGCGATCCCGGGGGCCGGGGTGACGAAAACCTTTTACCGGCCGCGCGGGGCGGCCCGCCGCGCCGGGCACAGATCGAGCGGGGCCGACATGGATCTGATCACGACCACGCGCATCCTGTGGCGCACGGCGGACCGGTCCCTGCCGCGCCGGCGGCCGGGCGATGCCCGCAACCGGGCGCGGCTGGTCGCGGCCGGGCTGGCCCATCGCGGCCGGGTCGTCCGGATGCTCGAGGCCCCGCCCGACGGGGCCCTGGGCCGGGTGCTGGCCGAACGGCCCGAAACGCTGGGCGTGCTGATCTGGCCCTATCTCTGCGCCGGCTGGGGCGTGGCCGAGCGGCTGGACCGCATGACCGCCCATTACGCCGAGATCGACCAGCTGGGCCTGCCGTTTCCCTTTTCGATCGACCAGCGCCTGGTCCTGGCCGACCTGGACGCGCTCTATCCCGGCCTGCGGATCGTTCTGGACCAGCCGCGCTGGCTGATGCGCGAGGGGGTGCTGTCGGTCAACCTGTTCGTCGGCAGTTTCCGCGCCTTCTCGATCGCCTTCGCGCCCGAGCGCGCCGCGGACGGGCGGCGGCGGGTGCTGATCGGCGGCGTGCAGGGGCGCAACCGCGAGGGCGTGACCGACCTCTACCGCGACCTGACCAAGGCCGCCCACGGGCTGCGGCCGCGCGACTTCACGCTGGAGCTGGTGCGCATCCTGTGCCGCTACATGCAGGCCGATACCCTGCTGGGCGTCAGCGAGGCGATGCGCCACCACCGCCATCCCTATTTCGGCAAGACCCAGTTTCCGCAGGATTACGACGCGATCTGGCAGGACCGGGGCGGGGTGCCCGACGGGCCGGAGTTCTACCGCCTCTCGGCCACCCCCGAGCGGCGCGACATGGACACGCTGAAGGCCAAGAAACGCTCGCTCTACCGCCGCCGCTACGCCTTTCTCGACGCGCTCGAGGCGCAGGTCCTGGCCGATCTGCCGGGGCTCGTCCCGGTCTGTTTTCCCGACAGTTGACCGGCGCGCTCAGCCCGCCTGCGGCGGCCAGTCCAGCCCGGCTGCGCGTTCCAGCGCGGGGTCGATCTGGCTGTCGATAAAGGCCATGTCCGCGTCGGAAATCTCGATCGGGCCGGGGCCCAGCCATGCCTTGCGCTCGTTCCAGACCCAGCCGAAATGACCCTCGGGCACGGTGAAGCCGGGTTTCCTGCTCAGCCCGAACGTGCCGGCCAGCTCTTCGATCAGCGCCTCGGGGTTCTGGGTCAGCTCGGCATGGGTGCGAAAGACGACCTTGGCGCCGCGCGTCTTCAGCCCCAGCATGGCGCGCATCTTCATGCCCCTCATTTCCAGGATGTTGGCAAAGCGCGACCCGTCCAGCGGGTTGCGGTCGTATTGCAGGGGCAGCCCGGCGCGCTTGTCGTCCTCTTCCAGCGCGAACCAGCCGGGCTTGTCGATGGTCGCGTCCCATTCGGCCCGGATGAAGTCGGAAAACGCCAGCGCGCGCAGCGCCTCGGTACTGTGCCAGGGTTTTTGGTACATGCTTTTCAGCCAGGGCAGCGCCTCGCGGAACATCACCACGAAAACCACGTCGCGCGGGGCGGCGATGAACAGCGGAAAGCCATGCTTCCAGCCATAGGCCTGGCAGGGGTTGTTGGTGACATTGGCGCGGATCAGGTGATGCGCGAAATTGGTGCCCGAGCAGCGTTCGCCCACGACCTGGAACTTCATCGCCGGGTCGTATCGCATCCGGCGCACCGCGCGGCGCAAGGCGCGCTCAATCCTGCTCATTCACCTGTCCTCGCCCGTTTTCCGGCCGCGGGCGGCACCCGCGCGCCCCTTCTCTACTCAACGCCCCACCCCAAGCCAAGCGTGCCGGGCGGGGGCGTGCGGTGGCTTTGCGCCCCGTTCACCGGCCGGTGCCTAGCCTTGTGCGCATGCCCGGGCCCCGCGCGCGGCCCGGCCCATCCTGCGGAGACAGCCCGATGCCCCACGACGCCTTCCTCGACTTCCAGCCCGGCCTGCAGAGCCCCGCCCTGCATCTCGAGCCGATCACCCCCAGCGACACCGCCGATCTGGCCCGGGTGACGCGGGCGCTGAACGTGGCCGGCGCGGGCAGCGTGCGGGTGGTGACCGTGACCGGCCAGACCGGCGACATCCATGTCGCCGCCGGCATTCCCTTTCCGATCCGGGTGGTGCGGGTGCTGGCCACCGGGACCACGGCGACGGGCATCACCGGCCTGTCCTGAGCGGCGCCCCGCCCGCCGGGCGACAGGGTGATCCGGCCGGGATAGGGCCTGATTTCGCGCCGCCCGGGGCTGCGCTGCAAGATCGCGCAGGGGAACCTCCGCGCCGGATCAGACCGCCAGGTAAACAAGCGCCGCGGCGGCCACCGCCGCGACGAACCAGGCGGTATCGAACAGGATCTGGCGCGCGCCCAGGACGGGGCGCAGCAGGGCCAGCGTGTAGGGCGCGGTCAGCAGCTGGTTGAGGCTGGCCGCCAGGATCGCGCCCTCGATCCCCAGCAGATGAAAGCCCAGGGGCACCGTCAGGCAGATCGCGACCCCGCGGACCATCGCGATCAGCATGATCGCCCGGGTATTGCCGGTATTCATCACCAGACCGTTCAGGGTCTGGAAGCGCATCACCAGAAAGGCGATGGACATCAGCTGCACATACTGCCCGGCGACCGCGTATTGCTCGGTATAGAGAAAGTTCATCATCTGCCGCCCGAGGAAGAAGAAGGCCAGGAAAGCGCCGAGGCAGAAGAGGTCGATCACGGTCTGGAACTTGCGGTAAAGACGCGGCAGGTCCTGCGGGCGGTCGCGCATGATCTCGCTGACGGCGGGAAAGCCGACATGGTTGCTGAGCCGGTTGATCAGCTGGCGCCCCGCCATGACCCAGATCTGGGCGATGACATAAAGCCCGAAGGTCCCCGCCCCCAGAAGGCTGCCCAGGATCAGCTTGTCGGCGTGGTTCGACAGGAAGGAAAAGACCGACGATCCCATCAGGAACTTGCCGAAGGTCCACAGCCGCCGGGCGATCTCGGCGTCCCATTCAAAGCGCATCCGGGGGCCGGGATAGAAGATGTGCGAGGCGATGAGCACGAACAGGCTTTTCGACAGCATCCCGGCCATCAGCGCCCAGACCGTCGGGCTGAGCTGGGCAAAGCCGAGCATGCACAACAGCGACAGGGCCTGCGAGGCGATCATCACCAGCGCGTAGCGCCGGTTTTCCAGCCGCCGCAGCGTCAGGTCGCGGCAGGTCGAGACCCCGCCCAGCATCAGCGGCGACAGCGCCGACAGCGCCGACAGCGCGATCAGACCGGGCAGCCGCGGGTCGGCATAGACGGTGCCGGGCGGCGCCAGGCCGGGGGCCAGCAGCGCCAGCGCCCCGGCCGCCAGCAGCACGGCGATGGCGATCACCGCGAAGCGCCCCATCTTGACCACCCAGGCCACGCGCAGGAAATGCGGATCGTCGCCGTCGCGTTCGCGCATGATCGACCGGTCGATGCCGATTTCCGAAAACAGGCTGAAGGCGGTCAGCACCGTGCCGACCATGGCCATCAGGCCGAAGGCCTCGGGCAGCAGCAGCCGGGTCATGATCAGGTTGCTGACCAGGCGGAAGGTATGGGTCGAGAGGATCTGCACCATGCTCCAGCCGCCGGCCCGGAACACCCGCCGGCCCAGCGAGTTCCGGCCCGGCATCAGGCCCGCGATCCGGTATTTTGCAAACATCTGCGGCAGCCTCATTTGTATTCGATCAGGCGGGCGGGGCGCCCGAGCCCGCGGCGCCAGTGATACTCGGCGATCCCCTGGGCCTCTGCAAATTTAGACAGCGTGACCAGCGCGGCCCATTGCCAGTCGGCGCGGCGGCCGCCCGCGCGCAGCGCCAGCCGGACGACCTGGGCGGGATAGAGCGCCAGCAGCGCCAGCGCCCCGGGGCCGGCCAGCAACGCCAGCGCCAGGATACCGGCCGGCAGCGCCGCCCCCCAGGCCAGCGCCCGGCGCATCCCGGCCACGCCGTGGCGTTCGGGCGGCCGCCCGTGCAGCGCCGCGCCCTCGGCCCAGGCGTGGCCGGCGCGGCGGGCGCGGTTCCAG
Organism: Rhodovulum iodosum; assembly: GCF_041020385.1. Lineage (NCBI taxonomy): Bacteria > Pseudomonadati > Pseudomonadota > Alphaproteobacteria > Rhodobacterales > Paracoccaceae > Rhodovulum > Rhodovulum iodosum. Next base: position 11,778 of record NZ_JBEHHI010000005.1, on the reverse strand, counting down.
AACTGCCCCAGCCGGGTCATCGCCGCGTCGTGCAGGGTCATTTCCGCGTCCAGCCGCCAGATCTGCCAGCCCTGCGCGCGCAGCCGCACGCACAGCTCCGGCTCTTCGCCGGCGATCAGCCGCGGATCGAACCCCCCGACCGCGTCGAGCGCCGTCCGGCGCATCAGCGCATCGCCGCCGCAGGCCTTGGTCTGGCCCACGGGCGTGTCCCATTCCCGGTCGCACAGGCGGTTGTAGACCGACGCGTCGGGAAAGCGTTCGCGCCGCCGCCCGCAGGCCACGGCCGCCTGCGGATGGGCCTGCAGAAAGGAAAGCGCGGTGTCGATCCAGCCCGGCTGCAGCTCGCAATCGCCGTCGATGAACTGCACGAAATCGGGCGGGTCGCCGGCGCCCAGGCGTGCCAGCCCCGCATTGCGCGCCCGCGCCGCGGTAAAGGGGGCGGCCAGGTCGAGCTCGACCACCTCGGCGCCGGCCGCCCGCGCCGCGGCGACCGAGCCGTCGGTGGAGCCGGAATCGACATAGACGATGCGCCCCACCTGCCCGCAGAGCGCCTCCAGGCCGCGCAGCAGCCGGGCGCCTTCGTTGCGGCCGATCACGACGGCTGCGATGGCGGGCCGCGCGCTCATGGCTGGAGGCACGTGTAGCAGTCGGCCAGGTCGGGCCGGCCGGGAAACAGCGCCATCAGCCGGTCGCGGTCCTCGGCGAAGACGGCCTTCGCCCGGGCCAGATCCCGGGCCGGGATCTCGGGGCGGGTCTGCATCTGCCGGGCCGCCTTGACCCGGTCGCGCAGGGCCTGGGGCACCATTGTCCGGCGCAGCGCGGTGGCTAGCGGATTGTCGACGAGAAGCCCGTGCAGCGGCAAGCGCCGGATGCGCTCGGCCGAGGCGTTCACGCGGCCCAGATCGGCCTGCCAGACCAGCCCGGGGCGGTCCAGGAAGGCGCCGACCCGATCCAGGAAGCGCTGGGGGTTACGCTGCATCTCGTTCAGCGTGCCGACAAAGACCCTGTCACGCCCGAACCGTGCGATCCAGGGCGCGATCTGCATGCCGTAGCAGCCATAGGAAACCAGCTCGGGATGGTGCGTCAGCGCCGGGCCGATCTCGTCGGCGATCTCGCCCATGCTCCAGCCGTGGATGTAATGCGACACGGCACGCGCCACCGGGTCGCGGATCAGGTAGATCAGCTTTGGCGCCTCGAGCATGGCGGCGAGCCGCGCCAGCGTGTCGGGATGGGTGGGCAGCTTGGTGTAATGGGTGCTGGCCTCGCCTTTCAGGTCGCCGGGCGCGGCGGCGTCGAACAGCGCCTCGTACCAGCCCGGGCCGCGGGCAAAGACCGCGTCGTCGGAAAAGAAATTCGGCTCTTTCGGGGTGGTCATGAACATCCCCGGCTGCGCCTCCAGCTGGGCCGCCAGCGTGCTGGTGCCGCATTTCATCGCGCCGATGATCAGGTAATCGGGCAACGCCATCGCCTCAGCTCCCTTCCGGTGCGCGCCGGTCGCCCAGCGGGTGGCGGACGTTGATCCAGATGTCGCGCGCCTCGGCCTCCACGGCGCGCGGCCGCGGCTTGCCGGCCAGCACCCGCAGCTGCGCCAGGGCGCGGCCGAAGTGCCAGGCAAGGTTGGCCGCGACCGGCCCCGCCGGCCCGTGGGCCTGGCGCAGGAAGCGGCTGCGCGAAGCGTAGAAATAGGGCGGCAGGCGCCGGCGCGCCTTGGCCAGGCTCTTGACCGGGGCGCTGCCGCCGCGGAAATGCACCGCGCGCGCCTCGGGCACATAGCGGATCGACCAGCCCGCGCGCCGCGCCCGCAGGCAGTATTCGGCATCCTCGAAATAAAGGAAGTACCCCTCGTCCATCGGGCCGATCGCGGCCACCATCTCGGCGCGCAACAGGATGCAGGCAAAGCTGGCCCAGCCGATCCGGTCGGCGGCGGGGGGCATGTCGAGCGGCACGTCGTAGCGCGCCAGCAGCCTGGTCACCGGGCCGGTGCAGGCGCCGCGGATCAACTCGCTCATCGGGCAGGGAAAGCGGAAGCAGCTGATCTGCCCGGTGCCGTCCTCGTCTTCCAGCCGGGGCGCGAAAAGCCCGGCCGCGGGTGCCGCGTCCGCCGCGGCCAGGATCGCGGCGAAGAAGCCCGGGCGCAGCACCGCGTCGGAATTCAGCACCAGGTAGAAGCGCGCCGCCCGCGCCGCGATGCCCTGGTTGTGCCCGCCCGAAAACCCCGAATTGGTGGGCGAGCGCACCAGCGTGACCGGCAGATCGGGCCCCTGCCCCGCGATCCAATCGGCGATGACCGCATCCGACCCGTCGCCCGAGGCGTTGTCGACCACGACCACATGGGCCGCAAGCCCCGGGGTGCGGGCGATGTCGGCCAGCACCGAGGCCACGCAGTCCAGCGTCAGCCGCGCGGTGCGGTAATTGATGATCGACACAACCAGGTCGAGCGTATTTCGGGATGACTCGGTCACGGCACCTCCGTCCGGCGGTCGCCCGCTTCGGCCGCTTCGCCCACTTCGGCCGGTGCGGCCGGCCGCGCCGCATGGGCCCGGAACGGGGCGGCGGTGCCGCAATTGACGATGATGACCGAAATTTCGGCCGCTGGCAGCCCTGCAGCTTTGTCCATGAATCCGGTTGACCGAGGCAATCTGTTGGGTCGGGCTTAGCACAGCTGTTGGGCCTTCGGCAGTCCATTCTGGGACGATATTCCGGCAGCCGGAGCGCCCCCGCCGCGCGCCCCGCGCCTGCCCGATTGCGGCACCGCGGCGCTGTGCTAAGGTGCCCCCGACGCCACGGATTTCAGCCCCTCCCATGCCCCACCACGCCCTGCTGTCGCGGACCGACGCCGTCTATGTGATCAACCTGCCCGAGCGCGGGGATCGCCGGGACGAGATGGCGGCCGAGCTGGCGCGGGTGGGCCTGTCGCTCGACGCCCCCCCCGTGGTGCTGTTTCCCGCGGTGCGGCCCGAGGCCCCGGACGGCTTTCCCTCGATCGGCGCGCGGGGCTGTTTTCTCAGCCACCTGGGCATTTTGCGCGACGCGCTGCAGCGCGGGCTGGCGCGGATCGTCATCCTCGAGGACGACGCCGATTTCACCGACGCCTTCGTGGCGATGGGCGCGGACCGGGCAGAGGCGATAGACCGCGCCGGGTGGGACATCGTCTATTTCGGCTACGAGGCGCGCAAGCCGATCGCCGGGGTCGGCGCGCCGGGCGACGATTTCGTCCCTGTTCCGGCCGAAACCGGGCTGGGCACGACCCATGCGATGATGCTGCGCCAGAGCGCGATCGCCCGGCTGGTGCCCTATCTCGAGGCCATGCTGGCCCGCCCGCCCGGCGACCCCGACGGCGGCCCGATGCATGTGGACGGCGCCTATAGCTGGTTTCGCCGGCAGGCGCCGGAGCTGCGCACCCTGGCCGCGCGCGAGCAGCTGATCGTGCAGCGGTCGTCACGGACCGATATCGGAGAGCGGAAATGGCAGGACAGGCTTCCCTTCGCGGCGCGGCTGCGCAAACTGCGCAACCGGCTGCGCCCCCATTGACCCGGCCCGGCGCCGGCCCCCGGAACTGACCCCAAGGCGGCAGGAGAGACGTGCGCATACATCATGAAATCGCCTTTCGGGCGCTGCGGCCCGTCCTGCCCGGGGCCGGCCGGCGGCCGCGGACGATCTTCGTCATCGGCTGCATGCGGTCGGGGTCGTCGATGCTGAGCCATGTGCTGATCGCCAATGACGGCATCGCGGGCTATGGCGAATCCCACGTCCACTACACCGACCCGCGCAGCATTTCCGAACTCGGCTACTGGATCTTCCGCTTTGGCGGGCGGCTGCCCCGGCGCGACATCTACATGCTCGACAAGGTGCTGCACCGTTCGCACATGCCGCATCCCGAGCGGGTGGTGCCCTGGTGCGACCCGAAATTCGTCTTCATGCTGCGCCGGCCCGAGGGCAACATCGTCTCTCTGGCCCGGCTGTTCTATGACGGCGCCCCGCCCGACGAGGCGAAACTGGCCCATGCCGCGGATTACTACATCAACCGCCTGGGCGAGATCTGCGCGTTCATCGGCGCGCTGCCGGCCGGCCTGCCCTGCCTGACGGTGCGCTACGACAGCCTCGTCGCCCATCCACAAGAGGATCTCGGGCGGCTAACCGCCTTTCTGGGCCTCCGCCAGCCGCTGAGCGAACAGTACCGCCTCACCTCGACCACCGGCAAATGGGGGGTCGGCGACGGGTCGGAGAATATCAGGTCCGGCCGGATCCTGCGCCGCGAGGCGGCCGCGCAAGACGCCCCGGACATTCCCCGGCTCGACGAGGCGCGCGCCGCCCATGACCGGGTCACGGCCCTTTTGCAGGCGCGTGGGGGGCGGCCATGACCGGCCCCGAGACCGGCCCCGGACCCCAGGGGCGCAGGATGCTCTTCGTGGTCGGCCTGCACCGAAGCGGGACCACGCTCTTGTCGAAACTGCTGGCGCGGCACAGCCAGGTTTCGGGGCTGCAGGACACCGGCGCCCCGATGGACGAGGGGCAATACCTGCAAGACGTGATCCCGAGGATCGGCGGCGTCGGCGCGCTGGCGTTCAGGAAAGGGTTTCACCGTACCGAGGCATCGCCCCTGGCCACCCCCGAGGCGGCGCGGCAGCTGTGGCAGGCCTGGGCGCCGCACTGGAACCTGGAAAAACCCGTCCTGCTGGAAAAATCCCCGCCCTACATCACGGCCACGCGCCTGCTGCAATACTATTTCCCCGACGCGGCCTTCGTCTTGATCACACGACATCCCTTCGCCCAGGCGATGGCGATTTCGAAATGGTCGGCCAACCGGCCGGCCTTCCAGTTCGTGACGAACTGGCTGATCTGCCACGAGGTCTTCGCCGCCGATTCCCGCCATTTGAAACAGAGCATGACGATCCGCTACGAGGATTTCTGCGCCGCCCCCGAAGACGGGCTGCGGCGGATCTGCGCCTTTGCCGGCCTGCCGCCCGAGGATCTGCTGGACCGGGAGATCCGGTCGAGCAATGCAAAGTATTTCGCGCAATGGAACGATCCCGCGCGCTTGCGGCTGGGGCGCGCGCAGACGGCGGCGATCCGGCTGGCCTATGGCCGGCGGCTGGCGCGCTGGGGCTATGACACCCGGGTCTGACCGGGCCCGTCCTGCAGCGCCCCCTGCCCCGCCGCGATCGCCTGGCGCAGCCGCGCCAGGTCGGCCTCCAGCGCGGGGGCGTGCAGGCCCATGCGGTCGGCCAGCGCCTTGATGCGCCAGCGCCAGTCCAGCCGGCGCAGGGCCTGAACATGGTTGTTCAGCGCCGCCGACGGGCCCCGCTCTGCCACCGCCGCGCGCAGCTGCGCGACATTCTCGGCCAGGTCGATCCGGTCGAAATCGAGCGTGGCGCCGGGCCAGTCGACCAGGTCCAGGTCGCTGCGCGGCTGGCATCCGGCCACCGAGGCGCCGGCCGCCAGGGCGTCGGTCCAGCGGGCGGTGATGTATTCCTTGGAAGGGTGGGTGTAGGGCGCCGGTGCGGCCAGGTTGGAATGGGCGATCACGAATTTCGTGCGGGCATACCAGCCCATCAGGTGCGGCAGCGCCGCTTCGGGCCGCTCGGCGAAGGGCGGGCGGCCGTGAAAGCGCAGCCCGGCCGCGGCACAGGCCGCTTCGCTGCGCGTGTCGTCCTCCCAGGCCGGGGGCTGGCGCCCGACGCGCAGCACGTCGAAGGGCCGCGCGGCCATCGCCGGGGCGCCGCAGGCCGCGGCGCCGAGATCCAGCGCATCGCTCCCCCAGCCCAGCTGCAGCGCGCGGGTGCCGAACAGCCGTTCGTAATGGGCCCGGTCGTAGCCCTGGGAAAACCCGATCGTGTCGAAGCCGCGCAGCACCGGGGCGGGGGGCAGGAACTGGGTGTCGAAACTGTCGATGATCCAGACCGCCCGGTGCCGGTGCGGCCGGCCGAGGGCACCGAGATCTGCGAGAAGGTCCAGCTCCAGGGCGCCGCGCGCCAGCACGATGGCGATGTCCTCGCCGCCGCGCGGCATCGGCCGCAGCGCCAGGCGCAGCTGCTTGCGCCAGCCCCGCCGCATCGGCGGCAGATCGCGCAGCTCCGCGTCCAGCAGGCGGGCCATGAGCCGCGCCAGATGCGTGACCGGCGCCCAGGCCGGTTTCGGGGTGGGGGTGGCGTAAACGGTGACCGTCATGTTCGCTGTCTCGACCCTGCCGCCTGCCGGTCCCGCCCGCTGCGGCGGCGGGCATATGCCGGCGGCCCGCGCGGGGCCGTCTCAGGGCCCGCGGCCGGGTCCGACGCCCGCACCCGCTCGCACCGGCCGAGCAGCGCGCCCGCCACCAGCCAGAGCAGCGGCGACATCGAGGAATTGGGGACGAGATCGACGAGATTGGCCGCCAGAATCAGGGCCAGCCCGGCCGAAACAGGGTCTAACCTGGCCTGTTCGCGGCGCCGGGCCAGCATCAGCACCGGCAGCGCCAGAAGCCCGAAGCGCGCCAGGTAGCCGACCCATCCGTGCCCCCCCATGACCAGGATCCACGAGCCATCGGTGGTGCTGATATCGGTCCCGCTCCGCGGGTCGTAGAGACGCGACCGCCCCCAGATGCCCCAGCCGAAAACCGGTTTTCGGTTGGCATGTTCCAGCAGGCTTTGCTCTTGCCGCAGGCGGAACCCGAACGATCCCGCGCGCTCGGCATCGACGGTGGCGATCGCCTGTTCCACGGCCTGGACGGGGATCACGCCGCCGCCGCGCAGCGCCGGGTAGACCAGCACCGTCCCGGCCAGCAGCGCGGCCACCACGACCTGGCTGCGCGGCCCCGTCAGCAGCGCGACCGGCAGCAGCGCCAGCATGATCAGCGTCGCGCCGAAATTCTTCGAGATCAGCAGGATGACGAAAAGCCAGAGCGCGGCGAGCAACCATCGCACCGCCCCGCCCGGATGCGCCCGCCGATCCGGCCCCGCACCGGCGGAAACGGGAGCCGCGCGCGCCGTGCGGAAAAGCGCGAGCGCGGCCAGGCAGCACATGGCGATGAAGATCCCCACCCGCAGCCCGTGCTGCAAGAACACCATCGGGCGATAGTCCCCGCCCCGGATATGCTGGATGAACTGGTGCTGGTGAAAGCCGTAGAGCATGCGGTGCAATTGCGGGCTGATCCGGATCTCGACCAGCATCAGCAGCGAATAGGCAAGCGCGCCGAACACCAGCGCCTGCAACAGCGCGATCTGCGCCTCGCGGCTGTCGAGATACCGCCGCGCCAGGAAGAACGGCAGCAGCAGGATCGCGGTGTTCATCACCATCGCGCCGGCATCGTAAAGGGTGAGCCCGCGCAGATAGCGCGGCCCGACGATCAGCGGCTCGGTATTGGTCAGCATGGTCAGCACCGGCGCGCACAGCATCACCACGAGAAGCGTCGCGGAAATCCGCCCCCAGCGCCGCGGCGGCGCCACCTCCTTGCGCGCGCCCGTCGCGCGCTGCACCGCCCGCTCCCGGCGCGTCACGATCAGGCACATGATCGCCGCCGGCAGGCTGGCGGCCAGCGCCTTGTTCCAGGTCGGCAGCAGCGGCAGGTTGACGACGGTGTCCTCGGGCAACAGCAGGTAGCCGCCGAGGAGCGACCAGACCAGCGCCTTGGGCAGCGGCAGCCGCATGAACAGCACGGCCACGACCAGCGGCCAGGCGAACAGGGCGATATAGGCGAAGGTGTTGGGCATCTGGGCGGTCTGACGGTCTTTCCTGTGATGCGGGCGGCGGGGCTAGTTGCCGTCCTCGAAACGGGTCCGGGCGGTGCGGTAGATGCGCCGGCGGTCGTCGGGGCTGAGCGGATGGGTCGATTGCACGGCCAGCGCGACCTGGCCTTCGCGCAGCGTGGCGAGTTGGTCGTCGAGCGAAAACGGCGCATCCTCCTGCCCCGGCCAGAACGAGCTGCAAAACGAGACATCGGTGGGCGCGAGCCCGGCCTCGCCCTGCAGCCGGTCGACGAAGAGGCCGTAGAGATAATATTCCGACAGGGCCGGTTCGCCCAGCACGGCGCGGTGCCAGGGCTGGCCATGCACCGCCTCGATGCGGTCGGTCAGGGCACGGGCGACGGCGCTGCTCCAGGGGACGCAGTTTTCCACGTAGTGCCGGGCATGGGGGGTGCCGGGGGGCAGCCCCAGCAGCCGCGCGGCGGCGTCGATCCAGGTCTGGTGCGCGGGGTTGGCCGGCACGCCGTCGATGCGAAAGAACGGGGGCCGGCCCCGTGTAAAGGCGTCCGCAGCCTGCAGCGGGCGGAAAAAGAAGACATCGCTGTCCACATGCAGCAGCGCCGCCTCCCGGGCGGTGCGCGCCATCTCGATCTTGAGAAGCTGCTGCAGGATCCAGCCGCGGACCAGTTTCAGCCGCCGGTCCAGGTAGATCGGCCGGCGGAAGGTGCCGGCCAGCGGCGCGAGGTATTTCAACGCCGCCGGCAGCTTGACCACGCGCATCGGCAGCACGTCTTCCTGGGCAATGATCTCGCGCCGGGCAGAGCCGAAGCGGCGGAACGTGGCGATATCGGCGCCGGGCACGACCACCCGGTGGCGGATCTGCGCATCCACGCAGGCATCGACGCTGTCGGCAAGAAGCGCGAAGAGCTCCACATCGCGGGCCATGGAGCATGTCAGAAGCGCCAGCTTCCCGGTCTCGCCTTCGCTCATCGCGGTCCCCCTTCCTGGTCCCGTTGCCGCCTCAGGCGGCGCTTTCGGTCCCGCCTTGTGCCTCCGGGCGCAGCCCGGCGGGCAGCGCACCGGCCTGCTGGCCGGCGAAAAGCCGCGCCAGCCAGGCCGCCTCGCGGTCGATGTCGAACGCGGCCTCGACCTGGCCGCGCCCCGCCGCGCCCATGCGCCGGCACAGCTCGGGGTCGGACAAAAGCCTGTCGAGCCGTTCGGCCAGGCTATCGACGTCTCCGGGCGGAATTATGAAACCGCTGCGGCCATCCTCGACCAGTTCGCCGACCCCGGCGACCTGGCTGGCGATGACCGGGATGCGGCTGGCCATCGCCTCCATCAGCACCACCGGCACGCCCTCGGCAAAGCTCGGCAGGACCAGCATGTCGGCCTCTTCCAGAAGCGCCGCGACCTCGGCCTGCGGGCGGTAGCCCAGAAACACCGACGCGGGGTCCAGCCCCAGGGCGCGGGCCTGCTGCTCCAGCGCGGCGCGGTGCGGCCCGTCGCCGATGATGCACAGCGTGGCCCCGGGATGGGCCGGCCGCAGCCGCGCGAACGCCTCCAGCAGCAGCGGCACGCCCTTGACCGCGTCCAGCCGGCCGATGAACAGCACCCGCTGGCCGAAGCCGGCGCGCGGGCGCTGGCCGTAGCGGGCCGGGTCGACCCCGCAATGGACGATGCGCAGCCGGTCCCAATGCGCCCGGTCGGAAAAGAACATCGCCTGCGAGCGGCAGAAATGGCTGATGCAGGACACGAAGGCGGCGCGCGCGATCTTCTCGTCGATGCGCCAATACATCGGCTCGAAGAAGATCGCGGGCCCGTGCAGGGTAAAGCTGAACGGGATGCCCGACATCTCCGAGGCCAGCATCGCCACCGAGCAGCTGGAATTGGCGAAATGGTTGTGCAGATGGGCCGCGCCCTTGCGGCGCAGATACTGCGCCAGCACCGCCGCCTCGAGGAAATAGAACACCTGCCAGAGCGCCGCCCTGCCCCCCGGCGGACAGCTCGTCCACGCCAGGCGCAGCGCCGAGAACCAGCGCCGCGGCGCACGCAGCAGCGCCGACAGATGCGCCCAGAGCAGGCGGAGCGGGTTCTTGGCGGCCTCCAGCACGCACCAGGTGGCGCGTTGCTCGGCCTTCTGGTCCTCGCCGACCACGTCCCTTTCGGGGGCCCGGCGAATGGTGCAGGTGATTACCTCCTGGCCGGTGGCGCGCAGCGCGGCGATCTCGCGCTGGATGAAGGTGTGCGAGACCTTGGGATACTCGCCGGTCAGATAGGCCACGGGGGCGGTTTTGTGCATGACTCGTGCCTTTTTCCCGGTCATCGGCCGCGGCTCCAACCCGGTTCCTGCGGCCGCGTGCGCACCGCCAGATGCACCGCCATATAGGCGGCGAACCCGGCCGGGTGGCGGCCTGCCAGGCGCAACAGGCGCCCCGCCGTCAGCGGCGCCTTGGCCTCGTTTTCCATCAGCCCGGGCATGCGGGCGCGCAGCTCGTCCACCCCGGCATCCTGGCGCCGGCGCACCCGCACCAGCCGCGAGAACCCTTCCACCATCGGCCAGTGATAGCGGGCGGGCACCTCGATCCGCTCGGCCGGGGCGAAGTGGAGCCGCACGAACGTGTCGTCGGAAATGATATCGGGAAAGGCGCCCCAGCGCGCCCGGCCCGCGGCGTTGACCGCGAACAGCCCCGCCCCCACCGCGCCGCCCTGCACGAAGGGCAGCCCCGCCCAGAACCGCGCATAGGCGCGGGTAAAGCGGCTGGCGGCCGGCGCGATGGCAAGCGTTCCGGTGGCATAGAGCGGCCGGTCGGCGGCCAGCGCCGCGCGCAGCTGGCCGAACAGGCCGGTATCGCAGACCACGTCGGCGTCGAGATAGGCGCGCAAGGCGCCCGCCGCCGCCGCCTCGGCCCGGTTCAGCGCATTGGTCTTGCCCGGCGCGGCGATCGAGAGACAGGTCAGGTCCCAGCCGCGGGCGGCGAAATCGGGCACCATGGCCTGCACGATGTCTTCGGTTCCGTCGGTGCAGGCATTGGCGGCCACGATCGCCTGAACCGGGCCCGCCGCCGCGTCCTGGGCCAGCAGCGCCGACAGACAGGCCCGGATATGGCCCGCCTCGTTGTTGGCGGGCAGGATCACGCTGAACAAGGCCGGATCGGGCGTCATGGAAACGGGGGGGATTCCTCGGGGTGGAAAGGCGGTCGCGAGCGGCCGGGGGCCTTGGGTGATTTCTATACGCCCCTGCCCGGCATCGCACGGATTTTCGGCCTCTCCCGCCAGGGCGTTGACAAAACCATGGATGCGGCGCGACTATCCCGGCGGCCCGTCCGGGCCACCCCGGACCTGGGCGACATCAGCGCCACAGCACCATCCAAGAGCCGACACAAGCGAGCGGAGCGATGCTTTGACCGACGCGATCTCCTTCGGCGCAGCGGCGGCGGATGACTCTGCGGCGACAGTGCGGATCACCGCCCCCACCCGCGCCGCCCTGATGACCGATCTCGAGGCGCGGCTGCGCGCGGGCCGGGGGTTTACGCTCGCCACGCTCAATCTCGACCATGCGGTCAAGCTGCGCCGCGACCCCGCCTTTCGCGCCGCCTATCTGGCGCACAGCCATGTGGTGGCCGACGGCAACCCGATCGTCTGGCTGTCGCGGCTGGCCGGGCGGCGGGTCGAGCTGGTGCCCGGCTCCGAACTGGTGCAGCCGCTGGCCGGGCTGGCGGGGCGGCTGGGCGTGCCGGTGGCCCTGATCGGCGCGACGCAGGAAACGCTGGACAGCGCCGCGGCACGGCTGGCCGCCGATCATCCGGGGCTCGGCATCGTGGCCCGGATCGCGCCGCCCTTCGGATTCGACCCCGATGGGGCCGAAGCCGGTGCGGTGCTGGACACCGCCGCGGCGGCCGGCGCGCGGCTGTGCTTTCTGGCGCTCGGGGCGCCGAAACAGGAACGCCTGGCCGCCCGCGGGGCCGCGCGCCTGCCGGGATGCGGGTTCGTCTCGATCGGGGCCGGGCTCGACTTCATCGCCGGCAGCCAGCGGCGGGCGCCGGTCTGGGTGCAGCGCCTCGCGCTGGAATGGGCCTGGCGGATGCTGGGCGACCCGGGCCGCCTGGCGGGGCGCTACGCG
>NZ_JBEHHI010000004.1:0-69950 GCF_041020385.1 Rhodovulum iodosum | reverse complement strand
TGGAATGCACCGGCATCTTCACCGACCGCGACAAGGCCGCCATGCACCTGGAAAACGGCTCCAGGCGCGTGCTGATCTCCGCCCCCGGCGCCGGCGCCGACAAGACCATCGTCTACGGCGTCAACCACGAAACGCTGACCGCCAGCGACACCGTCGTCTCCAACGCCTCCTGCACCACCAACTGCCTCAGCCCCGTCGCCAAGGCGCTCAACGACGCCATCGGCATCAATCGCGGCTTCATGACCACGATCCACAGCTATACCGGCGACCAGCCCACGCTCGACACCATGCACAAGGATCTCTACCGCGCCCGCGCCGCGGCGATGAGCATGATCCCCACCTCCACCGGCGCCGCCAAGGCCGTCGGCCTGGTGCTGCCCGAACTCAACGGCAAGCTCGACGGCGTCGCCATCCGCGTGCCCACCCCCAACGTCTCGGTCGTCGACCTGGTCTTCGAGGCCGGCCGCGCCACCACCGTCGAAGAGGTCAACGCCGCCATCAAGGCCGCCGCCGACGGCCCGATGAAGGGCGTGCTGGGCTATACCGAGGAAAAGCTCGTCTCCTCCGACTTCAACCACGACCCCCATTCCTCGGTCTTCCACATGGACCAGACCAAGGTCATGGACGGCAACATGGTCCGCATCCTGACATGGTACGACAACGAATGGGGCTTCTCGAGCCGCATGTCCGATACCGCCGTCGCAATGGGCGCGCTGATCTGAGGCGCATGGCAGGGGCGCGGCCCACGCCGCCCCCGCTTCTTCTTGGTTGAAATACCCCCGCCGGAGGCATTGCGCGGCCCTGCAAGGGCCGCGCCTGGCAAAAGGCGCGCGCCGCAGGCGCTCAATTCGGCAAGCCGCCGCTCAGGCGAATTTCGCGACGAGCTTCTCGCGCACCGGCGGCGTGACGAAACTCGATACATCGCCGCCCAGCCGCGCGATCTCCTTGACCAGCTTCGAAGCGATGGCCTGGCGCCGGGCATCGGCCATCAGAAACACCGTCTCGATCGAGGCGTCGAGCGCCCGGTTCATGCCCACCATCTGGAACTCGTACTCGAAATCGGTCACCGCGCGCAGGCCGCGCACGATCATGGTGGCGCCCACGTCTCGGGCGCAGTCGATCAGAAGGTTTTCGAACGGGTATACCACGATCTCCGTACCGTGGCCGGCACTGAGCCCCGCGCATTCGGCCTCCAGCATTTCCACCCGTTCCTCGAGCGAAAACAGCGGGCTCTTGTCGCGGTTGATCGCGACGCCGATCACCAGGCGGTCGACCAGCGCGCATGCACGGGTGATGATGTCGATATGGCCCAGCGTCACCGGGTCGAACGTGCCGGGGTAAAGACCGATGCGCATGGGCGCGCCTCCGTTGCTGCCATTCAGGGCACGCAACAATATTGCGCTCGGTTTTGCAAGTGCAGCATGGGCTCAGTAGCCCATGATCATTCCCTGAAGCGCGTCCTTTTCCATCGACAGCTCCGACAGCCGCGCCTTGACCACGTCGCCGATCGAGATCAGCCCCACCATGCTGCCGTCGCGCATCACCGGCATGTGGCGGAACCGGCCGACGGTCATTTTCTGCAGCACCTGGTCGGCGCCCTCCTCGCAGCCGCAGCCGACGATCTCGCGGGTCATGATCGTCTCGACCTTCTCCGCCAGGCAATCCGGGCCGCGCCGGCCCAGCTCGCGCACGATATCGCGTTCCGAGACGATGCCCTCCACGGCACACCCGTCGGGCGAGACCACGACCGAGCCGATGCGCCGCTCGGACAACAGCTTCGCCGCCTCGGCCACCGAGCATCCGGGGGCGATGGTGACCACCCGTTCCTCGGCCTTGGATTTCAGGATCTGGTGCACTTGCATGAAAGACCTCCCCTTCTTTCGACATGGCAATGAACAAGCCTCGCTCCGAGTGCGACAACCTGTCAAGCACGGGCTGAAGAAACACTTTGGGCACGCTGGGGAATTCGGTGTGAAAAGGCGGCTTTCCGCCCCCGAATCCCGCCGTTATGCTGCGCGCCAAACCAGACGGGAGGATACCATGGAAGAGCTGTCGCATTTCATCAACGGCCAGCGCGTGGCGGGCACATCGGGACGTTTTGCCGATGTCTACAATCCGGCGCTCGGCGAGGTTCAGTCCAAGGTGCCGCTGGCCAGCAAGGCCGAGCTGGACGCCGCGGTGGCCGCCGCCGCCGAGGCCCAGCCCGCCTGGGGCGCCACCAACCCCCAGCGCCGGGCGCGGGTGATGATGGAATTCGTCCGCCTGCTCAACCGCGACATGGACAAGCTGGCCGAGGCGCTGAGCGCGGAACACGGCAAGACCCTGCCCGACGCCAAGGGCGACGTGCAGCGCGGCCTGGAGGTGATCGAGTTCTGCATCGGCGCGCCGCACCTGCTGAAGGGCGAGTTCACCGACGGCGCGGGCCCCGGCATCGACATGTACTCGATGCGCCAGCCGCTGGGGGTCGTCGCCGGCATCACGCCGTTCAACTTCCCCGCCATGATCCCGATGTGGAAGATGGGCCCGGCGCTGGCCTGCGGCAACGCCTTCATCCTCAAGCCGTCCGAGCGCGACCCCTCGGTGCCGCTGATGCTGGCCGAGCTGATGCAGGAGGCCGGGCTGCCCGACGGCGTGCTTCAGGTCGTCAACGGCGACAAGGAGGCGGTGGACGCAATCCTCGACAACCCGACGATCCAGGCCATCGGCTTTGTCGGCTCGACCCCCATCGCCGAATACATCTACGGCCGCGGCTGTTCCAACGGCAAGCGCGTGCAATGCTTCGGCGGCGCCAAGAACCACATGATCGTGATGCCCGACGCCGATATGGATCAGGCCGCCGACGCGCTGGTGGGCGCGGGCTACGGCGCGGCGGGCGAGCGCTGCATGGCGATTTCGGTGGCCGTGCCGGTGGGCGACGAAACCGCCGACCGGCTGATCGAAAAGCTGGTGCCGCGCGTCGAGAAGCTCAAGGTCGGCCCCTATACCGCCGGCGCGGATGTCGATTACGGCCCGCTGGTGACCGGCGCGGCCAAGGAGCGCGTACTGGGGCTGATCGGCTCGGGCGTCGAGCAGGGCGCCGATCTGGTGGTCGACGGGCGCGATTTTGCGCTTCAGGGCTACGAAAGCGGCTTTTTCCTGGGCCCGAGCCTCTTTGACAAGGTCACCACCGACATGGAGATCTACCGCCAGGAGATCTTCGGGCCGGTGCTGTCCACCGTCCGCGCCAAAAGCTATGACGAGGCGCTGGGTTACGCGATGGACAACGAATACGGCAACGGCACCGCGATCTTCACCCGCGATGGCGACACCGCGCGCGACTTTGCCAGCCGGATCAATATCGGCATGATCGGCATCAACGTGCCGATCCCGGTGCCGCTGGCCTATCACACCTTTGGCGGGTGGAAGAAATCGGGCTTCGGCGACCTCAACCAGCACGGCCCGGACGCTTTCCGCTTTTACACCAGGACCAAGACGGTCACCTCGCGCTGGCCGAGCGGTTTGAAAGAGGGCGGAGAGTTCCACTTCAAGCAGATGGACTGACGCCCCGGCGCAGAGATGACAAAGCCCCGGCCGGCGCGCCGGGGCTTTCCTTTTCCGCCGCGGGCTGATGCGGTCACGCCGCGCGGGGTGTACGCCCCATTTTCGACACAAACCGAGGCCTCTTCTCTGGGGGACATTCCTCGTGTGTTGTTTCCGTATCGGACACAATGATCGACGCCTGGCGGCACTGGGCAGGATTCGGAAATCGAGGTCGGCGGATTCGAGGGTATTTCGGCCCGTTTCGGCCGGCCAAGCATGCGAAACATTGCCACGCTTGATGAAAACAGGCATAATTGCGGCAGTGGGATGTCGAATTTTCGACCCCATGGCCGGCGGCATGAATGGCTATTGGGCCCGGTAGATCCCGCATCGGCACGAAAACAGAAATTGTAACTCGGAAGGCATTGAAAATGTTTAGCAAGTTTCATGTTTTGGCCGCGAGCGCAGCCTTGGCGCTGAGCGCCGGCGGCGCGCAGGCGCTGACGGTCACGACCTTGGACGGTGACGAATGCGCCGGAACGAATTTCCAGGCCTGCGAAGTGGGTGGATCGCCGACCATCATCAAGTTCACGGCCGGACTTGAGGTCGACGAGATCAACGATATGTTCGCCAGCTCCGTCACCGGCGGAGAGTTTACCTTCGACATCACCGAGACGAACGATGATGACGAAATCCTGAGCATGGTCTGGTCCTACACCCCGGGCCCCGGCGATCCGGCGGTCACCGCCGTCGCCGTCAAGGCCGGCTCGCTCTACAACCTCTACACCGACCTCACGCTTGCCGAGGGGTTGGGCTTCGAGGTGACGGTGCCCGCCACCCAAGCGCTGTCGCACATCACCTTCTTCGACACCGACGGCGTGAACGGTGAAATCCCGCTCCCGGCCGGCCTGCCGCTTATTCTCAGCGGGCTTGGCGCGCTGGGCCTGACGCGCCTGATCAAGCGGAAATCCGCCTGAACGCCAAGCGTCAAGATGCTGAAACCGGTGCAAGGCGCCCCTGCCCTTGGGGCGCCTAACTTTTGTCCCTCTCTTCTCGCATGAAACGCACTGTCCTGGGTGCGTAAACAATTGGCGAGAGGCAGATGATCAGACGACATCTTTTCGAGGGGCCGTTACATGGCCCGCTCTCCGACCTTCTTCCCCCGGAATTCGACCCGCAAGAGGTCGCGCGGTTCTTTGCCCCGTCTCAGGATGACGGGCCCGATCAAGACACCGCCGGCGAGGCGGGCCGCTTCGATGGCGGCGGCGCCAAGCCCGGCCAGGGCAACGACCGCAACGCTGACGCGGGCGAAACGACCGGCACCGCCGCGGCTGACGCGTTGTCCGATGTCGGCGTGCCGGCCGAGACCGATGGCGCCGACGGCACCGCCGGCGTGCATTGGCACGACACCACCTTCCGGCACGAAATCATGACCGGGACGCTGAATGCCAGCAATACCGCTTCGGACATCACCGTCGCCGCGCTGGAAGACACGGGATCTGAGACGGTCTATCCCGACAGCTTCGTCTTTGCCTGATCGGCCGACGCCCGCCAAGCGCCACCCCGGCCGCACCCCGTGCCGCCGTGGCGTTTGCGTGCGAGAGCGCCCAAAGGCTTGAAAATCCCCGCCGATTGAAACAGCGTCGTCGGGATGACCCGTGCCAAGGGGGCGCCGATGACCAAAGAACCCGATTTTACCATCGGCATCGAGGAGGAATACCTGCTCGTCGATCTCGACACCTGCGCGCTGGCCGAGGCGCCCGAGGCGCTGATGCAGGCCTGTGTCGACGATCTGGGCGACCAGGTCACGCCGGAATTCCTGCAATGCCAGATCGAGGTCGGCACGCGGGTCTGCGCCACCATCGGCGAGGCGCGCGAAGACCTGCGCCGGCTGCGCGCCACCGTGGCGAAACACGCGCACAGCCATGGGCTGGCGCCCATCGCGGTGTCGTGCCACCCGGTGGCCGACTGGAAGCAGCAGCACCACACCGACAAGGACCGCTACAACGATCTTGAAAAGGCGCTGGCGGGCGTGGCGCGGCGGATGCTGATCTGCGGGATGCATGTCCATGTCGGCGTGCCCGACCGCGACCAGCGCATCGACCTGATGGCGCAGATGTCCTATTTCCTGCCGCACCTGCTGGCGATGTCCACCTCGTCGCCGTTCTGGCAGGGGGTGGATACGGGGCTGGCGTCTTACCGGCTGACGGTGTTCGACAACCTGCCCCGCACCGGCCTGCCGCCGCGTTTCGAAAGCTGGTCGGACTACGAACGCTCGGTGGGCGCGCTGATCAATCTCAACCTGATCGAGGACGCCACCAAGATCTGGTGGGATTTGCGCCCCTCGGTGCGCTTTCCGACGCTGGAAAGCCGCATCTGCGATGTCTCGCCCCGGCTGGAACACACGCTGTCCATCGCCGCGCTGACCCAGTGCCTGACGCGGATGCTGTGGCGGCTGGCGCGGCTGAACCAGCGCTGGCGGGTCTACGAACGCTTCCTCGTGGGCGAGAACCGCTGGCGTGCCCAGCGCTACGGCGTGAACGAGGGACTGATCGATTTCGGCCGCAAGGAACTCGTCCCCTTCGGCGACCTGCTGGAAGAGATGATCGGGCTGGTCGAATCCGACGCCGCCGTGCTGGGCTGCTTGGCCGAGGTGCAAAACGCCCATGACGTGATCGCCCAAGGCACCAGCGCCGACCGCCAGCGCACGGTTCACAAGGCGGCGCTGGAGTCGGGCAAGAACGCCGATGGCGCGGTCGAGGCGGTGATCCGTATGCTGGTCGAGGAATACAACGCCGATCTCTGAGTGCACTTGCAATCCGGTGCCTGGCTCTGCCACATGAACGGGCGTTCAATAAACGCAGGGAGGAGACGCCATGGATTTCGCACTGAGCGAGGAACAAGAGGCCATTTTCGACATGGCCCGCGCCTTCGGGGCCGAGCATATCGCGCCCCACGCGCTGGAATGGGAAAAGGCCGGAACGATCCCCAAGGAGCTGTGGCCGAAGCTGGCCGAGCTGGGCTTTGCCGGGCTTTACGTCAGCGAAGACTCGGGCGGCACCGGGCTGGGGCGGCTCGATGCGACGCTGGTCTTCGAGGCACTGTCGATGGCCTGCCCCTCGGTCGCGGCCTTCCTGTCGATCCACAACATGTGCGCCAAGATGCTCGATGCCTTCGGCACCGACGACCAGAAGGCGCGGTTCCTCGCCCCGGCGCTCAGCATGGAGACGGTGTTTTCCTATTGCCTGACCGAACCCGGCTCGGGCTCGGACGCCGCCGCGCTCAAGTCCAGAGCGACGCGCACCAACGAGGGCTACAGCCTGACAGGCACCAAGGCGTTCATCTCCGGCGGCGGCTATTCCGACGCCTATATCGTGATGGCCCGCACCGGCGAAGACGGGGCGCGCGGCATTTCCTCGGTCATCGTCGAGGATGGCGCGCCGGGGCTTTCCTTCGGCGGGCTGGAAGACAAGATGGGCTGGCGCGCCCAGCCCACGCGGCAGGTGCAGTTCGACGACTGCCCGGTGCCTGCCGAAAACCTTTTGGGCGAAGAGGGCAACGGGTTCAGATACGCGATGATGGGGCTCGACGGCGGGCGGCTGAACATCGCGGCCTGTAGCCTGGGCGCCGCCCAGGCCGCGCTGGACGCGACACTGGCCTATATGGGCGAGCGCAAGGCCTTCGGCCGGCCCATCGACCAGTTCCAGGCGCTGCAATTCCGGCTGGCCGACATGGAAATCGAGCTTCAGGCCGCGCGCATCTTCCTGCGCCAGGCGGCGTGGAAACTGGACGCCGGCGCGCCCGACGCCACGAGGTTTTGCGCGATGGCCAAGAAATTCGTCACCGAGGCCGGCAGCCGGGTGGCCGACCAGTGCCTGCAACTTCATGGCGGCTATGGCTACCTCGCCGACTACGGTATCGAGAAGATCGTACGCGACCTGCGGGTGCACCAGATCCTGGAAGGCACGAACGAGATCATGCGCCTGATCGTGGCGCGCCAGATGCTGGAGGCACGGGGGTGAGCGGCGACATCCACATCCGCATCGAGGGACGCGCGGGGCGGATCACGCTGAACCGGCCCAAGGCGCTGAACGCGCTGAGCTACGAGATGTGCCTGGAGATCGAACAGGCGCTGGACAGTTGGGCGGGCGACCCGGCCGTCGCGCTGGTGCTGATCGACGCGGCGGGCGACAAGGCGTTCTGCGCCGGCGGCGACATCGCGCTGATGTACGAGACAGGCAGCAAGGGCGATTACGGCTTTGGCCAGAAATTCTGGCGCGACGAGTACCGGATGAACGCCAAGATCGCACTCTACCCCAAGCCCGTGGTCAGCCTGATGCAGGGCTTTACCATGGGCGGCGGCGTCGGCGTGGGCTGCCACGGCTCGCACCGGGTGGTTGGCGACAGCTCTCAGATGGCGATGCCGGAATGCGCCATCGGGCTGGTGCCGGATGTCGGCGGCTCTGCGCTGCTTGCGCGGGCGCCGGGGCGGCTGGGGGTCTATCTGGGCGTGACCGGGCGGCGCATGGGGCCGGGCGATGCGATCTACGCGGGCTTTGCCGATTTCCATGTTCCCGAGGGCCGGTGGCCCGCGCTTGTAGACCGGCTTTGCGCGGCGGGCGATGTGCGCGCGGTCGAGCACGCCGCCGACACCCCCCCCGAGGGCGCCCTGCCCGGCCTGCAGGCCGAGATCGACGCGGGCTTTGCCGGCGCGACGATGGCCGAGATCGCCGGCGCGCTCAGCGCCGCGCAGACCGATTTCGCCGCCGACACGCTAAAGCGGATCGCGCGCAACAGCCCGCTGTCCATGGCCTGTACCGTCGAAATCCAGAACCGGCTGGGCCCCGGCGCCGACATCCGCGCCGCGCTGACGCTGGAATATCGCTTTACCCATCGCGCGCCCGAGCATTCGGATTTTCTCGAAGGCATCCGGGCCGCGATCATCGACAAGGACAAGTCCCCCGCATGGCGCCACGACGGCGTCGGGACCGTGCCGCCCGAGGCGGTGGCCGCAATGCTGGCGCCGCTAGGGGATGACGAGCTGAAGCTGGAGGAGGGATAGACCATGAAGATAGGATTCATCGGGTTGGGGAACATGGGCGCGCCGATGGCGGCCAATCTGGTTGCGGCGGGGCACGAGGTGACCGGGTTCGACCTGGCCGCCCCCTGCCCCGACGGCGTGGCCAAGGCCACGAGCGCCGCCGCGGCGGCCGAGGGGCAGGAGGTGGTCATCACCATGCTGCCCAACGGCGATATCCTGCGCGCGGTCGCCGGCGAGGTGCTGCCCGCGATGGCAAAGGGCAGCGTTCTGCTGGATTGTTCGACCGTCGATGTCGACAGCGCCCGCGCCGTGGCGGACCAGGCCGCCGAAACCGGCGTGCTGGCGGTCGATGCGCCGGTTTCGGGCGGGGTCGGCGGGGCCACCGCCGGCACGCTGACCTTCATGGCGGGCGGGCCGGACGCGGCCTTCGGCAAGGTCAAACCGCTTTTCGACGTGATGGGGCAAAAGGCGGTGCATTGCGGGCCCTCGGGCAACGGGCAGGCCGCCAAGATCTGCAACAACATGATCCTCGGTGTCACCATGATCGCCACATGCGAGGCCTTCGCGCTGGCCGACAAGCTGGGGCTCGACCGCCAGGCCATGTTCGACGTCGTCTCGACCTCGTCGGGACAGAGCTGGTCGATGAACACCTACTGCCCCGCCCCCGGTATCGGCCCGCAAAGCCCCGCCGACAACGGCTACAAACCCGGCTTTGCCGCCGACTTGATGCTCAAGGACCTGCGCCTTTCCCAGCAGGCCGCCGAAGCGGCGGATGCCGACACGCCCATGGGCGCCCGCGCGGCCGAGCTTTACGCCACATTCGTCGAGCAGGAGGGCGGCACCGGCCGCGATTTCTCGGCCATGCTGCCCCGGTTCGAAAAACGCGGCCGCGCGTGAGCTGGATCGCCCGCACCAAGGGGCTGGAGGGGATCGAGCCGGGCAGCGCCGCCCGGCTGCGCGCCCTGCCCGTCCAGCGCCTGCCCAAGGGGCAGGTTCTGTTCTGCCCCGGCGAGGCGGCGCGCGGCTTTACCGTCTTGATGTCGGGCCGGGTCGAGGTGTTCCTGACCGGCTCGACAGGGCGCGAGATCTTGCTCTACGCGATCGAGCCGGGGCAGTCCTGCGTGCAATCCACCCTCGGCCTTTTGGGCGGCGAGGATTACACCGGCGAGGCGGTGACCGCGACCGACTGCGAGGCCGTTTTGATACCGCGCGAGACGTTCCTGAACCTGATGGATATCTCGCCGGTCTTCCGCCGCTTCGTCTTCGGCGCCTTTGCCACGCGGATGCAGTCCATCATGGCGCTGCTCGAACGCGTCGCCTTTCAAAGGGTCGAAAGCCGGCTGGCCGCCGACCTGCTGGCCCGGGCGCAGGGCGGCAGCGTGCGCGCCACCCATCAGGAGATCGCCACCCGTATCGGCACCGCGCGCGAGGTGGTCTCGCGCCGGCTGGACGCGCTGGCCAAGGCCGGGCTGGTGCGGCTCGACCGCGGGGTCGTGACCATCGCCGACGCCGACGGGCTGGCGCATCTCGCCGCAGTCGACGGCGCTTCGTGACCAAGTCACAGACCGCAGATCGCCCTGTCGTCATTCTCCGCCCACATCGCCCGAAGGACTCGGGCGACCTTTCAACGGAGAATTCCCATGTTTGAGAAAAACGTCGGCGGTATGGACCGCACCGCCCGCATCGCCCTCGGCGCCGCAATGCTGCTGATCTGGGCGTTTCTGTCCGACCCGAGCCCGTGGTGGCTGATCGGCATCGTGCCGCTGGTGACCGGCCTGATGTCGACCTGCCCGCTTTACAACTTCATCGGGATGAACACCTGCGCGAAAGAGTGACATTTGCAGCCGGGGCGGACGTGACGGAACCGCTTTCAGTCCCCATATTGGCATCACGGCCAAATCAACCGGCCCTGGCGCAAGTCCGGGCCAACAGCAATCGGAGGCATGACATGTTTGCGAAAAACGTAGGCAGCATCGACCGCATCGCCCGTATCGTTCTGGGCATCGCCCTGATCGCCGGATTCTACCTCAACGACGGCGACTCGGCCTGGCGGTATCTCTACTGGATCGGGCTGGTTCCGCTGATCACGGGGCTTTTCTCGACCTGCCCGCTTTATTCGGTCGTCGGGATGAACACCTGCAAGAAGGCCTGAGGCCCGGCAAGGAGTCGCCGAGCGCGGGACAGGGCGGAACCCTGCCCCGCGGCATCCGGTTATAGTCTGGAAAAGGAAAGGAATCCGGATATGCGATCTCTTGCGATCATTACCCTTGCGGCGCTCGCCGTGGCCCCTGCCGGGGCCGGGGCCGCGCCCAAGGCCTGCCCGCCGGGGCTGGCCAAGAAAAGCCCGGCCTGCATTCCGCCGGGCCAGGCGCGCCACTACGGCCCCGAGGCGCGCCCCTATGTCGGCCAGCGGATCACCGGCGATTACCGCCGCCTGACCGATCCGCGCCGCTACGGGCTCGACCCGCGGCGGACCTATTTCGTCCGTGGGGACGGGCGCGTTGTCCGGGTCGACCCCGAAACGCAGGAGATCCTCGACCTGATCGGGGCGATCCACGCGATAATCGACTAGGCGGGGCGAGCCGTTGGCCGGGCGCGGCCGCACCTGGTCGACGGACAGCTTATTCCGCGGCCACCTTGCGCGGGCCAAGCATGTCCTTGAGATAACGCCCGGTATGGCTGCGCTCGACGGCGGCAACCTCTTCGGGGGTGCCTTCGGCGACGATTTCGCCGCCGCCGTCGCCGCCCTCCGGGCCGATATCGACGATCCAGTCGGCAGTCTTGATGACGTCGAGATTGTGCTCGATCACCACCACCGTGTTGCCCTGCTCGACCAGCTGGTGCAGAACTTCCAGCAGCTTTTTCACATCCTCGAAATGCAGCCCCGTGGTGGGCTCGTCGAGGATGTAGAGGGTTCGGCCCGTCGCGCGTTTGCTGAGCTCTTTCGATAGCTTGACCCGCTGCGCCTCGCCGCCCGACAGCGTGGTCGCCTGCTGGCCGACCTTGATATAGCCCAGGCCCACGCGCACCAGCGCGTCCATCTTTTCGCGGATCGCCGGCACCGCTTTGAAAAACGTCTGCGCGTCTTCGACCGTCATATCAAGAACGTCGGCGATGCTCTTGCCCTTGAACCTGATTTCCAGCGTCTCGCGGTTGTAGCGCGCGCCGCCGCAGGTCTCGCAGGTGACATAGACATCGGGCAGGAAATGCATCTCGATCTTGATCACCCCGTCGCCCTGGCACGCCTCGCAGCGCCCGCCCTTGACGTTGAAGCTGAAGCGCCCGGGCTTGTAGCCGCGCGCCTTGGCCTCGGGCAGCCCCGCGAACCAGTCGCGGATGGGTGTGAAGGCGCCGGTATAGGTCGCCGGGTTCGACCGGGGGGTGCGCCCGATGGGCCGCTGGTCGATGTCGATCACCTTGTCGAGATGCTCCAGCCCCTTGATCGTCTCGCAGGGCGCGGGCGTCTGGCGCGCACCGTTGAGCCGCATCGAGGCGGCCTTGAACAGCGTCTCGATGGTCAGCGTCGACTTGCCCCCGCCCGACACGCCGGTGACGCAGACGAACCGGCCCAGCGGGAAATCCACCGTCACGTCTTTGAGGTTGTTGCCGGTGGCCTTGACCACGGTGACCTTCTTGCCGCTGCCCGGCCGCCGCTCGGCCGGCACCGCGATCTCGCGCGTCCCCGCAAGGTATTGCCCGGTGATCGAGGCCGCGTCGGCGGCGATCTCGGACGGGGTGCCCCGGCTGACGATCTGCCCGCCATGCACCCCGGCGCCGGGGCCGATATCCAGCACGTAATCGGCCTCGCGGATCGCCTCTTCGTCATGTTCGACGACGATCACCGAATTGCCCTGGTCGCGCAGGTTTTTCAGCGTGCCGAGCAGCCGTCCGTTATCGCGCTGGTGCAGCCCGATAGAGGGCTCGTCGAGCACGTAAAGCACGCCGGTCAGCCCGCTTCCGATCTGGCTGGCCAGCCGGATGCGCTGGCTTTCGCCGCCCGACAGCGTGCCCGCGTTGCGCGACAGGGTCAGGTAATCGAGCCCGACATTGTTGAGAAATCCCAGCCGCTCGCGGATTTCCTTGAGGATGGCGCGCGCGATCTCGTTCTTCTGCTTGCTGAGGCTCTCGGGCACGCGCTCGCACCAGCCATGGGCCTCGCGGATCGACATCTGAACGACTTCGCCGATATGCAGGCCGCCGATCTTGACCGCCAACGCCTCTTCGCGCAGACGGTGGCCGCCGCAGGTCTGGCAGGGGCGGTTGTTCTGGTAGCGTTCGAACTCTTCCCGCACCCAGCTTGAATCGGTCTCGCGATAGCGCCGCTCCATGTTGGGGATGACCCCCTCGAAGGGGCGCGTGACATTGTAGATGCGCCCGCCCTCGTCGTAGCGGAAGGGGATTTCGTCCTCGCCCGAGCCATAGAGAAACACCTGCTTTACATGCGCGGGCAGGTCTTTCCACGGCGTGTTCTTGTCGAATTCGTAATGCCGCGCGATGGCCTCGATCGTCTGGCGGAAATAGGGGGATTTGCCCTTGCGCCAGGGTGCGATGGCCCCGTCATAGACGGTCAGCGCAGCGTCCGGCACCACGAGGCGTTCGTCGAAGAAAAGCTCCACCCCCAGCCCGTCGCAATCGGGGCAGGCCCCGAAAGGCGCGTTGAAGGAAAAGAGCCGCGGCTCGATCTCGGGGATGGTGAAGCCCGAGACCGGGCAGGCGAAGTTCTCGCTGAAGGTATGGCGCTCCGGATCGCCCTCTTTCGGGGCGGTTTCCAGCACGGCAATCCCGTCGGCGAGGTCGAGCGCGGTGCGGAAACTGTCGGCCAGACGCGTCTCTAGCCCCGGTTTGACCACGATCCGGTCCACCACCACGTCGATGTCGTGGCGGAACTTCTTGTCAAGCGTCGGCGGCTCGTCGAGGTCGTGAAACGCCCCGTCGACCTTGACCCGCTGAAAGCCCTGCTTGCGCAGCTCGATGAATTCCTTGCGGTACTCGCCCTTGCGGTCGCGGATGATCGGGGCCAACAGGTAGGCGCGCACGCCCTCCTCCATCGTCATCACCCGGTCAACCATGTCCTGCACCTGCTGGGCCTCGATGGGCAGGCCGGTGGCCGGCGAATAGGGCGTGCCGGCGCGGGCGAAGAGAAGGCGCATGTAGTCGTAGATCTCGGTGACCGTGCCGACCGTCGAGCGGGGGTTTTTCGACGTTGTCTTCTGCTCGATCGAGATCGCGGGAGACAGGCCCGAGATATGGTCGACATCCGGCTTTTCCATCATGTCGAGGAACTGCCGCGCATAGGCCGAGAGGCTTTCGACATACCGGCGCTGACCCTCGGCATAGATCGTGTCGAAGGCCAGCGAGGACTTGCCCGAGCCCGACAGCCCGGTGATCACTACCAGCGCGTCGCGCGGAATGTCCACGTCGATGCCCTTGAGATTGTGCTCGCGCGCGCCG
Source organism: Rhodovulum iodosum (assembly GCF_041020385.1). Taxonomy (NCBI): domain Bacteria; kingdom Pseudomonadati; phylum Pseudomonadota; class Alphaproteobacteria; order Rhodobacterales; family Paracoccaceae; genus Rhodovulum; species Rhodovulum iodosum. The sequence continues at coordinate 55,939 of NZ_JBEHHI010000004.1, read as the reverse complement.
CGCACCTCGATCTGTTTCAGCTCGGCCATCAAGCCCCCCGGTTCACCGGTTAAGAGATAGTTGAGACCGCCCGAGTCTCCAACTTAAAAATGAGAACAAGTCAAGAACGCGCGGCCCTGCGGCAAGGCGTCCGGCAAAACCGCCTTCCGCTGAGGCAGGCCGCTTGTATAGTCAGCCCCACGAAACCGCGAGGGGCGCCGTGGCGATATTCGAGCTGATCCGCAGGATCTTTCCACCGGTGGAACGGATTGCCGGACCCGACGCCGTGATGCGCGCCGAGGCGGGCGAGTTGACGCTGCTCGACATCCGCTCGGATATCGAGGTGGAGCGCAGCGGCAAGGCCAACGGCGCCGTCCATATCCCGGTGCGCTTTCTGCGCGCGAAAGCCGACCCCAAAAACCCCAAATGCCATCCGGGCCTCAAGCCGGACGTGCCCGTGGCGATCTATTGCGCCAGCGGCAGCCGCTCGGTCTTTGCCGGGCGGATTTTGATGAAGATGGGCTACGCGCGGGTCTACAACCTGGGCTCGCTCAACGACTGGCAGCGCGCCGGCGGCCGCTGCGAACGTTAGCCCTGTCACAAGGAGACCGATCATGGACCTTCTGGAACGCCTCTTCCCCACCGTCGCCCAGATCGACGGCAAGACGGCGGTCAGCCGCCATGCCAACGGCGAGGTGCTGATGCTGGACGTGCGCAAGCCGCACGAGATCAAGCGCGGCGGCGCAGTGCCGGGTGCGGTGCATGTGCCGCTGGAATTCATCCGCCACGCGGCCAACCCCAATAGCCCCCATTACTCGCCCAAACTGACCCGCGAAATGCCGGTGGTGGTGTTCTGCCATCTCGGCGACATCTCCGCCCGGGCGGCGCGAATGCTGATGAAGATGGGCTATTCCGACGTGATGGAACTGGGCGTGTTCCGCAACTGGCTGGAGGCCGGCGGACCGGTCGTGAAATAGGACGCTCGGCGAAAGCGGTTGTTCCGGCCCTGCCTGCGACGGCGCGCCACCCGGCGGCGATCCCTCAGTTTCCATATAGCTTGTAGCGAAGCGTGCGATTCATTGTCGAGAGCGAGCTGGCCGGCATTTCGTGCCAGGACATGAAACGCACCGCCGAGACATCCTTGAGGTCGACGCTATTGCCCAGCCAGGCGCCCGACATGATCTCGTCCGCGAAACGCGCCGATTCATCCCAGTATCTTTCGTCGGCGGCGTTCTGTGCCGCCATGCAATCGGCCGGCATCTTCGTTCCCCGCGCGTTTTCATAGGGCAGATACGGCAGGCTGCCTTCCGAAATATCCCTGTAGTCGGACCAGACGCATCGCACCGTACCGGCATAGCCACGGGCATTTTTCTCTGTCTCGTAGGGGTCCAGCGCGTAATGGGTGTTGGCAATGAAGGTCAGCTTTGCCGTCGTGCGCGGCAACGCTCGGAGGCCGGCCAAAAGGCGTTCCGATTTCGCCTTGAACGCCGCCGGTCGGGATCTTGCCAGAGGGTACGGATAGTCGATCACGGCGCCGCTCAGATGCAGCGGCCGGGTCTTGTCGGCCCTCATGGCCTTTCCGAACTCGGCCAATACGTCGGTCACCAGATCTCCCGTGGCACCGGCGGTTCTCAACGCCGGGTATCCGCCGACCCGCCAGTTGGGAAGGTTGATCAGCAATGCCATCTCGACCTTCACCCCGGCCGAACTGTTCGTGACATGCGCATCGGTCAGGTCGCGCAGGCGCTTCATGTAGCTTAGCGCGATCCGGGCCGACGCCGCAGAGGAAACCCCCTTGGTGGCGGGAGAGAGGGCGCAACTGAAGGCTTTCCTAGAGCCCTCCATCACGCGCAGAAACGGCCCGTCCACATCGATGGCGCGGATCGGTACGCCGCTGTCCAGCACGCGGGAGACGATGTTCTCGAATTCCCACTCCGCGGCGGCGGTGGCGATTTCCGACGGGGTCGATCCCTGCCGGCAGGCCTTGGCGCCCAGACCGTATCCAGCAACGTAGGTGAGGTGGAAATCGTCCTTTGTCGACGGTCCGCGGTTGAGCGTGTCGCGCAGGTCTTTGAGCTGACCGTCTGACAGGTAGGTCCGGCTGGGCCGCCGCGAATGATCCGGGGCATAGGGTGATATCAGGCCCTGGGAAACCACGATTGTCCTGATCCCGGCGCGATAGAACGCGTGCCACATGCGCGCGCGCGCCTTGACGGAGCTGTCAAAGACATCGGCGAAATCGACAGACCGAAGGCCCGGACCGAATTCGATATCCTGCGACTGCGCGGCCGGTGCGCCCACCACCACCGTTCCGCACAGCACGGCGGCCGCAAGCAGGGCGCGGAGTGGAAGAAATCTCATGACAACAATCACCTCTGGAAACTACGGTTGCCGTCGACTTCCAACAGGCACTTCGGCTGGTCTGGTCCGAACCATGACGGCGAGGCGATCGGGGCCCGCTTCAACGACTATAAGCGGCGCGTTGCAAGAGACAACAGATCGTGACCCGCGGGCAGCAAGCGCGCAGACCGTCCCGGCGAAATGGATAAACCGGCAGGTCGTGTCGGCAAGGGCAGGTTCGACCGGCCAGGGTGAGGGCAGACCTTTGCAGCCTCGCCCGGCTCAGGTGTCGACGATACCGGGCGCGGCATCTGGCCTGTCTGCGCCCGTAGTGGCCATTGGGCACGGGCGAACCGCAAGCCGCGCCGGCACCGGCCCGTAGCATGCCGCCCCTAGAAGTGGATCGCCCGCCCCCAGGCATCGAGCACCGACTCGTGCATCATTTCCGACAGCGTCGGGTGCGGGAAGACGGCTTCCATCAGGTCGGCCTCGGTGGTCTCAAGCTGCCGGCCCACCACGTAGCCCTGGATCAGTTCGGTCACCTCGGCGCCGACCATGTGCGCGCCCAAAAGCTCGCCGGTCTTGGCGTCGAACACCGTCTTGATCAGCCCCTCGGGCTCGCCCAGGGCAATCGCCTTGCCGTTGCCGATAAAGGGGAAGCGGCCGACCTTGACCTCGTAGCCCTTGTCCTTGGCCTGCGCCTCGGTCATCCCGACGCTGGCCACCTGCGGCTGGCAATAGGTGCAGCCGGCGATGCTGTCGGGCTTTACCGCATGCGGGTGCCCGCCCGCCGCCAGTTCGGCCACCATCACCCCCTCGTGGCTGGCCTTGTGCGCCAGCCAGGGCGCGCCGGCCACGTCGCCGATGGCAAATAGCCCCTCGACGCCGGTCCGGCAGTATTCGTCGGTGACCACATGGGTGCGGTCGACCTGGACGCCCAGCTCTTCCAGCCCCAGCCCCTCGACATTGCCGACGATGCCGACCGCCGAGATCACCGTGTCGAATTCCTCGGTCGCGGTCTTGCCGCCCTGTTCGATATGCGCCGTCACCGTGCCCTTGCCCCGGTCGAGCTTTTTCACCGTGGCCTTTTCGCGGATCGTCATCCCCTGCTTCTCGAACGCCTTCTTGGCGAAGGCCGAAATCTCGGCATCTTCCACCGGCAGGATGCGGTCCATCACCTCGACCACGGTCGTCTCGGCGCCGAGCGTGTTGTAGAAGCTGGCGAATTCGATGCCGATGGCGCCCGAGCCTATGACCAGCAGCTTTTTCGGCATCCGTGGCGGCACCAGCGCCTTCTTATAGGCCCAGACAAGCTCGCCGTCGGGCTCCAGCCCCGGCAGCTTGCGCGCCCGCGCCCCGGTTGCCAGCACGATGGTCGGCGCGGTCATCTCTTCGCTGCCCTTGTCGGTCTTGACCGCGACCTTGCCCTTGGCGGGCAGCGTGGCCTCGCCCATGACGACGGTTACCTTGTTCTTTTTCAGCAGATGCCCGACGCCGGAGGCAAGCTGCTTGGCCACCCCGCGCGAGCGTTTGACCACCCCGTCGAGATCATAGCCCAGCCCCTCGGCCTTGAGACCGAATTCCTTGGCGCGGTGCATCAGGTGAAACACCTCGGCAGACCGCAGCATCGCCTTGGTCGGGATGCAGCCCCAGTTGAGGCATATCCCGCCCAGGTGCTCACGCTCGACGATGGCGACCTTGAGGCCCAGCTGCGCGCCGCGGATCGCGGCCACATATCCGCCGGGCCCGGCGCCGATCACGATCATGTCGAAGCTCTTGGCCGCCATGGCGCCCTCCTGTTCGCGAATTTGTTCAACGCTAAACCATGCGCCGCCTCACATCAATGAAACGGAACCCGGCTTTGCGCCAACATCACGATCCGCGGGTTGCGGCCCTCAAGAGGCGGCGCGCAGCTCTTCCACGCAGCGGCCGTAGCCGCCCTGGTCGAGGAACGCGACCTCGGGGTCGGACGAGCCGCGGTGCAGCGCCTCGTTGCGGGTGGGAAAGCGGCCGAAGCGGCGGATCACCTCGCGGTGCGCCTTGGCGTGCAGCAGGTTCTCGGCGCCGGTCTCGGGCATCCGGGTCAGCATCAGGCGGACGCAACGGTCCTGGTCCATCAGGCATTCCGAATGCATCAGCGGCAGGTAGAAGAACTGCCGCTCGGGCTCGGGAAAGCGCATGTCGAAATGGTGCTCGATCGCCTGCTTGGCCGCGGCGCGCGCCAGAACGTCGGTGGCAAAGGAACGCCAGTCACCGCGGAACATGTTGCGCGGCAACTGGTCGGTCAGGATCAGGTAGGCCATGGCCCCGCGCGGGTTGGTGGGCCATTCGTGGTATTCGCCGGCATGGGCGGATTCCCAGTCGGACTTGAACCGGGTGCGGATTTCGGTGTCGAGCTCTTCGCCGCCGCCATACCATCCCTTGGGCCCGACCTCTTTCAGCCAGAAGTCGATGATCTCGTCTTGGCGCGGCATCGTCTCGTCTCCTCCTCGTCCTGCCCGGCCTGCCCGGTCAGAACCGGGCGTGTTGGGATGGTTTCAGATTCAGCCGGCGCGCGCAACCGCCAGGCGCTTATTCTGCTGCAATTACCGGCTCTTCTTCGTCATGTGCGGCTTCCAGGGCATATTCCTGCGCCGCCTCCACCGCGACAGGCGTCGAGGACGGCATGACAGGCGCGTAGGTCGCGGTCTCGTCGACCGGCACGGCGGCGCGCTGCGTCATGCGGTAGGCGGCGTAGGCGGCAAGCGTCAGCATCAGCCCCGCGAGATAGAGGAAAAAGCCGTGCGGCCCGATCAAGCCCATCATCCAGCCGGTTGCAACCGGCCCGATGATCGCGCCGACCCCGTTGATGAACAACAGACCGCCGGAGGCCGCCGCCATGTCTTCGGGTTGAAGATAGTCGTTGGTATAGGCGATCAGCAGCGCGTAAAGCGGGTTCGACATCCCCCCGATCACAAAGGCCGCGGCCAGCAGCGCCGGGTAGGTATCGCCCACCAGCGCGGCGACCACCGCGGCGGTGCCGCCGATGGCCGCCGCACCCAGGATCAGCATCCGCCGGTCCATCCGGTCCGACAGCCAGCCGATGGGGAATTGCAGCAGCAGCCCGCCCAGAAAGATCGCGGCGATAAAGCCCGAGATCTGCGCCACGCTCAGCCCCGCCGCGGTGCCGAAGACCGCGGCCATGCCGAACTGCGCCGAGTAGACGCCGCCCACCAGGAACATGCCGATCGCGCCGGTGGGCGAGATGCGTACCAATGCACGCAGGCTCATCGGCTTGGTGGCCTCGAAGGCGGGCGTGGGGCCGACCGACAGAAGGATCGGCGCGAACGAGATCGAGACCAGCACCGAGGGGATGATGAACAGGATGAACCCCGCCGGGTCGGCGATCAGCAACAGCCCCTGGGCCGAGACGATGCCGGCCATCTGCACGATCATGTAAAGCGACAGCGTCTGGCCCCGCGTCTCGTTGGTGGCCGAGTTGTTGAGCCAGCTTTCGGCGGTGACGTAGACGCCCGAAAAGCAAAAGCCGATCAGCACCCGGCCCACCGTCCAGCTGACCGGATGGGCGAGCGCGGGGTAAAGGATCAGCACCGCCGAGATCAGCGAGGCAAGCGCGGCGAAGACGCGGATATGCCCGACCCGGCGGATCATCTCGGGCGCCAGTTGCGATCCCCCGAGAAAGCCCACGAAATACGCAGACATCACCAGCGACATCTCGAAGGTGGAAAATCCCTCGATGCCGCCGCGGATGCCCAAGAGCGTGCCCTGGATGCCGTTGCCGACCATCAGCAGCAGCATGCCGAGCATCAGTGCCCAGGAGCCTGCCAAGACCCTAATCATAATAACGCCTGCCCGTAGTTTGCGACTTTTGCCGCCTGTCTAGGGCTCTTGGGCAGGATGCAAATGCCCGCCAGCGACCTGCGCGCGTCGCGTTTCGTCTTCGGGGATCAGAAGCGAGGCATCGCCATAGGAAAAGAAGCGATATCTCTCGGCCACGGCGTGGGCATAAATGCGCCGCACCGTGCCGACCCCCATCAGCGCCGACACCAGCATCAGCAGGGTAGAGCGCGGCAGGTGGAAGTTGGTGATGAGCGCGTCGGTGATGCGAAAGCGATAGCCCGGGCGGATGAAGATGTCGGTCTCGCCCTGCCAGGGATGCAGCTGCCCGGCGGGGTCCGCCGCGGTCTCGATCAGGCGCAGCGCGGTGGTGCCCACGGGGATGATGCGGCCCCCGGCGGCGCGCGCGGCGTTGATCTCGTCGGCGGCCGCTTGCGTCACCTCGCCCCATTCGGCGTGCATCCTGTGGCGGCTGACATCGTCGACCTTGACCGGCAGAAAGGTGCCCGCCCCGACATGCAGGGTGACATGGGTAAACCCCACGCCCCTGCCCTTTAGCGCCGCGAGCAGCGCCTCGTCGAAATGCAGCGACGCCGTGGGCGCGGCCACCGCGCCGGTGCGGGCCGCCCAGACCGTCTGGTAATCCTCGCGGTCGCGGTCGTCGGCGGGCCGGCGGGCCGCGATGTAGGGCGGCAGCGGCATCGCCCCCGCCGCGGCCAGCGCGGTGTCGAAATCCGCGCCGTCGAGGTTGAAGGCAAGCGTCACGTCCTCGTCGGTCTTGACGGCGACCTCGGCGCGGAGCGCGTCGGAGAAGACGACGGTCTCACCCTCTTTCAACTTGCGCAGCGGCTTGGCCATCGCCCGCCAGCGCCCCGCGGGGTCGGGCGCCATCAGGGTGATCTCGACGCGTGCCTCGACCGGCCCCTGGGCGGTGTCGCGCCGCCGGGTGCCGGTCAGCCGGGCCGCGATCACCTTGGTGTCGTTCAGCACCAGCCGGTCGCCGGGCCGAAGCAGGTCCGGCAGGTCGCGCACGTGAAGGTCGTCTATCGCGTCGCCCTCGGCCACCAGCATCCGCGCGGCGCTGCGCGGGCGGGCCGGCCGCGTGGCGATCAGCGCCTCGGGCAGGTCGAAATCGAAATCCGACAGCTTCACTGACCGGCCCCCTGGGGTGGCGCGCTGCGAAAGATCTCGCGGAACATGCCCGGTGTCAGGATCGACAGCGGGTTCACGCGCACCTGCGGGGCGTTTGCGTCGCCCACCAGGCGGTAGTTGACGCCGAACAAACCCTCGCCCTTGCGCGTCAGGACCGAACCGATCGAGTTCAGCATGTAGATCGGCGAGACCACGCCCTGCATGTCCAACCTCTTGGTATCCATGCGGTAGACCCCCGCCATCGAGATGCCCAGCGACGGGCCCACCGCGCTGCCCCTCGTGATCTGCACTGCTTGCGTCGTCAAGCGGAAGCGGGCGTCGACCTCCGAGAACATCAGCCCCTCGCCGTAGAGGATGTCGATCAGCCCGACCACGCTCATCGCCGACAAGAGCTCGGTCAGCACCGATGTCCCGCGCACCCGCACGTTTTCGATGCCCAACCGACCGGAATATTCGCCAGGCCGCCCTGTCGGCGTCAGCGTGAGGTCGAGCGCGCCGCCGCGGGCCTTGCCAAAGGCGCCCAGCGCGCTGAGCGCCGCCCCCGCATCCGCCGCGCGCACCTCGACCGCCGTGCCCTCCGCCGAGGGGGCCAGCGTGGCCTCGATCGGTGCCGTGCCGTTCAGCCGGGCGCGGATCGCACCGTTCAGCCCGCCGTCAGGCGACAGCTCGCCGGTCACGGCGTTCAGCACCAGCCCCTCGGCCACCACGACCTCGTCCAGCTCCAGCCGGATCGGCCCGCCGGGCCCGCCGCCGCCCCGGCCGAAGGGCGCATCGCGCAGATCGACGCGGCCGCCGGTCAGCGCGATGGCAGGCGCCCGCCCCGCCCCGCGACCGGTGATCGTGGCCCCGCCCTCAAGCCAGGTGCCGACGCGCAGCCGCGTCAGGCTGGCGCTATCGAGCGCCCCGCCGGGGCGCAGCGTCACCCGCCCCTCGGCGTCGAGCCCCGGCGCCGAGATCGCCAGCCGCTCGATCGCCGGCGCATCGCCCAGCCGCCCCTCGACGCTGAGCCGCCCGGTGGCGTTCGCCCGCTTCGACCAGCCTAGCCCCGGCACCGAGATGGCCAGCCGGTTGAGATCGCTCTCCAGCGTAAAGCGGGGGGCCGCGGGGTCGAGCGACAGGGTAAAGGCGCCCGCCGCCGCGCCCGACAGGCTGCCCGCAGGCAGGCCCAGACCGAAGGTTTCGGCCGTGCGCTGCGACAGCTCGACAGTGCCCTCGACACGGCCCGGCCCGTCGCCGGACCGCTGCCAGGCGACGCTGAGCGGCACCCCGTCCAGCGTGGCCGCCCCGGAGAGCGACAGCCCCGCCCTGTCGCCCCGGACGCGTATCGCGTCGGCGGCCAGCACCCGGCCCGGTACCAGCACCTCCGAACGCATGCCGTGCAGGGTACCGTCAAATCGAAAATCCACGTCCGCGGGCCGCAGCCCGTGCTTGATGGGCAGGTTCACCTCCGCGGCGATCTCGGCGCGGCCCGCGGCAATGCCGGGGCCGATGTCGGCATTGCGCAACAGCCGCAGCGGCGGCGCGTCGATCAGCGACAGAACCGCCGGTATCGCACTGTCGAGCGCAAGCGTGATCGTCGCCCGCACCGGCCGCTGGCCGAGATCGGACAGGCGCAGCACCGAACCCGCGACATCGACCAAGCCGCCCTGCGGCGCCTCGACCCGCCCTTTCTCGACCACCAGCGTATAGCCCTCCTGGGACAGCGTGCCATAGCCCTGCCCGCCGAGGACCGGCGGGAAATCCCGCAAGACGCTGACCGTGGCATCGCGGAATTCGTGGTCGAGCGACAGGCGCGCCGGCGCACCGGGGGCGAGCCGCACGGCGGCGTGCACGTCAAACAGCGTGCCGCCGTCGACATTGCGTGAGAACCAGTCGCGGGTGGCCGGGACCAGACCCACGGGCCAGAGCGACAAGAGCCGCGCATCGGTGATCTCGTCCAGTTCGGCATCGACCGACACGCGCCAGCCGTCGGCCGCCGCGGCCACAGTGCCCGCGCCGCGATAGCTGTGCGCGTCGTCGGTCAGCACCGCCTGCCCTATCGTGGCGGTGAACGGGTCGAGCGCGAGCTTGAGGTCGAGCGCACCGCCGTTGAACCGCGCCGGCGCGTCGAACACGCCTTCGGGGCTGAAGACGACCTCGCGCAGGCCCATCTGGGCCACCAGCGTCTCGGGCCAGCCGCCGGGGCCGGTATCGGTCAGGTAGGCATGGCCATCGGCGCGCAGGCGCAGCAGCTCGGTGTCGAGCGCGATCTCGTCGAATACGATCTTGGCCTCATCGGGGGCGTAGGAGAAATAGCTCTTTCCCGAGGTAAACCCGATGGGCGGCGCGCCCTCGACGGGTTTCAGCGCCCCCGCGCCGATTTCCAGCGCTGCCGAAAGCTGCCCGAGACTGCCGCTGGCATCGACCTCGGTGCGCAGCGCGCCCGAGATCGGAGCGTCGATCACCGACAGGAAGGCCAGCGCCGGCGACTGGGTGGCGATATCGCCCGCCGGCACCGCGGAGAAATTGGTCGACATCCGCGCGGCGGGCGAGCCCTTGGCGCTGACGAAGGTGACGGCGAATTCGGCCGGCCGCTCGGCCCCGCCCTCGAGCGAGAAGAAGACGCGCAACGCCACCTCGGCATCGTCCTGTTCCAGCGTCATCAGCCCGTCGTCGATGCGCCAGATGCGGCCCGAGCGCGCGTCCTCGTAGGTCAGGCCCAGCGCCTCGACACTCAGGTTTTCCACCGCCGCGAGCGCCGGCGCCTGAAACGCCCGGTCGATCTGGTCCAGCACCGCGGCCAGGCTCGCCCCAGAGGTCACCGCCGCGCCGGTCTGGCCCAAGGCCAGGTCGATGCGCCCGTCCGGCGCCCGGCGCAGCGTGAGCTCGGCCCCGGTCAGCGCCACCTCGCGCAGCATCAGCCGGCCCTGCATCGCGGGGCCCGGCGCGATGCGGGCCGACAGCTCGGGCAGGCGCGCCACGGGGCGGCCGGTGGCGTCGAACACCGCCACCTCGCGCAGGTGCACCTCGGGACGGAGGCGGCGCGAGACGAAGACATCGACACCGCCCAGCCGCAGCTCGGCGGGCGCCAGCCCGGCATTCAGCCGCGCCTCGATACGCTCGGTCACGAATTCGGGCAGGCTGACCGTGCGCCCGGTCAGCGCCAGCCCGGCGAGGCCCGCCAGGCCCGCCAGCATCGCAAGGCTCAAGAGCAGCCACAGGCCGAACCGGCGCTGGGCGTCGATATCCGTTTGCGGATCGGTCGGGCGGTCGGTCTCGGTCATCTCACGGCATCCCGCGGCCCGCCCTTGCCCGGGGGGCGTTCGCGGTTATGTTCCACCGGGCCATAGCGCCCGGAAAGGCTGCATTGCAAGAAATCAAGGATCATGACCATGCCCGATACCGGCGACACCGCCCCCGATTTCACCCTGCCCCGCGACGGCGGCGAGACGGTCACGCTGTCCGCGCTGCGCCCCGCGCCCGTCGTTCTGTACTTCTACCCCAAGGATGACACGTCCGGCTGCACCAAGGAAGCCATCGCCTTTACCGGGCTGATCTCCGAGTTCGAGGCCGCCGGCGTCAAGGTCTTCGGCATCTCGAAAGACACGGTGGCCAAACATGACAAGTTCGTCGCCAAGCACGAGCTTGCGGTGCCGCTGCTGTCGGACGCCGAAGCCGACGTGTGCGAGCAATACGGCACATGGGTGGAAAAGAAGATGTACGGCAAGACCTACATGGGCATCGAACGCGCGACCTTCCTGATCGACGGCACGGGCCAAATCGCCCGCGTCTGGCGCAAGGTCAAGGTGCCGGGCCATGCCGAAGAGGTGCTGGAGGCCGTCCGCGCCCTGTGATTGCGGGCGCTCAGGGCGCGGGCCGGTCGCTCGGCCGCGCCCCGGAGTGCCTCGGGCGGTCGCCGGCCGGCGACGATCGTATCGTGGTTTTGGCGCAACCCCGCGGCGACATCGGCATGATTCCGCCCATTTCGAGACCCCCCATCGGCAAAACCATGTAGCTTCGGTTAAAAATCTTGAAGGCAGACAGGCTGAGGGATACTCCCCCGGCGACGGCGCCGGGCGGGCGCGTCTGACCTTTGGACAAGTTGGGCAGATGGGGCACAGGCATTGACGTCGCGATTTATACACCGCATCGACCATGCGCTCGAACGCATGCTTCCCGAACAACGCCTGTTTTTGCGTAGCGATAGCGAGACCCGGTTCATCCGGCTCAGTCCCGCGACGCAGTTCATCGCCTTCGCCGGCAGCGCGCTTGTCGTCGGCTGGGCAATGGTGGCAACCGCGGTCCTGCTGATGGACAACGTCGGCGCGGGCAACCTGCGCGACCAGGCGCAACGCGAACAATCGCTATACGAGGAACGGCTGAACGCCCTGGCGCTGGAGCGCGACAACCGCGCGACAGAAGCCCAGGCCGCGCAGGAACGGTTCAACCTCGCGCTGGCGGAGGTGTCCAAGATGCAGTCGGCGCTCTTGGCCTCGGAAGACAGGCGCAAGGAGCTGGAAACCGGCATCGAGGTGATCCAGACCACCCTGCGCAGCGTGATGGCCGAACGCGATGAGGCCCGCGCCGAGACAGCGCGCCTGGCCGCGGCGCTGGACGACGACACCGGCCCCGAGCGCCGGGTCGCCGCGCGCGCGACGAATGCCGAAGCCGCGCTTGGCTTTCTCTCCGCCGCGCTGGAGCAGACCGCGCGCGAACGCGATCAAGCCCTCGCCGACGCCGCGGCCGCCTACGAACTGGCCGAGGCGCTGGCCTACGAGCAGCGCCTGACCGGCGAACGCAACGACCGCATCTTTACCCAGCTCGAAGAGGCGCTGGCGGTCTCGGTCGAGCCGCTGGACAAGATGTTCCGCGCCGCCGGCCTGAAACCCGACAGCCTGATCGAAGCCGTGCGCAAGGGCTATTCGGGAATCGGCGGGCCGCTTACGCCGCTGTCTCTCTCGACCAAGGGCACCGAGCCCCACCCCGACGAGATGCGCAGCGCGGGGCTGATATCGCGCCTCGACCGTCTGAACATGTACCGCATGGCCGCCGAAAAGGCGCCCTTTGCGACACCGCTGAAATCGTCCTTCCGCTTCACCAGCCCCTTCGGCATGCGCAGCCACCCCACCAGCGGGCGTTACCGTATGCATGAGGGCGCCGATTTCGCCTCGGATTACGGCACGCCGATCTACGCCACCGCCGACGGCGTCGTGACCAAGGCCGGCTGGGTCTCGGGCTATGGCCGCATGGTGGAGATCCGGCACGAGTTCGGCATCGAAACCCTCTACGGGCACATGGCGAAACTTCGCGTGACAGAGGGCCAAAGGGTCTCGCGCGGCGACAGGATCGGTGATATGGGAAGCTCTGGCCGTTCGACCGGGACGCATCTGCACTACGAGGTGCGCGTCAGCGGCACACCCGTGAATCCGATGACCTACATCAAGGCAGCCAGAGATGTTTTCTAAGAACAGAATCAACGAACCCGGCCCCAAACAGACTGGCGATGCGGAGAAACCGAGAATGCCCGAATCGGCCATGGCGCCCCGCCCCGACACCGCCGCCGCCCCCAAGGCAAAGCCGCCGGCGTCGGTTCTGTCGACCGACCTGACGGTGACCGGCAACCTCAAGACCACCGGCGACATCCAGGTCGAAGGCACCGTCGAGGGCGACATCAACGCGCACATGCTGACCGTGGGCGAAGGCGCCACGATCCGCGGCGAGGTGGTGGCCGACGACATCGTGGTCAACGGCCGCGTGGTGGGCCGCGTGCGTGGCCTCAAGGTGCGACTCACCTCGACCGCCCGCGTCGAGGGCGACATCATCCACAAGACCATCGCGATCGAAAGCGGCGCCCATTTCGAGGGCTCGGTACAGCGTCAGGACGACCCGCTGAACACCGGTGCCCAGCGCAAGCCGCAGCAACCGCAGCCGGCCCAGCGCCCGGCCCAGCAGCAGCAACCGGCCCAGAAACCGGCGGCGGCGCAGGGCCAGGGCGGTCAGCAGGGCCAGGGCGGTCAGCAGACCGCGCAAAAGGCGCCCGCCCCCAAGGGCTAGACGTCACGCATCGCGGCAACAGTTTCAGGCATCGCCTTGCAGGCGATGCCTTTTTCGTTTCAACGCCCAGCGGTCAGGGGGTGCTCAGCGCGCGGCGATACAGGTGCCAGGTGGCGTGCCCCAGCACCGGCAGCACCACGAAAAGCCCCAGAAAGGCCGGCAGCATCCCGGCGAACAAGAGCGCCGCGATGATCGCGGCCCAGCTCAGCATCACGGCGAGGTTCCGGCGCACCGTTTCGAGGCTGAGCAGCATCGACGTCATGAAGTCGATTTCCTTGTCCAGCATCAGCGGAAAGCTGACCACCGTCAGCCCGAACAGAAGAAACGCAAAGCAGCCGCCCAGCACCAGTTCGGTGCCGATCATCGCCAGCCCGTTGGAGGTAAAGAACACCTCCCAGGACGAGCTGATATTGGTCATCACGCTCAGCCCCATGAACAGCGCAAAGACCATGTGGGAGAGAAAGGTCCAGAACAGGAAGGCAAAGACGATGATCGCCCCCGCCCAGGGCAGTTGCCTGTCCTTTTCGCGCAGGACGACCCCCAGCACCCCGGGCCATGACAGCGCCTCGCCCCGCTCCATCCGGCGGCTGACCTCGTAAAGCCCGACCGCGGCAAAGGGCGCGATCAGCGGAAAGCCGAGCGAAAGCATCAACGTCCAGGCGACGGTGCCCGCGCCGAAATAGACCAGCGCCAGCCCGCCGAGGACGTAGACCGAGCTGAAGAACAGGCCGAAGGCCGGTGCGGTACGGAAATCGCGCCATCCCGCGGCCAGCGCGGCGCGCAGGTCGTCCAGCGTGACGGATTGGATATCGGGTTTGGGCGACGCGACGGCCCCCGACATATCGGACATGGCTTCCTCCCTTATGCGCTCTTTCGTCGCATTCGGGGGGAGTTTACATGCGATTCCCGGCTGCGCCGAAGGCTTTATTCCTCGGCCTGCGCCTCGGCGCGGCTCTTGCCCGCCACGTCCAGCGCCAGCGTCGCGGCCATGAACGGGTCGAGATCGCCGTCCAGCACGCCCTGGGTGTCGGAGGTTTCCACCCCGGTGCGCAGATCCTTGACCATCTGGTAGGGCTGCAGCACGTAAGACCGGATCTGGTTGCCCCAGCCGGCCTCGCCCTTGGCCTCGTGCTGGGCGGTGATATCGGCGTTGCGCTTGTCCAGCTCCAACTGGTAGAGCCGCGATTTCAGCGCCTTCATGGCGATGTCGCGGTTCTGGTGCTGGGATTTCTCGGAGCTGGTCACCACGATGCCCGTCGGGATATGGGTCATGCGCACCGCCGAGTCGGTCGTGTTGACGTGCTGGCCGCCCGCCCCCGAGGACCGGTAGGTATCGACGCGGACATCGGCGGGGTTCACCTCGATCTCGATATTGTCGTCGACCACCGGGTAGACCCAGACCGAGCAGAACGAGGTATGCCGACGCGCCGCGCTGTCATAGGGCGAGATCCGCACCAGGCGATGCACGCCCGATTCCGATTTCAGCCAGCCATAGGCGTTGGGGCCGGAAATCTTGTAGGTGGCGGATTTTATGCCCGCCTCTTCGCCCGCGCTCTCGGATTGCAGCTCGACCTTGTAGCCGTGCTTTTCCGCCCAGCGCACATACATCCGCGCCAGCATCGAGGCCCAGTCGCAGGATTCGGTGCCGCCCGCGCCCGAGTTGATTTCGAGGAACGTGTCGTTGCCGTCGGCCTCGCCGTCCAGAAGCGCCTCGAGCTCTTTCTGCGCGGCCTTTTCCTTCAGCACCTTCAACGCCGTCTCGGCCTCTCTTACAACCTCGTCGTCGCCTTCCATCTCACCAAGCTCGATCAGCTCGACATTGTCTTCCATGTCCTGGCTGATGCCCTTGTAGGTGTCGATGGCGTCGACCAGCATCTGCCGCTCGCGCATCAGCTTTTGCGCGCGCGCGGGGTCGTTCCACAGGTCGGGGTCCTCGGCCATGGCGTTGAACTCTTCCAGCCGGTGCTCGGCGGTGTCCCAGTCCATGCGCTGCGCCAGCAGCTTCAGCGACTTGCGGATATCCTCAACGGTGTTCTGCGCGTCTGCACGCATCGGCCCTTGCCTCGGTTGATCTGGTTGTCAGATGGGCGTGATAGCCCGGCGCGCGCCGGCGGGCAAGCTCAGTAAAGCCCGCCCGAGGACAGCGTGCCAAAGGTGGCCTTTGGCCCGACCGTGGTCTTGCGCCCGGTCGAGGTGGTCACCTCCTGCGCGCCCGCATCGGCCTCGCCCCGCTCGAAGAGCGGCAGGTTGGCGCCCATGGCAAAGCCGCCGTCGACCAGCGCGCCCATGCCGAAGATCGGCTCTTCGCCGTCGCGGAAGTATTCCGCCACGACATCGGCGCCGCCGGCCTCGTTCGGCAGCCGCGCGCCGGTGTAGCGGTCGATCTTGATGAAATGGCCGCCGGGCGGAACCTCGAACGGGCCGCCACCGTATTTGGCCGTGGCCTTCTTCATGAACTGGTTGAAGACCGGGCCGCACATCGATGCGCCGTAAGCCCCCCGCCCCAGCGGGCGCGGCTGGTCGTACCCCATGTAGCAGCCCGCGACGATATTCGAGGTGAAGCCGACGAACCACACGTCGCGCGCGTCGTTGGTTGTGCCGGTCTTGCCCGCGGTCGGCACACCGAGATTGACCCGGCCCGCCGCCGTGCCCCGCTCGACCACGCCGCGCATCATCGACGTCAGCTGGTAGGCGGTGATCGCGTTGATCACCCTGTCGCGGCGCGAAACGATCTGGGGAGCGCGGCCACGCGGCAGGGCGGCCACGCTGCAATCGGTGCATTCGCGCGGGTCATGGCGGTAGATCGTGTTGCCCCAACGGTCCTGCACCCGGTCGACCAGCGTCGGCTCGACCCGCTCGCCGCCATTGGCGAACATCGCGTAGGCCGACACCATGCGGTAAAGCGTGGTTTCCTGGCTGCCCAGCGCATTGGCGAGGTAGGGGTTCATCCGGTCGTAGACGCCGAACCGCTCGGCATAGCCGGCCACCGTGCGCATCCCCACCTCCTGCGCCAGGCGCACGGTCATCAGGTTGCGCGACCGCTCGATGCCGGTTCTCAGCGGCGTCGGGCCGTAAAACTTGTTGCTGGCGTTCCTGGGCCGCCAGATGCCGGCGCCGGTATCCACCTCGATGGGCGCATCGATGATGATCGTGGCGGGCGTAAACCCGCTGTCGAGTGCTGCGGCATAGACGAAAGGCTTGAACGACGAACCGGGCTGGCGCGTGGCCTGCGTCGCGCGGTTGAACACCGAGTGCTGGTAGGAAAAGCCACCCTGCATCGCCAGCACCCGGCCGGTATTGACGTCCATCGCCACGAACCCGCCCTGGATCGCGGGCACCTGCCGCAGCGTCCAGCGGATGAAGCTGCCGTCGGAGTCCTCGGTCATGCGGCGCACATGCACCACGTCGCCGACCTGGAAATTGTCGACGAAGCTGCCGCGCATCCAGGCGATGTCCTTGCGCGGCACCTGGGCGGTGCCCTCGACCCCCTCGATGCCCAGCGTCATGCTCTGGTCGGCGATGTCCAGCACCACCGCGGGATACCACGCATCCTGCAGAAAGATATCGCGCGCCACCTCGACCTCGGAGAGCGCCGCGCGCCAGTCGGCCTCGGTGCCCAGCCTGTCGGCCGGGATGGTCTTGCCGGTGCCGCGCCACTGGCCCAGGCCGCGGTCGTATTGCTCAAGCCCCGCGCGCAGCGACACCGCCGCCTCGGACTGCATCTCGGGGTCGAGCGTGGCCCGGATCGTCAGGCCGCCGCCGAAGAACTCGCCCTCGCCGAAATCTTCCGACAGCTGCCGGCGGATCTCGTCGGTGAAATAATCGCGCGGCGGCAGGCTATCGCGAAACGGCGGGTAGTCGCCGTTCTGCACGGTCAAGAGCGGCGCGTCGCGCGCGGCCTCGTAGGCGGCCTGGTCGAGATAGCCGTTCTCGCGCATCTCGCGCAGCACGAAATTGCGCCGTTCCAGCGCGCGATCCATCTCGCGCACCGGGTGATAGTTCGACGGCGCCTTGGGCAGGGCCGCCAGATAGGCGGCATCCTGCGGCTCCAGCTCGGACAGGGTCTTGTTGAAATAGGTCTGCGCCGCGGCGGCGACGCCGTAGGAGTTCTGCCCGAGGAAGATCTCGTTGAGGTAAAGTTCGAGGATCTTTTCCTTGCTCAGCGTCTTTTCGATGCGCGTGGCAAGGATCAGTTCCTTGATCTTTCGCTCGCCGGTGCGCTCGCCCCCGAGCAGGAAATTCTTCATCACCTGCTGGGTGATCGTCGAGGCCCCGCGCACGGTCTGGCCGCGGGTCTTGACCGCCTCGATACCGGCGGCAACGATACCGCGGGCGTCATAGCCTTTGTGGGTGTAAAAGTTCTTGTCTTCGGCCGAGATGAAGGCCTGCTTGACCAGGTCGGGGATCTCTTCGGCCGGCGCGAAAAGCCTGCGCTCGACGGCGAACTCGTCGATCATCCGGCCCTCGCCGGAATAGATCCGGCTGATCGTCTTGGGGGCGTAGGTCGCCAGGTCTTCGTGATCGGGCAGGTCGCGGGCATAGAACCAGAACACCGCGCCGATCATCAGCGCGGCGGCGACAACGCCGATCGTCACGAGGCTGAAAAGCGCCCCGAAGAAGGAAAAGACAAAGCGAAGCACGCGCGCCCCCGAGTTCGTCCCGCCTGTATACTCTCGTGCCGGGGCCGGGTCAAAAGCGACGCCGCGCCGAGACGGTCTTTTTCCACCCCATCTCGATCACAATCGAGAAACCTCGGGCGCGGCACGCGGGATCCATCGCTCGGACGGCCCGCTGCACGCCGCCCTGCCCGCGGCCGCTGGCCGAGCAGCGCCTAGCGGCGCAAGAGCGACGCCTCGGCCGCGTCCTCGACCGCCCAGGCGGCCAGCGCGGCGGCGATTCCCCGGGCCGCCCTGCCCCGCCATTCGGGCGAGGCCAGGTCGGCGCGGTCCTGCGCCGAAGAGAGAAAGCCCAATTCGATCAGCACGGAGGGAATGTCGGGTGCCTTGAGCACCGAGAACGCCGCCTCGAGCCGCGGCCGCTTGTGCATCCGCCCGACGCTGTCGGTCAGCCCCGCGACCAGCGCATCGGCCAGCTTGTCCGACCGCGGCACGGTCTCGCGGCGGACCATGTCCATCAGCATGTTGGCGATGCGGTCGCCCTGGCGCGAGAGATCGACCCCGGCCAGCAACTCGTCGCGGTCGTGGCGTTCGGCCAAGAGCTGCGAGGCCCGGTCCGACGCCGTCTCGGACATCGTGTAGACCGTGGCGCCCGACGCCCGCCCTTCGGCCAGCGCATCGGCATGAAGCGACAGGAACACATCCGCCCCGGCCATGCGCGCGATAGAAATACGGTGTTCGAGCGGCACGAAAACATCGTCGTCGCGGGTGAGGCTGACCTCCATGCCCGCGCGGCGCAACACCTCGCGCAGCTCGCGGGCAAAGGTCAGCATCAGGTCGGCCTCGCGCACCCCGTCGCGTTCGGCGCCGGGGTCGATGCCGCCATGGCCGGGGTCGAGCACCACGCGCAGGGCACGGCTGCCGTCCTGCCGCCGGCGCGGCGGCGGCAGGACGGCGGGCTCGGGCACCCCCAAGAGCCGGGGACCGGCGGTGCCGCTGGCCGCGGCAAAGCGATCGGCGTCGGCGGCGCCAAGGCCGAGCACCAGCCGCGCCCGGCCGGTGCGGCTGTCGCGCCGCATCTCGGCGCTGTCCACCGGAAGGGGCGCGGACAGCTCCATCACCAGCCGCGACCAGCCCGGGCGCAGGGCGCCTGCGCGCACCGCGCCCACCCGGTCCGTGCGCGCCAGCCTGGCGGGATCGAATCCGGCAAAGTCGACCTCGTTGAAATCGACCACCGCCCGCGGCGGATCGGTGAGCGTGAAGACGCGGTAGGGCACGGGCAAGCTGAGCCAGAGGTCC
Source organism: Rhodovulum iodosum (assembly GCF_041020385.1). Lineage (NCBI taxonomy): Bacteria > Pseudomonadati > Pseudomonadota > Alphaproteobacteria > Rhodobacterales > Paracoccaceae > Rhodovulum > Rhodovulum iodosum. The sequence continues at coordinate 36,683 of NZ_JBEHHI010000004.1, read as the reverse complement.
AGCACCACGCCCCGCCCCTCGTCGCGGATCGACGAACGCGCGGCGTCGGGCCGGGCCAGCGCCGACAGCGCCTCGGCCCCGGCCCCGGCGGCACAGACGGCCAGCGCCGCCGCCAGCGAAAATGCCGCGAAAATCCTGCCCATTGCCCCGTTGTCCCGACCTGGTGCCATGATAGCGCCGGCGCGCGCCACGCGAAACGCCTCAGCCCCGCCGCGCCGTCATGAACCGTTCCAGCCGCGCCAGCCCCTCGGCGATCGCCTCGCTCGACTGGGCGTAGGAAAACCGCAATGTGCCGGCCCCGCGCCCCGGATCGAAATCGAGCCCCGGAGTCACGGCCACGCCGGCCTCCTGCAGGATCTCGGCGGCGAAGGCGCGGCTGTCTTCGGTCAGATCCGACACGTCGGCATAGACGTAAAACGCCCCGTCCGGCGGCGCGATCTTCGTGAAACCGGCCTTTGGCAGACCGTCCAGCATCAGCCGGCGGTTTTCGCGGTAGACGGCCATGTTGGCCTCTAATTCGTCGGTGCAGTCCATCGCGGCCAGCGCCACCACCTGCGCCGCGTGCGAGGCGCAGATGAAAAGGTTCTGCGCCAGCCGCTCGATCCGGCGGACGTGATCCTCGGGGACGACCATCCAGCCGACGCGCCAGCCGGTCATCGAGAAATACTTGGAGAACGAGTTGATGACATAGGTCTCGTCGCTGATCTCCAGCGCGGTCACGGCCTTCTTGTCGTACTCGATGCCGTGGTAGATTTCGTCGGAAATGAAGGCCGCGCCCTGCCCCGCGCAGGCCTCGATCAGCGCGGCGAGCGCGGGCTTGTCCAGCATCGTGCCCGAGGGGTTGGCCGGAGAGGCCACCATCAACCCGTCCAGATCGCCCGGCAGGTCGCCCGGCACCGGTTGCAGCCGGTTTTCGGGCGCACATTCCAGCATCACCGGCGTCAGGTCGAGCGCCGAGAGGATCTGGCGGTAGGACGGGTAGCCGGGCGCGCCGATGCCCACCCGCGCGCCGGTGTCGAAAAGCGAGGTGAAGGCCAGGATGAACGCGCCCGAAGAGCCCGGCGTGACGATCACCCGCTCGGGGTTCAGATCGACATCGTACCAGTCGCCGTAAAGCCGGGCGATGCGCGCGCGCAGCGCCGGCAGGCCCAGGCCCACGGTGTAGCCCAGCGCCTCGCGCTCCATCGCCGCGGCCAGTGCCGCGCGGGCCCCTGCGGGCGCGGGGGTGCCGGGCTGGCCGACCTCCATGTGCACGATGTCGCGGCCCGCTGCCTCGGCCCGGCGCGCGGCCTCCATCACGTCCATCACAATGAAGGGATCGACCTCGCCCCGCCTTGAAACCCGCATCCTGCCCTCTCTACGGTGCTGCCCGAGTGATGCGGTTTTTCCAGCCCGGGGGGCAAAGGTCAATGGCGGCGATCCTGCGCCCGAGAACGATGCTGCTGGCGCTGGTCCTGGCGCTGGTCCTTGCCCCTTTGGCACGCGCCCAGACGCTGATCCGCGATGCCGAGATCGAATACGCCTTGCGCGAACTCGCCCGCCCGATGATCAGCGCCGCGGGCCTCAGCCCCGCCGCGGTCCGGGTGATGCTGCTGAACGACAGCTCGATGAACGCCTTCGTGCTGGACGGGCGGACGATCTTCATCCATTCGGGGCTGGTGCTCAAGCTCGACCGGGCCGAGGAATTGCAGGCGGTGATCGCGCATGAGATCGCCCATATCGCCAATGGTCACATCACCCGGCGGCTGGCCAATCTGCGCAGTGCCAATTCCACCGCGGCGATGGGAATGCTGATGTCGCTCGCCGTGGCGATGACCGGCAATGCAAAGGCGGGCACCGGGCTCGCCGTGGGGTCGGCCTCGGCCGCGCAGCGGGCGTTTCTGTCCCATACCCGCGCCGAAGAGGGCTCGGCCGACCAGGCCGGCCTGCGCTACATGGCCGGTGCCGGGGTGGACCCGCAGGCGATGGTCGACGTGCTGGAGCTGTTTCGCGGGCAAGAGGCGCTGAGCGCCGGCCGGCAGGACCCCTACGTGCGCACCCACCCGCTGTCGCGCGACCGCATCCGCGCGCTCAAGGGCTTTGCCGCGGCCTATGGCGACCGCGCCGAGGACAACCCCAAGGCCGATTACTGGTTCGCCCGCGCCCGCGGCAAGCTCGAGGCGTTTCTGCGCAACCCGTCCTACACGCTGCGCAAGACGGCCAAGGGCGACACGTCCGACATCGCGCTGATGCGCCGTGCCATCGCCTATCACCGGATGCCCCGGCCGCAGCAGGCGATGGCGGAAATGGACGCGCTGGTGGCAAAACGCCCGAGCGACCCGTTCGTGCACGAGTTGAAGGGCCAGATCCTGCTGGAATCCCGCCGCCCCGGCGCCGCCGTCAACGCCTATGGCCGCGCGGTCGAACTGGCCCCCCGCGAAGGGCTGATCATTGCGGGCTATGGGCGGGCGCTGCTGGCGCTGGACACCGCGCAGGGCAATTCACGCGCGCTCGCCGCGCTGGAAAAGGCCCGCGCCCGCGACCCCAACGACCCGCGCATGCTGCGCGACCTGGCGGTGGCCTATGCCCGCGCCGGGCAGAAAGGCATGGCCTCGGTCGCCACCGCCGAACGCTACGCGCTGGGCGGGCGGCTGAAGGATGCCGCGGTCCATGCCAAGCGCGCCGAGGGGCTGTTGCCCCGCGGCAGCCCGGGCTGGATGCGCGCCCAGGACATCCTGAACGCCGCCGAGACGGCAAAGAAGCGCAGATGAGGCGTGCCCTTGCGCTGAGCCTGGCCCTGGCCGGCGCCCCGGCGGGCGCGGTCGATCTGACCGCGCTGACCGGGCCCGAGCGCGCGGCCTTCCGGGCCGAACTGCGCGCCTATCTGCTGGACCACCCGGAGGTGATCGAAGAAGCGTTGAGCGCCGGCGCGGGCGAACGCCGGCGCTACGAAGAAAAGGTCACCGACGACCTCGCCCTGCTGGAAAGTAACGCCGAGGCGCTTTTCGACGCAAAGGGCGACTGGACCGGCGGCAACGCAGAGGGCGACATGCCGCTGACAGCCTTCGTCGGCTACGGCTGCACGACCTGCGCCGCCGCGATGTCGGGGCTCGACGCGCTGACGGCGGAGGACCCTGGATTGAAGGTGATCGTCAAGGATATCGGACCCGAAGGCGACGATGCGGCCGCGCGGTTCGCCCAGGCGGTGCTGTCGCTTGCCGGGCCCGACGCCTATCGCCGCGCCCAGGCGGCGCTGTTCGACGCGCCCGCCCACGATGCGGCGCATCTGGCCGGCATCGCCGAACGCCTTGGCCTCGACCCCTCCGCGCTCGGCGCCCGCATGGACGCGCCCGAGACCCGCGCCAAGATCGCCCGCACCCGCGCGCTGGCCGACCGGCTGGATCTCGGGCCGCCCCCGGCCTACGTATTGCCGCGCACCATGGTCCGCGGAGATGTCCCGCCGGTGGCGCTGTCGCGGATCATCGCCGCCATGCGCGCGAAAAGATGATCGGCAGGTGCCGCTTTCGCGCTTGGCCCGGCGGCGCGGATATGGTGGAACGGACGAAACCGCCCAACCAGACGGAGAAGACGCCGATGACCCGCACGACCCTCGCAGCCGCGCTCGTCGCGTTCGGCCTCGCGCAACCCGCCGCCGCGCTCGACCTGACCGCCATGACCGATGCCGAGCGCGACGCCTTCCGCGACGAGGTGCGGTCCTATCTGCTGGACAACCCCGAAGTGCTGATGGAGGCGATCCAGGTGCTTGAGGCCCGCAACGCGCAGGCCCAGGTGGACAATGACGCCGCGCTGGTCACCACCAATGCCGAAGACATCTACCAAGACGGCTATTCGTGGGTGGGCGGCAATCCCGAGGGCGACATCACGCTGGTCGAATTCATCGACTACCGCTGCACCTATTGCCGCAAGGCCCATGACGAGGTCGCCGCGCTGATCGAAACAGACGGCAATATCCGGTTTGTCGTCAAGGAATTCCCGATTCTGGGCGAACAGTCGGTGATTTCGTCGCGCTTCGCCATCGCCACGCTGCAGCAGGCGGGGCCCGATGCGTATAAGCAGGTGCATGACGCGCTGATCACCTTCCGCGGCAACCTCGACGCGCAGAACCTGCGCCGGCTGGCGGACTCCTTCGACCTCGACGCCGACGCGATCCTGGCGCAGATGGAGGCGCCGGAGGTGAACCGGGTGATCGACGAGAACCGGGCACTGGCCCAGCGGCTGCAGATCAACGGAACGCCGACCTTCGTGCTCGGCGAACAGATGGTACGCGGCTACGCGCCGCTACAGGCGATGCAGCAAATCGTGGAAGAGGTGCGGGCGCAGTAGGCGCCCGGGCCTGTCCGCGCCCCAGGAATTTTCAGCTCAACCAGTGGCAAGATATCCCTGACGGAACTTGCCCGCCGCCTCACTCGGCCGCTTCGGCCTCGGACGCGGCCTGAGCCGCCTCGATCTCGGCCGCCTTCTTTTCGACCTCGCCGACGATGTGCTCGACCATCTCCTCGTTCGAGATGCGGTGATCCTGCTTGCCGGCCAGATAGACCATGCCGTGGCCCGCGCCGCCGCCGGTAAACCCGACATCGGTCATCAGCGCCTCGCCGGGGCCGTTGACCACGCATCCGATGATCGACAGGCTCATCGGCGTCTTGATATGCTCCAGCCGCTTTTCCAGCGTCTCGACGGTCTTGATCACGTCGAACCCCTGCCGCGCGCAGGAGGGGCACGAGATGATGTTGACGCCCCGGTGCCGCAGCCCCAGCGATTTCAGGATCTCGTAACCGACCTTCACCTCTTCCACCGGGTCGGCCGAGAGCGACACCCGGATCGTGTCGCCGATGCCCATCCACAGCAGGTTGCCCAGCCCGATGGCCGACTTGATCGTGCCCGTCGTCAGCCCGCCCGCCTCGGTGATGCCCAGATGGATCGGCGCGTCGGTGGCCTCGGCGATGCCCTGGTAGGCGGCCGCGGCGAGGAACACGTCAGAGGCCTTCACGCTGATCTTGAACTCGTGAAAGTCGTTGTCCTGCAGGATCTTGATGTGCTCAAGCGCCGAGTCGACCATCGCCTCCGGGCAGGGCTCGCCGTATCGTTCCAGCAGGTGCTTTTCCAGGCTGCCGGCATTCACCCCGATCCGCATCGAACAGCCGTGGTCGCGGGCCGCCTTGATCACCTCTTTGACGCGGGCCGCGTCGCCGATATTGCCGGGGTTGATCCGCAGGCAGGCCGCGCCCGCCTCGGCGGCCTCGATGCCGCGCTTGTAGTGGAAATGGATGTCGGCGACGATCGGCACCGGGCTTTCAGCCACGATCTCTTTCAGCGCGGCCGACGACTCCCGGTCGGGCACCGAGATGCGCACGATATCGGCGCCGGCCTCGGCGGCGGCCTGGACCTGGGCGATGGTGCCCTTGATATCGGTCGTTACCGTGTTGGTCATGGTCTGCACCGAGATCGGCGCATCGCCCCCCACGGCCACCGGGCCGACATGGATCTGACGGGATTTTCGGCGATGGATGCTGCGCCACGGGCGCACGGCGTTCAGCGACATGGGACACCCTGTCTGCGTGGGAAATTCACCACCCCTGATAAAGGATTACGTCTTGCCACGCAACGCGCGCAGGGTCGCGCTCGCGCTATTGCGACTCTGCGTCCGGGGACGCCGCGGCCTGCGACACCGCATCGGCCACCGCGACCGCGATGGCATCGGCCAGATCGGGGTCGGCCCCGAGATCGGCCAAAGCAAAACGCCCGGTCAGCTCCTCGGGCGACAACGCGATGTTCTTGGCCACTTGCGCGCCGGGGGCGGCGGGGCCGTAGGTCTTGCCGTTAACGGCGAAATAGACGGCGCCGGAATTGCCGGCGCGCAGCGTCGGCGGCTCTTCGGTCGGGGGCAGGACGTAACGCTCGCCCGCGTCGAGGATTTTTTCGAACAGTACCGTGCCATCGGCGGCGCGCACCCGCACCCAGGCGGGGCGTGTGGCGAAGATCGCCAGTTCCGGCGCGCTGTCCTCGACCACCTTCACCGGTGCCGCCTCGGGCATGGCCTGCCCGTTGCCCATCGCCGCCGGCCCCGCGGGCAGGCCCGCGATCGCGGGCGGCGCGGTCACGCCGCGCGCCACGGTCAGCGGACGCTCGACAGGGTCGTCGGCCAGCGTGCCCACGGTGTCGGGGGCAAGCGTGGCGATGGGGCCGTCGCGGGCAACCAGCACCGGCACCTCCAGCGCCTCGGGGCGGTAAAGCCGGTCGAACGCCTCGGGGCTGGGCCGTTCGGGCGCGTCTTCGGACATGGCGGTCTGGGTTGCGCCGGGCATGGCCGCGGCAAGCGGGTCGATCTCGGCCAGCACGCCCGGAGATTGCTCGACCGGGGCGAGTTGCACCCGCTGCACCTCTTGCAGCACCGACCATCCGCCGTAGCCGAGACCGCCGATCAGCGCCAGCAGCACCAGAACCGAGCCGATCGCGCCGGGTTCGATTCGGGAAAACATGGCCTCGCCCCGAGGAACGAACAGCGCGTTGGGATCGGCCAGCGGGTCACGCGCCTCGGACCGGGTGCCGCGCGTCTTTTCAGGCGCGACCTTGGCCGCCGAGGCCGACGCGGCCATGCCGTGGACGGTGGAGAAGTTGCTTTCGTCGCAGAACCGCGCATAGGCCCACTCGGGGTCGAGCCCCAGATAGCGGGCGTAAGAGCGCACGTAACCTGCGATGAACCCCGGAGTTTCAAAGGCCGTGGGGTCGGCATTCTCGATCGCGGCGATGTAGGTCGCCTTGATCTTGAGTTCGCGTTGAACGTCGAGGAGAGATTTGCCCAGAGTCGCGCGCTCGCCGCGCATCATGTCACCGAGACGCAACTCGAAATCGTCGAACCCTTTCGGGAGGTTGTCGTCAACCGCGACCGGCGGCTGCTTGCGCCCGATCATACCCTGCCCCGTGCCCGCTACGTTTTTTCCCCGATTGCTCGGCGAATTCTGGATTCGCCAAGCTATTAGGTTTGTAGCACAGGGGCGCCGTCAATGCACCTTAAGAAGAGCGTCAGGCGGTCAGTTCGGCACGATTCAGCGCACACTGGGCCCAAAGCTCGTCCATCGCGCGGATCAGCCTGTCCATGTCGTCGGGCGTATGCACCGGCGAGGGCGTAAAGCGCAGACGCTCCGTGCCGCGCGGCACCGTCGGGAAGTTGATCGGCTGCACGTAGATGCCATACCCCTCGAGCAGCATGTCCGAAATCCGCTTGGTGTGGACCGGGTCGCCGACAATCACCGGCACGATGTGGCTGCCGTGGTCGATGCAGGGCATGCCCAGCCCCTTGAACCGCGCCTTCATCACCCGCGCGCGATCCTGATGGGTTTCGCGCAGCGCGGTGTCGGTCTTGAGGTGGCGGACCGAGGCCGCGGCACCTGCGGCCACCGCCGGCGGCAACGAGGTGGTGAAGATGAAGCCCGGCGCATAAGACCGCACCGCATCGCACATTTTCGCAGACGCGGCGATATAGCCGCCGAACACGCCATAGGCCTTGGCCAGCGTGCCGTTGATGATGTCGATGCGATGCATCAGGTTATCGCGCTCGGCCACGCCGGCGCCGCGCGGGCCGTACATGCCCACCGCGTGGACCTCGTCGATATAGGTCAGCGCGCCGAACTCGTCGGCGAGGTCGCAGATCTCTTCGATGGGGCCGAAATCGCCATCCATCGAGTAAACCGATTCGAAGGCGATCAGGATCGGCCGGCCCTTCTCGATCTTCTCGAGGATCTCGCGCAGATGCGCCACGTCGTTGTGGCGGAAGATGTGCTTTTCGCAGCGCCCGCGGCGGATGCCCTGGATCATCGAGGCATGGTTCAGCTCGTCCGAGACGATGACGAGGTCGGGGAAGAGGACCGGAAGCGTGGAGAGTGTGGCGTCGTTGGCGTTGTAGGCCGAGGTGAAGATCAGCGCGGCCTCCTTGCGGTGCAAATCGGCGATCTCGGCCTCAAGCGCCTTGTGGTAGAGGGTGGTGCCCGAGATGTTGCGCGTGCCGCCCGACCCGGCGCCGGCCGAGCTCAGCGCGTCTTCCATCGCCGCCAGCACCACCGGATGCTGGCCCATGCCCAGATAATCGTTGCCGCACCAGACGGTGATATCCTGCTCCTGGCCATCGGGCCGGCGCCATTTCGCGGCGGGAAACTGGCCTTTGCGCCGTGCGATGTCGATGAAGGTGCGGTAGCGGCCTTCCTCGTGAAGCTGGTCGATGGCTTTGTCCAGTGCTGCGGTATAGTCCACCGGGTCTCTCCTTCGTTCTCCGGCCGTCTCGGCCTTTGTGCCCCGTGGCGCGGTGCCCGTTTCTCGGGTCGCCCGGCGCCGGGTCCTCCCAAATCGGATGGCGGCTGTCGCCCCGCCCAGGGGACCGGCGCACCGCCCGTTTCTTTCCCGTCCGTTCTTCGTATTCGAAAAACTAGAGATGTTAATGCGTCCTGTCGCGCAAAAAATGCCCCTGCTCTGACACCCCGCAATCCGGGCGTCGTTTAGCCCCCTAGCATGACCGCAAGGTGCCGCCAACGTGACCCAACGACGCTGCAATTCCCCGAAAGTGGCGCCAAGCGCGGACGCCGTCTGGCCTCCACCTAATCGTGCCCGACGGACGGCAACCTTGATTTCGGTCAAGTTTTCGCGCGCAGGGCCGCGTAAGTCCGCCGCAGCTCAATCCGCCACGACGATCCGGCAATCGTCGGTCCGGGCCTTGGCCGCACAGCCGTCCAGGGCCGCCGCGCTGGCGCCCTCGCCCTTTTCGAGGTGCCACTGGCCCGTGCCGGGCGAGATCGCCAGCGCCTTGGGCCCGCGGCCGCGGCGGTATTGCTTGTGCAGGGCGGCGCTGGCATCGGCGTTCAGCTGCAACGGCCGCGCCTGCCAGCCGCGCGGGCGAATCTCTGCCACGATCACGCATGCCCGCCCGCCCTGGCGCCGGGCGTCGCAGCCTTTCAGCGCCACCGCCCGGGCGGTAGCGACATCGTGGTAATTGGCGGCCGCCACGGTGGCCGTCGAAAGCAGCCCCTCGGACGGGGCCACGGCGATGGCGCCGTAATATTTCTGCTGCTCGGCGACGACGGCCAGCGTCTTGCTGTCCTGCTCGCCCAAAAACGGCTGCGGCAAGATCACCGCCTCGGCCGCCCTCGCGTCGACGACCAGCGCCCGCGCCGTTTCGCCGTCCACCGGCTCGGCCGGTGCGGCCACCGCCCAAAGAACCACAGCAACCGCAGCCCAAATCATCCGCATCGCGCCCTCCTTGGCCCCCAAGCGTCGGCATACAGCCTAGCGCAGCCGCCGCCCCCGGGCCAAGCTCTGGACAGTGCCAAGGCGGCTGTTAGGCTCGCGCCACCCTTGTCCCGAGCCGGAGCCCGCGCCCCATGCCACTCGACCCCGTCCTGACCCGAATCGATTGCGACCTGCCCGAGGCCGTGAACAGGCTGATCGCGCTGCTGCGTATCCCGTCGATCTCGACCGACCCGGCCCATGCCGCCGATTGCGACAGCGCCGCCGACTGGCTGGTCGCCGATCTGGCCAGCCTCGGCTTTGCCGCCGAAAAGCGGCCCACCCCCGGCCACCCGATGGTCGTGGCCCATGTCGACGGCCCCGGCCCGCACCTGCTGTTTTACGGCCATTACGACGTGCAGCCGGTCGATCCGCTGGATCTCTGGCACCGCGACCCGTTCGACCCGGCGCTGGAAGACACCGACAAGGGCCAGGTGATCCGCGCCCGCGGCGCCAGCGACGACAAGGGCCAGCTGATGACCTTTATCGAGGCCTGCCGCGCGTGGAAGGCCGAGCATGGCACCCTGCCCTGCAAGATCACCGTCTTTCTGGAGGGCGAAGAGGAGTCGGGCTCGCCCTCGCTCGTGCCGTTCCTCGAGGACAACGCCGAAGAGTTGAAGGCCGATATCGCGCTGATCTGCGACACCGGGCTTTTCGACGCCCGCACACCGGGCATCGTCACCATGCTGCGCGGCCTTCTGGGCGAAGAGCTGACGATCCGCGCCGCCGACATGGACCTGCATTCGGGCATGTACGGGGGCCCTTCGATCAACCCGATCCGGGTGCTGGCCCGCATCGTCGCCGCGCTGCACGACGACGCGGGCCGCGTCACCGTGCCCGGCTTTTACGACGGCGTGCCGGAGCTGCCCGACGAGGTCGCCCGGCAGTGGCAGGGGCTGGGCTTCGACGCCGGGGCGTTTCTCGGCGCGGTGGGCCTGTCCACGCCCGCCGGCGAGGCCGACCGCACGGCGCTGGAAATGATCTGGTCCCGCCCGACCTGCGAGGTCAACGGCATCACGGGCGGCTATACCGGCGCGGGGTTCAAGACCGTGCTGCCCGCCGAGGCGCGCGCCAAGATCAGCTTCCGTCTGGTGGGCGACCAGGACCCGCTGGCGATCCGAGAGAACTTTCGCAAGATGGTGCAGGACATGCTGCCGCCCGACTGCACGGCCAGCTTCGAAGGCCACGGCGCCTCGCCCGCCAGCCGGATGGACATCTCGCACCCCGCCTTCGAAAAGGCCCGCGCGGCGCTCTCCGAGGAATGGCCGAAACCGGCGGCCTATGTGGGCTGCGGCGGGTCGATCCCGGTGGCGGGGTATTTCAAGACGGCGCTGGGGATGGATTCGATGCTGATCGGCTTTGCCAAGGACGACGACGCGATCCACTCGCCGAACGAGAAATACGACCTCGACAGCTTCCACAAGGGCATCCGCTCCTGGGCGCGCATCCTCGCCGCCCTGTCGGCCTAGCCCGCCGCCGGGGGTGGCGGACCGCCCGCCGCGCGCCAGCGCGGCCGGGCCCAACCGGGCATGGCGGCGCTACGCCGCCCTGCACGGGCGGGAGCGCGCCCTCAATGCCGCAGCCTGGCAGCCATCCGCCCGGATTTGGCAAACAGCAACAGCCATGGCGCGCCATGAAGGCAGAGATCGAAGACATCCACCCCGCTCGTCAGCGTTCCCGCGGCCAGCATCTTCAGCTTTTCCCAGAGGTGGGGCTCGGGCAGGAACGGCGCCAGGCCCATGCTGAGGGCGAGCACCAGGACAAGCGAAAACGGCAAATCGTCAAGAATACGGATCATCACAGGTTCGGCAAACAGGTTGGTGGCGCGGTTGACGGGGCTCGAACCCGCGACCCCCGGCGTGACAGGCCGGTACTCTAACCAACTGAGCTACAACCGCGCAAGCGCTCTTGAGCGGGAGGATGAGGCGGTGGCGCGGTTGACGGGGCTCGAACCCGCGACCCCCGGCGTGACAGGCCGGTACTCTAACCAACTGAGCTACAACCGCTCGCCTTCCGCCGGCCTCCCGGGCCGAACGTGACGTGTGGTTTATGACGCACGCGCGCCCGCGTCAAGCGCCCTCGCGCGGGAAATCGGCACCGCGCCCGACGCGCCGCTCGCGGGCAAAGACATAGAGCCCGGCGCCCGCGATCAGCGCCGCGCCCGCCAGCACCCAGACGCCCGGAACCTCGCCGAACAGCGCCCAGCCCCAGAAGATCGCCAGCGGCAGCGTGACGTATTCGAAGGGCGCGATCGTGGCCGCATCGCCAAGGCGATAGGCCTGCGACAGGCAATAGCCGACGCCCGCCGACACCAGCCCCAGAAGGCCGAAAAGCCACAGCTCGTCGGCCGGCGGCATCACCCAGGGCTTCAGCAGGAAGACCAGGCTTTCGCTCTCCACTCCCTCGGCAAAGCGCCCGTCGCCCGCGACCACGAAAAACACCGCGCCGACCGCAAGGAAGGTGACCTGAATATATAGCGCCAGCGCCGAGGCGGGCGCCGTCGCCCCCAGCTTGCGCGTCAGCACCTGCATCCCGGCATAGCACAGCGCCGCGGCCACCGGCAGAAGCAGGCTCCACCGGCTGGGCGCCATACCGTCCCAGCCCGCCCAGGGGCGCAGCATCACCAGAACGCCCAGGAACCCGACCGCCACCGCGGCCCAGCGGCGCGGGCCGACGCGTTCGCCCAGCAGCAGCGCCGACAGCGCGGTGATCGCCAGCGGCGCCACGAAAAAAAGCGCCGTCGCCGTGGCCAGCGCCATCACCGCGAGCGCGGCGAAAAAGGTCATGTTGGCGATCACGATCAGCACCGCGCGCAGCAGCTGCAGCCACGGACGCGCGGGCCACAACCGGCGCCAGGCGCCCTCGGCCTGCACAATGCCCAACAGCACCACCAGCCCGATCATCGACCGGGCAAAGACCATCTGGTGCAGCGGGTAACGGTCGGACAACAGCTTGATCAGCATGTCGTTGACCGAGATGAACAGCATCCCCAGCAGGATATAGACAATCCCCCGCCGGGCCGAGCCGCCCCCTGCCATTTCGCTGATTGTCATGGTGCACGATCCGGGCGGGCGGCCCGATTGCCGCCCTGCCCCGCCCTAACGCAGATCCGCCGCGCGCGCCAGCGCCGCGCCTCAGCGTCCGGGCAGCGGGATGAACTCGGCGTCGTCGCCCGGCGGCAGGTGAAACCGCCCCTGCTCCCAGTCGCCGCGGCGCCAGGCCTCCTTGGCTTCCTCGATGCGCTCCTTCGACGAGGCGACGAAGTTCCACCAGATATAGCGCGGCCCTTCCAGCGTCGCCCCGCCCAACAGCATCAGCCGCGCCCCTTGCGGGCCGGCTGCGAGGCTTAGCTGGTCGCCGGGGCGAAACACCATCATCTGCCCGGCCGCGTAGCTCTGCCCGCCGATCTCGACCGCGCCCTCCACGACATAGACGCCGCGGTCCTCGTGGTCGTCGGGCAGCGGCAGCACCGCACCGGGGGCCAGCGCCGCGTCGGCATAAAACATCTCTGACGCGGTCTTGACCGGCGCGGTCTCGCCCCAGGCGCTGCCCAGGATCAGGCGCACTTCTTTGCCTTCGGCCTGCAGAAACGGCAGCGCCTCCTTCGGCGCGTGTTCAAAGGCGGCCGCCCCGTCCTCGGCGCCCGCCGGCAGCGCCACCCAGGTCTGGATACCGAACAGCGCGTGGGGCCGGTCGCGTACCGCCCCGTCGGTGCGTTCGGAATGGGTGATGCCGTGGCCGGCCACCATCCAGTTCACCGCGCCGGGCTCGATCCAGCGGTCGGTGCCCAGGCTGTCGCGGTGGTGCAGCGCGCCGCGGTAGAGGTAGGTGACCGTTGCCAGCCCGATATGCGGGTGCGGACGCACGTCGATCCCCTGCCCGGTGACGAATTCGGCAGGGCCCATCTGGTCGAAAAAGATGAAGGGGCCGACCATCTGCCGCTTGGGCGCGGGCAGCGCGCGGCGCACCTCGAACCCGCCGAGGTCGCGCGCACGGGGCACGATGACGGTCTCGATGGAATCCACTGCGTCGCCGGTGGGGCATTGCGGGTCGAGGGCGGGGTTCCAGCTCATTTCGGGGGCTCCGGGTGTCGTGGTCTTACGGGAAAGATAGCACGCGACAACTGCGCACAAACCTCCCCGTCAAGCGCACATGCCGTGCGCTGGCGAACAGATCAGCCGATGATCTCGAACCGCTCCACGTCGACCATCCCCCGGTCGGTGATCTTCAGCGCCGGAATCACCGGCAGGGCGAGGAAGGCCAGTTGCAAAAAGGGCTCGTCCAGCGTCACCCCCAGCGAGCGGGCCGCGGCGCGCAGTTCTTGCAGATGCCCCTCGACCGTTTCAAAGCTCTCAAGGCTCATCAACCCGGCCACGGGCAGCGCCAACTCGGCCAGCACGCGCCCCCCGCCCGCCACCACGAACCCGCCCTCGATCTCGGTCAGGCGGGTGGCGGCCAGCGCCATGTCGGCGTCATCGGCCCCGACCACCGCGATGTTGTGGTGGTCGTGGCAGACGGTCGAGGCGATCGCCCCGGTTTCCAGACCGAACCCCCTGACGAAGCCCACGGCGATGTTGCCGTTGATCCCGTGCCGTTCGACCACCGCGATCTTGGCCAGGTCGCGCGCCGGGTCGGCACGTTTCGCACCCTCCCGCGGGGCCATCTCTTCCACAAGGTGATCGGTCAGGATCTGCCCCGGCCGGATGCCGATCACATGGGTCTCGGCCCGGTTGCTGCCGGCGCGGAAGCTCGCGGCGCTCAGCCGGGGCGCTTTCACCGACTGACGTCCCACCGGCGCGATCTGCTGCCGCGCGGCAAAGGCCGGGGCATCGGCCACCTGCCCGCCGGCGATCACCAGCGCGGCGCGGCAGTCTTCCAGATCGGGCAAGCCCACGATATCGGCCCGCTGGCCCGGCGCGATCAGCCCCCGGTCCTTCAGACCGAAGGCCTCGGCCGCCGAAAGGCTGGCCGCGCGATAGACCGCGAGGGTCGGAGTGCCGAGCGCGATCAGGGTGCGGATCATGTAATCCAGATGGCCATGCTCGGCGATGTCCAGCGGGTTGCGGTCGTCGGTGCACAGGCACATGTAGGGTGCCGTGCGTTCGCTCAGCAGCGGTTGCAGGGCGTGCATATCCTTCGAAACCGACCCCTCGCGGATCAGCACGCGCATCCCTTTTTGCAGCTTTTCCTTCGCTTCCGCGGCGCTGGTCGCCTCATGCTCGGTGCGGATGCCTGCGGCGATATAGGCGTTGAGGTCGCGTCCCGAGAGCAGCGGCGCGTGCCCGTCGATATGGCGGCCGCGAAACGCGTCGAGCTTGGCCAGAACCTCGGGGGCCTTGGTGATCACGCCGGGATAGTTCATCACCTCGGCCAGCCCGATCACGCGGGGGTGGTCCTTGAGCGCGGCCAGGTCCGCGGCGCCGATCCGCGCGCCCGAGGTTTCCATCTCGGTCGAGGGCACGCAGGACGACAGGTTCACCCGGATATCCATCACCGTACGCGACGCGGTGTCGAGGAAATACTCGATCCCCGGCAGGCCGATGACGTTGGCGATCTCGTGCGGATCGCAGATCGCGGTGGTGATGCCGCGCGGGCAGACGCAGCGATCGAACTCGAACGGCGTGACCAGCGAGCTTTCGATATGCAGGTGGGTGTCGATGAAGCCCGGCACCAGCGTCAGCCCCGTCACGTCGACCACCCGCTTGCCCGCGTAGGCGTCGCCGATCCCGACGATGGTGTCGCCGCAGATCGCCACGTCGCCCGGTACCATTTCGCCGGTCACCAGGTCGAACACCTGCCCGCCCGTCAGCACCATGTCGGCGGGCGCGACCCCGCGCCCCTGGTCGATCAGATCGGCAAGCGGGGGGTGGGGCATCGGCATGTCTCCATCGGGGCTGTGCCCGCCAGCCTCGCAGCCGGGGATGACAGGTTCAAGACGGGGATGGTGGGCGATGAGAGACTCGAACTCCCGACATCCTCGGTGTAAACGAGGCGCTCTACCAACTGAGCTAATCGCCCGACGCTTCGGGGTTTAGACCGGCACGGCCCCCGGCGGCAAGCCTATGCAGCGACAATCCGTCCGGCCGTGCCTTGGTGCTTTCCCCCCTCCGCCCCGATTTTGCCCATTTTCCTGCCGATCTTTCACGCATAAGGGGAAATCGCCATGCCGATTGCAATTCTTCTCATCTCCATCTGCACCGGGTTCGCTGCAACCGGCGCTGCGGCGATTTTCTCGGAGAGTTCCATCCTCATGCTGGCGCTGATCTACTGGCTGGGCGGCACGGCGGGGATGACGGCGATGGTGGCCTATCTCGCCCTGCGGCCCGATTGCTCGGGCACGGCGGGCACGCCCCGCGGCGATGCCATGGCCGAACCGTCCTGAGACAGCGGCCGCGCGACCGTGCGGCATCCATCCATTCAGCGTAACGTTTCGGCCGCCTCTGGCCGGCTAAGCCGGGCGGCCGGGATCACGCGATCGGGGGGGGCTGGTGGGTGATGAGAGATTCGAACTCCCGACATCTTCGATGTGAACGAAGCGCTCTACCACTGAGCTAATCACCCGTGGCGCGCTTGATAGCGTCACTCCGCAGGCTCTGCAAGAGGGTCTTGCGTGGCGTCGATCGCCTGGGTGCTGCGGCGGATCTTGGTCACCAGAACCTCGCCATTTCCGGCATCCTTGCGCCGGTTGATGGTGAGCTTGCCGAAGGGTTGCAGGTTCATCGTCTCACCCGCCGAGAGCGACGCGCCGAGCACACCGAGCATCGCCTCGACGACCGGCTTGACGTCCTTCTTCTTCTTGCCGGAGGCCGCCACGACCCTGTCGATCAGCTCTTTCTTGCGCAGCGTCACGCTGGTCTCCGCGGCCGCGTCGGCCGGCGGGGTTTCGGCGGCTTCGGGCGCGTCGGCTGCCGCGGATTCGGCGGCGGGCTGTCGCGTGGCGCGGCTGCGCGTGGTGGTGGGGGTCGTCGTCTTCCGGCGGGTCGCGGTCCTGCCGGTAATGGGTGCCTGGGCCATGGTCTGCTGCCTTTCAGATGTCTTTGGGCCTTTGTCCCCGTCTAACACAATATCGGGCGAAATACACAGCTTTTTGCGTGGCAAAGGGCGGCAAGCGCTAGATACATGACCGCCCTGCCCAAAAAAAACGCGCCCCGAAACGGGGCGCGTTGCCGAAATCCGGGTGCGCGCGGTCCTAGTGGGCGATCGCGCCAGACCCGCTGTCCTTCGCCTCGATCCGCGCCTCGGCGGCGGCGGCCTCTTCGGCGGCCTCGTCCCAGTCGATGGGCTCTGGCTGGCGCACCAGCGCATGGTCGAGCACGTCGCGGACATTGCCGACGGGGATGATCGTAAGCCCCTCTTTCACGTTGTCGGGGATCTCCGTCAGGTCCTTGGCGTTCTCTTCGGGGATCAGCACGGTCTTGATGCCGCCCCTGAGCGCGGCCAGCAGTTTTTCCTTCAGCCCGCCGATGGCCAGCACGTTGCCGCGCAACGTCACCTCGCCGGTCATGGCGATGTCCTTGCGCACCGGGATGCCGGTCAGCACCGAGACGATGGAGGTGACCATCGCGACACCGGCCGACGGCCCGTCCTTGGGCGTGGCGCCCTCGGGGACGTGGACGTGGATATCCCATTTTTCAAAGCGCGGCGGCCTGATCCCGAAATCGGGCGCAACCGAGCGTACGAAGCTCGACGCCGCGTCGATCGATTCCTTCATCACGTCGCCCAGCTTGCCGGTGGTCTTCATCCGGCCCTTGCCAGGCAGCTTGAGCGCCTCGATCGACAACAGGTCGCCGCCGACCGACGTCCAGGCCAGCCCGGTGACAACACCGATCTGGTCTTCCTTCTCGGCCAGCCCATAGCGGAACTTCTTGACGCCCAGGAACTCTTCCAGGTTCTCCGGCGTGATCGTCACCTTTTCGCATTCGCGCTTGACCAGCTTGGTCACCGCCTTGCGCGCCAGCTTGGCGATCTCGCGCTCGAGGTTCCGCACGCCGGCCTCGCGGGTATAGGTGCGGATCATCTCGGTCAGCGCGGGTTCGGTCAGCTCGAACTCTTTCGGGCGCAGGCCGTGGTTTTTCATCTGCTTGGCGATGAGGTGCTGCTTGGCGATCTCGCGCTTTTCGTCCTCGGTGTAGCCGGCCAGCGGGATGATCTCCATCCGGTCCAGCAGGGGGCCGGGCATGTTGTAGGTGTTCGCCGTGGTCAGGAACATCACGTTCGAGAGGTCGTATTCCACCTCGAGGTAATGGTCGACGAAGGTCGCGTTCTGCTCGGGGTCGAGCACCTCAAGCATGGCCGACGCCGGGTCGCCGCGGAAATCCTGGCCCATCTTGTCGATTTCATCGAGCAGGATCAGCGGGTTGGTCGTCTTGGCCTTCTTGAGCGACTGGATGATCTTGCCGGGCATCGAGCCGATATAGGTCCGCCTGTGGCCGCGGATCTCGGATTCGTCGCGCACGCCGCCGAGGCTGATACGGATGAACTCGCGCCCCGTGGCCCGCGCGACCGACTTGCCGAGCGAGGTCTTGCCCACGCCCGGCGGGCCGACCAGGCACAGGATCGGGCCCTTCAGCTTCTTCGACCGCTGCTGCACGGCGAGGTATTCGACGATCCGCTCCTTGACCTTCTCAAGCCCGTAATGGTCGTCGTCGAGGATCTTTTCGGCGCGGGTCAGGTCTTTCTTCACCCGGCTCTTCACGCCCCAGGGCAGCGACAGCATCCAGTCGAGATAGTTGCGCACGACGGTGGCCTCGGCCGACATCGGGCTCATGTTTTTCAGCTTCTTGATCTCGCCATCGGCCTTATCGCGGGCCTCCTTGGACAGCTTGGTGGCCGCCACGCGCTCTTCCAGCTCGGCGATCTCGTTCTGCCCATCTTCGCCGTCGCCCAGCTCCTTCTGAATGGCCTTCATCTGCTCATTCAGGTAATACTCGCGCTGGGTGCGCTCCATCTGCGATTTCACGCGGGTCTTGATCTTCTTTTCGACCTGCAGAACGCTCATCTCGCCCTGCATCAGGCCATAGACCTTCTCAAGCCGCTCGGCGACCGAGAGGGTTTCCAAAAGCTCTTGCTTCTGTTCGACATCCACGCCCAGGTGGCCGGCCACCAGATCGGCCAGCTTGTCGGGCGTGCGGGTTTCGCTGACCGCGGCCAGCGCCTCTTCGGGGATGTTCTTCTTGACCTTGGCATAGCGCTCGAACTCGGCGCCGACCGAGCGCAACAGCGCCTCGACGGTGTCTGCGTCGCCGGCCTCTTCGTCCAGCGCCACGGCGCTGGCCTCGAAAAACGAGTCGTTTTCCAGAAAATCGGTGATCTTGACCCGGCTCTTGCCCTCGACCAGCACCTTCACGGTGCCGTCCGGCAGCTTGAGCAACTGCAACACGTTGGCCAGCACGCCGCTGCGGAAGATGCCCTCGGCGGCGGGGTCGTCGTCCGCCGGATCCTTCTGCGCCGACAGCAGGATCTGCTTGTCGTCCTGCATCACCTCTTCCAGCGCGCGCACGGATTTCTCGCGGCCCACGAAGAGTGGCACGATCATGTGGGGAAAGACCACGATGTCGCGCAGCGGCAGAACGGGGTAGGATTGGCTGAGTTGCTCGGTCATGTTTTATCCTTGGCTCTTGGCAAAAGGACGCCGGCCCCTTGCGGCAGCACCTGGCCCTCTCCGGTCTTGGTCTCAATATCTGGGGGTCGGCCCCCTGATTTCAACCACGACCTGCTTTGGCTTGGGCCAAGCATGCCCCTCTCGCCCGCGCTCAGCAAGCCGCGATTGACGCCAATTCGAAGAAAACCGGCCGGCCCGGCGCGCGGGGCGCAGCCATTGAAATATGCACGGCCCGCCCCATTTTGGCCCAAATGTGCAGCAAGATGTCTGGCATGTGGTTGTTGGTGGATATGTCGCCGGTACTCCGGCTTGCCCGCAGGGCGTATCGCGAAAGGCGACGCATCCTTATGGCCAGCCTGATTTCCTTTGTGGCGGGCTTCGTGATCTACGCCCGCTACCAGGTGACAATCTTCGACCTTCCCGCGCCGGTGGCCGCCGGGCTGCTTTACGCCGTGGTGGTGGGCGCCGCTGCGCTGCTGACGGCGATCTTCCTTCCGCGGCTGCGCTTCATGGTCGAGGCGATGGCGTTCGGGCGGCTGATCTATGCCGGGCTGAGCCACGAGTTTCCCGAGTTCGGCACGCTCATGGCCAGTTCGCCCTTCTACAGCGCGACTGCCGTGGTGGCCGGCGGCATTCTGTGTGGCCGCGTCCTTTACGGGACCAACGAAAAGCACGCCCTGCGCAGCCATGCCAGCATGGCCTGGGCCGAAACCTTCACCCGCTGGATCGACGACACGCAGGGCCGCGCGCGCGACGCGCTTTACCCGGTCGCGCCGATGCCGCTGAGCATCCCCGCCGCGATCCGTCCGGGCCGGGCCATCCGGGACTGAGCCCAGCCGTCCCCGCCTCAGAGCGGGGGGATGTCGCCCTCGGCCCGCCCGGCGTGAAACGCCGCCTCGAATTCCGCGAACCGCCCCTTTGAGATCGCCGCACGCATCCCCGCCATCAGGTCCTGGTAATAGTGCAGATTGTGCCAGGTCATCAGCATCGAGGCGATGATCTCGCCCGCGCGGAAGACGTGGTGCAGATAGGCGCGGGAATAGGCCCGGCAGGCCGGGCAGGCGCAGGCCTCGTCCAGCGGGCGCGGATCGTCGGCGTGGCGCGCGTTCTTGATGTTGACCACGCCCCGGCGGGTAAAGGCCTGCCCGGTCCGGCCCGACCGCGTCGGCAGAACGCAATCCATCATGTCGATCCCGCGGGCCACGGCGCCCACGATATCGTCGGGCTTGCCCACCCCCATCAGGTAGCGCGGCCTGTCGGCGGGCAGCATTGCCGGGGCGTAGTCGAGTACCTCGAACATCCTTTCCTGCCCCTCGCCCACGGCGAGCCCGCCCACCGCGTAGCCGTCAAAGCCGATCTCGATCAGCCGCTCGGCGCTTTCCGCGCGCTGATCGCGGAAGACGCTGCCCTGCTGGATACCGAACAGCGCATGGCCTGGGCGGTCGCCGAACGCCGCCCTGGACCGCGCCGCCCAGCGCATCGACAGCTCCATGCTGGACCGCGCCGTGGCCGCGTCGGCGGGGTACGGCGTGCATTCGTCGAAGGCCATCACGATGTCCGAGCCCAACAGGCGCTGGATCTCCATGCTGCTCTCGGGGCTGAGCATGTGCCGCGAGCCGTCGACATGGCTTCGAAACCGCACGCCCTCTTCGGTGAGCTTCCTCAGTTCGGCCAGGCTCATCACCTGGAACCCGCCCGAGTCGGTCAGGATGGGCCTGTCCCAATTCATGAAGCTGTGAAGCCCGCCCATCCGGGCGATGCGCTCGGCGCCGGGGCGCAGCATCAGGTGGTAGGTGTTGCCGAGCAGGATGTCGGCGCCGGTGGCGGCCACGCTTTCGGGCAGCATCGCCTTGACCGTTGCCGCCGTGCCCACTGGCATGAAGGCCGGCGTGCGGATCGTGCCGCGCGGCGTCTCGATCGCGCCCCGGCGCGCCGCGCCGTCGGTGGCCTCAAGCTGAAAGCGGAAGGGGCGTGCCATGGTGGCTCCTGCTAGTCCTGACCCGGCGCCGGATACGGCGATTTCGCCGGAAAGGAAAGCCCGCGGCGGCGGGGGCCGTGGCGGCTGCCGGACCAGGCCACACGCGAAATCGCTCCGGCGAACTTACAGCAAGCTCCGGCCCGGCCCCGGCCGCCGCGCCCTTTCGCTCGGCCCCGCGCGTCCCTAGAGTGCTGTCCCAAAGCCCAAGCGGATCGACCCGAATGTCCCACAGCATCTCCACCCTGCCCCTCGCCACCGCCGCTCTGCTCTGGGCCGCCATCGCCCCTGCGGCCGAGATCACGCTCACGCCGCGCGATCTCTTTCAGGCCGCCGAGGGGCTGTTCCTCGCGCCGGGCGTCGAGGTGCCGGCCCCTGACCTCGACCGCCCGGCGATCCGGCACGCGGTCTCCGGGCCCGCCGCCGACCGCGTCCGCGCATTGATCGCGGACGGCGAGGCGGCCGGGTTCGCCGGCCTGGTCTACGACAACCGCGACCACAGCCATTCGCAACTGCCGAGCGCGCTTTACCCGCGTCTCGCACGGCTGGCCTACGCCCCTGCGCTGCAATCCCGCGGCCTCGATTACGGGCTGGCCGGGCACATCCTGCTGCCCGCCATCGTCTTCGGCAACTCGTCGACCGCGATCACCCGCTCATCCGCCCCGCGCAGCCTGCCGCGCCTGGCAATGACCGCGCCCGGCTGGCCAGAGCGCACCCACCGTACCTACGTCTCGAACCACATCTACGTCTATCCCGAACACCGCGACCACGACGCGGTCGATCACTTCCCCGCCCAATGGCCCTACATGATCGTCAGCCAGGGCTCGTCGGGCTCGGACAAGCCCTTCCTGCACGCGCTGGCGATGACGCTGGCCGCCTTCCGCCCCGACACCCGCGACGCGCTGGAAGAGGCGGGGCTGGTCGCGCCGGCGCTGCAGATGATCCTGCGCCGCAGCCTCGACGGGGTCGAGACGCGCGACGACTACCTGTCGGGCCGCGCCCACCCCACGGTCTTCGATGCCGGGCGGCTGCGCCCGCTGCGCATGATCGAAATGGCCGCGTCGCTTGCACCCGATGCGCTGCCGCCGCTGGTCCGGCTCACCGTCGAGGCCGAGGATTTCGGCCCCGCCGCAGGCCTCGCGGCGCGCGACGAGCGGCTCTACGACACGCCCTCGGCCATCGCCCGCCTCTGGCGCGGCCACGCCGGACGGCGCGAGATGGTGCTCAGCGCCCGGACGATGCCCGCGCCCCGGGGCCGCGAGGTGAATTTTCGCTGGGTGCTCTTGCAGGGCGACCCGGCGCGGGTGCGCATCACCCCCGAAGGCCCCACGGGCGAACGGGCGCGCATCGAGATGGACTGGCAGCCGGCGCTGACCCAGACCGACCCGGACGGCCAGACCCGGCGCCGCACCCGGATCGACATCGGCGTCTTCGCCGAGACCGGCGAAACGCTGAGCGCCCCCGCGATCGTCTCGGTCAGTTTCCCCGCCCACCAGCTGCGCCGCTACGAGCCGGGCCCCGACGGCACGCCCCGCCTGGCCGAGGTGGACTACGACGCCGCCCGGCGCGGCGCCCCGTTCGACCCCCTCCTCTACTGGAGCGCCCCCTGGCGCGACGTCTTTGTCTACGCCCCCGACGGCACGCTCGCCGGATGGACACGCTGGGGCAAAAACGGCCGCGAGGCCTATGGCGCCGACGGCCGGCGCCTCGGCCAGGTCACGATGCGCTACGAGATCGAGCGGCGCGAGGACGACCTGCCCGTTCTGCGTGCCGTGCCCGACTGAAGGCGCCTCTGGACGGCGGCGCGGGGATTTCTTATATCTTTTGTAAGAAATACGGAAAGAGATCCATGGCCCAGCCAAGCGAACAGCTCGAGGGGGCGCCCCTCATCACGCCGTCTTCCACCGATCATCCGCTCTACGACGCGGTGGTCGAGGCCTGCCGGACGGTCTTCGACCCCGAGATTCCGGTCAATATCTACGATCTCGGGCTGATCTACACGATCGAGATCGACGCCGAGAACGCCGTGCGCATCATCATGACGCTGACCGCCCCGGGCTGCCCGGTGGCCGGCGAGATGCCCGGCTGGCTGGCCGAGGCGGTCGAGCCCGTGGCCGGTGTCCGCCAGGTCGATGTCGAGATCACCTGGGACCCGCCCTGGGGCATGGACATGATGTCCGACGAGGCGCGGCTGGAACTTGGGTTCATGTAGGCGTCACGCCCGCTTCGCATCCCTGTAACAGATCGCGCCCATTGGGTGTACCGTTCAACCATCCCTGCGAACGGAGATCCCAATGACGATCACCCGCCTGACCGCTGCCGCCGCGCTTCTGGCCGCGACCGCCCTTCCGGCCGTTGCCGAGACCGCCATCGACTACGGCCCCCGCCCCGCCTTCCTGATCGACAAGATGGAAGACGGCCCCCTGAAGGACAAGCTGGCCTCCTGCCTGGGCCAGACGCCCAAGCGCACGGATTTCTCCATCGGCCACCGCGGTGCCGCGCTGATGTTCCCCGAGCATACCCGCGAATCCTATGTCGCAGGCGCGCGCATGGGGGCGGGCATCTTGGAATGCGACGTGACCTTTACCAAGGACAAGGAACTCGTCTGCCGCCACGCCCAGAACGACCTGGCGACCACCACCGACATCCTGGTTACCGATCTGGCCGGCAAATGCGTCACCCCCTTCACCCCCGCCAACGGCGATGAGCCGGCCGGCGCCGAGTGCCGCACCGCCGAGCTGACGCTGGCCGAGTTCAAGTCACTGTCGCCCAAGATGGACGCCGCCGACAAATCGGCCACCACGCCCGAGGCGTTTCAGGGCGGCGTCGCCGACTGGCGCACCACGCTTTACGCGAACGACGCGACGATCATGACTCACGAGGAGTCGATCGAGCTGTTCAAGTCGCTGGGCGTCAAGTTCACACCCGAGTTGAAAGGCCCCTCTGTCGAGATGCCCTTCGACGGCTTCACCCAGCAAGCCTACGCCCAGAAGATGATCGACGAGTACAAGGCGGCGGGCGTCGCCCCCGAGGACGTGTTCGCCCAGTCCTTCGACCTCTCCGACATCCTCTACTGGATCGAGAACGAGCCGGAATTCGGCGCCCAGGCGGTGTACCTGGACGACCGCTACGAAGCCTCGGACGAGGATGAGGGCCTGATCGACCCCAACGATCCCGCGACCTTCAAGCCGACGATGCAGGAACTGGCGGACATGGGCGTGAACTACATCGCGCCGCCGATGTGGATGCTGGTCACCGTCGAGGACAGCGAGATCGTCCCCTCGGCCTATACCCGCGAGGCGCAGGCCGCCGGCCTGGACATCATCACCTGGACGATGGAACGCTCGGGCCCGCTGGCCACCGGCGGCGGCTGGTACTTCCAGTCGCTCAAGGATGTGACCGACAATGACGGCGTCTATTTCGAACTGCTGGACGTGCTGGCCCAGGAGGTCGGCGTCACCGGCGTGTTCTCGGACTGGCCCGCCACGGTGACCTACTACGCCAACTGCATGGGGCTCTGAGGGGCCCGGCGGCGTGAAAACGGGGGGCGGTCTTTGGGCCGCCCTTTGTACTAGCCGCAGCGTTTGCCTTTCCATAGGCAAAACCGGCGTCTTGCCAATGGCGCCCCGCAAAGTCTGACATGGCTTGGCCTTGTGATGCCGCCCGCGGCCCCTTAAGTTCTTAAGGGGAAAGCGCGAGGTAGACTATGTTCGGAATCCCCGGGAAAGCCCCCGTCACACTCACCCCCGCCGCCGTGGCGCAGATCGAAAAGCTGATGGCGCAAAAAGGTGCCTCGGCGCTGAGGATCGGCGTCAAGAAGGGCGGCTGCGCGGGCATGGAATACACCATGGACTATGTCTCGGAGCTTGACCCGATGGACGAAGTCGTGGGCCAGGACGGCGCAAAGGTGGCGATTGCGCCGATGGCGCAGATGTTCCTCTTCGGCACCGAGATCGACTACGAGGTCTCGCTTCTGGAGGCCGGGTTCAGGTTTCGCAATCCCAACGTGACCGAGGCCTGCGGCTGCGGCGAATCGATCAAGTTCCGCGACATGGACGAAGCCCCCGGGGGCTGAGCCGGCCCTGCGCGCAAAAGGGCCGTTCCGCCGCGCGCCGAAATGCCCTAGGAACACCGAGACAGGTGAACCGAGGGAGAGACTTCATGCGCAAGAAGCTGGCCGCAGGCAATTGGAAGATGAACGGCACCGGGGATGCACTCTCCGAGGTGGTGCAGCTTTCCATGGACTACATGACATCCAACGTGGACATCCTGATCTGCCCGCCGGCGACGCTGATCGAACGCATGGGGCACACCGCGGTCGACAGCGCCGTGGCGGTCGGCGGGCAGGATTGCCACGCCAAGCCCTCGGGCGCGCATACCGGCGATATCTCGGCCGGGATGCTGAAGGATGCGGGCGCCACCTATGTCATCCTCGGCCATTCCGAGCGCCGCACCGACCATGGCGAGACCGATGCCGATGTATGCGCCAAGACGGAGGCCGCACTGGGTGAGGGGCTGGTCGCGGTGGTCTGCGTGGGCGAGACGGAAGGACAGCGCGACGCGGGCGAAACGCTGGACGTCATCGGGACCCAGCTGGCCGGCTCGCTGCCCGATGCAGGGGTGAGCGGGGCCACGGTGGTAATCGCTTACGAGCCCGTCTGGGCCATCGGCACCGGCCGGGTGCCGACGCTGGAGCAGATCGCCGAGGTGCACGATTTCATCCGGGCCGAGCTTGTGAAGCGGTTCGGGGACGACGGACAACGCATCCGCCTGCTTTACGGCGGGTCGGTCAAGCCCGGAAACGCGGCCGAGATCTTCGCCACCTCGAACGTGGACGGCGCGCTTGTGGGCGGGGCCTCGCTGAAGGCCGCCGATTTCTCGGCGATCATCGCGGCGCTGGAAGCGGCGTAAACCGCCGGGGCCGGAGCGGCGGGCGCCCTAGCCCGCCGACATCTCGCCGAAGGCCATGAGCGGCGCAAAACCGCCGTAGATCATGCGCTTGCCGTCGAAGGGCATGGCGCCCATGTCGGCCATGCGCGGGTCGTCCATCATCTTCTGCCACCCGGCGTCGCGCGTCGCCTTGTCGGGCCAGAGCGTCCAGGACAACACCACCGTCTCGCCCGGCTTGGCCTGCACCGCCATCCGAAAGGAGGTGAGCTTGCCCTCGGGCACGTCGTCACCGCAGCATTCCCACACGGCGGTGGCGCCGTAGTCGCGGAAGATCTGCCAGGCCTCTTCGGCATGGGCGCGATAGGCATCCTTGTTGGCGTCGGGCACGGCCGCCACGAATCCATCCACATACATCCGGGTCCTCCTCACCGTCGGCCGCCAGTGCGGCCAACCGCATCCTAACACGGATCGGGGGCCTGGGGGCGGCGGCGTTGCCGTCTTGGCAAGACGCCGCCCCGGTCAGTTGGTGATGATCTCGGGGCCCATCAGCGCCGTTGGCAAGACGGTCGAGATCCAGGGCACATAGGTCACCAGGATCAGGAACACGAAAAGCACCGACAGGAACGGCAGCGCGGCCTTGACCACCCGCATCATCGGCATGCCCGCGACGCCCGAGGTGACGAAGAGGTTCAGCCCCACCGGGGGCGTGATCATGCCGATCTCCATGTTCACCACCATGATGATGCCCAGGTGGATCGGGTCGACCCCCAGTTCCAGCGCGATCGGAAAGACCAGGGGCGCCACGATCACGATCAGCCCCGAGGGCTCCATGAATTGCCCGCCGATCAGCAGGATCACGTTGACGATCACCAGGAACATCACCTTGCCCAGCCCGGCCTCGAGCAGGGCGCCCGCGATCTGCTGGGGGATCTGTTCGTCGGTCAGCACGTGTTTCAGGATCAGCGCGTTGGCGATGATGAACATCAGCATGATGGTCAGCTTGCCCGCATCCAGCAGGGTGCGGCGCGTGTCGCGGTGGAAAAAACCGGTGACCAGCGCATCGGGCCGGCGCCACAGCGGCACCGGGGCGCCGCCCTCGCTGCGCGGTTTCAGCGGGCCCATGTCGCGATAGACGAAGACCGCGACGACGAAGGCGTAGACGGACGCGACGGCGGCGGCCTCGGTGGGGGTGAAGATGGCGCCGGTCACGCCGGGGATGCCGTAGATGCCCACCATGATGATGGCGATCAGCATCAGGCCCCAGAACGCCTCACGGAAAGACGCCGCGATCTCGCCCCAGCCCTGCCACTCGCCCTTGGGCATGTTGCGGATCGTGGCGATGATGTAGATCGCCGCCATCAGCATGACGCCGGCCAGGATGCCGGGGATCACGCCGGCCAAAAACATCCGGCCCACCGACACGTCGGTGGCCGAGGCATAGACGACCATCACGATCGAGGGCGGGATCAGGATACCCAGCGTGCCGGCGTTACAGATCACCCCGGCGGCGAAATCCTTGGTGTATCCCACCTTGCGCATCGCCGCGATGACGATCGAGCCGATGGCGACCACGGTGGCCGGCGAAGAGCCCGACAGCGCGGCAAACATCATGCAGGCAAAGACACCGGCAATCGCCAGCCCGCCCCTGAGATGGCCCACGCAGGCGATGGAAAACCGGATGATCCGCCGCGCCACGCCGCCCGTCGACATGAAGCTCGAGGCCAGGATGAAGAACGGGATCGCCAGCAGCGTGTAATGCCCCGCCATGGCCTGATAGAGCGACTGCGCGATCGAGGCCAGCGAGGTTTCCGAGAACACCAGCAGGAAGATGATCGAACTCAGGCCGAGCGACACCGCGATCGGCACGCCGATCAGCAGCAGACCCACCACCATTGCGAACAGAAGGGCGACATCCATCGGGGCTCACCCCTCCTTGTGGGCGGCCTTTTCGACCGCTTCTTCGGCTTCGTGGCTGACGATCATGCCGCTTTGCCGCCCCGAGATTATCCGGGCCGCGGCCTGGATCAGCCGGAACACCATCAGCGCCACGGCGATGGGGATCATCGTGTAGGGCACCGCCACGGGCAGCTTTTCATAGGGCTCCTCGCCCTCGGGCAGGAACAGGGCCTCGATCGGCGCGCGAACGATCTCGGGCATCGGGATGCGCTCGGTCGGTACGTAGCCGCGGTAATCCCACGGCTTCATCTCTTCGAATCCAGTGGGGAACCAGCGCCCGGAGGTCGGCGCGAGGTTGGCATAAGGGGCCCAGTAATCGTAGGCGCCCTTCATCATCAGCAGCGCGTACACCAGGCAGATCGACACCGTGGTCAGCGCCAGCGCGCGGCGTGGGCCCGGCCCCAGCGCGTTGATCAGCGCGTCGACGCCCAGGTGCATGGTGATCTTGAACCCGTAGGCGATGCCGAAGAGCACCAGCCAGGCGAACAGCACCAGCGTGACCTCCAGCCCCCAGATCAGCCCGGTGTTGAAGATGTACCGCAGAACCACGTTGACGAAGGTGACCAGCACCATCGCCCCCAAAAACGCGGCAATCAGGTTTTCCTCTATGGCATGCACGGCGCGACCGAGGGCGGTATCTGCGCGATAGGTTCCGCTCATCTTTCCACTCCCTCAGACGAACCGGTCGACTAAGCGGACACCGGCCCCGGAGCGGCTGCCCCGGGGCCGGGCCGGTTTGCTTTGTCGCCTCAGCTGGAGGCGTTGATCTCTTGCGCCGCAGCGATGTTCTCGGCGCCCACGTCGCCCTCGAACTGCTCCCAGACGGGCTTCATCGCGTCGACCCAGGACTGGCGCTGCTCGGGCGTGAGCTGGCGCACCTCCGAGCCGGCGTCGATGATCGCCTGCTTGGCCTCCTGGTTCACCGCATACGCCTCGGCGTTGCGGGTCTCGGTCACCTCCTGGATGATCGTCGCGAGCTGGCCGCGCACCTCAGGGTCGAGCCCGTCCCACCATTCGACCGAGGTCACGAGCAGGTAGTCGATGATGCCGTGATTGGTCTCGGTGATGCCGTCCTGCACCTCGAAGAATTTCTGGCCGTAGATGTTCGACCAGGTGTTCTCCTGGCCGTCGACGACGCCGGTCTGCAGCGCGCCGTAGACCTCGGAGAAGGCCATCGGCTGCGGGCTGGCGCCCAGGGCCTCCATCTGCGCGACCAGCACGTCCGAGGTCTGGACGCGGAACTTCAGCCCCTCGGCATCCGAGGGCTCGATCAGCGGCTTGTTGGCCGAGAACTGCTTCATCCCGTTATGCCAGAACTGCAGGCCCAGCAGGCCGCGGCGCATCATCGACTGTTTCATCGCCTGGCCGGTCTCCGAGGCCTGGAATGCGTCGACCGCCTCGATGTTCTTGAACATGAACGGCAGGTCGAAGATGCGGAACTGCTTGGTGTATTTCTCAAATTTGGACAGCGACGGGGCGGCGAGTTGCACGTCGCCGTTCAGCATCGCCTCGAGCACCTGGTCGTCGTTGTAAAGCGTGGAGTTCGGGTAGACCTCCATGCAGGCGGTGCCGTTCATCTCCTCGTTCACCCGCTCCATCAGCAGCGAGGCTGCGATGCCCTTGGGGTGACGGTCGGTGTTGGTGACGTGACTGAACTTGATGACCATTTCGCCATCGTCGCACTGTGCAAGCGCAGCGCCGGCAGAAAAAGACAGCGCCACGGCAGCGGCGGCAGCGGTCAGGAATTTCATGCGGTATCCTCCCAGATAACCATTTGGGTTCTGACGCCCCCCGTAGGCGGCGGCGTTAGACTATCACCGATGAAGACGCAGGTCTCAAGGGAAACCATGCATTTCGGCGGGCAGAGCCGGGCCAAGGCGTCGCAGGGGTGCGACCGCGGGTGTTGATCTGTGTCATGGCCGCCCCTCTGCCGATCGCGAATATCGCCCAAGGAAAGCGGGCGCGGCGGCCCCCGAAGGGCCGCGGGCCGCGCCAGATGTGCCCAGGGGCTTTCCCCGCCCCGCCGGCCCCATTAGAAGCGAGAGGAGCGGGGCATGCGCCCCGTTGCATGGAACAGCATGAATCAGCAGACCGCCGTGACCGATAGCGCCGCCCCCAGGACCAAGACTCTGCCCGATGCGCAGACCGTGACCGAGGTCCGCCACTATACCGACCGTCTGTTCTATTTCCGCACGACGCGCCCGCGCTCGTTGCGCTTCCGCTCGGGCGAGTTCGTGATGATCGGGCTGCCCGGCGAGAACGGCAAGCCGATCATGCGCGCCTATTCGATCGCCTCGCCGTCCTGGGATGACGGGCTGGATTTCTATTCGATCAAGGTGCAGGACGGCCCGCTGACCTCGCGGCTCCAGCACATCAAGGAAGGCGACGAGATCATCCTGCGGCCCAAGCCCGTGGGCACGCTGGTGCTCGACGCGCTGCTTCCGGGCAAGCGGCTGTGGTTCCTTGCGACCGGCACCGGCATCGCGCCCTTCGCCAGCCTGATGCGCGACCCCGAGACATACGAGCAGTATGACGAGGTCATCATGATGCACACCTGCCGCGAGGTGGCAGAGCTGGATTTCGGCCGGCAACTGATCGAGAGCCTGCCCGAGGACCCGCTGATCGGCGAGTTCGTGGGCGACAAGCTGAAATACTACCCCACCACCACCCGCGAAGAGAGCAAGTGGATGGGCCGCGTGACCGACAACCTAACCTCGGGCAAGGTGTTCCGCGATCTCGGCCTCGGCGCCGAGCAGATGGACCCGGCCACCGACCGCGCCATGGTCTGCGGATCGCTGGACTTCAACAAGGACGTGATGGCGATCATGGAAGGCTGGGGCCTGCGCGAGGGCGCCAATTCGGAACCCGCCGAATACGTGGTCGAAAAGGCCTTCGTGGGCTGACATCTGGGCCACGGGGAAAACCCGTGTCCGAAAAGGCGCGCACCATTTGGGGACGGCCCGCCGGGCCTTCCCTGCAACGCTTTCGGAGCCTCGGCTGGATCGCGGGACGGGTCGGGCCGGCGCCCGCCCAGGCCGGTCCGTTCCCCATCAGGCCCCACTGACCATCAGGCGGCGCGTGACCGCACTTGCAGCGGTATGCCGGTGGCCGGACGCAGCGTGACCCACATCTGCGGCGTCCGCGCAAAGCCGGGCGAAAGGTCGGAGGTGAAGCGCGACAGCAATGTCGCAAGACTGAGGGTCGCCTCGGTCACCGCCATCGCCGACCCGATGCAGATGCGCGGCCCGCCCCGAACGGCAAGAAGGCATAGCGATGACGCCGCGCCGCGTGCGCGACATCGAAACGATCGGGGTCGAAGGCCGACGGCGCGTCCCAAAGCAGGTCGTGACGCTGCACCGCGTAGATCGGCAGCATCAGGTTGGCGCCCTTGGGAATGAAATAGGGGCCGGTATCGTCGTCGCGGGCCGCCTTGCGCGTCAGAAAGCCCGCCGGGGGGTAGAGGCGCAGCGCCTCTTCGCCGCTTGACGGACAAAGCCCAGCCGCGGCAGATCTTCGTAGCGCGCCGCACCGCCGGATTTCACGTCATCGGCCGTCGCGCCCGACTCCGGCCGCGTCGACCGCAGCCGCCTCGATTACCGGGCTCCTGTCGGCGCCAGCGCCTGCCGCGTGAAGGCCGGCGCCAACGCCTTGCGCTGGCGGCGCCACCCCTGCCCCTCTGTCACGGCAAGGTTGCCGCCCCGTCGCGGCTGCACAGGCCTCAACAGCATTCTGGACTTCGGGTGGGTCTCGTGCCGGATGAGAACGTGCTGAACCGCGTCCGGGTCCATCAGGGCGATCCAGTTGGCGCGTCCACCGTGGCGCAGGATCGGTTCGCGGTAGGCCGCGGCCGGGATCAATTCCAAGACGTTTCGCCGCGCGATCCTGTAAGACGCGAGCGGCCCCCGCCATGCGACGCTTTCGCCCGGTCCCCGCGACGCTAAAGCGGCAGAAAGCTGCCCTGCATCCCGCAGATATAGTCGTGCACCCGCTTGCCGGCCGTGCTCAGCGATGTGTCGCGCCGGTGCACCAGAAACCATTGCCGCACCAGCGGCAGGCCCTCGGCCTCGATCTCGACCAGACGGCCCGCGCGCAACTCGTCGTCGATGGTGTGGCGCGAGATCAGAGCGATGCCGAGCCCGGCGATGACCGCCTGCTTGATGGTTTCGTTCGAATCCAGCTCCATCAGCCGGTAAGGTCGCCCCTGCGCCACCTTGTCGAGGTATCGCCGGGTCAGGATGCGTGTGCCCGACCCCTCTTCGCGCACCAAAAAGGTCTCTTCCAGCAGGCCGGCCGGCGCGATCCGCCCCTGGTCCGACAGCCGGTGCCCCGGCGCGGCGATCAGCACATGCGGGTGCGGGCCCAGCACCGTGGCGTTGACCTCTGGCACCCGCGGCGGGCGCCCCATGATCGCCAGGTCCACCGCGGCGCCCTGCAGCGCCGAGATCACCGTGTCGCGGTTGCCCACCCTGAGCAGCACCTCGATGGTGGGATAGGCATTGTGCAGCTGCGCCACGATGCGCGGGCCGAAATACTTGCCGGTCGAGACCACGCCCAGCGTCACCAGCCCCTCCATCCCCTCGTTCAGCGCCCGCACATGGTCGGCGCAGGCCTCAATCGCGGTGTCGGCCGTCCGCGCGGCCACCAGCACCGCCTCGCCCTGCGGGGTGAGCCGCGTGACGCCATGGGACGAGCGGTCGAGCAGCTTGCAGTTGAAATGGGTCTCCAGCGCCTTGAGCTGGGTGTGCACGGCGGGCGCGGTCAGGCTCAGCACCTCGGACGCCGCGGTGATCGAGCCATATTCCGCCACCGCCCTCAGGGCCCGCAACTGCTTGAAAGTGACAGCTTCCGGCTTGGGCATTAAAAATCTCTTTAGGCAGCTTCGGTCTTTTTAAATTCTATAACGATCCCGGTTCTGAGATAGCAAGGTCGTTGCACAGCACGCCGTCAGAATCGGGAGAAAATTATGCAGAACGAAAATCCTCTTCGGGATTTGGAGCATATCCCCGCCGCGCTTCAGCCCCTCATGAATGCGCTTTGCGAGGTCGGCATCGAGTTGTCCCGCACGATCCAGCGCGGCCCGCTGGGTGGCGCGCTGGGTGCAGAGGTGGGCGAAAACACCGGCGGCGATGCCCAGAAGGCGCTCGACGTGATGGCCGACGAGGCCTTCATGACGCGGCTTCAGACGGCCAACGTGCGCTGGTACGCCTCCGAAGAGCAGGACGTCGTGATCGAGCTCGACCCCAAGGGTGACTACGCGCTGGCGATCGACCCGCTGGACGGCTCGTCCAATATCGACGTCAACGTGTCGATCGGCACGATCTTCTCGATCTTCGAGGCCAAGGACGCGGCCGACCCCTCGTTCCTGCGGCCCGCGAACGAACAGATCGGCGGCGGCTACATCATCTATGGGCCCCAGACCATGCTGGTGGTCACTTTCGGCAAGGGCACGCAGGAATACCTGCTCGACCCCGACACCAAGCAGTTCGTGCTGATCGAAGAGGCGGTGCAGGTGCCGCAGACCTCGCGCGAATTCGCGATCAACGCCTCCAACTACCGCCACTGGTCGAAACCGATCCGCGCCTATATCGACGACTGCATCGCCGGCGACGAAGGCCCCCGCGCGCGCAATTTCAACATGCGCTGGGTGGCCTCGCTGGTGGCCGAAACCCACCGCATCCTGACCCGCGGCGGCGTGTTTCTCTATCCCGGCGACGCCCGCAAGGGCTATGAGAAGGGCCGGCTGCGCATGGTCTACGAATGCGCCCCCATCGGTTTTGTCATCGAGCAGGCCGGCGGCAAGGCGACCAACGCCCAGGACCCGATCCTGGAGCAGACCGCCGACCAGTTGCACGCCCGCACGCCCTTCGTTTTCGGCTCGACCGAAAAGGTCAGCCGCGTCGCCGCCTATCACGATCTGCCGGAGCAAGAGGTGAACGCTCTGTTCGGCAACCGCGGCCTGTTCCGCGTATGAGGTTTGGAGGATACCAATGAGCAAGAAACACCCGATCATATCCGTCACCGGCTCTTCCGGGGCCGGCACCTCGACGGTCAAACACACGTTCGACCAGATCTTCCGGCGCGAGGGCGTGAATGCGGTGTCGATCGAAGGCGATGCCTTCCACCGCTTCAACCGCGCGGACATGAAGGCCGAGCTGGAACGCCAGTACGCGGCCGGCAATCACGGCTTCAGCCATTTTTCCTACGAGGCGAACGAGCTGAAAGAGCTGGAAAACGTGTTCCGCGAATACGGCAAGACCGGCACGGGCCGGACGCGCCACTACGTGCATGACGACGACGAGTCGGCCAGGTACGGCGTGCCCCCCGGCAATTTCACCGAATGGGCGCCGTTCGAGGACGGCTCGGACCTGTTGTTCTACGAGGGCCTGCACGGCTCGGTCGTCAATGACGAGGTCAACCTGGCCCAATATGCCGATCTCAAGATCGGCGTGGTTCCGGTGATCAACCTCGAATGGATCCAGAAGATCCACCGCGACCGCGAACGCCGCGGCTATACCACCGAGGCGATCACCGATGTGATTCTGCGCCGGATGAATGCCTATGTGCATTGCATCTGCCCGCAATTCACCGAGACCGACATCAACTTCCAGCGGGTTCCCGTCGTGGACACCTCCAACCCCTTCGTGGCACGCTGGATTCCGACCGCGGACGAGAGCCTCGTGGTCATCCGCTTCAAGAACCCGCGCGGGATCGACTTTTCCTACCTCGTCTCGATGATCGAGGGGTCCTGGATGAGCCGCGCCAACTCGATCGTCATTCCCGGCGGCAAGCTCGACCTGGCGATGCAGCTGATCCTGACGCCGATGATCGATCGCCTCGTCTCCGAATCCAAACGCGCCTGAGGAGCCTTCCGATGAACGTCCAGACCCAGATCGACACCGGCGCCGAGGCGCTCATGGCCAGCGCGATCCGCGTCCTCAGCATGGACGCGGTGCAGGCCGCCAATTCGGGCCATCCCGGCATGCCCATGGGCATGGCCGACGTGGCCGCCGTTCTTTACAACCGGTTTCTGTCGGTCGACCCGACACTGCCGAACTGGCCCGACCGCGACCGGTTCGTGCTGTCGGCCGGCCATGGGTCGATGCTGATCTACGCGATTAACCACATGCTCGGCTACGCCGACATGGACATGGACCAGGTGCGCAATTTCCGCCAGCACGGCTATCGCACCGCCGGCCACCCCGAATACGGCCATGCCGACGGGATCGAAACCACCACCGGACCGCTGGGCCAGGGCATCACCACCGCGGTCGGCATGGCGCTGGCCGAACGGATGCACAACGCCCGCTTCGGCGACGACCTGGTCGATCACTACACCTACGTGATCGCCGGCGACGGCTGCCTGATGGAGGGCATCAGCCACGAGGCCATCGACATGGCCGGCCACATGCGGCTGGGCCGGATGATCGTGCTGTGGGACGACAACGAGATCACCATCGACGGCTCGACCGCGCTTTCCACCTCGACCGACCAGAAGGCCCGCTTTGCCGCGTCGGGCTGGCACGTTCAGGCCGTCGACGGCCATGACCGCGAGGCCGTGGCCAAGGCCATCGAGGCCGCCCGCGCCGACGACCGCCCCTCGCTCATCGCCTGCAAGACGGTGATCGGCCAGGGCGCGCCCAACAAGGCCGGCAGCCACAAGGTGCAC
The DNA here is from genome assembly GCF_041020385.1 of Rhodovulum iodosum. Lineage (NCBI taxonomy): Bacteria > Pseudomonadati > Pseudomonadota > Alphaproteobacteria > Rhodobacterales > Paracoccaceae > Rhodovulum > Rhodovulum iodosum. Next base: position 1,325 of record NZ_JBEHHI010000004.1, on the reverse strand, counting down.
GGCGCGCCGCTGGGCGACGAGGAAATCGCCGCCACACGCGAGGCGCTGAGCTGGCCGCACGAGGCCTTCACGCTGCCCAAGGAAGTGTACGACGCCTGGGGCGCCGTCGCTGCCCGCGGCAAGTCCGCCCGCGAAGCCTGGGAAGCCCGCCACCTGGGCTCGGCCCAGGCCGGCGCGTTCAACCGCTCGCTCGCCGCGCCCGACACCGGCGCGCTGGGCAAGGCCATCGATGCCTACAAGGCCAAGCTCTCGGCCGAGGCGCCCAAGGTCGCCACCCGCAAGGCCAGCGAGATGGCGCTGGAGGTGGTCTATGACGCCCTGCCCAACCTCGTCGGCGGCTCGGCCGACCTGACCGGCTCGAACCTGACCAAGACCGGCGCGATGGAGCCCATGACCCGCGACAATTACGGCGGCCAATACATCCATTACGGCATCCGCGAACACGGCATGGCGGCTGCGATGAACGGCATTGCGCTGCATGGCGGGTTCGTCACCTATGGCGGCACCTTCCTGGTTTTCGCCGACTATTGCCGCCCCGCGATCCGCCTTTCGGCGCTGATGGGCCTGCCGGTGACCTATGTCTTCACCCACGACTCCATCGGTCTGGGCGAAGACGGGCCGACCCACCAGCCGGTCGAGCACCTGGCGTCGCTGCGCGCCATGCCGAACATCAACATCGTCCGCCCGGCGGACGTGGTGGAAACGGCCGAAGCCTGGGAAATCGCCGCCGGGGCCACCGGCACGCCGACGCTGATGGCGCTGTCGCGCCAGGGCCTGCCCTGCCTGCGCACCGAGCACACGTCCGACAACCTCACCGCCAAGGGCGCCTATGTCCTGCGCGAGGCCGAAGGCGGGCGCGACGTGACGCTGATCGCCACCGGCTCGGAGGTCGAGATCGCCATGAAGGCCGCGGACCTGCTGGCCGAGGGCGGCGTCAAGGCCGCCGTGGTCTCTGCCCCCTGCTTCGAGCTCTTCGCCGCGCAGGACGAGGCCTACAGGGCCGCCGTCCTGGGCACCGCCCCGCGGGTCGGCGTGGAAGCGGCCGTCGAGCAGAGCTGGGCGCCGATGCTGGGCGAAAACTCCGCCTTCGTCGGCATGTCGAGCTTCGGCGCCTCGGCGCCGGCCGGCGCGCTTTACAAGCATTTCGGCATCACCGCCGAAGCCGTGGCCGATGCGGCCAAAAGCCTGATCTAAGAACGAGGAACAACAAGATGACAGTTAAAGTCGCCATCAACGGGTTCGGCCGCATCGGGCGGAACGTTCTCAGGGCCATCGTGGAATCGGGACGCACCGATATCGAGGTGGTCGCGATCAACGATCTCGGG
>NZ_JBEHHI010000003.1:0-716473 GCF_041020385.1 Rhodovulum iodosum | reverse complement strand
GGGCGACAACGTGTCGTTCACGGTTGAACTGATCGCGCCGATCGCGATGGAAGAGAAGCTGCGCTTCGCCATCCGCGAAGGCGGCCGCACCGTCGGCGCCGGCGTCGTGTCGAAGATCATCGAGTAACGTGAAACGGCCGGGCGGGCCCTGGTGCCCGCCCTTCAGCCTGAAGGGCAAAGAAAATGCAAAGTCAGAATATCCGCATTCGGCTGAAGGCCTTTGACTACCGCGTTCTGGATGCCAGCACGCAGGAGATCGTCAACACGGCCAAGCGGACCGGCGCCCAGGTGCGTGGGCCCATCCCGTTGCCGAACAAGATCGAGAAATTCACGGTTCTTCGCGGCCCCCATGTCGACAAGAAGTCCCGTGACCAATGGGAAATCCGCACGCATAAGCGGCTTCTCGACATCATCGACCCTACGCCGCAGACCGTGGACGCGCTTATGAAGCTCGACCTCGCCGCCGGCGTGGACGTCGAGATCAAGGTTTGAGGAGGGCACCCGAGATGCGCTCTGGAGTGATCGCAAAGAAACTGGGCATGACCCGGTTGTTCATGGAGGACGGCCGGCAGGTGCCGGTGACCGTTCTGCAACTCGACGGCTGCCAGGTCGTGGCCCAGCGGACCAGCGAAAAGGACGGCTACACCGCCGTTCAGCTCGGCTCGGGCAGCGCCCGCGCCAAGCGGGTCAGCGCGCCGATGCGCGGCCATTTCGCCAAGGCGAGCGTGGCCCCGAAAAGCAAGATCGCGGAGTTCCGCGTGGCGCCGGAGAACCTGATCGACGTGGGTGAGGAAATCACCGCCGATCATTACTTCGAAGGCCAGTTCGTGGATGTCAGCGGCACCTCGATCGGCAAGGGCTTTGCCGGCGCGATGAAGCGGCACAACTTCGGCGGCCTGCGGGCCAGCCACGGCGTGTCGATCAGCCACCGCTCGCACGGCTCGACCGGCCAGTGTCAGGACCCTGGACGCGTGTTCAAGGGCAAGAAGATGGCCGGCCACATGGGCGCGGCGCGCGTGACCACGCAAAACCTGCAGGTCATCAAGACCGACGCCGACCGCGGGCTGATCATGGTCAAGGGCGCGGTGCCGGGGTCCAAGGGCGGCTGGGTGACGATCAAGGACGCGGTGAAAAAGCCGACGCCTGAAAACCTGATCTACCCCGCCGCGCTGAAATCGGCCGCCGAAGAGGCCAAGCGCGCCGCCGAGGAGGCCGCCGCCCAGGCCGCCGCCGAGGAGGAAGCCGCCGCGAAGGCCGCCGCCGAGGAACAGGCCGCCGCCGAAGAGGCCGCCCTGAAAGAGGCCGAGGCCGAGATTCAGGCCGAGAAGAAGGACGGTGAGGAATGAAACTCGACGTGATCAAGCTGGACGGCGCCAAGGCCGGCACCGTCGATCTCGGCGACGAGATCTTCGGGCTCGAGCCGCGCGCCGACATCCTGCACCGCGTGGTCCGCTGGCAGCGCAACAAGGCGCAGGCCGGCACCCACAAGGTCAAGACCCGGTCCGAGACCAGCTACTCGACCAAGAAGATCTATCGCCAGAAGGGCACCGGCGGCGCGCGCCACGGTGACCGCAACGCGCCGATCTTCCGCAAGGGCGGCATCTACAAGGGCCCGACCCCGCGCAGCCATGCGCACGAGCTGACCAAGAAGTTCCGCAAGCTGGGCCTGCGCCACGCGCTGAGCGCCAAGGCGAAGGCGGGCGAGCTGGTGGTGCTTGAGGCGGCGGAACTCGCCGAGCCCAAGACCGCGGCGCTGGCCAAGTCGCTGAAGAGCCTTGGCTGGAAGCGGGCGCTGGTGATCGACGGGGCCGAGGTGAACCAAAACTTCGCCATGGCGGCGCGCAACATCGAGGGTATCGATGTGTTGCCGTCGGTGGGGGCCAATGTCTATGACATCCTCAAGCGCGACACGCTCGTGCTGACCAAAGCGGGTGTCGAAGCGCTGGAGGCGCGACTGAAATGAGCGCGAAGCCGGAACATTACGACGTGATCCGCAAGCCGGTGATCACCGAAAAGGCCACGATGGCGTCGGAGGCCAACGCTGTGGTCTTCGAGGTGGCGATGGATGCGAACAAGCCGCAGATCAAGGAGGCGATCGAGGGCCTCTTCGGTGTCAAGGTGAAGGCGGTCAACACCACCATCACCAAGGGCAAGGTCAAGCGGTTCCGCGGCATCCTCGGCCGCCGCGCCGACGTCAAGAAGGCCTACGTCACCCTCGAAGAGGGCAACACTATCGACGTGACCACGGGTCTCTGATAGACGGATCCGACTCTTCGGCCCCGGTTTGTCCCGGGGCCGGACGTTTTTGAGCCGGGGCGTGCAATTGCCCCAGACCGAAACCGGACCTTTGGTCCGAAGCTGACGGAAGACAGAAAGCATGGCACTCAAGTCGTACAAGCCGACGACGCCGGGCCAGCGTGGGCTGGTTCTGATCGACCGTTCGGAGCTTTGGAAAGGTCGTCCGGTCAAGGCCCTCACCGAGGGTCTGACCAAAAAGGGCGGCCGGAACAACACCGGACGGATTACGGCACGCCGCCGTGGCGGGGGGGCGAAGCGCCTCTACCGCATCGTTGATTTCAAGCGGAGCAAGGTCGATATGCCCGCCGTTGTGGCGCGCATCGAATACGACCCGAACCGGACCGCCTTCATCGCGCTGATCCAGTACGAGGACGGCGAGCAGGCCTACATCCTGGCGCCCCAGCGCCTTGGCATTGGCGACAAGGTGGTGGCCTCGGCCAAGGCCGACGTCAAGCCGGGCAACGCGATGCCCTTTACCGGCATGCCGGTCGGCACGATCGTGCACAATATCGAGCTGAAGCCCGGCAAGGGCGGCCAGATCGCACGCGCCGCGGGCACCTATGCCCAGTTTGTCGGCCGTGACGGCGGCTACGCCCAGATCCGCCTCAGCTCGGGCGAGCTCAGGATGGTGCGGCAGGAATGCCTGGCGACGGTTGGCGCGGTGTCGAACCCCGACAACTCGAACCAGAACTTCGGCAAGGCGGGCCGGACGCGCCACATGGGCAAGCGGCCCAGCGTGCGCGGCGTGGTGATGAACCCCATCGACCACCCCCATGGCGGCGGCGAGGGCCGTACCTCGGGCGGCCGTCACCCGGTGACCCCCTGGGGCAAGCCCACCAAGGGCGCCCGTACCCGCAAGAACAAGGGGACGGACAAGTTCATCATCCGCTCCCGCCACGCTCGCAAGAAGGGGCGCTAATATATGGCACGCTCTGTTTGGAAAGGCCCTTTCGTCGACTCCTACGTCCTGAAAAAGGCCGAGAAGGCGCGCGAGTCGGGCCGCAACGAAGTGATCAAGATCTGGTCGCGCCGTTCCACCATCCTGCCCCAGTTCGTGGGGCTGACCTTTGGCGTCTATAACGGTCACAAGCACATCCCTGTGAACGTGTCCGAAGACATGATCGGTCAGAAGTTCGGCGAATACGCGCCCACCCGTAGCTATTACGGGCACGCGGCCGACAAAAAAGCGAAGAAGAGGTAAGCGTCATGGGCAAGGAAAAGAACCCGCGCCGCGTGGCCGAGAACGAGGCCATGGCCAAGATCCGCATGCTGCGCACCTCGCCGCAGAAGCTGAACCTGGTGGCCGCCATGATCCGCGGCAAGAAGGTCGACCGCGCGCTCGCCGATCTGACCTTTTCGAAAAAGCGGATCGCCGACGACGTGAAGAAATGCCTTCAATCGGCCATCGCTAACGCCGAGAACAACCATGATCTCGACGTCGACGAGCTGATCGTCGCCGAGGCCTATGTCGGCAAGAACCTGACGTTGAAGCGCGGTCGCCCGCGGGCGCGCGGCCGGTTCGGCCGGATCGTCAAGCCTTTCTCCGAACTCACCATCAAGGTTCGCCAGGTCGAGGAGCAAGCGTAATGGGTCACAAGGTCAATCCGATCGGCATGCGCCTGCAGGTGAACCGCACCTGGGACAGCCGCTGGTACGCCGATACCAAGGAATACGGCAACCTGCTGCTCGAAGACCTCGCTATCCGCGAGTTCATCCGCGAAGAGTGCAAGCAGGCCGGCGTCAGCCGCATCATCATCGAGCGCCCGCACAAGAAGTGCCGGGTGACGATCCACACCGCGCGTCCGGGCGTGATCATCGGCAAGAAGGGCGCCGATATCGAAACCCTGCGCAAGAAGCTGGCCCAGATGACCGACAGCGAGCTGCACCTCAACATCGTCGAGGTGCGCAAGCCGGAACTCGACGCCCAGCTGGTGGCCGAGAGCATTGCCCAGCAGCTTGAGCGCCGGGTCAGCTTTCGCCGCGCGATGAAGCGGTCGGTGCAGAACGCCATGCGCATGGGCGCGCTCGGCATCCGGGTCAACGTCGCGGGCCGCCTCGGCGGCGCCGAGATCGCACGGACCGAATGGTACCGCGAGGGCCGGGTGCCGCTGCACACGCTGCGCGCCGATATCGACTATGCCCTGGCCGAGGCGCAAACGCCCTACGGCATCATCGGGATCAAGGTCTGGATCTTCAAAGGCGAAATCATGGAGCACGATCCCAGTGCCCGCGACCGTCGCCAGCAGGAGCTCCAGGAAGGCGGCGGCGGGCCCTCGCGTCCGCGCCGCGACCGCTGAGGAGTTTGAGAGATGCTGCAACCCAAGCGCACGAAATTCCGCAAGATGCACAAGGGCCGTATTCACGGCCAGGCAAAAGGCGGGTTCGACCTCAACTTCGGGACGTTCGGCCTGAAGGCCACCCAGCCCGAGCGGATCACCGCACGCCAGATCGAGGCGGCGCGCCGTGCCATGACGCGTCACATGAAACGTCAGGGCCGGGTCTGGATCCGCGTCTTCCCCGACACGCCCGTGTCGTCCAAGCCCACCGAGGTGCGGATGGGTAAGGGCAAGGGGTCGGTCGATTTCTGGGCCGCCAAGATCAAGCCCGGCCGGATCATGTTCGAAATCGACGGCGTGTCCGAACCAGTCGCCCGCGAGGCCCTGCGCCTTGCCGCGATGAAGCTGCCGGTAAAATGCCGGATCGTGCATCGCGAAGACTGGTAAGCGGTCGGTGGGGTGATACCCACCCTGCGAGATCGGCCCCCGTCGAGAGATCGGCGGGGGCCTTTTCGTTTCAGCGCCGGTGCCGGGGGGGGGCTGCGGCGCGACGGCGAAACCCGTGTCCCATATCGGCCGGATGCGCCTTTCCTGCCGGGATCGGCCGCTTGCGGCTTGAAAGGGCTTGCAATACGGGCGGCCGGGGGGTATGCGGGCCGCTCATCCACGGACTCCATCGGAATCAGGGTGACCCTTCAGGGGGGCCTTCCGGTGATGTTGAAAAGGAAGATCGAGCCATGAACGCTCAGGAACTCCGGGACAAGACGCCCGACCAGCTCCGCGAGGAGCTGACGAACCTCAAGAAAGAGGCCTTCAACCTGCGCTTCCAGCAGGCCACCGGCGCGATGGAGAACACGGCGCGGATGCGCCAGGTTCGCCGCAACGCGGCCCGGGTGAAGACCGTGCTGAACGAAAAAGCCCGCGCGGCGGCGGAATAAGGGAGCCAGACCAGAATGCCCAAACGTATCCTGCAAGGCACCGTGACCAGCGACCAGAACAACCAGACCGTCACGGTCTCGGTCGAGCGCCGCTTCAAGCACCCCGTGCTGCAAAAGACGATCCGGAAGTCCAAGAAATACCGGGCCCATGACGAAGCCAACCAGTTCAAGGTCGGCGACATGGTGCGCATTCAGGAATGCGCGCCGAAATCCAAGACGAAACGCTGGGAGGTGATCGCCCAGGTCTGACCTGCGCCGTCACATTCCGGTTTGATCGAAACCCTGGGACGCGTTCCCAAAGGTCGGGAGAAACCACATGATCCAGATGCAGACCAATCTGGATGTCGCTGACAACTCCGGCGCACGCCGGGTGCAGTGCATCAAGGTCCTGGGTGGTTCCAAGCGTAAATACGCCTCCGTCGGCGACATCATCGTCGTCTCGGTGAAGGAAGCCATCCCGCGCGGCCGCGTGAAGAAGGGCGACGTGCGCAAGGCCGTCGTCGTGCGCACCGCCAAAGAGGTCCGGCGCGAAGACGGCACCGCGATCCGTTTCGACCGCAACGCCGCGGTCATCCTCAATAACAACAACGAGCCGATCGGGACCCGTATCTTCGGCCCGGTGGTGCGCGAGTTGCGCGCCAAGAACTTCATGAAGATCATCTCGCTCGCCCCGGAGGTGCTGTAAGATGGCTGCCAAGCTGAAAAAGGGCGACAAGGTCGTCGTGCTGGCCGGCAAGGACAAGGGCCGCGAAGGCACCATCCAGTCGGTCGATCCCAAGGCCGGCAAGGCCGTGGTTGAGGGCGTCAACATGGCCGTCCGTCACCAGAAACCCAGCCAGATGAGCCAGGGCGGACGGACGCCCAAGGCGATGCCGATCCAGCTGTCCAACCTCGCGATCGTCGACCCCAAGGAGGGCGGCCCGACCCGCGTGGGCTTCCGCATGGAAGACGGCAAGAAGGTGCGTTTCGCCAAGAAATCGGGGGAAGTGATCGATGCTTGATTCCGCCAGCTACATCCCGCGCCTGAAGGCGGAGTACCGCAACACCATCCGGCCCGCTCTGAAAGAAGAGTTCGGCTACAAGAACGACATGATGATTCCGCGCCTTGAAAAGGTCGTGCTGAACATCGGCTGCGGCGCCGAGGCCGTGCGCGACTCGAAAAAGGTCAAGTCGGCCGTCGAAGACCTGACCATGCTCGCCGGCCAGAAGGCCGTGGTGACCAAGGCGAAAAAGTCGATCGCCGGTTTCCGCGTCCGCGAGGAAATGCCGCTCGGCGCCAAGGTCACGCTCCGCGGCGACCGGATGTATGAATTCCTCGACCGCCTGATCACCATCGCCATGCCCCGCATCCGCGACTTCCGCGGCGTCGCGGGCAAGTCCTTTGACGGGCGCGGCAACTACGCGATGGGCATCAAGGAGCACATCGTCTTCCCGGAAATCGACTACGACAAGGTCGACGAAGTCTGGGGTATGGATATCGTCATCGGCACCACCGCGAAAACCGACGCGGAAGCGAAGGCGCTGTTGAAGCATTTCAACATGCCGTTCAACAGCTGATCGCGGCAGGGAGAAAGCACATGGCTAAGAAATCGATGATCGAACGCGAGAAGAAGCGCCAGCGCCTGGTCGAGCAATACGCCGCCAAGCGCGCCGCTCTGAAAGAGATCGCGAACAACGAAGACCTGCCGATGGAAGAGCGGTTCAAGGCCCGGCTGAAGCTGGCCAAGCTGCCGCGCAACTCGTCGGCGACCCGGCTGCACAACCGCTGCCAGCTCACCGGGCGTCCGCACGCCTATTACCGCAAGCTCAAAGTCTCGCGGATCATGCTTCGGGAACTCGGCTCCACGGGCCAGATCCCCGGCATGGTCAAGTCGAGCTGGTAAGGAGGGGAAGAGATGTCCGTGAACGATCCTCTCGGCGATATGCTGACCCGTATCCGCAACGCGCAGATGCGCGGCAAGTCGACGGTCCGCACGCCGGCCTCGAAGCTGCGCGCCTGGGTTCTCGACGTGCTGCAGGACGAAGGCTATATCCGCGGCTACGAACCGGCGACCAGCGCGAATGGCATGCCCGAAATCGAGGTCAGCCTGAAGTACTACGAAGGCCAGCCCGTCATCCGCGAGCTGCGCCGTGTCTCCAAGCCCGGCCGGCGCGTCTACATGAGCGTGAAAGAGATCCCGCAGGTCCGCCAGGGCCTCGGTGTTTCGATCGTCTCGACGTCCAAGGGCGTGATGTCCGATGCAGCAGCGCGCTCCGCCAATGTCGGCGGAGAAGTGCTCTGCCAGGTGTTCTAAGGGAGGTCGGAATGTCTCGTATTGGTAAGAAACCGGTCGAGCTGCCGTCGGGTGTGTCCGCATCCGTCTCCGGCCAGACCGTCGAAGTGAAGGGCCCCAAGGGCGCCCGCAGCTTCACCGCCACCGACGACGTGACCCTCACGGTCGAGGATAACGGCGTCACCATCACCCCTCGCGGCAGCTCCAAGCGGGCGCGCCAGCAATGGGGGATGTCGCGCACCATGGTCGCCAACCTCGTGCAGGGCGTGACCGAGGGCTTCAAGAAAGAGCTCGAGATCCAGGGCGTCGGTTACCGTGCCCAGGTGCAGGGCAACACGCTGAAGCTGAACCTCGGCTATTCGCACGAAGTGAATTTCGAGGTGCCCGAGGGCGTCACCGTCACCGCCCCGAAACCGACCGAGGTCGTGATCGAGGGTTCGGATCAGCAGCTCGTCGGCCAGGTCGCGGCCAATATCCGCGAATGGCGCGCGCCGGAGCCCTACAAGGGCAAAGGCATCCGCTACAAGGGCGAGTTCATCTTCCGTAAGGAAGGCAAGAAGAAGTAAGGGCGCGACAGATGGCAAACAGCAAAAGACAACTGTTCCAGAAACGCCGCCTGCGCGTGCGGAACAAGCTTCGCAAGATGAATGCCGGGCGCGTGCGCCTGAGCGTGCATCGCAGCAACAAGAACATCAGCGTGCAGCTGATCGACGATGTGAACGGCGTCACGCTGGCGTCGGCCTCCAGCCTCGAAAAGGATCTGGGTATCGTCGGCAAGAACAACGTCGAGGCCGCCACCAAGGTGGGGACCGCTATCGCCGAACGGGCCAAGAAGGCCGGGGTCGAGGAATGCTACTTCGACCGGGGCGGGTTCCTGTTCCACGGCAAGGTCAAGGCACTCGCCGATGCTGCCCGTGAGGGCGGCCTGAAGTTCTGAGGAGACGAGAGATGGCAAGAGAAGACAATCGCCGGGGCGGCCGCGATCGCGACGAGAACCCGGAATTCGCCGATCGTCTCGTGGCGATCAACCGTGTGTCCAAGACCGTGAAGGGCGGCAAACGCTTCGGCTTTGCCGCGCTCGTCGTCGTGGGCGATCAGAAAGGCCGCGTCGGCTTTGGCAAAGGCAAGGCCAAAGAGGTGCCCGAGGCGATCCGCAAGGCCACCGAGCAGGCCAAGCGCAACCTCATCCGCGTGCCGCTGCGCGAGGGCCGCACCCTGCATCACGATATCGAGGGCCGCCATGGCGCGGGCCGCGTGGTGATGCGCACCGCCCCCCAGGGTACCGGCATCATCGCCGGCGGCCCGATGCGTGCCGTGTTCGAGATGCTGGGCATTCAGGACGTGGTGGCCAAATCCGTCGGCTCGCAGAACCCCTACAACATGATCCGCGCGACGCTGGACGGGCTGACCCGCGAAAGCTCGCCGCGCCACGTGGCGCAGCGCCGGGGCAAGAAGGTGGCCGACATCCTGAAAAAAGATGACGCGCCGGCCGCCGAAACGCCCGCAGCGGCAGAAGCGTAAGGAGACGGGAGAATGGCAAAAACCATCGTCGTCAAGCAGGTGGGCTCGCCCATCCGCCGCCCCGAGGTTCAGCGTCAGACGCTGATCGGGCTGGGCCTGAACAAGATGCACAAGACCCGCGAACTGGAGGACACCCCCAGCATTCGCGGCATGATCGCCAAGATCCCGCATCTGGTCGAGATCGTCGAAGAGCGCGGCTGAGCCGCGCTTTTGGAAGTTTGCGGGGCCCCGGTCGATGCCGGGGCCCTTTTTTTGCGCTTTGGCGAAAGGGGTTTTGCTGTTACTATGCCGCCCTATTTTAATTTCCTTTAAGGGGGTGGAAACATGCGATTTATTACTCCTTTGCTTTGCGCAGGCTTGGCCCTTTCGGCGCTTCCGGCCGCAGCCGTCGAGGTCCAATGGATCGACTGGATAACAGCCTATGACGACGAAGGCGTCTACACCGTCGAAGGCGTGATCACCTCGGGCAGCGAAACCATAGATGTCACTTACACGAATGCGGCGGGCGTCGGCTTCGTTCAGACCGGCACCGGGACGGACTACTTCACCGCAAGCGGCCCTGACTCGCCCTACACCAGTGTCGGGCCGAACGGTGTGGACAACCGGCCGCCAGCCGCGGAAATGATCGCCCTGCGATATGCCGGCGTGCAGACATTGACGTTCTCTCAGACGGTCGAGAACCTTTACTACTCGTTCGTCAGCATGAACGGGAATGGGTACCGGTTCGATCAGGATTTCGAGATCCTCAGCTATACCGGCGGCAATGTGGATGGGCAGGGCACCGACGACGCGGGTTATTGGGGAAGCGGCGGCGTGGTAAAGGTCGATAACGGCGACGGCACATACTCGCTGAACGCCACGGGCGGTGAACCGCACGGGACGATCTTTTTCGACGACACGTTCGACAGCCTGACCTGGGCCAGCCTGACCAACGAGTACTGGAACGGTTTCACCATCGGCGTGCAAGGCACGGACGAACAGGTGGGCGAGGTGCCGCTGCCGGCCGGCGGCGTGCTGTTGCTGAGCGGCCTCGCCGGCGCGGTCTTTGTCGCGCGCCGCAAGCGCGCCAAGACCTAGGGCCGGGACCGCAAACGCCTCGATAAACACATCGGGGCGTTTGGGCTTTTACGCAATGCGCCCGGTGGCTGTTGGTCGGGCGCCAAGTTGCTTGCATGGCCGCGCCTCAGCGCGTATACGCCCCCGGTGGCCCGCCGGGCCACATTCCACAACCAAGAAACGCCGTGGTCGGCCCATATCGCTTCGGGGGCTGCATCCGGCTAAGGAGAAGCGACATGAAACTCAATGAACTGCGCGACAACGACGGCGCGGCGAAAAAGGCCAAGCGGATCGGCCGCGGCCCGGGGTCGGGCAAGGGCAAGACCGCCGGACGCGGCATCAAGGGCCAGAAATCCCGCTCGGGCGTGGCCATCAAGGGCTACGAGGGCGGCCAGATGCCGCTTTACCAGCGCCTGCCCAAGCGCGGCTTCAACCAGCCGGGCCGCAAGCAATTTGCCGTGGTCAACCTCGGGCTCATCCAGAAATTCGTGGATGCCGGCAAGCTGAACGCGAAAAAGCCGATCGACGAAGACGCGCTGGTGGCCTCGGGCCTGGTGCGCCGCAAGCTTGACGGGGTGCGCATCCTCGCCAAGGGCGAGTTCTCGGCGAAAGTTGATCTCGACGTGACCGGGGCCTCCAAGTCCGCGATTGAAGCGGTGGAAAAGGCCGGCGGCTCGCTCAAGACCGCGCCCCAGCCGGCTGCGGCCGAATAAGTGGTTGTTCGCGGCGCCCGCGCCGCTTAAATCACCCATAGTTTTCCCCTGCGCCGCCGAGCCGGAAAACGGTTTCGGCGGCGCTGTCCTGAATAGAGGCTCAGCATGGCATCTGCAGCAGAGCAAATGGCCGCTAACATGAGCTGGGGGGCCTTTGGCAAGGCCACCGAGCTGCGCCAGCGGATCTTCTTCACCCTTGGGCTCCTGATCGTCTACCGCCTGGGCACCTACATCCCCGTGCCCGGCATCGACGGCGTGGCCCTGAAGGAGTTCATGGAGGGCGCGGCGTCCGGTCTCGGCGGCATTCTCTCGATGTTCACCGGCGGCGCACTGGGGCGGATGGGTATCTTCGCCCTGGGCATCATGCCCTACATCTCGGCCTCGATCATCGTACAGCTGCTCACCGCGATGGTGCCGCGGCTCGAACAACTCAAGAAAGAGGGCGAGCAGGGGCGCAAGAAGATCAACCAGTACACCCGCTACGGCACGGTGTTTCTCGCCACGTTCCAGGCCTATGGCCTGGCCGTCAGCCTCGAGGCGGGCGATCTGGCCTCGGACCCGGGATGGTTCTTCCGCGCCTCGACGGTGATCACCATCGTCGGCGGCACCATGTTCCTGATGTGGCTGGGCGAACAGATCACTGCGCGCGGCGTGGGCAACGGGATCTCGCTGATCATCTTCGTGGGCATCATCGCCGAGATTCCGGCGGCGCTGGCGCAGTTCTTCAGCCAGGGCCGGTCGGGGGCGCTGTCGCCGGTGGTCATCATCGGCGTGATGCTGATGGTGGTGCTGGTGATCGCCTTCGTGGTGTTCATGGAACGCGCTCTGCGAAAGATCCACATCCAGTATCCGCGCCGTCAGGTGGGGATGAAGGTCTATGACGGCGGCTCGTCGCACCTGCCGGTCAAGGTCAACCCCGCGGGCGTGATCCCGGCGATCTTCGCGTCGTCGCTCCTGCTGCTGCCAACCACGATCTCGACCTTCTCGGGCAGCCAGACAGGCCCGTTCATGTCGGCGCTCCTGGCCTATTTCGGGCCGGGCCAGCCGCTCTACCTGCTGTTCTTCAGCGCGATGATCATATTCTTCACCTATTTCTACACCTACAACGTCGCCTTCAAGACCGAAGACGTGGCGGAAAACCTGAAAAACCAGAACGGGTTTATCCCCGGCATCCGGCCCGGCAAGCGGACCGAGGAATATCTCGACTACGTCGTGACGCGGTTGCTTGTGCTGGGCTCGGGGTACCTGGCTCTGGTGTGTTTGTTGCCGGAAATCCTGCGCGCGCAGCTGGCAATTCCGTTCTATTTCGGCGGCACCTCGGTGCTGATCGTCGTGTCAGTGACGATGGACACGATCCAACAGGTTCAGTCCCATCTTCTGGCGCACCAGTATGAGGGCCTGATCGAAAAATCGCAGCTGCGGGGCAAACGCCGTGGCGGTACCAAGAAAGGGAAAGCGCGGCGATGAACATCATCCTTCTTGGACCCCCGGGGGCTGGCAAAGGGACCCAGGCCCGCAAGCTGGTCGACGAGCGCGGCATGGTTCAGCTTTCAACCGGCGACATGCTGCGCGAGGCGCGCAGCTCGGGCACCGAGATGGGCAAGCGCGTGGCCGAGGTCATGGATCGCGGCGAACTGGTGACCGACGAGATCGTGATCGGCCTGATCGACGAAAAGCTCGAGGCCGGCGCCGAGGGCGGTTTCATCTTCGACGGCTTTCCCCGGACGCTGGCCCAGGCCGATGCGCTGGCCGAGCTCCTGTCGCGCAAGGGCCAGGGGCTGGATGCGGTGATCGAGATGCGCGTCGACGACGACGCGCTGGTGCAACGCATCACCGCGCGGTCCACCTGCGCGGGCTGCGGCGAGGTCTACAACGACATCACCAAGCCGATCCCGGCCGATGGCAAATGCACCAACTGCGGCGCCACCGAATTCAAGCGCCGGGCCGACGACAACGAGGAAAGCCTGCGCCAGCGGCTGATGGAATATTACAAGAAGACCTCGCCCCTTATCGGCTATTACTACGCCAAGGGACAGCTCTCGGCGATCGACGGTCTGGGCGAAATCGACGAGGTCTCGGCCGCAATCAGCGGTGTTCTTAACAAGGCGTAATGCGCCCCCTTGACGCGGCTGGAAAAACGCCCTAGGCACAGCGTCTCGATCAAGAATCGACTCTTTGTCGCAGGGCCTCGCGCCCAGGCGAAGAGGGCACCGGCCCGAAGGCAGCGCGCTTTCGGGCCTCAGTTGTGAAAAAAGGTTCTGGGGCTACGGAACCGCAACGAAAAGGAAGACCTGCGTGGCACGTATCGCTGGCGTCAACATCCCCACGGGGAAACGCGTCCCCATTGCACTTACCTACATCCATGGCATCGGCCCGTCCTCGGCCGGCTCGATCTGCGAGGCGGTCGGTATCGACACGGCCCGCCGCGTCAACGAGCTTTCCGATGCGGAGGTTCTGGCCATCCGCGAGCATATCGACGCCAACTTCTCCGTCGAGGGCGATCTGCGCCGCGAGGTGCAGATGAACGTCAAGCGCCTGATGGATCTGGGCTGCTACCGCGGCCTGCGCCACCGCCGCAACCTGCCGGTTCGCGGCCAGCGCACCCATACCAACGCCCGCACCCGCAAGGGCCCGGCGAAACCCATCGCCGGCAAGAAGAAGTAAGGGAGGGCAGGTATCATGGCACGCGACAAGACCCGTACCAAGCGCAAGGAACGCAAGAACATCGCCGCCGGTGTGGCGCATGTGAACTCGTCCTTCAACAACACCAAGATCCTGATCTCGGACGTGCAGGGCAACGCGATCTCGTGGTCGTCGGCCGGCACCATGGGCTTCAAGGGGTCGCGCAAATCGACGCCTTACGCCGCCCAGATGGCCGCCGAGGACGCCGGCCGCAAGGCGCAGGAACATGGCGTCAAGACGCTCGAGGTCGAGGTGCAGGGCCCCGGCTCGGGCCGCGAAAGCGCGCTGCGCGCATTGGCCGCTGTCGGTTTCAACATCACCTCGATCCGCGACGTGACCCCGATCGCCCATAACGGCTGCCGCCCGCCGAAACGGCGCCGGGTCTGACCCTGCCAATTTCCAATTCGGGCCGTGCATCGCCGCGGCCCGAATCCGTCATTTTGAACCTCGGGCGTGCGCCGCTTCGGACATGGGCAGCGCGCAGGAATTGAGGAGACACGCATGATCCACAAAAACTGGCAGGAACTGATCAAGCCGACACAGCTTGAGGTCAAGCCCGGCAACGATCCGATGCGTCAGGCCACCGTCATCGCCGAGCCGCTGGAACGCGGCTTTGGCCTGACGTTGGGCAACGCGCTGCGCCGGGTGCTGATGTCCTCGCTGCAGGGCGCGGCGATCACCAGCGTGCAGATCGACAACGTGCTGCACGAGTTTTCCAGCGTGGCCGGCGTCCGCGAGGACGTGACCGACATCGTGCTCAACCTCAAGGGCGTGGCGCTGAAGATGGAGGTCGAGGGGCCCAAGCGGGTGTCGATCTCGGCCAAGGGGCCGGGCGTCGTGACCGCCGGCCAGATCGCCGAAACCGCCGGCATCGAGGTGTTGAACCGCGATCATGTGATCTGCCACCTCGACGAGGGCGCCGATCTGTTCATGGAACTGACGGTCAATATCGGCAAGGGCTACGTGGCCGCCGACAAGAACCGCCCCGAGGATGCGCCCATCGGGCTGATGCCGATCGACGCGATCTACTCGCCGGTCAGGAAGGTTGCCTACGATGTGCAGCCCACCCGCGAGGGCCAGGTGCTGGACTATGACAAACTGACGCTGAAGATCGAGACCGACGGGTCGATCTCCCCCGAGGACGCCGTGGCCTTCGCCGCGCGCATCCTCCAGGATCAACTGTCGATCTTCGTCAACTTCGAAGAGCCCGAAAGCGCCCAGCGCGCCGACGAGGAAGACGGGCTGGAGTTCAACCCGCTTCTGCTCAAGAAGGTGGACGAGCTGGAACTGTCGGTGCGTTCGGCCAACTGCCTCAAGAACGACAACATCGTCTATATCGGCGATTTGATCCAGAAGACCGAGGCCGAGATGCTGCGCACGCCGAACTTCGGCCGCAAGTCGCTGAACGAGATCAAGGAAGTGCTCTCTGGCATGGGGCTGCACCTGGGCATGGATGTCGAGGAATGGCCGCCGGAGAACATCGAGGATCTGGCCAAGAAATTCGAAGACCAGTTCTGAGAATCGGTGGGTGCCAACCCACCACCCCAAGACCCGGGCCATCGCGCCCCAAGGAGAGCGGCTTCACACGCATGAGCCGCCGGACAAAGCAAAACAGCCCGTAGAGGGCAAGAACGGAGAAAGACAATGCGTCACGCTCGCGGCTATCGCCGCCTGAACCGCACCCATGAGCACCGCAAGGCGCTGTTTGCCAACATGGCCGGCGCGCTCATCGAACACGAACAGATCAAGACGACCCTGCCCAAGGCGAAAGAGCTCAAGCGCGTGGTCGACAAGCTGATCACGCTGGGCAAGCGCGGCGATCTGCACGCCCGCCGCCAGGCCGGCGCCCGGCTCAAGCAGGATGCCCATACGGCCAAGCTCTTCGACGTGCTGGGCCCGCGCTATGCCGAGCGGAACGGGGGCTATACCCGGGTTCTCAAGGCGGGGTTCCGCTATGGTGACATGGCGCCCATGGCCATCGTCGAACTGGTCGACCGCGACCCCGAGGCGAAAGGCGCGGCCGACCGTGCCCGCGTCGAGGCCGAAGAGGCTGCCGAGGTCGAATAAGCCGGAGACGGTCACGACACGACCAAGGGCCTGCCGCTGCCGCGGCGGGCCTTTTCGTTTGCTTCGTGGGTTACGGCCGGGGGCGCGGCCTATGGCCGGCGATGACCCTGGTCGAGATCACGCGCGACCTCGGCGATAATCAGTCTGAGCTGCGCGTTGTCCAGCGGAGTCGCGCCAAGAAACTCCAGCATTTCGCTGCGCACGCTTTGCGGAAAGCCCATGACTTGGGTGAAAAGAGAAGGATGGATCTCGCGCACTGCGGGCTCCTGAGGCTACAATCTACAACGACCTTATGCGACGCAATTTAAGGTTGACGGAAATTGGCGCAACTTGTCTAAAAAGTCATGTTCGAAAAGTCTGTGTTCGATCGGGAACTGAGAATGCTGGATGCGATGGCGCCAGAGGGCTACTTCTTGGCGCTGCATTTGCGGTTCACATCGCCTTTGATGTCGTTCACGACGTACGATCAGGCTTGGACGGACCACTATACCGATAACGGGTATGTCCTACGCGATCCGATGACCGCGTGGGGTTTCGCAACCACCGGCTCGACCAGGTGGAGCAACAAACTGATTCCCGACCCCTTTGGAATCTTCAAAGAGGCCGCGGAATTTGGATTGAGGTTCGGCGTAACGATCTCCTGTGGGCCCATCCGCTCCAGGACTATTGCAAGCGTGGCACGAGCAGATCGGGAATTCACGGACGCCGAGATCGCCGAAATCGAGACTTTGGTGAAACGGCTTCATGACATGACCGAGCCGCCGCAAGAGCTTACCCAAGCTCAGATCGAAGCGCTGAAATGCATTGCGGACGGTGACCGGCACGCAGCGGCCGCTGCAAAGCTCGGAATATCGGAAAGTGCTCTAAAGGCCCGTCTGACGTCAGCGCGTCAGCGGCTCATGGCGCGCACCACTGCCGAAGCCATTCAGCGCGCAAAGGATTACAGGCTGCTCTGATCGGCATTCGCCTTCCGCAAGGTTCAACCGTACCAACCCAACCCTGCTGGAGGCACTCATGCTTACCACGACTCTCTCTTTCGAAAACATCCACAACCATGGCGAGCTTTTCGCAAATATGCTTCGCGCCCGCCGTGAGCTTTTCATCGTCCACAACAAATGGGACCTGCCCGAGGCCCTGGGGATGGAGTACGACCAGTACGACACCCCGGCCAGCCGCTGGGTCGTCGTCCATGACGAGCTGGGCAAGGTTCTGGCGGGCAACCGCCTGACTCCCACCACGGCGAAATGCGGCATCTACAGCTACATGATCCGCGACGCCCAGCTTGGGTTGCTGGACACGATCCCCTCGCACCTTCTCTACGAACCGGCGCCGGTGGCGGAAACCGTCTGGGAAAGCTCGCGCCTGTTCGTGTCGCATGACGTGCCGGCGGCGATACGGCGCAGGGTGCATGCGCGGCTGGTCTACGAACTCAGCAAGGCCGCACGGAACCTCGGCGCGACCCAGTGCCTGACGCTTCTGAACGCGAACTGGCCTCGTTGGGCGGCGCGCGTGGGCGTCGACATGACGGCGATGGGCCCGGCGATGGAGATCGACGGGATCATGAACCAGGTCGTGTCGATGAACTTCGCCTCGAACCTGCATTGAGGCTGCCGTGAAACCCGGGCCCTCCGCCTTTGCGGCGGGGGGCCTCACGGCGCGCGACAGGCGTTGAACCGGCGCTTTGCCGGGCGCATATCGGGGGCGAACCGGACGACGGAGGTTTGCCCATGCGCCACGCGCTATCCGTGCTTATCGTTCTCACCCTCGCCGGCGCCGCCTGGTCCGGGCCGCGCGTGCCCGACAGCCGCGCCGAGATATCGCTCAGCTTCGCGCCGGTCGTGCGCGAGGCGGCGCCTGCGGTGGTCAACATCTACGCCCGCCGCGTTGTCGCCGAGCGGGTCAGCCCCTTTGCCAAAGACCCCTTCTTCCGCGACCTGTTCGGCGATCTCGGCCGCGCCGTGCCGAGGGTGCAAAATTCGCTGGGCTCGGGCGTGATCGTGGCGCCCGACGGCGTGGTGGTGTCGAATTACCATGTCGTGGGGCAGGCCACCGACATCCGCGTGGTGCTGAACGACCGGCGCGAGTTCGACGCCGAGGTGCTGTTGGCCGATGAGCAAAGCGATCTGGCGGTTCTGCGCCTTGAGGGTGCCGAGGACCTGCCCGCGCTGCCGTTTCGCGATTCTGACAGCCTTGAGGTGGGCGAGCTGGTGCTGGCCATCGGCAACCCGTTCGGCATCGGCCAGACGGTGAGTTCGGGCATCGTGTCCGGGCTGGCGCGCTCGGGGCTTTCCATCGGCGGTGGGCGGGGTCTGTTCATCCAGACCGACGCGGCGATCAACCCGGGCAACTCGGGGGGCGCGCTGGTCGACATGGCCGGGCGGCTGGTGGGTATCAACACCGCCATTCTTTCGCGGTCGGGCGGGTCCAACGGCATTGGCTTTGCGATACCCGCCGATCTGGTGCGCCGCGTCGTGGCCCAGGCCGAGGCCGGGCGCGACCGTTTTCAGCGGCCCTGGGCGGGCGTTTCGGCCCAGGCGGTGGATGCGGGCCTGGCCGAGGGGTTCGGCATGGGCCGCCCGCAGGGCGTGGTGCTGACCGAGGTGCACCCCGCCAGCCCGTTCCGCGAAGCCGGGCTTGGGGTGGGCGACGTGGTGCTGGAGGCCGGCGGCGCGCCGGTGAACAGCCCGCAGGCGCTGTTCTTCCGGCTCTCGGCCGAGGGCGTCGGCGGCCGCCTCGACATTGCCTTTCTCAGCGATGGCAAGCGGCGCGAGGCCGAGGTGGCGCTGATCGCCCCGCCCGAGACGCCCCCGCGCGCGCCCGTCACGGTGGGGGGCCGCAGCGTGCTGGCCGGGCTGAAGGCAATGAACGTCAACCCGGCGGTCGCCGCCGAATACGGGCTGCCGACCGACGCGGCCGGCGTGCTGGTCGCCGATCCGGGCGGTGTGGGCGCGCGGGTGGGGCTGCGCGCGGGCGACATCGTGCTGGGGATCAACGGCACCGCCATCACGACCACCGACGACCTGGCCCGCGCCGCCGCCGAGGCCACCCGCCGCTGGACCGTCGAGTATATCCGGGGCGGCCGCCGCAGCGTCCTGCGCTTTCGTGTCTGACCGGCTTGGCATAGGCTCGGCGAATGGCTGACCTCTTCGACCAGCTCGACCCCCCGCCCGCCGAGGGACACGCCCCGCGCCCGCTGGCCGACCGGCTGCGGCCCAAGGCGCTGTCGGAGGTGATCGGGCAGGAACACGTGCTGGGCCCCGACGGCCCATTGGGCGTGATGCTGGCCTCGGGCAGCCTGAGCTCGCTGATCTTCTGGGGGCCGCCGGGGGTGGGCAAGACGACCATCGCGCGGCTTCTGGCCGACGAGACCGAGCTTGCCTTCGTTCAGATCAGCGCGATCTTCACCGGGGTGGCCGACCTGAAAAAGGTGTTCGAGGCGGCCCGGATGCGCCGCGCGAACGGGCAGGGCACGCTCTTGTTCGTCGACGAGATCCACCGCTTCAACAAGGCCCAGCAGGACGGGTTCCTGCCGCATATGGAGGACGGCACGATCCTTCTGGTCGGCGCCACCACCGAAAACCCCTCCTTCGAGTTGAACGCGGCCCTTCTCAGCCGGTCGCAGGTGCTGGTGCTCGACCGGCTGGACCTGCCGCACCTGGAACTGCTCGCGCAGCGGGCCGAGCAGGCGCTGGGTCGGGCGCTGCCGCTGACCGGCCCGGCGCGCGAGGCGCTGTTGGAGATGGCCGATGGCGACGGGCGCGCGCTGCTCAATCTGATCGAGCAGGTGGCCGCCTGGACCGGGGCCGATCATATCGGGCCCGAGGACCTGGCCCAGCGGCTGATGAAGCGCGCCGCGCAATACGACAAATCGGGCGATGCTCATTTCAACCTGATCTCGGCCCTGCACAAATCGGTGCGCGGCTCCGACCCCGACGCCGCGCTCTACTGGTTGACCCGGATGCTGGAAGGCGGCGAAGACCCGCGCTATCTGGCCCGCCGCATCACCCGCATGGCGATCGAGGATATCGGGCTGGCCGACCCGCAGGCCCAGACCGTCTGCCTGGATGCCTGGCAGGTGTTCGAACGGCTGGGCAGCCCCGAGGGCGAACTGGCGCTGGCGCAGGCGGTGGTCTACCTCGCCCTCGCGCCGAAATCGAACGCCGGCTACGCGGCCTACAAGAACGCCCGCGCGGCGGCCAAGCGCACCGGGTCGGAGCCGCCGCCCAAGCACATCCTGAACGCGCCCACCGGTCTGATGAAGGATCAGGGCTACGGCGCGGGCTACGAATACGACCACGACGCCGAGGCGGGGTTCTCGGGGCAGGACTATTTCCCCGACGGGATGAAGCGGGGGGTTTACTACGCGCCCGTGGAACGGGGTTTCGAGCGGGAACTGAAACGCCGGCTCGACTATTTCGCCAAGCTGCGCGCCCGGCGCCAGGGCGGTTGACAAGCCCGCCGGCGCGGAGGACAGGAAGGCCCATGACAGGCTGGACAATTGCACAGGTGGCCCTTGGTGGGGCCGTGGGCGCCGTGGGGCGCTATATGACGGGGATCGCGACGATCAATCTGATCGGGCGCGGCTTCCCCTGGGGCACGCTGACGGTCAACATCCTGGGCTCGTTCCTGATGGGTGTGTTGGTGGTGGTGCTGGCGAAAAAGGGCGGCACGCATCTGGCGCCCTTGTTCATGACCGGGGTGCTGGGCGGCTTTACGACCTTCTCGGCCTTTTCGCTGGACGCGATCACGATCTACGAGCGCGGGCAGGCGGGGCTGGCGCTGGCCTATGTGGCGGCCTCGGTGCTGCTGTCGCTCGCGGCCATCTCTGCGGGGCTTTTCGCGGCACGCGCGGTGATGCCATGAGCGGCGTGCAGTCCCTCACGGTGGACGCGGGCGAGGGCGACCAGCGGCTCGACCGGTGGTTTCGCCGGCGCTTTCCCCATATCGGCCAGGGCCGCATCGAAAAGATGTGCCGCAAGGGCGAGATCCGGGTGGACGGCGGCCGGGTGAAACCCGCGACCCGGGTGGAAGAGGGGCAGACGGTGCGCGTGCCGCCCCTGCCCGAGCCCGGCGAGGTGGCCGCCGCGCCGAAACCGGCGGTTTCCCAGGCCGATGCCGAGATGATCCGCGCGGCGGTGATCTACCGCGACGATGACATCCTCGCGCTGAACAAGCCGCCGGGCCTGGCCGCCCAGGGCGGCAGCGGCCAGCGCCGTCATGTGGATGGGCTGTCCGAGGCGCTGCGCTTTGGCGCGGCGGAAAAGCCGCGGCTGGTCCACCGCCTCGACAAGGACACCTCGGGCGTGTTGCTGATGGCGCGCAGCCGGGCCGTGGCCGCGGCGCTGACCGCCGCCTTTCGCGCGCGCGAGACGCGCAAGATCTACTGGGCCGCCGTCGCGGGCTGTCCCAGCCCCGAGATGGGCACGATCCGCTACGGTCTGGTCAAGGCGCCGGGGCACGGTGCGAAAGGCGAGGGGGAAAAGATGCTCTGCCTGCATCCCGACGCGGTCGAGGCCACGCCGGGCGCCAAGCGCGCGACGACCGATTACGCGGTGCTGTCCACGCTGGGCAAGCGGGTGAGCTGGGTCGCGCTGGTGCCGGTGACGGGCCGCACCCACCAGTTGCGCGCGCATATGGCCGAGTTGGGCCACCCGATCATCGGCGACGGAAAATACGGCGGCTCGGGTCAGGAAAACCTGGGCGACGGCTGGGGCGCGGGGCTGGGCGGCGCGATTTCGGGCAAGCTGCACCTTCATGCGCGCTCGATCGCGCTGACCCATCCGGTGAGCGGCGCGCGGCTGACCCTGACCGCGCCGCTGCCCGACCATATGGAAAACACCTGGCAGGTGTTCGACTGGCACGCCGGCGACGTGCCCGCCGACCCGTTCGAGGAGGCCACGTGAGCGACCTGCGGCTGGTCATCTTCGATGTCGATGGCACGCTCGTGGACAGCCAGGGGCATATTGTCGCGGCGATGGAGGCTGGCTTTGCCGCGATCGGCCGCGTCGCGCCGCCGCCGGCAGCGGTGCTGTCGATCGTCGGACTGTCGCTGGAGGTGGGCGTGATGCGCCTTGCCCCCGACCTGACCGGGGCCGAGGCCGCGCGGCTGGTCGGTGCCTATCGGCAGGCGTTTTTCGACCTGCGCGTGGGCAGCGCGGCGTCGCCGCTTTATCCCGGGGCGGCCGAGGCGCTCGAGGTGCTGGCGGCGCGCGACGAGGTGCTGTTGGGCATCGCCACGGGCAAGTCGCGCCGCGGGCTCGACCACGTGCTCGACGCGCACGGGCTGACGGGCCTGTTCGTGACTTTGCAGGTGTCCGACCACCACCCGTCGAAGCCGCACCCGGCGATGGTCGAGGCGGCGCTGAAAGAGACCGGGGCGGCGGCGGGCGACGCGGTGATGATCGGCGACACGGAATTCGACATGGAAATGGGCCGGGCGGCGGGGGTGCGAACGCTGGGGGTAAGCTGGGGCTATCACGGTGCCGAGCGGCTGTCGGCGGCCGAGCGCGTGATCGACCGCTTCGACGCGCTGGTGCCTGCGCTCGACGGGCTGTGGGAGGTGTGACGATGGCGGAATGGGCGCCCAAGCGGTTCTGGAAAGAGGCGGAGGTCAGCCCGGCGGAGGGCGGCCATACCGTGCTTTTGGACGGGCGGCAGGTGAAAACCCCTGCAAAGGCTGCGCTGGTGATGCCGACCGCCGCCATGGCCCGCGCCGTGGCCGGGGAATGGGACACGCAGCAGGACAGGGTGCGCCCCGAGACGATGCCCGTCACCCGAGCCGTGAATTCGGCCATCGACCGGGTGAGACCGCAACAGGACGAGGTCGCCGCGCTGATCGCCGCCTATGGCGATAGCGATCTGATCTGCTATCGGGCCGAGGGGCCCGAGGCGCTGTGCGCGCGCCAGTGCGCGGCCTGGGACCCGCTGGTCGACTGGGCGCGCGATGCGCTGGAGGCGCCGCTGGTCGTCGTGGCGGGCGTGATCTACCGCCCGCAGCCCGCGCCCAGCGTCGCGGCGATGCGTGCGCGCGTCGCCGGGCTGGACGCGTTCGAGCTGACGGCGCTTCACGATCTCGTCAGCCTTTCGGGATCGCTGGTGATCGGGCTGGCGGCCACAGAGGACTGGGCCGACCCCGAGGACCTTTGGGCGCGGTCGAGAATCGACGAGACCTGGCAGCAAGAGCTTTGGGGCGCGGATGAAGAGGCCGTCGAGGCCGCCGAGACCAAAAAAGCGGCTTTTTTGCAGGCCCGACGCTTTTTCGATCTGGCGCGCAATCTGTCTTGACGAAAGGTCAGTTGCACAAAAATTAAGCGCCGCGGCATTTCCGACCGATGCCCTTTCTTGACAACGCCCGGCAGGACAGGTCCCTTGACCTCGGCAGTTTATATCGCCCAAACTTGAGGCGCTGTGGCCATACAGAACCAAGGCCGCGCTAAAAAAGGATCGCTAATCAACCCCTCACAGGGTTGAAAAAAATCGTCCGAAAGGACGGAACATCAGGAAGAGGTAAACATGAAGAATTCCGTAATTCTTGGCGCGCTGACAGCTGCCGGCCTGATCGCCGGTGCGGCCGGTGCCGCAACGCTCGACGACGTCAAGGCCCGCGGCAAGCTGAACTGCGGTATCAACACCGGGCTGGTCGGCTTTGCCGCGCCCGACGCCAACGGCGAATGGTCGGGCTTCGATGTCGCCTATTGCCGTGCGCTTGCTGCGGCCGTTCTCGGCGACCCCAGCGCCATCGAATTCGTGTCGCTGACCGGCAAGACGCGCTTCACGGCGCTTGCCTCCGGCGAAATCGACGTTCTTTCGCGCAACACCACCTGGACGCTGACCCGCGACGTCGACCTCAAGTTCACCTTCCTCGGCGTGAACTACTATGACGGCCAGGGCTTCATGATTCCCAAGGGTCTGGGCGTCGGCTCGGCCAAGGAACTGGACGGCGCGACCGTCTGCATCCAGACCGGCACCACCACCGAACTGAACCTCGCGGACTTCTTCCGCGTCAACAACATCAGCTACGAGCCGGTGCCGATCGAGACCAATGCCGAGGCGCAGCAGCAGTTCCTTGCCGGCGCCTGTGACGTCTACACCACCGACGCGTCCGGTCTTGCCGCAACGCGCGCCACCTTCGAGAACCCGGCAGACTACGTGATCCTGCCCGAGATCATCTCGAAAGAGCCGCTTGGCCCGCTGGTGCGCCATGGCGACGACGAATGGGCCGATATCGGCCGCTGGACGCTGAACACGCTGATCGCCGCCGAGGAATACGGCGTGACCTCGGCCAATGTCGATGAGATGGCCGCCAAGCCGACCAGCAACCCCGAAGTGAACCGTATGCTCGGCACCGAGGGCAACCTCGGCGAGATGCTGGGTCTCGACGGCCAGTGGGCGCTGCGCGCGCTGAAGGCCGGCGGCAACTACGGCGAGATCTTCGAAAAGCATATCGGCGAGAACACTCCGATCGGTCTGGCGCGCGGCCTGAACGCGCAGTGGACCGAAGGCGGGCTGATGTACGCCCCGCCGTTCCGCTGATCAAGACACGCCGAGAAAGGGCGCGGGTATCCCCGCGCCCTTTCGCGCTATTTCAGGCATAAAAACAAGACACCTGGGCCAGCGTGCGCCACTCCGTCACCGCGTCGGCACAAACCGCACCAGGGAAGACAGGGAATGCCCGCATGACCGCACTTACCGACCCGCCGAAGGAGTCGTTTCGGCTGAGCATGCTGATTTACGACACCCGGTACCGGTCGCTGACCATCCAGGTTGTCGCCCTGTTCGTCTTCATGTTGATGGCCGCGTGGCTGATCAACAACACGGCGCAGAACCTTGCCGAGCTGGGCAAACCCATCGATTTCGGGTTCTTCACCGAGCCCGCGGGCTATGACATCAACCAGCGCCTGATCGATTACGATAACCAGGACAGCCATTTGCGGGCCTCTTTCGTGGGGCTTCTCAACACGCTGCTGGTGGCGTTTCTGGGCTGCCTGCTGGCCACCATCGTGGGCGTGCTGGTCGGCGTTTTGCGCCTGTCGAAGAACTGGCTCGTCGCGCGGATCATGACCGTCTATGTCGAGATGTTCCGCAACGTGCCAGTGCTGTTGTGGATCGTGTTCTTCATGGCGATCCTGATCGAGAACCTGCCATCGCCAAGTGACTACCGCGGCGACAACCCCGATGCCAGCATGTACCTGTGGGACTCGGTCGCGCTCACCAACCGGGGCTTTTACATCCCCGAGCCTCTGTTCAGCCGCAGCCTGGGCGATCTGCCGGTCTTCGGCGCGTTCAACATCAGCATAGATCTCCTGGCGCTCGTCGCCGTGCTGGCGGCCGGGATCTGGGGTGCGGGGCGGATCAAGCACCGCGCCGACCGCATCCAGGAGGAAACCGGCGAGCGGCCCACCACCTGGTACCAAAGCCTTGCCGTGGTCGTGCTGCCGGTGGCGGCGGTGCTGGTCTTTCTGGGCTTTCACCTGGGCTACCCGGCGCTCAAGGGCTTCAACTTCCAGGGCGGCGTTCACATGCGGAACTCGCTGATCGCCTTGTGGCTGGCGCTCAGCTTTTACACCGCCGCGTTCATTGCCGAGATCGTGCGCGCCGGCATCCTGGCGATTTCCAAGGGCCAGACCGAGGCCGCCTCGGCGCTGGGCCTCAGGTCGAACCGGATCATGAGCCTGGTGATCCTGCCCCAGGCGCTGCGCGTGATCATCCCGCCGCTGATCTCGCAATACCTGAACCTGACCAAGAACTCGTCGCTGGCCATCGCCGTGGGGTACATGGACATCACCGGCACGCTGGGCGGGATCACGATGAACCAGACCGGGCGCGAGTTGGAATGCGTGCTGCTCTTGATGCTGGTCTACCTGACCATCTCGCTCTGCATTTCGCTGGTGATGAACTGGTACAACACACGCGTCAAACTGGTGGAGCGGTAAGATGAGCGGAACCCATGCCCATTCCGTGGCTTATGTCCGCGACACCATGGTGGACGAGCAGACGCCGCCGGTCACCTCGTTCGGTATCATTGGCTGGCTGCGCGAGAACCTGTTCGCGGGCTGGCTGAACTCGATCCTCACCTTTCTGGCGCTGGCCTTTATCTACATGGTGCTTTCGGCGATCCTGCCGTGGCTCTTCCAATCGAGCTGGACAGCGCAGTCGCTGGACGAATGCCGCCAGCAGATCGACGCGGCCTTCGGGGCCTCTGCCGACGGCGCCTGCTGGGCGGTGATCCGAGAGCGATACCTCCAGCTCATCTTCGGCTTTTACCCGGCCGAGCTATACTGGCGGCCGATCCTGGCTTTCGTGGTGGCCATGGTGGCGCTGGCGCCGATCATGTTCACCGGGTTTCCGCGCAAGATGCTGTGGCTCTCGGCGGCGGCGCCCTTCCTGGTGCCCTGGCTCTTGTGGGGCGGTTCGGTCTGGATGCCGCTGCTGGTGATCGCGGGCTTCGTTCTCGCCTTCGCCGTGCTGCGCTTCGGGACGCCGGTGATCGGCGAGCTTGGCGCTGCGCCGCTGGCCCTGCTGCTCGCCGCGCTCTGGTGGCTTTACGCGGTGGCGCCGATCAACGGGGCGATCGGGTCGATGATCGCCAATATCCGGATGCCCGCGGTTGCCGAGGCATTGAGCGCCGATGCAGATCGCCTGCCCGGCGAGATCGCCGAGCTGGAGGCCCGCGCCGAAGCGCTTCAGCGCGAGTTGGCCGAGGCCGACGCCGCCAAGGAAGAAAAGGTCGAGGCTTACGAGGCGGCCATCGAGGGCGAGGCCGACGCGCCCGAGGGCGCCGCGGCGCTGGGTGCCGAGATCGACCGCGATATCGTGACCATGCGCGCGGCGCGCGACGAGTTGGCCTACCTGCGCAAGATCATCGGGCAGAAATCGGAACGCCTGTCCGAGGCGCGCACCCTGCTGAACGGGATCGAGGCCATGCCCGAGAATCGGGCGCGCCGGCAGGAATTCGGTGCCGAGGTCGAGCGGTTGAGCGATGCCTTGCCGGCGAGCGTCAGCGGCTATGACAGCGTGCAGGCCCTCCCCGGCGGCACGCCAGAGGACGACCGCGCCACGCTGGAGGCCCTGCTGGAGGCAGAGACGAACCTGCGGACGGCCGAAAACGCCATCGCCCTGGTGCATCAAGAGGTCGGCCGTATCGGGCTGGAGCCGGTGGAAAGCCGGCGCTTCGGCGGTTTCATGCTGTCGATCACCATCGGACTGGTGGCGATCACCCTGTCGCTGCCCATCGGGGTGATGCTGGCGCTGGGCCGTCAGTCGGGCCTCTTCATCGTGCGCACGATCTGCGTGGGCTTTATCGAGTTCATCCGCGGCGTGCCGCTGATTACGCTTTTGTTCGTGGCCTCGGTGCTGCTTAATTACTTCCTGCCGCCGGGCACCGATTTCGACATCATCCTGCGCGTCATCATCATGGTCACGCTCTTCGCCTCGGCCTACATGGCCGAGGTGGTGCGCGGCGGTCTGGCGGCGTTGCCCACGGGGCAGTACGAGGCCGCCGACGCGCTGGGCCTCGACTACTGGAAGGCGCAGCGGCTGATCATCATGCCCCAGGCGCTGAAGATCTCGATCCCCGGTATCGTCTCGACCTTTATCGGCGTCTTCAAGGATACCACCCTGGTGTCGATCATCGGGCTGTTCGACCCGATCGGGTTGTCCAACGCGATCCGCGCCGACACCGACTGGAACGGCATCGTGTGGGAGCTTTACGGATTCATCGCGCTGATGTTCTTCATCTTCTGCTTCTCCATGTCCCGTTACTCGATGTTCCTGGAGCAAAAGCTTCAGACCGAGAACCGCTAGAGGAACCCGTCAAATGACCGAGCTTACCGTCGAAAGCGACATCGATCCTTCCAAGATGGAGGTCTCCGACGAGGTCGCCATCGAGATCACCAACATGAACAAGTGGTTCGGGGCCTTTCACGTGCTGCGCGACATCGACCTGACGATCAATCAGGGCGAGCGCATCGTGGTCTGCGGGCCCTCGGGCTCGGGCAAGTCGACGCTGATCCGCTGCATCAACCGGCTGGAAGAGCACCAGGCGGGGCGCATCGTCGTGGATGGGATCGAGCTGACGAGCGACCTCAAGAACATCGACAAGATCCGCTCCGAGGTCGGGATGGTGTTCCAGCACTTCAACCTGTTTCCGCACCTGACCATCCTCGAAAACTGCACGCTGGCGCCGATCTGGGTCCGCAAGGTGCCGCGCAAAGAGGCCGAGGAAACGGCGATGGAGTATCTCACCAAGGTGAAGATCCCCGAGCAGGCCAACAAGTACCCTGGCCAGTTGTCGGGCGGGCAGCAGCAGCGGGTGGCGATCGCGCGGTCGCTGTGCATGAAGCCCAAGATCATGCTCTTCGACGAGCCCACATCGGCGCTCGACCCCGAGATGATCAAGGAGGTGCTGGACACCATGATCGAGCTCGCCAAGGAGGGGATGACGATGATCTGCGTCACCCACGAGATGGGCTTTGCCCGTCAGGTGGCGAACCGGGTGATTTTCATGGACCAGGGCCAGATCGTGGAACAGAACGAGCCCGAAGAGTTCTTCAACAACCCGCAATCGGACCGCACCAAGCTGTTCCTCAGCCAGATCCTCGGGCACTGAGGGCGCGCCGCTCGCCGCGCTGGTTGCGGCCGGCCCGTGCCCCATCGGCGGTCGGGCGGGGCAGCGGTGGCCAGGGCCGGGCGCGAGGGGCGCATATCACGATAGAACGCGAAACGCGGATGCAGTAGCATCGCAACGGGACCGCCGAACGGGTCGCGTTCGGGCTGGTTTCCCCACTGGAGATTCCGCCGTGACGCCATCGCTGACCGAGCCAAAAGGCGCACCCATGGACGAAACCCCGCCACGTCTCTTCGACCGTCCCGACTGGCTGTACCTGTTGCGCGAGTTCGACACGCTCTACCGCCACGGCTCGGCCGGGGGCAGCCGGCTGATACGGAGCCATCGCAAGCGGGTCAGGGACACCTTGTCCCAGATCATGGACGCAAATCCCGAGATTTCCTTGCGCCCGCCGGAGGCCAAGCCGGTAACCGCGCATCTGCCGCGCGCGCTCGACCTGGGCGAACGCGGCTCGGTGGGCGGGATGGCGCGGGCGCTGTCCCGCGTCACGCCGCTGCTGACATGGGAATACGGCTATGAGCGCGTGCCCAAGTCTCTGGCCAGGAAGTATGCCTATTGCGAGGTCCTGGGGCCGCGTGGCCCGGTGCGGTCCGAACGGCTCGTGCTGGGCTACGTGCTTTTCGCACCCAAGACCACCTATCCCCAGCACAGCCACAAGGAGATCGAGGAAAGCTATATCTCGGTCTCTGGCGCCTGGTCCGAAAACGATACCGCGGTCCATGCCCCGGGCTCGCTGATCCTCAACCGTGCCGAGCACGAACATCGGATCACCACCGCCGATCTCGACCCGTGCCTTCTGGCCTATGCCTGGGTCGGGCCGGAGGGGCGGCTTTCCGCGCCGGGGATGAAGCTGAGTTCGACCCGCAGGGCGCGCATGAACCAGGGCATCTGACGCGCGCCACCGCCGGTCGGGCGCGGGCCGCGAAGCTGGCACATGTGCCGCCGGGTGGCTTGGCGCGCTGGCCGGGCCTGCGCCTTGGTCCGCACCGCCGCTTGGGGGCATGTCCCCTGTCGGCCTTGTCGCTTTTCCCTGTCCGTTTCCCGACGCAGCCGCCGAGCGAGGCGCGAAAGCCCTGCTTTCAGGGCGGTGGCATGGTTCTTGCTTTGCTCACGGTGGAAACGCGCGCCCGGTTCGAACCACTCAACGCCGCCCGCGCCGCGCGGGCAGGGCGGCCAGCCAAGGAACAGCGACATGGCAATTGTAACCTTCACCTCTCCGACGATGCACAAGGACAAGGCGGTCTATGCCGTCGCCGGCGATACCAAGACGATCCTGGCGCTGGCCGAGGACTACAACATCCCGATCTCGTTCGAATGCCGCGACGGCAATTGCGGCTCTTGCCTGATCGAGGTCACCTATGACGACCCCGACACGAAAAAGGCGATCATGCTGACCGACAAGGAAAAGAGCACCCTCAAGGAGCTGGGCAAGCTGACCGCGGAAGAGATCGAGAATGCCGAGGTCAACGACATGCCGCCGCGCTATCGACTGGCCTGCCAGTTCATCGCCCGCGACGAGAACGTGACCGTCTCCTTCACCGGAGAGCCCGGCGGCGCGTCCTGAGCGATGCCGCCCCGGCCCTAATCCGTCAGGTCCTTGGGAACGACGAAATCGACCGGCCGGCCGGTGCCGAACTCAACGTCGGCCCAGTCGGCCGCGTCGAATTCGGCCACCAGTGTCGCGCAGGTGGGATAGGTGTCAAAGCGCGGGTGCCTGGGCGGGCGGGACAGCAGACGGGCGGCGAACTCGGCGATGCCGGGGTTGTGCCCGATCATCAGCAGCGGGCTGGCCGCGCAGCCCTGAAGCGCGCGCAGCATCGCCTCGGGCGTGGCGTGGAATAGCTCGGGGTCGCGCCGCATCACCATGCCGTTGCCCAGCTCGGGCGCGAGCAATTCCCATGTCTCGAGCGTGCGGCGCGCGGTCGAGCTGACCACTTCGGCCGGGATATGCCCATGAGCGTGCAGCCAGGCCCCGATGGCGGGCGCCGCGCGCTGGCCGCGCGTGTTGAGCGTCCGGTCGTGATCGTCCTGGGTCGGGTCGTCCCAGCTGGATTTGGCGTGGCGGGTCAGGATCAGGCGCAGGCTCATGATCGTGCGGGCCCTCTTGGTCTCGGTGTTCGGGGCATCTTTGCATGGCTTTGCGGCTAGCCGCCAGCGCCTTGCGGGCGCAGGGCCTCAGGCGCCGTAGCGGGCCATGAAGGTGCTCACCGCGCCTTCGGCCACTCGGACGATCTCATCGGTGCTGAACGCCGTCTGCACCCCGAA
Source organism: Rhodovulum iodosum (assembly GCF_041020385.1). NCBI lineage: Bacteria > Pseudomonadati > Pseudomonadota > Alphaproteobacteria > Rhodobacterales > Paracoccaceae > Rhodovulum > Rhodovulum iodosum. Next base: position 685,759 of record NZ_JBEHHI010000003.1, on the reverse strand, counting down.
GACCCGGCGCAGGTAAAGATCGGCCTTGCACAGCTCGATGAACTGGTCGGTGGCCAGGGCGATATCGTCGATGACAAGCTCGCCCCGCGCGCGGGCAAGGTTCAGGAAATCCGAGATTTCCTGGTGCAGACGGATCGGCCCGGTCTCGTAAAAGGCGGCGCCGAGCTCGGGGAAACGGTCGGCCTCGGCCACGCAGATGCGGAACATGCCCTGCCCGAAATCGGACAGAAAGAACGCGATCATGTGCCGCGCGGCGGCGGCCAGCACCTCGGCGGCGGGCGCGTCGAAGTCGATCACGTCGAGCGCCGCACCCGTCTGGCGCTGGCATTCGCAGCGGAACACCTCGACGAACAGCAGACGCTTGTCGGGAAAGTAGTTGTAGAGCGTCGCCTTTGACACGCCGGCGGCGTGGGCGATGTCGTCGACCTTGGCGCCTTCGAACCCGTCGCGCAGGAAAACCTCGCTGGCGCCTGTCAGCACGGCGGTATACTTGCGGCCCTTCTTGATGCCCTGTGCCGTCACGCGCGGTGCTCTCCGTCTCTGTCGTCACCGAGTTTAGACTCCGCGGTTCAGAAACGGCAAGGTGCCGGGAGCGGCGAAACGCCCACTGGCATCTGTCTGCGCACCGCGCCATGGCTCGGTCTTGCAAGCCACCCATCCCGCGATATCTTTAGAATGATTCTAAATGAGGTCTGCCCATGATTCCCGGTTTCTCCCAGCGTCGGCGCTTTTCAGACCTTACCGAACAGGAAATCCTTGCGCTCGCGATCTCGTCGGAAGAGGACGACGCGCGCATCTACCGCAGCTATGCCGAGGAGTTGCGCGGCGACTATCCCGACTCTGCCAAGATCTTCGAAAACATGGCGACCGAGGAAGACCGCCACCGCAATCGCCTGATCGAGATCCACCGCCGCCGCTTCGGCGACGTTATCCCGCTGATCCGGCGCGAGCATGTGTCGGGCTACTATGCCCGCCGCCCGGTCTGGCTGGTGCAGAACCTCGGGATCGAACGGATCCGCGAAGAAGCCGAGATGATGGAGCGGGACGCGCATGATTTCTACATCAAGGCCGCCAAGCGGACCAGCGATGCCGATACGCGCAAGCTGCTGGGCGATCTCGCGGCGGCAGAGGCCGGGCACACGGCGGCCGCCGAAAACCTGACCGGCACCCATGTGGGCGAGGATGTGGCCGAGGCCGAGGCCCGCACCTCGCACCGCCAATTCGTGCTGACCTGGGTGCAGCCGGGGCTGGCGGGGCTGATGGACGGCTCGGTATCGACGCTGGCGCCGATCTTCGCCACCGCCTTTGCCACCCAGGACACCTCGACGACGTTCCTGGTGGGCCTTGCGGCCTCGATCGGCGCGGGCATCTCGATGGGCTTTACCGAGGCGGCATCGGATGACGGCGAGATCTCGGGCCGGGGGTCGCCGCTCAAGCGCGGCGTCGCCTCGGGGGTGATGACGGCCGTCGGCGGCCTGGGCCACGCGCTGCCCTACCTGATTCCGCATTTCTGGACGGCGACGATCATCGCAATGATCGTGGTGTTCCTCGAACTCTGGGCGATTGCCTGGATCCAGAAGAAATACATGGACACGCCCTTCCTGCGCGCCGCCTTCCAGGTGGTGCTGGGGGGCGCGCTGGTCTTTGCCGCCGGTGTCCTGATCGGGTCGAGCTAGACGGGCGCTGCCCGGGCGCGGTCGCGCAGGCGGGCGTAAAGCGCCTGGGCCCCGGCCTCGCGCGCCGTTTCCGGCAGGGCCGGAGGGGCGGGGGGGGTGCGAAACGCCTCGCCCCCTTCTGCCGGGATGTTCAGCGCCGCGGCGAGGCCCGCCCAGGTGCCGGGGTCGCCGCAGAGGTCTTCGTAGCAGACGAAACGCGCGGTGCGGGGTGCGGTGTCGATCAGCCCGCCATAGACCGCGCACCATTGTGCCAGCCAATAGTCGCGCGCCATAGGATCGGCGGTCGCGGGGGCGGGCGCAGCAAAGGGCCGGTGGTCGGCGCCGAATTCGTGATGCACCAGCCAACCCATGTAGGCGCGCGAAAAGCGGTCGGCCGCGTGACGCTCGACAAAGCGCCGGTGCTGGGACAGCAGTGAGCCGGCATGGGCCCCCGGCGCGCGAAAGGGCACCAGGATCTCGGCCTCGGGAAAGGTCTCGGCCAGCATGGCGAGGCGCAGGATGTTGTTGTTGTTCTTGGCCAGGTACCGCGTGCCGCCGGCGGCCTTGAGGATCGCGCCGACAAAGCCCGCGTATTTTGCGCAAAGGGCGGCGTCGGGCATATGGGGGTGCAGGCGGTCGTGCCCGATATAGGCCGGGCCGTCGAAGACGCGCCAGAACGGCTCTTCCAGGCTTTCGGGGCTGTCGATGCCGACGATCAGGCCGTCGCCATGGGCGCGCTCCTGCGTGTCGAGGGCGCGGTCGCTGCCGCCGCCGAGGCGCTGCCACAGGTTGGGGGCCAGGACGAACGGCATGTCCCGATAGGTGAGCGAGGCGAAGGCACCGCTGGCATGGATGCGCCGCGTCAGGATGGTGGTGCCGGCGCGGGCGAGCCCCGCGACGAAGACGTGCCGCCCGTTGCGCGCCGCGGCGGCGTCGGGGCGCGCCAGCGCCTGGTCGGCGGCGAATGCCGTCTCGGCGATGGCCGGCACGCCCAGAACCATCCGGTGCAGCAGTTTTTCGAGGGGGGTGTAGTCAGACATCCGCCCAGGGCCGGCGCCCGGCGACATGAAGGCAGGCCGCGATGCTGGCGGCCGCAAGGCCAATCGGCGAGGCGGCAAAGGCCGCGAAGCCCGGCAGCACCAGCGCGACCGGCGCACCCAGCGCCAGCGCCGCGCCCACCAGCAGCAAGACCCAGCCTGCAAAGGCGCCGGTGGCCGCCAGCGTGCGCCGGGCATAGCCCAGCATCGCGCGTTCTTTCCAGTGGTCCGAGATGCGGGCCGAGCGCAGCACCGCCAGCGCGCGCCGGTTCGGCGACACGATGGCCCGCGTCGCCGCGCCCAGGGGCAGGCGCATTGCCAGTTCGGCCACCAGCAAGGCCAGCACGGCCAGCGCGGCGATCTCGGTCAGCATCGCCTAGTCCGAGGTCTCGGGCGCGGCGGGCGCCCGGCGGCGCTTGACCAGCCGCTTGAGCGGGAACCACAAAAGCCCGATCAGCGCCATGAAAAACGCGGCGACGACGCCCAGCACCGAGGCGATGACGCCCAGCCCCATGCCGGGGCCGATATAGGCATGGGCCGCGGCCGGCATCAGTGCCAGTGCGGCGACCAGGGGGATCAGTCGGTTAGGCATGTTTCCTCCTTCAGGCTGACTGCGGCCTCGGGGAACCAGAGATATTCGCTGAGAACGAAGACCTCGTCGTCCGAGCCCGGCTTGAGGTTGAAAAATTCCAGCACCTTCGCACCGTCGGCGGCCAGTTCGAAGGCGCGGCCCTGTTGCGGGCTGACGATGGCCAGATCGCCGCGCGCGGTGCGCGTGTGCTTGCCCCGGATCCGGGTGTAAAAGCCGGTCTCGGCGCCGTCGTGCAAAACCTCGCTGCCCGCCTGCGCCGGGTCGAGCGCAAGGATGCGGCTGACGCCGGTGCCCATGGCGTTGTCGAACACGGTGATCGTGCCGTCGGCCTGCCAGTCGGGGTCGTGCTGGCGCAGCATCCCGCCGGTGCGGTACCAGCGGATCTTGAGGCTGTCGGGGTCGAGCACCATCACCGTGTTGAGATTGCGCGCGCTGATCAGCAGGTCGCCGGCCTCGAACCCGGGGAAGGCACCGGCCATGGCCGGCGTCAGCGGCTCGATATCGTTGAAATGCACCGGGTCGTGTTGCCACCGTCCGATGATGCCGGCGGCGTTGGTCTGCACCTCGTTTTCGTCCAGGCGGCCAAGTTCGAACAGGCCGAGGCCGGGGTTGGCGGCCATGATCGCGCCGACGCCGATCTCGCGTAACACCGCGCCGGTGGCGAGGTCGATCTGCACAAGGCCGGTGTCGGGCGCGTCGGGGTCGGGGCCCATCGGGGCAAAGCCGTCGTCGCGCAGCGCCCAGAGGCTGCGGCCCTCCGTGCCAAGCGTGACGGAATGATGATACCGCCCCGGCACCACCCAGACCGGGCGGTTGCAGGCATCGCGCCGTTGCAGCGCCGCGCCGTTGTCGAAGGCGAAGACGAGCGATTCGTCGGGCAGCATGGCAAGACCGTGCAGCAGGATGTTGCTGTCGCCGTTGGGGTCGGCGCCCGGCACGTCCGTTTCGTCCAGCGTCCAGCGGCGGACCACCCTCAGCTCGGGGTCGAGCAGGGCGGCGACATGGGCGGGGTGCCCGTCCACGTGCATCGCACCGGTCAACAGCCGCCAGCCGCGGTCGGCTTTCGACGCCTCGCCCCGCACGATCAGCCCTGACAGCGGCGTGCCGTCGGCCATGCGCACCGGGCGAAACCCCGCCTCGTCGAAATCGGGCCGGGGGACAGACAGGCTCTTGGTCTGGACGGTGCCGGTGATCAGCCCCGCCGCCTCGTTCCAGGCGCGCTCGACGACCCAGGGGAAAGAGGCCACGCGCAGCGCCACCCGGCCCAGCGCGCCGGTGCGGTCGGGCTGCACCAAGCCCTTGAGCGCCGTCCATGAAAACAGCATCAGCACCAGAAAGCCCAGCATCGCCAGGCTCACCCTTGCTGCAAGTCTTGTCGAGCGGTCCGTTTGCATCGCTCCTTGTCCGTCACCGTCGAGATTGCGAGTTATTCTAAGGTCATGCCTTGTCAGAAATTGGGCGGGAAGCCGTTGCTTCTTTGGAAACAGGCGGGCGCGTTTGCATTCCCTCGCCGCCGTGCTAGGCGAAGACATGCTCGCGGTGCTGTTGAAAACCCTTCCGTTCTTCGCCCTGATCGGCCTTGGCTACGGTGCCGGGCGGACGCGGTTTTTCACGCCCGAGGCCACGGCCTACCTGACCAAGTTCGTGTTCTACTTCGCGCTTTCGGCGATGCTGTTCCGGTTTTCCGCCAACCTGTCGCTTGCCGAGGTTTTCGACACGCGGTTCGTTCTGGCCTATCTGGCAGCCACCGGCAGCGTCTATCTGCTGGCCACAGCGGTGTCGTTCCTGCGCGGGCGCGGGGTCGAGGAGGCGGCGGTGGAGTCGCAATGCGCTGTGATCGGCAATGTGGGCTTTCTTGGTGTTCCGATGCTGGTCTTGCTGCTGGGCGAGGCGGCGATCGGGCCGGTGATGATGGTGCTGGCCGCCGATCTGATCGTCTTCGGCAGCCTTATCGTGATCCTGATTACCGGCGGGCGTGACGGGCGGATGTCGCCGGCGATCCTGCGCACGGTCGGGCTGGGGCTGTTGAAGAACCCGATGATCGTGTCGATCGTGCTGGGGCTCTCGTGGGCGGCGCTGGACCTGCCGTTTCCCACCCCGCTGGAAGAGTTCGTAACCCTCCTGGGTGCGGCGGCCACACCCGGTGCGCTGTTCGCCATCGGCGCGTCGCTGGCCACCAAATCGGCGGTGCGGGTGTACGACGCGGCGCTGCTGTCGCTGTTCAAGTTGGTGGTCCATCCGGCGGCGGTCGCGTTCAGCGCCCTCGTGCTGTTCGACGTCGCGCCCTATCCCGCGGGGGTGATGATCGCCGCGGCGTCGCTGCCCGTGGCGGGCAACGTCTTTATCCTGGCGCAGCATTACAATGTGGCGCCGCAGCGCGTCTCGGCGTCGATCCTGATCTCGACCGCGGCCTCGGTGCTGAGCGTCTCGGCGGTGATCGCGTGGGTCTCGGCGCTCTAGCCTTGCGCGGGGCCGGTAAGGCGCGCTAGGCCGGGGCGAACCATCAGGAGGGCCAGCGATGGAAGCGGTTTCGGAAAACAGGTGCTTCGGCGGTGTTCAGGGCGTCTATCGCCACCCGTCCGGCGTGTGCGGCTGCGACATGACCTTCGGTCTGTTCCTGCCCGAAGAGGCCGAGGCCGGGCCGGTGCCTGTCATCTGGTACCTCTCGGGGCTGACCTGCACCCACGAGAACGCCATGGTCAAGGCCGGGGCCCAGCAATGGGCGGCCGAACAGGGGGTGGCGCTGATCTTTCCCGACACCTCGCCGCGGGGCGAGGGCGTGGCCGATGACGAGATGTACAATCTCGGGACCGGCGCGGGCTTTTACGTGAACGCCACCCAAGACCCCTGGGCCGCCAATTACCGGATGTGGGACTACGTGGCCGAAGAGCTGCCGCGCCTGCTGGTCAACGCCTTCGCCATCGACGAGGAACGCCAGTCGATCATGGGCCATTCCATGGGTGGGCACGGGGCGCTGACCATCGCCATGGCCTATCCCGGCCGGTTTTCCAGCGTATCGGCCTTTGCGCCGATCACCCATCCCAGCGAATCCGACTGGGCGAAAAAGCCGATCCATGCCTATCTGGGCGAGGGTCAGGTCGACTGGACCCGTCACGATGCGTGCCTGTCGCTCAGGGCCAACGGCTTCGCCGGGCCGATGCTGATCGACCAGGGCACGTCGGACCAGTTTATTGACGCGCTGATGCCCGAGGCGCTGGCCGCCGCGATCACCGAGACGCGCCACCCCGGCACGGTGCGGATGCAGAAAAGCTATGACCACAGCTATTTCTTCGTCTCCACCTTCATGGAGGATCACGTCGCCTTCCACGCCGAGGCGCTATACGGGTGAGCCGGGTTTTCGTCGATGCCGATGCCTGCCCGGTCAAGGCCGAGGCGCTCAGGGTGGCTGAGCGGCACGGGGCCGAGGTGATGTACGTCGCCAATGGGGGGCTCAGGCCGGTCGAGCATCCGCTGGCGCGGATGGTCTACGTTCCGGAAGGCCCCGACGAGGCCGACAAGTGGATCGCCGAGCGCGCGGGGCCGGGCGACGTGGTGGTGACCGCCGACATTCCGCTCGCCGCGAAATGCGTGGCCGCCGGGGCCGCGGTGCTGAACCACACGGGCGAGCCCTTTACCCAGGCCAATATCGGCCAAAAGCTCGCCACCCGCGACCTGATGGCCGACCTGCGCGCGGCCGACCCGTTCCGCCAGGGCGGCGGGCGGGCGTTTTCCAAGGCCGACCGGGCGCGGTTTCTCGACGCGCTGGAGTGTGCGCTCAGGGCCGCGGCGCGTTAACGGTCGTCCACAGATCGTTCCGGCGGCTTTTCCTGGCGCGACGGACAACGCCCTCGCTTTGCAGATCTTCGAGGATTTTCTCGACCTCGACCGGGTCGGGCCCCTTCAGGTCGCGGGCGATCCCCTCCGGGGTGCGGAAGGCGAAGCGCGACTCTCGGATGGCTTTCACCACCTCTTCGGCGGGGCCTGCCGTCGTTTCGGCGGCCACCGCCGCGGCCGCCGGTTCCGACACCGCCTCTCGGGTTTCCTCGGCGATCTCGTCGGCTTTTTGCGCGATCTGCTTGGCCTCCTGCACCTCTTTGCGCAGTTCGCGCAGCTCGACCTCGGCACCGCCGAACTTGAAGCTCTTCACATAAGGCAGCAGCCAGGGCAGGAAGATCGCCACCACCAGCGACAGGCCCATCGCGTCGATCGTGACCCCTGCGACAAAGAAATGCACATAGGTCATCCCCGCCGCGGTCAGGCTGGCCAGAAGCGCCAGAATGGCGGCGAAGTTCGAGGGCGGGTGGTCCTTCGGTGCATCGGTTCTGGGCGTCTCGGGGGCCATCGGAAAACTCCTGTTTGCAATGCGCCCAAGATATCCTAACCCAAGGACAGGCGGAACAAGGGGTGCGATGTGCCCATCGACGCAGTCATCTTCGATATCGGCCGGGTGCTGATCGACTGGCAGCCCGAGCGGTTCTTCGACCGGGTGATCGGCCCCGAACGGCGCCGGGCGATGTTCCGCACGGTCGACCTTTACACGATGAACGACGGTATCGACCGGGGCGACGATTTCCGCGGCGCGGTCTACGGGTTGGCCGAGGCGCACCCCGAATTCGCCGACGCGATCCGGCTCTGGCACGACCGCTGGGTCGAGATGGCCAGCCCGCATTTCCCGGCCTCGGTGCACCTGCTGCACGCGCTCCGGGCGCGCGGCGTGCCGGTCTTTGCGCTGACCAATTTCGGCGTCGGCAGTTTCGAGGTGGCCCGCGCGGCCTATCCGTTTCTCGACGATTTCGACCGGCGCTATATCTCGGGCTGCCTGAAGGTGATGAAGCCCGAGCCGGAGATCTACCGGATCGTCGAGGAGGATTGCGGCCTCGCCCCCGAGTGCCTGCTTTTCACCGACGACAAACCCGAAAACGTGGCCGCCGCCGCGGCGCGGGGATGGGCGACCCATCTCTTCGACGGCCCCGAGGGCTGGGCGGCGCGGCTGGTGCAAGAGGGCCTGCTGAGCCCGGAGGAGGCCGCCCATGCCGCCTGAGCTGATCGACTATGCAACCGGCGAGCCGCTTTTGGACTGGATCGCGCTGACCGAGGCGCTGGAGGCCGGCCATTCCCTGCCGCGCGCCGAGATCGCCGACAGCTTTCTCTACCGCGGCAGCGATACGATGTTGAACCGCGCCGCCTGGATCGAGGGACTGGGGATCGCGGTCAAGACGGCGACGGTCTTTCCCGGCAACCCGACACATGACAAACCGGCGGTGAATGGCGGGATGTGCCTTTATTCCAATTGCGACGGGCTGCTGGAGGCGATCGTCGATTTCCACCTGGTCACCAAGTGGAAGACCGCGGGCGACAGCCTTTTGGCGGCGCGCAAACTCGCCCGGCCCGACAGCGAGCGTATCCTGATCGTCGGCGCCGGCACCGTGGCCCATTCGCTGTACGAGGCCTATTTCGCGGCCTTCCCCAAGGCCCGTTTCACCGTGTGGAACCGCAGCGCGGCGGGCGCCCAGCGGCTGGCCAGCGCCTTTCCAGATATCGAGGTCGCGCCCGACCTGGAGGCGGCTGTGCGCGCCGCCGATATCGTGACCTCGGCCACCATGGCAACCGCGCCGCTGATCATGGGCGACTGGCTGCGCCCCGGCCAGCATATCGACCTGATCGGCGCGTTCCGCCCCGACATGCGCGAGGCCGACGATGCCGCGCTGAAACGTGCGCGGATATTCGTGGACAGCCGCGCCACGACGCTCGACCATATCGGCGAGCTGAAGATCCCGCTCGAGGCCGGCGCGATCGGGCGCGAGGACGTGGTGGCCGATTATTACGACCTGCCGAGCGGCGATTTCGCCCGGCGCTCGGACGACGAGATCACGCTGTTCAAGAATGGCGGCGGCGCCCATCTCGACCTGATGTCCGGGCGTTACATCCTCGGCGCGTGGCGCGCGCGATGATCTGGGTTGCGGTTCTTCTCGCACTGGTGGCGTTCAGCTACATCGCGTCCGAGCGGATGCGCCGGCCGATGGACGCCCGCGCCCGCGCCCGAGGCGAGGCGCCGGGGCGGTTTGCCAAGCTTTCGCAAGGGATCACCCATTACCGCTGGCAGGGGCCGGTGGCCGGGCCGGTGGCGGTGTGCATCCACGGGCTGACCAGTTCGTCCTATGTCTGGGACGAGGTCGCGCAGAACCTCACCCGCATGGGCTATCGCGTGCTGCGCTACGATCTCTACGGGCGCGGGCTGTCTGACCGGCCCGAGGGCCGGCAGGACCGTGACTTCTTCCTGCAACAGCTGCGCGATCTGCTGGCGCATGAGGGACTGGACGACGACCTGACCCTCGTGGGCTACTCGATGGGCGGGGCCATCGCCACGGCGTTCGCATCGGAAGAGCCCAATCGCGTGGACCGGCTGATGCTGATCGCGCCGGCGGGGCTGGGCCACACGCCTGGGCGGCTGGCCGGCTTCGCCCGCGACGTGCCGGTGCTGGGCGACTGGATGATCCGGGTGGTGGGCGGCTGGCATCAGCGCCGCGCCGCCCGCGTGGCCGGGCGCCAGCCGGGCGTGCCTGCGGACCTGCCCGGGAAACAGGCCGGCGAGACGCGGTTTCGCGGATACATGCCCGCGATCCTGTCCAGCCTGCGGCACATGCTGCCCGCCGATCAGGCCGCCGATCACCGCCGCATCGCCGAGGCTGGTATTCCGGTGCTGGCCGTTTGGGGAGAGGCGGACGAGACGATCCGGCTGGCCGCGCTGGGCCGGCTGGCCGAGATCAACCGCGCCGCCATGCAGGTCAGCCTGCCCGAGGCGTCCCACGCGCTGGTCTATACCCGCGCGGACGACATCCACAGCGCGATGCAGGACTTTCTGCGCGAGATGTAGGGGCGCTTCATGTAACGGTCGCTTCGTGCCGCGCCGTCTTTCCTTCTGCGCCGCAGCGACTTACATAGCCGATCCATGACCGACACGCTGCCCAGCCTCTACGACGCGCGGGTCGATGCGGGCGCGCTGTCCGCAGACCCGGTACAGCGCGCGGCGCTGGAGCCGCTTGAACGCATCCGACAAGCGCTGGAAAACCCGCCGCCCGCGCCGCGCGGCGGGCTCTTTCGCAAGGCGCCCCCGCCCGAGCCGGTGACCGGGCTTTACCTCTGGGGCGGGGTCGGGCGCGGCAAGTCGATGCTGATGGACCTCTTTCACGATCACGTGGCGATCGAGGGCAAGCGGCGGGTGCATTTCCACGCCTTCATGCAGGAGGTGCAGGCGGGGCTGCACGCCGCCCGCGCCCGTGGGGCGGACGATGCGCTGAAGCCGGTGGCGGGCGAGATTTCCGACGGCCTGCGCCTTTTGTGTTTCGACGAGATGCAGATCACCGATATCGCGGACGCGATGATCGTGGGCCGGCTGTTCCAGTTGCTCTTCGAGGCGGGGGTGACGGTGGTGACCACCTCGAACCGCCCGCCGGACGATCTTTACAAGGACGGGCTGCAACGCGTGCGCTTCCTGCCCTTTATCGAACTGATCAAGGAGCGGCTGGAGGTGATGGAACTCGCCTCGCCGACCGATTACCGGCAGAACCGTCTGGCCGGTGCCGAGCTTTACTTCACCCCCGCCGACCGTGCGGCCCGCGCGGCGATGGAGGCGGTCTGGCAGGACTTCACCAACGGCGCCGAGGGCGTGCCGCTGAGGTTCAAGGTACAGGGTCGGATGGTCGAGCTGCCGCAGTTTCACAACGGGGTGGGGCGGGCGACCTTCTGGGATCTCTGTGCGCGGCCTCTGGGCCCGGCGGATTACCTGGCGCTGGCCGACCGGGTAAATGTGCTGATCCTAGAGGACATCCCGAACCTGTCGAGCGAGAACTACAACGAGGCACGCCGCTTCGTGACGCTGATCGACGCGCTTTACGAGGCCAAGGTGCGTCTGGTCGCCTCGGCCGCGGCGTCGCCGGAAATGCTTTACATCGAAGGGGCGGGGTCGTTCGAGTTTGAGCGCACGGCGAGCCGTCTGCGCGAGATGCAGGCGGCGGACTGGGCGCAAGGCTGACCGGCCCGCGGCGGGGCCAGGACCGCTCGACACTTCTTGCCAAAACTCCCGGAAGGCGTCTTTCAGCGGCGGCTTAGTTGTTCTCGCGCAGCACGTGGCCGGCGAGATAGAGCGACCCGCAGATCAGGATGCGCGCGCTGGGCGCGGCGGCGGCGATCTCGGCCACGGCCTGCGCCACGCTGTCGGCGGGCGCTGCGTTCATGCCCACGGAGCGGGCCGCCTCTGCCGTCTCCGCCGCGCTCAGAGTTGCCGACTCGCCGGGGATCGAGACCGCGTGCAGCGCCTCGGCCTGCGCTGCGAGCGGGCGCATGTAGCCGGTTACGTCCTTGGTCTTCAGCATCCCGCAGATCAGGTAGAGCGGCCGGGGCGGCAGGCGGTCCAGCGCCTCGGCCAGTGCCGCGCCGGCGGCGGGGTTGTGCCCGCCGTCGAGCCACAGCTCGGCCCGGCCGGCGGCGGCGGCGAGCGGCCCCTCGCGCAGCCGTTGCAGCCGGGCGGGCCACTCGGCGCTGGTCATCGCGGCCTCGTGCGCGGCCTCGCCCTGGCCCAGCGCGCGCAGCGCGGCCAGCGCGGCGCCGGCATTCATCACCTGGTGGGCGCCGATCAGCCGCGGCAGGGGCAAGTCCAAAAGCCCGCCTTCGTCCTGAAAGATGAGCCGGCCGCGCTCTTCCCAGACATGCCAGTGTTGAGCGTAGACCAGCAGCGGCGCGCCCAGCCGTGCCGCGCGGTCCTCGATCACCTCAAGCGCCGCCTCCTCTTGCGGGCCGACGACGCAGGGCACGCCGCGTTTGAGGATGCCGGCCTTTTCGGCGGCGATCTCTTGCAGGGTCTCGCCGAGGTAATGCTGGTGGTCGACCGAGACCGGCGTGATCACGGTGAGCGCTGGGCGGTCGATCACGTTGGTGGCGTCGAGCCGCCCGCCGAGCCCGACCTCGAGCAGGCAGAAATCGGCGGGCTCGCGCGAAAAGGCCAGCAGGGCCGCGCAGGTCGTGATCTCGAAATAGGTGATCGGCGCATCGCCGTTGGCATCCTCGCATTCGGCCAGCACCGCGGCCAGGGCGGCCTCGGTGATCGGCCCGCCGGCCAGCCGGATGCGTTCGTGAAACCGGGCCAGGTGGGGCGAGGTGTAGCCTTGCACCAGGTGGCCCGCACCCTCCAGCCCCGCGCGGATCATCTCCAGCGTCGAGCCCTTGCCGTTGGTGCCGGCGATATGGATCACAGGGGCGAGGCGCGCCTCTGGATTGCCGAGCGCGCCGAGCAGGCGCCAGACCCGGTCGAGCGTCAGGTCGATGACCTTGGGATGAAGCGCCATCATCCGCTCGAGCAGGACGTCGCTGGAGCGCGTGCTCACGTCTTTTGCGGCTCGTCTTCGGGCGGGGGGGGCGTGGCGCCGTGGGGGGCGGGGGGCTGTACCTCGGGCTGGGGCTCGGGCAATTGTGCAAAGCTTGCCGGCGGGGGCAGGTCGCCCCGCACGGCCGGGGGCAGGCCCATCAGCATGCGGGTGATGGTGATCAGCTCGTCGCGCATCTTGCCGCGGGGCGTCACCAGGTCGAGCATACCGTGTTCGAGCAGGTATTCGGCGCGCTGAAAACCCTCGGGCAGCTTTTCGCGGATCGTCTGTTCGATGACGCGCGGGCCGGCAAAACAGATCAGCGCGCCGGGCTCTGCGATCTGGATGTCGCCGAGCATGGCGTAAGAGGCGGTGACGCCCCCGGTAGTGGGATGGGTCAGCACCACGATATAGGGCAGCCCGGCCTCTTTCAGCATCTGCACGGCCACCGTGCTGCGCGGCATCTGCATCAGGCTGAGGATACCCTCCTGCATCCGCGCCCCGCCGGCGGCGGAGAACAGGATCAGCGGTCGCCTGAGCTCGGTCGCGCGCTGGGCCGCGGCGACGATGGCGTTGCCCACATACATGCCCATGGACCCGCCCATGAAACTGAAATCCTGCGCCGCGGCGACAACGGGTGTGCGCCCGATCTCGCCCTCGGCGACCAGCATCGCCTCTTTCTCGCCGGTGCCCTTTTGCGCGGCGCGCATGCGGTCGGGGTATCGCTTTTGGTCGCGGAACTGCAGCGGGTCGGCGACGGGGTGGGGCACCTCGATCTCGTTGAAGATGCCGCCGTCGAACAGCGTCAGGAACCGGTCGCGCGGGGTGATCCCCATATGATGGCCGCAATTGTTGCAGACATTCAGGCTTTCGGCCATTTCCCGATGAAACAGCATCGTCCCGCAGGACTCGCACTTGGTCCACAGGTTCTCGGGCATTTCACGGCGCGAGAACAGCGAGTTGATCTTGGGCCGGACGTAGTTGGAAATCCAGTTCATGGGCTTGCGCCTTCCGCTCGGTCTGCGGGCTCAGATAAGCCGGGGCGACGGGAATTGCAATCGGGCGCAGGCGCCTAGAGAAGCGCGCGCAACAGCCGCCACATCACGATAATGGTAAGGAATTCCAGCGCCAGGCCGATCGGTGCGACGGTTTGCTCGCTCACGTCGTAGGGGGTGACGAAAAGCGACAGGCCGTTGATCGTGCCCTTGACCGACAGCACCAGCAGCGAGCCGAAATTATTGACGAAGTGCCACCCCATGGCGGCGCCCAGGCTGCCCGTCCGCTCGGTCAGGTCGGCGGCGGCCAGCGCGAAGATCAGGATGCTGATCAGCACGAAGACGTTCGTCATCCCGGCCTCGGGGTTGTAGTGCAGCGCCGAGAAGAGGACCGCGGGCAGCCCCATCCAGACCACGCGGGCGGCGAAACGCGCGGCGAGTTGCTGTTGCAGGTAGCCGCGGAACAGCATTTCCTCGGACGCGATCTGCACGAAGAGCAGCGGCAGCGCGATCGGCAGCAGCATCAGCCAGCGGCCCGGGGCGAGATTGGCCTCCGGACGCTCGATCAGCCAGCCGATCGCAAGAAGCAGCGCGTAGACCGGCACCAGGATTTGGAGCGTGCGGAAAAAGTCGCGCATGGTCTCGCGCCGCGGGCCGAACAGCGTCTCGACCCCGCGGAAATGCATCGCCTGCGTTGCAACGACCACGCCCAGCCCCATGCCGAGGAACGTGGCCAGCAGAAACAGCGTCTGGCCGGGCTCGGTCGGTTTGGTCAGGCTTTGCAACCAGCCGATCACCGCGAGCGGCGCCTGCAGCACCGGGACCAGCCCGATCACCATGAAGATGGTCGCGCCGGTATAGATCAGCAGCATCACCAGCAGCCCGGCGAACAGCCGCCAAAGCTCTGGGTAGACGCGGGCGGGGGCGATGTAGTCTTCGAATTCCGGGGCGCGCATGGGCTCTCGCATCTGTTCGGTAAGTCTCGCGCGGGCAAGCTAGCCCGGCTGCGGCGGATCGTCCATCTCAGACGCGCAGCGCCACCCGGCAGGTCAGCCACGACAGGCCGATGACGGCGAAATCTATGGCGATCAGCGGCTGCATCGCCTCCGAGCTGGCAGAAAAGGCATAGGTATAGAGCGAAAGCCCAGAGGCTGCGCCGGGCAAAGACGTCACCAGCACCGCCAGCACGTTGTTGGCGAAATGCAGCCCGATAGCCGCGCCCAGCGTGCCGGTGCGCGCTGTCAGATCGGCCGCGCAGAGGCTGAACAACCCCGCCCAGAGCGCCAGGTATTTGGCGTTTTCCCCGGCCGTTTCGGGCATGTAGTGACCGACGGCGAACAGCGCGGCGGGCACGCCCATCCAGACAACGCGCCTGTTGAAGCGCGCGGCGAGCTGCTGCTGCAGATAGCCGCGGAACAGCAGTTCTTCGGCCGAGGTTTGCACCAGAAGCGCGGGCAGCGCCAGCGGCAGCAGCGTCAGCCACGTGCCGAACGTGACGTTGCGGTAGACCTCGACATCGGTCGGCAGCAACACCCCGAGACCGGCGTAGAGCACCCCCAACGCCGCGGTGACCTGGGCGAAATCGGCATAGGCGCGAAAGAACGGGCCGGTCAGACCGAATGGCCGACGGTCCTGCAGCAGACGCGCGGCGACGAAGATACCGACGGCGAGAAATCCAAAGGAATAAAGCAGCAGCAGCGTTTCGGTGCTGGTCAGGGTCGATGTGAAGACACCGTGAAACACCGCTGTCGCGGCGGCGTCACCCATTGCCAGGGCGGCCAGCCCGTAGGAGGTGTAGACGAGAGCCTGATAGACAGCGCCGGCCAGCAAGAGGCCCAGCCCCAACCGCCAGAGGTCGGGCCGGGCCCGCGCCGGACGGACGAGTATCTCGTGGTGGTAGTAGCCCATGGCACACCCCTGCTCGTAACGCGACCCTAGACCGCCAGCGGTGCCTCCATCAATCGCTTGTGCGCCCGCGCCGCGCCGACTATTCCGGGAAACACCGAATTTCCTGCCGGAGGTTTCCATGCTCAAGCGCCCGACCGACAAGTCCCGCCTGCCCAGCCGCTACACCACCGAGGGACCGGCCCGCGCGCCGCACCGCTCGTATTATTACGCGATGGGGATTTCCGAAGAAGAGATCCACCAGCCTTTCGTGGGCGTCGCCACCTGCTGGAACGAGGCCGCGCCTTGCAATATCGCGCTGAACCGGCAGGCCCAGGCGGTAAAGATGGGCGTCAAGGAGTCCCACGGCACCCCGCGCGAGTTTACCACCATCACCGTGACCGATGGCATCGCCATGGGCCACGAAGGGATGCGCTCGTCACTGGCCAGCCGCGAGGCCATCGCCGACACGGTCGAGCTGACCATGCGCGGGCATTGCTATGACGCGCTGGTGGGTCTGGCAGGCTGCGATAAGTCGCTGCCGGGCATGATGATGGCCATGGTCCGGCTCAACACGCCGTCGGTCTTCATCTACGGCGGCTCGATCCTGCCGGGCCGGCACGAGGGGCGCGATGTGACCGTTCAGGACGTGTTCGAGGCCGTGGGCCAGAACCAGGCCGGCAACATGTCCGACGCGGCGCTGATCGCGCTGGAAAAGGTGGCCTGCCCCTCGGCCGGCGCCTGCGGCGGACAGTTCACCGCCAACACCATGGCCTGCGTGTCCGAGGCGATCGGCCTGGCGCTGCCCAACTCGTCGGGCGCGCCCGCGCCCTACGAAAGCCGCGACCAGTATTGCGAGGCCTCCGGCCGCGCGGTGATGGAGCTGATCGAGAAAAACATCCGCGCCCGCGACATCGTCACCCGCCAGGCACTGGAAAACGCCGCGCGGGTGGTGGCCTGTTCGGGCGGATCGACCAATGCCGGGCTGCACCTTCCCGCCATCGCCCATGAGGCGGGGATCGACTTCGATCTTTTCGACGTCACCGACATCTTCCGCGACACGCCCTATTTCGTCGACCTCAAGCCGGGCGGGAAATACGTGGCCAAGGACCTGTACGAGGTCGGCGGCGTGCCGGTCATCATGAAGGAGCTGCGCCGCGCAGGGCTGATCCACGAGGATTGCATGACCGTGACCGGGCGCAGCATCGGCGAAGAGATCGACCTCGTCGAGCGCGAGGCCGACGGGCGGGTGATCTACCCGGTCGATGCGCCGATCACCGCCACCGGCGGCGTCGTGGGGCTGAAGGGCAATCTCGCCCCCGAAGGCGCCATCGTGAAGGTCGCCGGCATGGCCGAGGAACACCAGGTCTTCACCGGCCCGGCCCGCGTTTTCGAATGCGAGGAAGACGCCTTTGCCGCGGTCAAGGCGCGCGACTACAACGAGGGCGAGGTGATCGTCATCCGCAACGAGGGCCCCGCGGGCGGCCCCGGCATGCGCGAGATGCTGGCCACCACCGCCGCGCTGTCGGGCCAGGGCATGGGCAAGAAGGTCGCGCTGATCACCGATGGGCGGTTTTCGGGCGCGACCCGGGGCTTTTGCGTGGGCCACGTCGGCCCCGAGGCCGCCCATGGCGGGCCCATCGCCCTGATCGAGACCGGCGACACGATCACGATCGACGCGGTCAATGGCCGCCTGTCGGTGGATCTCTCCGACGAAGAGTTGACCGCGCGCAAGGCCGCCTGGCCGGGCCCGAAAGACACGATCTACGGCTCCGGGGCGCTGTGGAAATACGCCCAGCTCGTGGGCTCTACCCGAAAGGGTGCGGTCACCCATCCTGGCGCCGATGGCGAAAAGCACGTCTACATGGACCTCTGAGATGCGCCGCGCCGCCGTTCCGTTCGCGGCGCTGGCACTGCTTGCGGGATGCATGGAAACGGGCGCCGGTGCGGGGACGGGCGGTTTCGCCTTCAGCCGCGCCGCGCCCCAGCGTATCGCGGTCAGCGACGCGACCGTGGTGGTCGTCGGCCCGCCGGGGTATTGCATCGACAGGCGCGCCAGCAGCGACCGGGCCGAGGGGGCCTTTGTCCTGCTCGCCAATTGCGCGGCGCTGGGCGGCGGCACCGGCGCGGTGCCGCCGGTGCCCGCGATCCTGACCGCGACCGTGGCAAAGGAGGCGGCCCCGGCCCGTCCGGCCGCGCGCGCCGCGCTCTTGCGCCGCTACTTCGCCTCCGAGGCGGGCCGCGCGGCCCTGGCCCGCGATGGCCGGGCCGCAAGCGTGACGATCCTGGAAACCCGCAATGGCGACGGGCTGTTCCTGCTGCATGCCCGCGACACCAGCGCAGGGCGCGACGCGGGGCTGCGCGACGATTACTGGCGCGCGATCTTCGAGGTGAACGGTCGCGTGGTCACGGCCTCGGTGCTGCCGTTCGAGGCCCGGCCGATCAGCGATGCCACCGCTCTGGCGCTTTTGCAGGGTCTTGCCGGGCGCACCCGCGCCGCCAGCGCGGCTGCCGATGGGCAAGACGCCTAAACCTGCGTGAAACGAATTGTTTAATAGGCTAAACTCCGGCACGACGAACGAAAAACCGAGCCAGCGAATGTCCAGACAGGCAGACACCCTGATCGACCGTTTGATGCACCGCCGTGCCCTGCGCCATTGGGAACGCGCGGCGTCAAGGGCCGATGGCGTCGACCTGGGCGATCTGCGCGCGCTGCGCGGCCGCGCCCGCGCGCTGCGTCGGCGCATCGACCGGCTGTTATTCGTGGCCGACGGGCGGCTGACCCTGCCGCCCATCGGATCGAACGCGATTGCCAAGCCGCTGGGCACCGACTGGGCCTACCGGCCCCAGCTCTGGCGCGGGCCGATCGTACCGATCGGCGCCGCCTCGGTGGAGAGCAAGACCAAATTCGGCGACGAGGCGACGGTGTTTCACGATTGCCGGATCTCGGAGTTGACCGTGCGCCAACTGCGCAACACCCGCGCCGAGGATATCGCGCCCTTCGGTCTGCGCCTTGACGTGTTCCGCTTTGACGGCAGCTTTCTGTCGCTGGTGCTGGATCTGCCCCATTCGGCGGTGGAGGGGCTGAAAAAGCGCCATCTGCTGCGGCTTCAAACCGTTGTCGAGATGGAAAAACCCTTGGAAATCTTCGCCCGGCTCAACATCCGCCACGGGCCGAACGTGGAACAGATCGTACGCGAATTGCCGCTGAACGAAGAGGACATCGTGGTGGAGTTCGACCTCGCCTACACAAAGCTCAACGAGAAGCGGGTCGAGCAGATGTGGATCGACCTGATCTTCGAGGGACCGGAAATGAACCAGATCATCCTGCGCGACGTGACCCTGAGCCGCCGGCCGAGGGCGCAGCTGTGAAAGATGTGACCGCCTCCGCCTTGCCGGTTCTCAAGCGCTCGCGGGTGATCTCGGGCACGTGGGAAGGTCTGCTCGACGGCGTCCCCGGCAGCGCCGATCCGCCTGCCATCGACATCGTTCATCTCGAACGGGTCCTGCCCGGGCTCGAGATCGCCGCGCTGAGGGACGACGCCGCCGACTGGCGCGCGACTTTGCCGATCCCGGCAGAGCTGCTGAGCGATGGGGTGCAAACCTTCGTCATCCGCGCCCATGAGGGCGGCGAGACGCTGGGCCATTTCACCATTGTCACCGGCCAGCCGCTGGAAGACGATATCCGCGCCGAGCTTGACCTGCTGCGCGCCGAACTGGACATGCTCAAGCGGGCCTTCCGGCGCCATTGCCGCGACACCTGAGCGAACCGCAGCGGGTTTTGAGACCCGGTGCGCTTTCGGCTTGGCCCGATCTATCCTGTCCGCGTAGAACGGGGCGATGACCGCGTTCCGCCCATTCCTGGCATTCGGGCTTGCCCTCGCCCTGGCGCTGAGTTCGCTCAGCCTCGCCGTGGCGCGCGGGCAGGGGGCGGCGACAGGTGAGATCGTGATCTGCACCGGGTTCGGGCTGCAGACGATCGCGCTGGATGCCGAGGGCAACCCGACGGGCCCGGCGCATGTCTGCCCCGACGGGGTGGCCGCGCTGGTGTCGCTGGCGGTGCTTCCGCCGGCCCTGCCGGCCCGGCCTGCCGCTGCACGGCTGCGCCGGTCGCGGCACCGGCGCTGTACCCGGCGCGGGCGCACCCCCGTTGCGGCAAGGGCCCGCGCGCCGCCGGCCTGATTGCGCCTTTTACCGTTCCAAACACGCAATCAGACAGACGGGAGGACGCAATGTCCCTGAAATCCACCGTTTTCGCGGCGCTGACCGCTGCCGTAACCGCCCTGCCGGCCCTTGCCCAGGGAATCGAGATCGAAGACCCCTATGCCCGCGCCTCGACGATGATGTCGAAATCGGGTGCCGCCTTCATGACGATCAAGAACACCGGCGAGGTTGACGACCGGCTGGTCGCCGCCGCCTCGGACGTGGCCGACAAGGTCGAGCTGCATACCCATATCGAGGACGCGGGCGGCATCATGAAGATGGTCCGGGTCGAAGAGGGCTTTCCCGTGCCCGCCGGCGGCACCCACATGCTGCAACGCGGCGGCGATCACGTGATGTTCCTTGGACTCACCCGGTCGCTGAACCACGGCGACACCGTCGAGGTCACGCTGAGCTTTGAAAAGGCCGGCGACGTGACCGTGACCATTCCGGTCGACCTGGAACGTCAGCCGGGCGGGGCAATGATGAACCAAGGCAACATGCCCATGACGGGCGGCGCAATGGGCCAGGGGATGAACAATAACTGACGCGCCGACCGGGCGGCGGCCGCTAGCGGTTGCCGCCCAAAAGCGTGCCCAGCACATCGCGCAGCACGCGCTCGGCGGCATTGTCGGGCGCTCGCTGCTGCCGCGGGGCGCGGCGGTCCGGCACCGGCCCTTGGGGCTCTTGCGGCACCAGCATCGGCAACGGCCGCGGCGGCAGCCCCTCGTGCACGCGAACCATCGTCTCGTGCCAGATCTCGGCCGGCAGGCCGCCCCCGGTCACGCCCCTCAGCGGCGTGTTGTCGTCATAGCCCATCCAGATGCCCGTCACGTAGTCGGCGGTGAACCCGACGAACCAGGCGTCGCGCGCGGCCGAGGTGGTGCCGGTCTTTCCCGCCGCCTGGCGGCCGGGCAGCTTGGCCCGCTGGCCAGTGCCGGCCTCGACCACGCGGTGCATCATGTAGGTCAGGCTTTGCGCGGCGCGTTCGGAAATCACCCGTTCGCCCATGCCGCCCGACTGGTCCATCAGGGACGTGTTCTCGCCTTGCAGGCGCAGCTCGACCAGGCCGTAGGGCGTGACCGACCGGCCGCCGTTCAGGATGCCCGCATAGGCACCGGTCATTTCGATCAGCGTCGATTCCGAGGCGCCGAGGGCCAGCGCCGGCCCCGCTGCCAGATCGCTTTCGATGCCGAAATCGGACGCCACACGGCGCACGTTCTCCAGCCCCACCGAATCGGCCACCCGGACGGCAGGCACGTTCAGCGAATGCTGCAACGCCTCGGCCAGCGTCACCCGGCCGCGGAACTTGTGGTCGTAATTCTCGGGCGAATAGGGCCCCGAGCCGGGCACGTTCAGGGTGATGGGCTCGTCCACCACGGTGGCGTTGGGGGTGAAGCCGAGGTCGAGCGCGGCGGCGTAGACGAACGGCTTGAACGCCGAGCCGGTCTGCCTCAGCGCCATTGTCGCACGGTTGAAGCCGCCCACGGCGGTGTTGCGCCCGCCCACCATGGCACGCACCGCCCCGTCGGCCGACATCACCAGGATCGCCGCTTCGGCCTTGGACCCGTCCTTGACCTTGGTCTCGAAGATCTCTTTCAGCGCGGCCTCGGCGGCGACCTGCAAATCGGGGTCGAACGTGGTGCGGATGACCACGTCCTCGGTGGTGTCGCGGGTCAGGAAATCGGGACCCGCGCCCATCACCCAGTCGGCGAAATAGCCGCCCGCACGGGCCTCGGCGGCCTCGGACAGCTCTGCCGGTGCGGCGCGGGCGACCGCGGCATCGGTGGCCGCGAGATAGCCCTGCGCCTGCATCAGCCCGATCACCAGGTTGGCCCGGTCGCGGGAGCGTTGCAGGTTGTTGGTGGGGGCGTAGGTGGTCGGCGCCTTCAACAGCCCCGCCAGCATCGCCGCCTCTGCGGTATTCACCTGGTTGGCCGACTTGCCGAAATAGCGTTGCGCGGCGGCCTCGAACCCGCGCGCGCCCGCCCCCAGGTAGGCCCGGTTGAGGTAGATCGTCAGGATCTCGTCCTTGGTATATTCCAGCTCCATCGCCAGGGCGAAGACCGCCTCCTTGGCCTTGCGCCACAGGGTGGTCCGCCGGCAATCGGCCTCGTACTCGGCCTCGGTCTTCCAGAGCTTCGGGTCGTAGCTGACGCCGAGGCACAGCAATTTGGCCGTCTGCTGGGTGATGGTCGAGCCGCCATGCCCCGACAGCGGCCCGCGCCCCTCGCTGAGATTGATGCGAATCGCGCTGGCGATGCCGCGCGGGTCGAGCCCCGGATGGCGGTAGAACCGCTTGTCCTCGGTGGCGATCACTGCGTGTTTTAGCACCGGCGCGACGGTGTCGGCGCTGATCTGCCCGCCGAACTGCTCGCCCCGCCAGGCGAAGACCTCGCCGTACCGGTCGAGCATCGTCACCGACCCGCGGGTGCGCCCGTCCAGCAGGTCGGTCATGGGCGGCAGGGTGGATTGCACGTAAATCACCGCACCGCCGAGCAGAATCGCCGTCACCAGCCCCAGCCGCGACACCAGCCGCCAGACCAGTCGCGCCAGCCAGCGGAAAAGCCGCCCAAAGATGCGCGTCACGAAGTTGCCGCTGCGCCGCGTGCGCTTGCGCGCGGGCGGGCGCCGCTTGGATTTGCGCGTTTTGGGGCGCGCCGACTTTTTCGGATAGCGCCGTTCCGCGACGAGAGGTTTGCGTCCGCCTGATCTGCGCGTTGCCATTGCCCGTGTGCCTGCCTTTTACCTTTTTTCGATACTCTATCGTGCCGTGGCGCGCTTGTGGAGCGGCTAGCCGCCCAAGCGCGGATTTGTCAATAGCGTAAAAAATAAGCAGCGCATGCGAAATGTGCAAAAAATGTGCAATTTGCCCTTGAAATGAGATTTGTCGCACCGGGGGGTTTATTGCCTCACTGGCCCCTTCCGCCCCTTCTTGCCGCTGTGAATTCCCCCGCAGGGCGACCTGCCAAACCGGAAGGGTTCTGACGTGAAACTGATCATTGCTGCAATCAAGCCGTTCAAGCTGGAGGAGGTGAGGGAGGCCCTCACCGCCATCGGCGTGCGCGGCATGATGGTGACCGAGATCAAGGGCTTTGGCTCGCAATCGGGCCACACGGAAATCTATCGCGGTGCCGAGTATGCCGTGAATTTCGTGCCCAAGGTCAAACTGGAAATCGTGGTGCCCGCCGCGATGGCAGACCAGGTGGTTGAAACCATCGCCACGACCGCAAAAACCGACAAGATCGGCGACGGCAAAATTTTCGTCCTCGATGTGAGCCAGGCGGTTCGCGTCCGCACGGGCGAGACCGACGAAGACGCCATCTGAACGCCGCAACGCTCCTGCAGAAAGGACCGACAGTGATGCAAATCAAGAAACTTCTTCCCCTTGCGGTGGCTTTGGCGGCTTTGCCCGCGCTCGGCTTCGCGCAAGAGGTCGACACCACCCCGCCGAACGAAGATATCGGTTATATCTTCACCACCTTCATGTTCCTCGTCACCGGCTTTCTGGTGATGTGGATGGCCGCGGGCTTTACCATGCTCGAGGCTGGCCTGGTGCGCCAGAAGAACACCACAATGCAGTTGATGAAGAACATCTCGCTCTTCTCGATCGCTGCGGTGATGTACTACCTCATCGGCTACAACCTGATGTATCCCGGCGACGGCTGGACGATCACCAACGTGCTGGGCGCCTTCGGTTCCGCGTCGATGGAGCCGGTCGGCCTCGCCGACACCGAAACCGACCTCACCTACGCCTCGGTCGGCTCGGACTTCTACTTCCAGCTCATGTTCTGCGCCACCACGGCCTCGATCGTGTCGGGTACGCTGGCCGAGCGGATCAAGCTGTGGCCGTTCCTGATCTTCGTGGTCGTCCTGACCGGCCTGATCTACCCGATCCAGGCTTCGTGGAAATGGGGCGGCGGCTTCCTTGACGCCAACTACGGCTTCCTCGATTTCGCCGGTTCGACCGTCGTGCACTCGGTGGGTGGCTGGGCCGCTCTGGCCGGTGCGCTGATCCTCGGGCCGCGCCTGGGCAAGTACGGCAAGGCGGGCGCAATCCATCCGATGCCGGGTGCCAACCTGCCGCTGGCCACGCTGGGCACGTTCATCCTGTGGATGGGCTGGTTCGGCTTCAACGGCGGTTCGCAGCTTTACATGGACACCGCAGGTAACGTGGCCGACATCAGCCGCATCTTCGCCAACACCAACACCGCCGCGGCGGGTGGTGCGCTGGCCGCGCTGATCCTGACCAAGGCGCTTTACGGCAAGCCGGACCTCACCATGGTGCTGAACGGCGCGCTGGCGGGCCTCGTGTCGATCACGGCCGAGCCGCTGACCCCGGGTCTGGGCATGGCCACCATTATCGGTGCCATCGGCGGCGTGATCGTGGTCTTCGCGGTTCCGTTCCTCGACAAGCTCAAGATCGACGACGTGGTCGGCGCCATCCCGGTGCACCTGTTCGCCGGCATCTGGGGCACCATCGCGGTTGTGCTGACCAACGGCGACGCGTCGCTCTTCGGCCAGTTGATCTCGATCGTGATCGTGGGCGTGTTCGTCTTCGTGGCCTCGGCCGTGGTCTGGTTCATCCTCAAGGCTGTCATGGGTATCCGCGTCAGCGAAGAGGAAGAGGTCCAGGGCCTCGACATCGGCGAGCTTGGCATGGAAGCCTATCCGGAATTCGCCAAAGGCTGATCCGGATCGACAGAGCAGTGACAGGAAAGGCCCGGGCATCCGCCCGGGCCTTTTCGCATGCGACGGAGAGGCATGGCGCGGCTAAAGGCCGACCTTCAGAAACGCCTCGACCACCCGCGGCACGTCCTGTTCGGACAGCCCGGCGAGGTTGATCCGGCTGTCGCCGATCATGTAGATGCCGTGGGTCTCACGCAGGGTGGCCACCTGATCGGGTGTCGCCCCCAAAAGCGAGAACAGCCCCTTCTGCCCGGCGAGAAAGCCGAACCGGTCAGAGCCCGACTGCGCCGTCAGCGCCTCGGCCAGCGTGCTGCGCAGCCGCGCGATACGGGTGCGCATCGCCTCCAGCTCTGCCGCCCAGTCGGCGCGCAGGTCCGGGTCTGCCAGCACCATGCCCGCCAGCCGCGCGCCGTGATCGGGCGGAAAGGCATAGGTGGTGCGGTTGAGCGCGGCGAGGTTGGCCTCGGCCGTGGCGCGCGCCGCGGGGCTGCCGGTCAGCGCCAGCACCGCGCCCACGCGTTCGCGGTAGAGCCCGAAAGTCTTGGAACAGCTGACCGCGATCAGCATCTCGGGCAGGGTTTCGGCCATTGCGCGCAGGCCGGCGACGTCGGCCTCCGGCCCGTCGCCGAAGCCTTGATAGGCCAGATCCACCAAGAGAGGCGCGCCGCGCCCGGCCAGAAGGGCGCCAAGGCGCTGCCAGGCGGGCGGGGTCAGATCGGCGCCGGTGGGGTTGTGACAGCAGCCATGCACCAGCACAACGTCGCCCGGACCCGCCTGCGCCAGGTCGGCCAGCATCCCGGCCTCGTCGACCGTCTGCGCCGCGGCGTCGTAATAGCGGTAGGGCACCCGTGTCAGCCCCAGCGCGTCGGCAATGGCGGCATGGTTGGGCCACGAGGGGTCGGGCACGAAGACCCGCGCGCCGGGGCTGGCCAGCCGCACCAGCGCCAGCGCGATGTGCAGCGCGCCGGTGCCGCCCGGCGCGGCGGCCATCGCCAGCCGCTCGGGCGCGGCGGCGGCGCCGAGCACGAGGCCGGCCATCGCCTGCAGAAAGGCCGGGTCGCCGGTCAGCGCGGTATAGCTCTTGGTGGTTTGCGTGTCGCAGAGCTGGCGCTCGGCGGCCTTGACGGCGCGCATCACCGGGGTAAGGCCCGCCGCATCTCGATAGACGCCGACGCCGAGGTCGATCTTGTCGGGCCTCGGGTCGTTGCGAAAGGCCTGCATCAGGCCGATGATCTTGTCGGGCGCGCGCGGCTGAAGGCGCTCCAGCATCAGGCCGGTCCGGTGGCGACGGGCAGGTCGTTATACATGCCCCATTCGGTCCAGGCGCCGTCATAGACCGCGTGATTTCGGTGGCCGATGATCTCGAGC
Organism: Rhodovulum iodosum; assembly: GCF_041020385.1. Classification (NCBI taxonomy): domain Bacteria; kingdom Pseudomonadati; phylum Pseudomonadota; class Alphaproteobacteria; order Rhodobacterales; family Paracoccaceae; genus Rhodovulum; species Rhodovulum iodosum. The sequence continues at coordinate 659,980 of NZ_JBEHHI010000003.1, read as the reverse complement.
GCGAGGTTCAGTATCGCCGCATTCACGCCCGAGCCGCAGGAGGTGATCACGGGTTTTTTCAGGTCCACCCCCGCGGCCTCGATGATTGCGCGCAGCGCCTCGGGCGATTTCATCGTGCCATCGTCGTTCAACAGCGTCGCAAAATGCACGTTTTTCGCGCCCGGGATGTGGCCCGAGCGCAGGTTGGGCCGCGGCTCGGGTTCGTCGCCGACAAAGCGGCCGGGGCTGCGGGCATCGACGATCTCGTAATCGCCCAGCTTCGACGCCGCGGCGACCTGCGTGACGTCCTTTACCAGGTGCGCCTGGCGCTGCACGGTGATGTGACGGTCGCGCAGGATCGGCGGCAGATCCTCGACCGGGCGGCCCTCGGCCTGCCACTTGGGAAAGCCGCCGTCGAGAACCGCGATGTCGGTCTTGCCCATCAGGCGGAAGGTCCACCAAACGCGCGCCGCCGAGAACAGCCCGGCGCCGTCATAAACCACCACCTGGTGCCCGTCGCCCACGCCCATGGCCCGCATCCGGCTGATGAACTTTTCCATCGGGGGCGCCATATGGGGAATGTCCGAGCGCTGGTCGGAAATCTCTTCGATATCGAAAAAGCGCGCGCCGGGGATGTGGGCGGCATCATACTCGTCGCGCCCGTCGCGGCCCATCGGCGGCAGGTACCACGAGCCGTCGAGGATACGCAGGTCGGGGTCTTTCAGATGCGCCGCCAGCCAGTCGGTCGAGACAAGCGTTTTCGGATCGTCGTGAGCCATGGCAAACCTCCGGCGGGCATCGGTGTAATTTTCTTTCCCTTAGAACGGGGCGCGCGTGCTGGCAAGGCCGGGGCCGTCAGCCATGCTCCTTGAGCAGGCGCTGTTTCTGCCGCTGCCAGTCGCGCTTGGCCTCGGTCGCGCGCTTGTCCTGGGTCTTCTTGCCCTTGGCGATGCCGATCTTGAGCTTGGCGATGCCCTTGTGATTGAAATAGAGCACCAGCGGCACCAGCGTATAGCCCTTGCGCTGGGTGTCGGACCACAGCTTCGCCAGTTCGCGGCGCGAGACCAGCAGCTTGCGGCGGCGCCGTTCGTCGTGGCCCCAGGTCTTGGCCTGGTCGTAGGGCGGGACATAGCCGTTGATGAGCCACAGCTCGCCATTCTCGACCGAGGCATAGCTTTCGGCGATATTGGCGCCGTTCGCGCGCAGCGACTTGACCTCCGAGCCCTGCAGCATGATCCCGCATTCGAGGTCTTCCTCGATGGCGTAATCGTAGCGCGCCCGCCGGTTTTCGGCGATCACCTTGTAATTGGGGTCTGACTTCGGTTTGGCCATGGTGCAGCGCATATAGGCGAAAGCGTGACCGGTTGAAAGGCGTGGGCGCAATTGATCCGCGGCGGTCCGGCGCTACCCTCTTGTTCATACGAAACAGACAGGAAGGGAGGTCTGTCATGGGATTTCACAAGGCATTGGTCGTTGCAGCCCTGTTGGCCGGCGGCACGTTTTCGGCGGCTGCGCAGGAACGCACCCCGGCGCCAGAGGGCGCCAGCGCCTATATCATCGCGCCCGAGGACGGTGCCACCGTCGCCTCGCCCGTCACCATCCGCTTCGGGCTTGAGGGCATGGGCGTCGCCCCGGCCGGGGTGGATAGCGACATGACCGGCCATCACCACCTGATCATCGACATTGCCCCCGACGCGGTCGATTACACCCAGGGCGTGCCGGCGGATGACAACCACATCCATTTCGGCGGCGGTCAGACCGAGGTCACGCTGGATATCGCGCCGGGCACGCATGATCTGTGGCTGCTGCTGGGCGACGCAAACCATATTCCGCACGACCCGCCGGTGCGGTCCGAGGTGGTCACGATCACGGTGGAATAGGGCAGTCTAGGGGGCGGGGGGCAGGTCCACCCGTTCCAACCAGGGCTTGATATCCAGCAGCGGCGTGCCGTCGAAACAGTCGATCGCGTCGATCCCCAGCGTCCCGGCGGCGCCGTCCAGCGCGGTGATGCGCACGGTCGCCAGCCCGATGCTGTTGGGCCGGTTCGGGGATCGGAGGGCAAAGGTGCCGCGCGTGCCGTCGATGTGACGCGGGCTTTGCCGCAGCAGGTCGCGCCGCGCCTCGTGCAACCAGTAGAGCAGCACCACCGGCTGGCCGATCTCGAGCCCCAATAGCGCCGGCGCGAAGGCCGGGTCCAGTTCGACCCGGGCGCCGCGGCCGGTTTCCCGCGCCTTGCCGATATTCTTGGGGCACTCGCCCGGCCCCCAGGGCGTGCGGATGCGCCCGACAAAGCGCAGCACCGGCCCCGCGGGCGGGGCCAGCCCCTCGGCGACGATCTCGCCGGGGCGCAAGGGTTTCTCCCCGCTCAGTTCAACAGCCCCGCGTGGCGCATCGCGTCGTCGATCTTGGCCTTGGTGCCCTCCGTCAGAGTGACCAGCGGCGAGCGTACCTCTTCGGTGCATTTGCCCAGCCGCGACATCGCGTATTTGGCCCCGGCCACCCCCGGCTCTAGAAAGATCGCGATATGCAGCGGCATCAGCTTGTCCAGCAGGTCCAGTGCGCGTCCGTAGTCACCGGCCAGCGTCGCCTCCTGGAACTGGGCGCAGAGTCTGGGCGCGACGTTGGCCGTGACCGAGATGCAGCCCTTGCCGCCATGCGCGTTGAATCCCAGCGCTGTCGCATCCTCGCCCGACAGTTGCAGGAAGTCGGGGCCGCAGGCCATCCGCTGCTTGGGCACCCGCGCCAGATCGCCCGTCGCGTCCTTGACCCCGATGATGCGGGGCAGCTTGGCCAGCTCCGCCATGGTCTCGGGGATCATGTCGACGACCGAGCGCGGCGGGATGTTGTAGATGATGATCGGCAGCTTGCAGCAGTCGTGCAGCGCGGTGAAATGCGCGATCATCCCGGCCTGGGTGGGCTTGTTGTAATAGGGCGTGACCACCAGCGCAGCATCGGCCCCCACCTTTTCGGCATGCTGCATGAAGCGGATAGCTTCCTGCGTGTTGTTCGAGCCCGCACCGGCGATCACCGGCACGCGGCCGTCGACGGCCCTGACCACCTCTTCGATCACCGTCTCGTGCTCGGCATGGGTCAGGGTGGGGCTTTCGCCGGTGGTCCCGACGGGCACGAAGCCGTGCGTGCCCTCGTCGAGGTGCCACTCGATCAGCTCTTTGAGCGTGTCGAGATCCACGGCGCCGTGTTTGAACGGCGTCACCAGGGCTGGAAGGGACCCTTTGATCATGACACGCTCCTCTACGTTGTTGGTTTCACGCGACGCGCGCGACTCAGCGCCCGCACAGCGCGCCGGACCCTATAGCGCCCGGTGCCGGTTGCCAAGTTTGTGAGTTGCCCCCCGCCCGCCGCCCGTGAGACAAGATTGCAACCTGCCCAGCCCAGATTGCCGATGCGTCTTTTGCTTGCCCTCCTGCCGGTCCTGACGCTCGCCGTCGTGTCGCCCGCGCCTGCCCAGACGCCGCTTGAGTTGGCGATGCGCGAGGTGCGCGCCGACAACTGGGTCGCGGCGCGCCGGCTGGCCGGCGGCCAGGTTGCCCGCGACATCGTCGAATGGCGATTCTTGCGGGCTGGCGAGGGCAGCTTTGCCGATTACAGCGCCTTCCTCTCCCGCAACGGCGACTGGCCGGGGCTAGACCGCATCCGGGCCCGGGCCGAGGCGGCCATCCCCGCCGATGCGGCGGCCGAAGAGGTGGTCGCGTTCTTCGCCGGGCGCCGGCCGATCACCGGCAATGGCGCGCTGCGGCTGGTGCAGGCCCATGCGGCGCTGGGCCAGGTGGGCGACGCCGAGGCGCTGGCGGTGCTGACCTGGCGGAGCATGCCGTTGAGTTCCGGTGCGCAGGTGGCGCTGCTGTCGCGGTTCCCGCAACTTCTGGCGGCGCATCACACGGCGCGCATCGACGCCATGCTCTGGCAGGGCGAAGAGGCCTCGGCCCGCCGGATGCTGCCGCTGGTGCCTGCGGGCTGGCAGGCGCTGGCCGAGGCGCGGCTGGCGCTCAGGGCCAGGGCGCCCGGCGTGGACGCGCGCATCGCCGCGGTGCCGGGGGCGCTGGCGGACGACGCCGGCCTTGCCTACGAGCGGTTTCTATGGCGCACCCGCAAGGGGCTGCAAGACGACGCGATCGCGCTGCTCGTCGCGCGCAGCGCGACGGCCGAGGGGCTGGGCCAGCCCGAACTCTGGTCCAATTGGCGGCGCATCTATGCGCGCCGGGCGATGCGCGCGGATGACGGCGCGCTGGCCTACCGTCTGGCCGCCCGGCATCACCTGAGCGAGGGCTCGGCCTATGCCGATCTCGAATGGCTGGCGGGCTTTGTCGCGCTGCGCCAGCTCGGGGACGCGGAAACCGCGCTGGGGCATTTCGACAGGTTCGCGGCGGCGGTGGAAACGCCCATCAGCCTCGGCCGTGCGGGCTATTGGCAGGGCCGCGCGCTGGAGGCGTTGGGCCGGGGTGACGAGGCGCAGGCGGCCTATGCCCGTGCGGGCCAGCACCAGACCGCTTTTTACGGCCTGCTCGCCGCCGAACGCGCCGGCCTGCCGCTCGACCCGGCGCTGACCGGGCAAGAGGTCTATCCCGACTGGCGCGAGGCATCCTTTGCCGATTCTTCGGTGCTGGAGGCGGCGGTCTTGTTCCACCGCGCGGGCGAGCGCAATCTCGCCGAATGGTTCCTCACCCACCTGGCCGAGACCGCACGGGCCGATGGCCAGCGGCAACTTGCCGGGCTCGCGCTGTCGCTGGACGATCCGCATATCGCGGTGCGCATCGCCAAGGTGGCCGCGGGGCAGGGCAACGTGATGCCCAGGGCGTATTTCCCGGTCACCGATCTGGCCCGCGCCCGGCACCCGGTGGACACCGAACTGGTGCTGGCCATCGCCCGGCGCGAAAGTGAGTTCGACCCCGTCGTGACCAGCGGCGCCGGCGCGCGCGGGCTGATGCAGCTGATGCCGCGCACCGCCGAGGCGATGGCACGCAAGGTGGGCGCGCCCTATTCCAGCGCCGCGCTCCTGACCGATCCGGAGTACAACGCGCGGCTCGGGGGGGCGTACCTGGCGCAGCTGGTCGAGGAGTTCGGCCCGAACCCGCTTTTGGTCGCGGCGGCCTACAACGCCGGGCCCAGCCGCGCGCGGCGCTGGGTGGAGGACCGCGGCGACCCGCGCATGGCGGGCACCGACGTGGTGGACTGGATCGAGATGATCCCGTTCCGCGAAACCCGCAACTACGTGATGCGCGTGTCGGAATCGCTGCCGGTCTACCGGGCGCGGCTGAGCGGCGAGACCGGGCCGATCCGGTTCACCGACGAGCTTGCCGCGCGCTGATCACGCCCGACGTTCGCGCCAGAGCGTGAACAGCCCCGCAATGATCACCAGCCCGGCGCCCAGCATGACGTTCAGCCTGAGCGTCTCGCCGAACACCAAGAGCCCAAGCGCCGAGGCGAAGACGAGCTGAAGGTAGGCAAAGGGCTGCACCGCGCTGGCCTCGGCCAGTTCGTAGGTCTTGATCAGCAGGAAATGCCCAAAGGCCCCGGTGATGCACAAAAGGCCCATCCAGCCCCAGTCGGCCGCCGTCATCGGCTGCCAGACCCACAGGCCGACGGCGGTCATCGCCACCGCGCCGGTGGTGCCCGTCCAGAAGAAACTTGTCGCGGCGCTGTCGGCGCGGGCGACATAGCGGGTCAGCAGCCCGTAAAGCGCGAACATCAAGGCCGCCGCCAGCGGGATCAGCGCGGCGGGGGCGAAGACGCGAAACCCCGGCTGCAGGATGATCAGCACGCCCACGAACCCCACCGCGATCGCCGCCCAGCGCCGCCAGCCCACCTTTTCGCCCAGTACCGGGCCCGAAAGCGCGGCGATCAGCAAGGGGTAGCAGGCAAAGACCGCGTGGCTTTCCACCAGCCCAAGGGCCACGAACCCCGCCACCATCACGCAGATCTCGGCTGCCAGAAGGAACCCGCGGAACGCCTGCATCAGCGGCTGGCGCGTGGCCGCCGCGGCGCCGATGCCGCCCGCCTTGCGCGCGGCCACGGCGATGACGAAGGCCGCGAAGAACCAGTAGCGGATCATCACCACCATCAGCACGTTGTATTCGCCCGCAAGGTGGCGCGAGATGCCGTCCTGGATGGAGAAGACGAAGGTCGTGGCGACCATCAGCGCGATTCCGAGGCGGGTGTTCTGCTCGGTCATGCCGGCAGGCTCGCCACGGTCATATGGCGCTTGCGGCCAAAGCCTGCGCGACGCTCGACCGCAAAGCCCGCGGCGGCGAGCGCCCGGCGCACGGCGCCGGCGGCGCTATAGGTCGCGGCACTGCCGCCCGGCGCGGTGCGGCGGGCGACCTCGGCCAAAAGCGCGGGCTCCCACAGCTCGGGGTTTTTCGCCGGCGCGAACCCGTCGAGAAACCAGGCATCGGCCCGGCCCGGCCAGCGCGGCAGGGTGGCGCGCGCGTCGCCGACGATCACCTCGGCGATCAGGTCGGGCGATTCCACGCGCCGCGCGCCCGCCCGCCACGCGGTCAGCAGCGGGCCGGCGACGGCGTGCGCCTCGGGAAAGGCGGTCAGCGCCCTGTCGATGTCGGCCGCCGCCATCGGGAAGGCCTCGAAGCTGGTGAAACGCAAGGGGCCCGCCTGGCCGCCTTGCCGCCAGGCGATCAGCGCGGCCAGCATGTTCAGCCCGGTGCCAAAGCCCAGCTCGGCAATGTGAAAGCCGGGGCGAAAGCGGCCGGGCAACCCGTTGCCGCCGAGAAACACATGCCGGGTTTCGGCCAGCCCGTCGGCGATCGAAAAATAGGGATCGTCGAAGCGCGCAGAGACCGGAACGCCGCCTGCGCGCCAGTCCAGCGCAGCGGTCTGGTTCTCGTCGGTTTCGTGGCCTACACCCATGGGCGGCGAGCATGGGAAAGGGCGCACGAAATGGCAATGGCCGACGTGACGGTGATGGGTGCAGGCGTGTTCGGGCTGGCCACGGCCTATGAATGCGCCCGCCGCGGGGCGCGGGTGCGGGTGGTGGAGTGGTACCACGTCGCCGCCGGCGCCAGCGGCACGCCGGTCGGCGCGCTCTCGCCCCACGTGCCCGAGCGGTGGAACCCGAAAAAGGCGTTCCAGCTGGACAGCCTGTTGATGGCGCAGGACTTTTGGGACGGGGTCGAGGCGCAATCGGGAATGTCCACCGGCTATGCGCGGCTGGGCCGCTACCAGCCGATCGCCGATGACGCGGCGCTGGCCCGGGCCGAGGCGAGGGCCGGGGAGGCCGCCGCGCTGTGGCAGCGGCGGGCCGACTGGCGCGTGGTGCCGGCCAAAGCGGCGGGGCCCTTCGCGCCGGCCTCGCCCACGGGGCTGCTGATCCACGACACGCTGAGCGCGCGCATCGCGCCCCGCGCGGCCTGCGCGGCGCTGGCGCGCGCGGTCGAGGCGCTGGGCGGCGCGGTGGCGACCGGCGCAGAGGGGCCGGTCGAGGGCAAGGTGATCTGGGCCACCGGGTATCAGGGGCTGGCCGCGCTTTCGGCCGATCTGGGCCGGGCGTTGGGCAGCGGGGTCAAGGGACAGGCGGCGGTGCTGGCCCACGCGGCGCGCGATGCACCGCAGATCTATGCCGATGGCGTGCTGATCGTTCCCCACGGGGATGGCACGGTCGCCGTAGGCTCGACCACCGAGCGGGAATTCGAGGTGCCCCACAGCACCGACGCCCGGCTCGACGACGTGATCGCGCGGGCGCGGGCGGTCTGCCCGGCGCTGGCGGCGGCAGAGGTGATCGAGCGGTGGGCGGGCGTGCGGCCCCGCGCCAGGAGCATCGCGCCGATGCTGGGGGGCTGGCCCGGACGGCCGGGGCATTTCATCGCCAATGGCGGTTTCAAGATCGGCATCGGCATGGCCCCGAAGGTGGCCGCCGTGATGGCCGACCTGGTGCTGGACGGGCGGGACGGGGCAATACCCGAGGGGTTTCGGGTGGCCGACAACCTCTGAGCCTCGGGCGGCAGGCCCGATGGCGGCGTTGCGACGCCTCCGGCGGGGATATTTCCTGCCAGAAGAAGCGGTGGGTGCGCGCGCGGATCAGGCGGGGGTGGCGTCGGCCTCCATGCAGAGCCGGCCATCGGGGCCGGCGACCCAGAGGCGGTTTTCGCGGCGCGCCAGCGTGGCGGTTTCGGTGTCGATCAGCGGCGCGGTGGCGCGAAAGGCGAAGCCGGCCAGCGGCCCGCGCTCTTCTGCCATTAGCATCAGCAGCTGGGCCAGCAGGGGGCCATGGACGACGAGGCCCGCATAGCCCTCGACATCGCGCGCATAGTCGCGGTCGTAATGGATGCGGTGGCCGTTGAAGGTGAGCGCGGAGTAGCGGAAGAGCAGCGTTGGCGAAAAGCCGACCGCGTGGGTTTGCTCGGCGCCCTCGGGCGCGGGCGGCGGCGCGGGGCTGGGCGCGGCCGGGTCGGGGTCCTGGCGGTAGACGAGGTTCTGGTGCTCGCTCACGCAGAGCCGGCCGCCTTGGACGATGTCGTGGCGCAGGGTGACGAAGGCCAGCGGGCCGGTGCGCCCGGTTTTCTCGGCGATGGTTTCGATGGTGGTGCGGCGTTCGGCGGGTTGGCCGGCGCGCAGCGGCGCGGTGAAGGTCAGCCGCCCGCCGGCCCACATCCGCCGGGGCAGGCCCAGATCGGGGATGAATTCGCCAAGTTTCGGGTGTCCGTCGCGTCCCAGCCGCGCCGGCGGCAGAGCGTCCCAGAAATAGACCTGGTGGAAAAACGGCGGCAGCGGGTCGCCCGCCGCCGGCGCCGGCCCCGGCAAGCCCAGCGTGGCGTGCAGCGCGGCGGCGCGCGCGGGGTCTAGCGGGTCGGTGAGGGTGCGGGTCTGGCCGGTGGCGGGATGCATGGCGCCACGCTAGGCCCCGCCCGCGGCATGGACAAGCCTCAGCCGCGGGCGATCTCGGCCTTGAGCGCGTCCATCAGCCCGGCCAGCGCCTTGGCGTTGATCTCGTTGACCAGCCGCCCCTCGGCGTCGAACTGGTCCTTGGCCCGGCCCACAAGCACTTCGGGGCCCTGCAGGATGCGCGGCTGGAAGGGCACCATGCAGAGCCTGAGCGCGAATTGCGTGCGCTCGCCCCCGGCGCGGCCCCCTGTCGCGGCCATGATCGCCACCGGCTTGGCCTTCCAGGGGTTGCCGTCGGTGCGGCTGACCCAGTCGAGCGCGTTCTTCAGCACGCCGGTGACGGATTTGTTGTATTCGGGGCCCGAGATCACAACCGCGTCGGCGGCGGCGATCTGGTCGGCGAGCGTCTGCACCGCGGGCGGAATGCCCTCGGCCTCTTCGAGGTCTTCGTCGAAGAGGGGAAAGCGCAGGTTGCCCACTTCGAAAACGGCGGGGTCGAAGTGGCGCGCGGCCTCGCGCATCAGTTTGGTGTTGTAAGAGCCCTGTCTCAGCGAGCCCGATATGCCCAGCAGCCTGTGGTGCGGCATCAAATCCTCCTTGTGGCTTTCCTCTCAGCTATGGCGCGACAGGCGATGCGCAAGGCGCCCCTTGCCCAAGGCTCCGGCTTGGCGCAGATTCGACGCGGGGCAGAGCAAAGGGAGACGAGCGAATGGCACGGCATGGCGGGCGTATCCTGGCCGATCAACTGGCGTTGCAGGGGGTGCGGCGGGTGTTTTCGGTTCCGGGCGAAAGCTTTCTGGCGGCGTTGGACGGGTTTATCGACGCGGGCATCGAAAACGTGGTCTGCCGTCACGAGGGTGGCGCCGCGATGATGGCCGAGGCCCATGGCAAGCTGACCGGGACACCGGGGGTCTTGTTCGTCACGCGCGGGCCGGGCGCGTCGAACGCGGCGGCGGGTCTGCACGTGGCACGGCAGGACAGCACGCCGGTGGTGGCTTTCGTGGGCCAGATCGCGCGGGGCCACCGCGACCGCGAGGCGTTTCAGGAGGTCGATTTCCGCGCCTTTTTCGGGCCGCTGGTGAAATGGGCCGCCGAGGTGGACGATACCGCGCGCCTGCCCGAATATATCTCGCACGCCTTTCACGTGGCGCAGTCGGCCCGGCCCGGCCCGGTGGTGCTGGCCCTGCCCGAGGACGTTCTCAGCGCCGTGGCCGAGGCGGCGGACATACCGGCGCCCGCGCCGCTGGCGCCCGCGCCGAGCGAGGCGCAGCTGGCCGCGGTCACCGGTGCGCTTGCCCGGGCCGAGCGGCCTCTGGTTGTGGTGGGCGGGCCGCACTGGTCGCGCAGCGCGGCGGCCAACCTCGCGGGCTTTGCCGAAACCTTCGATCTGCCTGTCGCGGCGACCTTTCGCCGGCAGGATTACATGGATAACCGCCATGGCCATTACGTCGGCGACCTGGGTGTCGGGATGAACCCGAAACTGGGCGCGCGGCTGAAGGCCGCCGACGTTGTGCTGGCGCTGGGCACGCGGCTGGGCGACACCGCGACGAACGGCTATGCGCTGATCGACCCCGGCGATCCGGGCAAGCGCATCGTCCATGTCCACCCCGACCCGGACGAGCTGGGCCGCGTCTATCGCCCCGATCCCGGCATCGCGCTGAGCGCGCCGGCGATGCTGGCCGCGCTGGCTGCCCATCCCGGCCATCCCGGCCCGTGGGACGGCTGGACACATGAAGCGCGGGCGGAATACGAGGCCTGGAGCACCCCGCAGGAAACCCCCGGCGCGGTAAAGCTGGAACAGGTCGTCGCGTGGCTGTCGGGCCATCTGCCGGACGACGCGATCCTGACCAACGGCGCGGGCAATTACGCGGCCTTCCTGCACCGCTATTTCCGCTTCAAGGGGTTCCGCAGCCAGGTGGCGCCGACATCAGGGTCGATGGGTTATGGCTTCCCCGCCGCCATCGCGGCCAAGCTGGAGCATCCCGACCGCCCGGTGATCTGCCTGGCCGGCGACGGCTGTTTCCAGATGACGCTGAACGAGATGTCGACGGCGGTGCAGCACGGGGCGAACGTGGTGGTGATCGTGGCCAATAACGGGCGCTACGGCACGATCCGGATGCACCAGGAAAAGACCTATCCGGGGCGGGTGAGCGGCACCGATCTGGTCAACCCCGATTACGCGATGCTGGCGCGGGCCTATGGCGCGCATGGCGAGACGGTGACAGACCAGGCCGCGTTCGCCCCGGCGCTGGAGAGGGCGCTGGAGGCGGGCCGCCCGGCGGTGATCGAACTGATGCTCGACCCCGAGGCACTGAGCACCGGGCTGACGCTGAGCCAGACGCGGGCGTTGGGCGCCGGAGGAGCGACCTAGCGGGGCGGCCCTTACGCCGCGCGCGCGCTTTGAATGGCGGCGGCTGCCGGTCCGGCGCTCTCGGCGCCATGGCCGGGGCGCCGCCGGGCATCGCTCAGACCTTGGTGAACTCCATCCGGTAGAGGACGTCTTCGCCTGTCAGGGGGTCGACATTCGGAGCGCCGCTGATGAAAAGCCTGTCGCCATCGAGCGTGAAGGGGCGCGAGAGGTCGATCTCCCAGTCCGGGTTCCACGCGGCCTCGACATGGTGGATCACGCGATCCTCTTCCAATGTGTAGGCCGCGACGTAGGCCAGCATCGTGTCGAAGAGCCGGGCCTTTTGCTCGGTCCGCAGCGGCGCGCCCGTTCCTGCCGGGCGCGATCGGCTGAAGACCGTGGCCATCATCCTGCCATCGGCATGGTAGGCGATGTAACCGATCGGCGCCGGGCCGAGGACATCCGATACCGCGCCGGTTTCCACGACCTCGCGCGTCCAGGAGACCATCTTCCAGGAACCGATCAGGGCGGCGTTGCCGGTGTCGCGCGTATCCATCTGACTGCCCGTCCTTCTGCCATGAAACCTGGTTCAGGGTAGCCCGGTTTCGCGCGGCGCGACACGGGGTTTCGGGATCCGGGTGATTGGCCCGCCCGGGCGCCTGCCCGGCTGGCCGGGATGCCTGACCCCTCAAGGTAAGAGACATGAAGACGGTGACCGACAGGCCGCCCGCGCGTGGCGAGGCGGGGAAGCAGTGCAGGGATTAGCGGTCGGGTGGCGGTTTTCCTCAATCTTTCGTTAACCATGTGCTGGCAGTCGGGAGCGATGAGCGGAGTGAAGACACTGGGGGCACGAGCGGCCCTTGCGCTTTGCCTCGGCCTCGGGGCGTGCGACAGCCCCGGGCCGGGATTTGCCCATATCCCGGCCCGGCCGGTCACGGTGGACGGGTCGAGCTTCGCCGTGCGCCAGCGGGGCGAGGACGTGCAGGCGATCCGGCTGAACCGGGAGCGCCGCGCGGGCGTGATGACACGGGGCGTGCAGGCGATGGAGCGGACGACAGGCTGCCGGGTGCGTGCAGGCACGCTGAAGGGCGACCCGGCGCTGATGACGGCGCGGGTGCTGTGCCCCGGCGGGTAGGGCGCTCCATGCGCGCGCGGAGAGCCGGAACGCCAGGGACGCCGGGATTGATCGTAGGGTGGGCTCTCCACGCGCTCGCGGAGAGCCGATGACAGGGCATCGCCGGGCCGGCAACGGCCGGGGGCCCTGCCCCCGGACCCCCGGGATATTTCCGGCCAGAAGAAGCCCCGGGCAGGGGGACGTCCGGAGCGATCGCGCGCGGGGCGGCCGGATTGTCCGGGCGGCCCGCGCCGTTGTCCGGCGCCTGGGGCGGGGTGGTGGCCGTTCAGGTGCCGGTCTTTTGCGGCGCCTCGGCGGCCTCCTGCTCTGCGAGGAAGCGTTCGGCCTCGAGCGCGGCCATGCATCCCATGCCGGCGGAGGTGACGGCCTGCCGGTACTTGTGATCGGTCAGGTCACCCGCGGCGAAGACGCCGGGCACCGAGGTGGCGGTGCTGTCGGGCTGGGTGACGACGTAGCCGCCCATATGGGTGTCGAGCTGGTCGACCACCAGTTCCGAGGCCGGCGCGTGGCCGATGGCGATGAAGACCCCCTTGCAGGGCACCTCGCGCGCCGCGCCGGTCTGGGTGTGCTTGACGCGCACGCCCTCGACCCCGAGGGGGTCCTGGCTGCCCAGCACCTCGTCGAGGACGTGGTCCCACAGGATCTCGACCTTGGGGTGGTTGAAGAGCCGGTGTTGCAGCACCTTTTCGGCGCGCAGCTCGTCGCGGCGGTGGATCAGCGTGACCTTGGAGGCGAAATTTGTCAGGAACAGTGCCTCTTCGACCGCCGCGTTGCCGCCGCCGATCACCACGACCTCCTGCCCGCGGTAGAAGAACCCGTCGCAGGTGGCGCAGGCCGACACGCCGAAGCCCTTGAACTTCTCCTCCGACGGCAGGCCCAGCCATTTCGCCTGGGCGCCGGTGGCCAGGATCACCGCATCGGCGGTGAAGGTCGTGCCGCTGTCGGCCTCGGCGGTGAAGGGCCGGGTGGCGAGGTCAAGCCGGGAAATGTAGTCGGAGATCACCTCGGCGCCCATGGCGCGGGCATGGGCCTCCATGTTTTGCATCAGTTCGGGGCCCTGGATCTCGGTCTCGCCGGGCCAGTTCTCGACCTCGGTGGTGATGGTCAGCTGCCCGCCGGGCTGGATGCCCTGGATCAGCACCGGCTCCAGCATGGCCCGCGCGGCATAGACCGCCGCGGTATAGCCTGCCGGGCCGGACCCGATGATCAGTACCCTGCAATGCCGTGTCTCGCCCATAGCCGACTCTTTCCTGCAAACCCCGTCTGGTCCGGACGATATAATGCGACCGGCGGATATGCGAAAGCCCCGGCGCGGGCCGGGCGGCAGGTCGTTTCCGGAGTGTGCCTTTAAAAATCTTGCGCAACGGTGAAATATTATTGCGCAGGTTTCGGGCTGAGCCTATTATCCGCAAAAATCCTCGGGAGAGCAGAAATGGCCGGCGCGAAACTCGACCAGATCGACCGCAAGATCCTGTCCGAGTTGCAGGCCGACGGGCGTATGACCAACGTGGAACTCGCCCGACGGGTGGGTATTTCGGCGCCCCCCTGCCTGCGCCGGGTGCGCACGCTCGAGGAGGCGGGGTTCATCCGCGGCTACCATGCCGATGTCGACATCCGCGAGCTGGGCTTCGAGGTGCAGGTCTTCGCGATGGTGGGGCTGCAAAGCCAGGCCGAGGCCGACCTGAGCAAATTCGAGGAACGGTGCCGGGCCTGGCCGCTGGTGCGGGAGTGCCACATGCTCAACGGCGAGGTGGATTTCATCCTGAAATGCGTGGCCCCCGACCTGTCGACATTCCAGAACTTTCTGACCGAAAAGCTGACGGCGGCCGAGAACGTGGCCAGCGTCAAGACCTCGCTGGTGATCCGCTGCGCCAAGGACATGCCCGGCGTGCCGTTCGAGGTGCTGGAAGAGCGGCTGGGGCGGTCGGCCTAGCGCTTGCGCGCCAGCGCCAGCGCCTCGCTCAACACCTCGCGATCGCCGATATGATTGGCCAGGATCAGGATGAGCTGGGCGTTCAGCGCGTGGCTCTGTGCCTCGCTCAGCCCGCGATGGGCCGCCAGCAACTCGGCGTAGAACGCGTCATGGTCATCGAGATTGGGGGTGTCGATCAGCTTCATGGCCGGCCCTCCCAGAGCGCGCGGATCGCGGTGGCGATCTTGCGGCGCTCGGGCTCGACCCAACGCGCGGCGATCACCTGATCGGGGCGCACGAGGTAGAGCGCCTGCTCCGCTTCGCCAAGATAGCGCCTTTGCACCTCGTCGTTCAACTCTGCCGCGACGGTTTCGGCCTCCAGCCCCTCGGGGGCCGTGCAGTTGACCGCCAGGAGCTTGACGGTGCCGCCCAGCGTGTCGAGCAGCCAGCGATTGCCCTGGGGCGCGTCCACCGCCACGCTGCCGGGGCGGGTCAGCGCGGGCAGGTGCGGGTCGTCGGGGCCGAGGCCGGGATAGACGCACGGGGTGGACAGCCGCCCCGAATTGACCCAGCCCTGCGCGAACGCGGCCTTGCCGGCGAGCGCCAGAACCTGGTCGCGGAACAGCCGCTCGACCCCCGGTGCGGGCGTCATGAAGCGGGTGGCGCGGGAGGATTGCGCGATGTTCTCGTCGGCGCCGAAGACGCGCTCGCGGTCATAGCTGTCGAGCAGGGTCCGGGGCGCGCGCCCGTGAAGGACCGCGGCCAGTTTCCAGCCCAGGTTGTCGACATCCTGCATCCCGCCATTGCCGCCGCGCGCGCCGAAGGGCGATACCACATGCGCGCTGTCGCCCGCGAAGATCACCCGGTGATGGACGAAGGTCTTCAGCCGGCGGCACTGGAAGCTGTAGATGCTGACCCAGTCCAGCTCGAAATCGGGGCCCACCAGCTTTTCCACGCGGGGGACGACGTTTTCGGGTTTCCTTTCTTCATCCGGGTCGGCGTCCCAGCCCAGTTGCAGGTCGATGCGGTAGATGTTGTCGGCCTGCCGGTGCAACAGCGCGGATTGCCCGTCGTGGAAGGTGGGCTCGAACCAGAACCAGCGTTCCGAGGGGAAATCGGCCTCCATCTCGACATCGGCGATGAGGAAGCGTTCCTCGAACAGCTCGCCCTCGAAATCGAGGCCGAGCATCGCGCGCAGCGTCGAACGCGCGCCGTCGCAGGCCAGCACGTAGTCGGCCTTGAGGCCGTAGCTGCCGTCCGGTGTCTTGACCGTGACATGGGCGGTGTCTTCGCCCTGGTCGAGCGCGGTGACGCGGTTCTTGAAGCGCAGATCGACAAGGGGGTGATCCATCGCCCGATCGACCAGGAACTCTTCGACGTAATATTGCTGGAGGTTCACGAAGGGCGGCATCTTCTGCCCCGGTTCGCGTTCCAGGTCGAAGTGAAATATCTCGTCGTCGCCGTGGCAGATGCGGCCGACGCTCCAGGTCACGCCCTTGGCCAGTACCTTGTCGCCGATGCCCAGCCGGTCGAAGATCTCCAGGCTGCGTTTGGACCAGCAGATCGCGCGAGAGCCCATCGAGACGACGTTGTTGTCGTCGAGGACAACCGAGGCCACCCCGTGATTGGCCAGCTCCAGCGCCATCGCCAGCCCGATCGGCCCGGCACCCACGACGACCACCTTGTGCCGGGGCTCGGGCGCGGTCAGGCCCGGGGGCGCGACATAGGGGTAGGACCGATAGTCGTAGGGCATCAGTCGTCCTCCGTCCGGCCGCGCCGCGACAGCGCGCGCGCGCTCCACACCGCGGTGCCGCCGAAGAACAGGCCCAGAATGGCGAAAACCTCGACGCCCGAGGCCCCGTCGATACCCTTGATCGCGAGCGTACCGAGAACCGCGGCCAGACCCGCAAGGCCGATGCCCAGGCGGAGCCGCAACTCGCCCCTTTCAGGGCCCTTGCTCATGATTGTCTCCCACACCGGTTCTTTATTGTTATCCTTTGTTGGAGCCTAAAATCCCTGAGCGGGGCCTGCGCTGCAACCTGTTTTTTGTCGCTTTTTGTCGCTGCTGCGGAGGCCGGGCGCGGCGCATTTGCCCTATTGACGCACTCGTTGCAGCCGCAACAAGGTTGCCGAAACGGGCGGATGGCAGAAAGGGCCGTAGGTGAATATCGAGCCGACCGATACCTTCTTGCTGGACGAATTCCTCCCCTATCAGCTTTGCGTGGCCGCCAACCAGGTGAGCCGCAGCTTTGCCGAGCGGTTCCGGCGCGATTTTGGCATTTCCATCGCCGAGTGGCGGGTGCTGGCGCATCTGTCGCGGGCCGTTGCGGTCAGCGTGCGCGAGATCCATGCCTGCGTGGACATGGACAAATCCAAGATCTCGCGCGCGGCCGCGCGGCTGGAGCAGGCTGGATATGTCACCAAGCGCGAGAACCCCGGCGACCGCCGCCTGGTCGAGTTGGAACTGACCGCCACGGGCCGGGCGCTGGTGGCCGAGCTGTTGCCGGTCGCGCTGCAGTTCCAGCGCGACCTCTTGCGCCGCCTGGGCGCCAAGGGGCCGGCCGTGCGCGAGGCGATGCGTTCGATGATACGCGAGGCGCCCGGCGCGGGCTGAGCGCACCCTTGCGCTTGCCCGGCGGGTCCGCGACGCCTAAGCCTGCGACAGATCGGAGCGGCTGCACGGGAGGAGAACCATCATGACCGGCATCGTCATACTGGGGGCGGCGCGCACCGCCGTCGGCACGTTCGGGGGCAGCCTGGCGGGTGTGCCGCCGATCGAGCTGGCCGCGGTGGCGGCCCGCGCGGCGCTGGGCCGCGCCGGGATAGAGGGCGCCGACATCGGCCATGTTGCCTTTGGCCATGTCATCAACACCGAGCCGCGCGACATGTATCTCAGCCGCGTCGCCGCCATGGCTTCCGGCATCCCCGAGACCACGCCGGCGATGAACGTCAACCGGCTGTGCGGGTCGGGCGTGCAGGCCATTGTCTCGGCCGCGCAGGCGCTGATGCTGGGCGATGCGGAGCTGGCGCTGGCCGGCGGGGCGGAAAGCATGAGCCGGGCGCCCCATATCCTGCCCGCCGCGCGCTGGGGCCAGAAGATGGGCGATGCGGGCGCCGCCGACATGATGCTGGGCACGCTCAGCTGCCCCTTCGGCACCGGGCATATGGGGGTGACCGCCGAGAACGTGGCCCGCGCCCACGCGATCACCCGCGAGGCGCAGGATGGCTTTGCGCTGGAAAGCCAGCGCCGGGCGGCAGAGGCCATCGCGGCGGGGCGTTTTACCGACGAGATCGTGCCGGTCGAGGTGCAGCGCCGCCGCGAGACCCTGAGTTTCGATACCGACGAGCACCCCAAGCCGACCACGGCCGAGGCGCTGGCGGGCCTGAGACCCGCGTTCGCGCGGGACGGCACGGTGACCGCAGGAAATGCCAGCGGCCTTAACGACGGGGCCGCGGCGCTGGTGCTGGCGCGCGAGGGCGCGGCGGCGGGCGGCACGCCGCTGGCGCGGATTTTGGGCTATGCCCATGCCGGCGTCGCCCCCGAGGTGATGGGCATCGGCCCGGTGCCCGCGGTCGAGGCGCTCTGTGCGAAGACCGGGCTGGATGTCGGGGATTTCGACGTGATCGAAAGCAACGAGGCCTTCGCCGCCCAGGCGCTGGCGGTGAGCGCGGCGCTGGGCCTCGACCCGGCGCGGGTCAACCCCAATGGCGGCGCCATCGCGCTGGGCCACCCGGTGGGGGCGACCGGCGCGATCATCACCGTCAAGGCGCTTTACGAGTTGCGGCGGATCGGCGGACAGCGGGCGCTGGTGACCATGTGCATCGGCGGCGGGCAGGGCATCGCGCTGGCGCTGGAGCGGATGTGACGCCTGTCTGAAGGAGGCCCCTTGCGGGGCCGCACCTGAGGGTTTGCGCGCCTGAGGGCGCGCGGTTGGGGTATTTTCGCCAAGAAGAAGGCGCTAGCGCAGGCGCAGGCTGGCCCGGGCGCTTTGGCCGTCGGCGTCGATCACCGTGAGCGTGACGAAGCCGGGGCCGGGTGGCGGCAGCGTGGCCTCGCGCCGGTAAAGCGCGGTGAGTCGCGGTGCGCCGTCGGTCATCACGGTGAAGGGCGGGCGGCCGTTGCGCAGCTTGATCGTCAGGGGGGCGCCGGCCAGCGCGATGTCGGCGCCGTCGGGCGGGAAGGCGATGGCCGGGGCTTCGGGCGATTGGCCCCGCGGTCCGCCGAAATGGCGCAGCGGCGCGGGCAGCGCGGCATTGGCCAGGATCAGCGTGTCGGGCGGTGCGGGGGGCAGCGGGCTGTGGCCCAGCCTTGCGAAAACCTCGAAGAGGAGCGGGGCGGCGAGATCGGCGCCGAACGCGCCGGGCACCGGTGTGCCGTCGGCCCGGCCGAGCCAGACCGCGGCCACATGGGCCCCGTCGAAGCCCACGGCCCAGGCATCGCGGTGGCCGTAGGAGGTGCCGGTCTTGAAGGCGAGGCGCCCCTGGGGGGCGGTGGCGGGCGCGGGCACGCCGCGCAGGATGTCGCCGACCTGCCAGGCGGCGCGCGGCGACAGGACCGGCTGGGCGGGGGGCGGCGGCGGCCCGCCCGCGCGCCAGTGCAGTGCCACCGGCCGCCCGCCATCGGCGAGTGCCGCGTAGAGGCGGACGAGATCCTCGAGGCTGAGGCCGAGCCCGCCGAGGGCCACGGCAAGCCCGGGCTGCCCGCCGGGCAGCAGCGGGGCGGCACCGGCGCGGCGCAGGCGGGCCATCAGGCGGGCCGGGCCGACGGCGGCGGCCAGCTTCACCGCCGGGATGTTGAGCGAGAGTTGCAGCGCCCGGGCGAGGCGGATGGTGCCATGGAAGCGCCCGTCGAAATTGGTGGGCGCATAGGAGCCGAAGGCGGCCGGGCGGTCCTCGATAAGGGTTTGGGGGTGGGCCAGCCCGTCGTCGAAGGCCAGCCCGTAGACCAGTGGCTTGAGCGTTGAGCCCGGCGAACGGGGGGCGGTGGTCATGTCGACGAAACCCGACCGCGCGGTATCGGTGTAATCGGGGCTGCCGACATGGGCCAGCACGGCGCCTGTCCGGTGATCGGCCACGAGGATGGCGGCCGAAAGGCGCGCGTCGCGGCCCTGAACCGCGCGGCGTGCCAGCGCGGCCATCGACCGTTGCAGCGCGGCATCGACGGTCAGCCGGTGGCGCGCGGTGTGCGGCCTTTCGGCCCGGACGCGGGCGGCGAGATGGGGGGCGAGCGCGGGCATCGGGCGGCGGGCGCCGGGCATCGGCGCGCGGCGGGCTGTGGCGGCGGCGTCGGGGTCGAGAAGGCCGGCCTCGACCATGCGGGCCAGCACGCGGCCGCGCGCGGCGCGGGCGGCGTGGCGGTGGCGGTCGGGGCGGCGGGCCTCGGGGGCCTGGGGCAGGGCGACCAACAGCGCCGCCTCGGCCGGGGTCAGCCGCGCTGGCGGCTTGCCGAACCAGGCATGGGCCCCTGCGCGCACGCCTTCGAGATTGCCGCCCATTGGCACGTGCTGCAGGTAGAGCGCGAGGATACTTGCCTTGTCGAGCCCGCGTTCCAGCGCCAGGGCCACGCGGATCTGGCGCAGCTTGCCCGCCCAGCGGCCGGTGCCGCTGTCTTCCAGAAGGCGGGCGAGCTGCATGGTGATCGTCGAGCCGCCCGAGACCACACGGCCCCGCATCGCGGCCTGCGCCGCGGCGCGGATCAGTGCCAGCGGATCGACGCCGGGGTGGCGCAGGAACCTCTTGTCCTCGTAGGCGATCAGCATCGCGCGGTAGGTCGGGTCGACCGCGTCGGGAGAGGTGGCCAGGCGCCAGCGTCCGTCGGCCACGGTGAAGGCGCGCAGGAGCGTGCCCTCGCGGTCGACGACCTCGACCGAGGTTTCGGCGGCAAGCGGGGGCAGGTCGGTCGACGCGATCCAGCGGTCGAGGGTCCAGAGCGACGCGGCGCCCGCGAGGGCGAGCGCCGCGAGGGCGCGGTACGCGCGTCTCATTCGGTGACCCGCACCTGGCCGGTGCCGGTCCAGGCGCGGTAGGCGGGGCGGTACATGTCCTCGACGCTGGCGGCGGGGTGGCGGTAGTGCCCCGGTATGGTGGCGCGCAGGATGTAGCCCAGGCGGAATGCGTCGTCCGAGCGCCAGTCGACGGCGGCGACGAAGCGATCCTGGCGGAACTCGGCATGTTCGGCGGTGCCGGTGAGGTCAAGCCAGTCGAGCGCGTTGAGATCGCCGCCGCGCAACAGGTTGGGGTTGTCGATCTCGACACCCGCGGGCAGCGGGTCGGTCACGATCAGCCGCGCCTCCGAGGGGCCGAAGGGCGTGACCTCGATCACCGCGACAAGGCGGGTGCCGGCGGCGACGGTGCCGGGGTCGGCGGGCCGACCTTCCAGCGTGTAGTAGCGCCGGGCGATGGCGTAGCCGGTCCCGCCGGCGGGGTCGGCCACCGCGGGCACGCCGGTACGGTTGAGCGTGAGCTGCGCCGCGCGGTCGGTGCCGTTGACGAGGGTGGCGGGGGCATCGCCCGCCGTGAGCGCGCGCACCAGAGGGCCTGACAGCGCCGCGCCGTTCAGGGTGAAGCCCTGGGCGCCCGGCCGGTCGATCAGGGCGTGGGCGGCCAGCAGCGTCCACATCGCCTCTTGCGTCGAGCGCGGGCCCGGCGCGGCGAGGCGGTCGGCCAGCGCAGCGCGGTCGACCGCCTGGCTGCCGGCCTCGGCGACCAGCGTCAAAAGGCCCGCCGCGTCGCGCAGGGGGGTGCCGTAATCGGCGCGCCAGACCGGGCGGGCGGGGGCCTGGGCCCGCGCCAGCAGGGCGGCGGCGCGGGCGAACATCGCGTCGGCCCGGCGCTGTTCGCCATAGGCGGCCAGCGCGGCGCCCAACTGGCCGGCGGCCAGCGGCGTGGCAAACGCGTCGCCCTTGACGTCAGCGTAATAACGCAGATCGCCCATGGCCGCCGCGCCCTCGCGCGCGAGCACCATCAGCGCATAGGCGATGTCTTCGCCGCCCTCGTCGAAATCGGGGGCGTAGGAGATGCGGTTGCGCAGATTGTCGAGCGCGGAGCGGAAGGCGGGCGCGGGCACTTCGATCCCCTGCCCCCTCGCCCGCGACAGGAAATCGGTCACATAGGCGTCGAGCCAGAAATCGCCCGAGGACGCGGCCCACAGGCCGAAGGCACCGTTGGCCGATTGCCGGGTCAGCACGGCGGTTACGGCGTCGGCGATGCTGGCGCGGGTGTCGTCGCGGTCGCCCAGGCCCAGTGCCGCGGCCACTTCGTCGAGATAGAGCAGGGGCAGCGCGGCCGAGGTGATCTGCTCGGTGCAGCCATAGGGGTAGCGGTCGAGCTGGCGCATCAGCCCGGCGGCGTTCAGCCGGGCGAGCGGACCGATGGCCAGCGTCGCCGCCCCGGTGCCGGGAAGGAACTCGGCGAAAAGCTGGTCGTCCAGCGTCAGGCTGTCGCCGACCGCGAGGGTCAGGCGCGAGACGCGGGCGATTTCGGGGTCGTTGACCTGCACCGGCAGCGCGAGGGATTTGACCAGGTGCTTGCCGTCCGGCGTGGTCAGCGCCACGCGGATCTCATGAAGGCCCGGCCCCCCGGCGGTGATGGGGATCGTCAGCGCCGCCTTGCCCTTGTCGGCCAGCGTCAGGCCGGGCGGGATCGCGTCGGCGTCGAGGACCACGCCCTCGGCGCTGACATCGAGGCCCATCCGGCCCGCCGGTCCCTTGGCATGGGCAATCTCCAGGCGCAGCCGGCTTTGGTCGCCGGGGGCGAGGAAGCGGGGCAGGCTGGCGGTCACAACCACGGGGTCGCGCACCAGGATATCGGCCTCGGCCTGGCCCACGCCGGTGGGCGACCAGACCACGGCCATCAGCCGCACGGTGCCGTTGAAGGCGGGCAGGTCGAGGCGGGTGCGGGCATAACCGTCGGGGCCGACGGTGACGGGCCCCTCGAACAGCGCCAGCAGCTCTTCGGTGGGCGGCGGGGCCTGCATCCGCATCTGCGCCGCCCCGTCCCCGCCCGAGCGCACGACGCCCATTGCGCCGGTGGCAGCGTCGATCAGCCGGCCGTAGACGTCGCGCAGGCCCATCCCCAGCTTGCGCTGGCCGAAATAGTGGCCGTCCGGGTCGGGGCTGGCGAAACCGGTGAGGTTGAGGATACCCAGATCGACCGCGGCGATGCTGGCATGGGCGGTTTCGCCCGGCGCGATGCCCTCGACCTTTAGCGCCACGTCGAGGGGCGCGCGGGGCCCGGCCTCGGCGGGCATGTCGAACGCGGCCGACAGGCGGTGCGGGCCCGGGTCGACGCTGGCATGGGCCAACCCCAGCGCGCGGGTGGGCGCCTGGCCCTCGGCGCCCGCCATCGGGCGGATCAGCGTGGCCGCGACATAGGCCCCGGCGCCCCACTCGTCGGTCACCGGCAGCTCGACGGTGGCCTCGCCCTCGGCAAGCTCGACCATGCGCATGTCGATCAGCCGGTTCGACATCACCGTGATCAGCGCCTTGCCCGCGGCGCGCGGCACCAGCCTGAGGCGCGCGGTGTCGCCCGGGGCATAGGCGGCGCGGTCGAGCCCCACCTCCAGCATGTCGGGCGTTTCGCTGGCGTCGGCCGCGGCGAACCAGCCTGCGCGGAAGCCTACCGAACTGGCGGCGAAGGGCCTGCCGCGGTGTTCCACCGAAAGCTCGTACCGACCCCAGCCCACAGGCAGGTCCAGCGAGAGGCGCCCGCCCGCAAGCACTGCCTCGCCATTGGCGATGCGGGTGCGGGTGGTGATCGGCTCCCACCGCCAGCGGCCATCCGTCTGGTACCACTGGTAGCGGGTGTTGACGCGGCTCAGGGCCCACCGCACCGGCAGGGCGCGCAGCGTGCCGTCGGGGCCAAGGCCGATGACATCGAATCCGGCCTCGGCGCCCTCTGGCAGCACGCCGTCAAATCGCGGCTTGATGCCGATCATCGGGCCGCTTGCAGAGACCGCGCGGGTGATCTGCCGTTCCACCGGGCGGCCCGAGCCTTCGGACAGCCGCACGGTGATGTCGGCCTCCAGCGGTCGGCCCAGGGCCTCGGCCTCGGGCAGGCTCAGCGCCAGGCGCGCGGTGCCGTCGCCGTTGGTGCGGCCCTCGGGCAGCACGCTCAGGCGTTGGGAAAATGGCGCATCGTGCGGACCGAAGCGGTAACCGGGCCAGTCGGCCAGGCCATCGGCGGCGCGCAGGCGCACCGTGCCCTCGATGGGCAGATCGCCCGCCGGCGCGCCGAAGAGGTAACGCGCGTCGATCGAGAGGGTGGTGCCGCCCGCCGCGGGCAGCGGTCCCTCGGGCAGGGAGAGGTCGAAATCGATGCGTTCTGGCAGGAAATCCTCGACCAGGAATGTCTCGGCGGCCAGCGCCGGTGCCTCGGGGTCGGCATGGACGGCCAGCCGCCATGTGCCGCGCGGCGCGCTGCCGGCGATGGGCAGGGCGAAGACATGGCCGCCGGCGATATCGTCGGTCGAGACCGCGCGGCTGTATTCCACCCCGTCGGGCCGGGTCAGGATCGCGGTCAGCGGCACACCCGCCACCGCCTCGGCCCGCCCGTCGCGCATCAGCGCGGTGGCGTGTACCACCTCGCCCGCGCGATAGGCGCCGCGGTCGGTGGTCAGGAAGGCGTCGATGGGCGGCGCCGGTTCGCGCCCCTCGACCCCGCGGTCGGACAGGTCGAATTCGGGGCCGCTGAGCGACAGGAAGGCGATGTCGGCCGCGCCGTCCTGCACCGTCACCAGTGCCGGCGCCGCGCCGCCGGTGCCGCGCGTCAGCCCCGGGGCAAAGCGGACATAGCCGTTCGCGTCGGTCGCTGCCGTGCCCAGCACCGCGTTGGCCTGCGACAGCAGCGTGACGGTCACGCCCGCCTTGGCCCCGGCGCTGGCCAGGCTGCGCACGAAGACGTGCAGCCCGTCCACACCCTGCATCGTGGCGAGCCCGAGGTCGGAGAGCACGAACCACTGCGTGGCGGCGGGGGCCTGGTACGGGTCGGCGCCCGGAATGGCCGCCTGCAGCGCATAGATGCCCGGTGGCTGGCCCTTCAGCGCGTCCGCAAGCGGCAGGCGCGTTGTGACGTCGCGGTTGAGCGCCATGCCCACCTCGGCCTCGCCGGTCCACAGCTCTTCGGCCAACTGGCCGGTGAAGCGGTCGTCCTGCCATGGCGAAAGCGGGCGGCCGAAGAAATCGTCCTGGATCGCGCGGATCAGGTTGCGCTCCGACACCCGGCGCAGGCTGAGCGTCAGCCGCTCGGCATTGACCGTGACCACGGGCAGCGCGGCTGGCCCGGCCGATGGAAGGACATAGGCCCGACCGGGAAAGCGCACCGCGGGGCTGCGGTCGCGGACGTAGAGGTCCAGCGTCACCGGCTTGGCCAGCGACTCGCCGCTTTGCGCCGGCAGCCCCTCGCGGAAGGTCAGCCGGTAACGCGCGCCATGCGCGACCCCCTCGACACAAAGCTGGCGGCCGTCGGCGGTTACCGCGAGGCCGGGTTCGGGCACTTGCACGAAGGGTGCGTAATCGACCCCCGCGGGTGCCAAGGGTTCGGAAAAGACCGCGCAGAGGCGCGGGCTTGCCGCGTCGCTTTCCACCTCGTGCTCGACGATGCGAAAGCCGTATTTGGCCACGGCGTCGTCCAGCATCCGCTGCGTGTCGTCGCGGGGCGCGAGCGCCTGGGCCAGCCTGAGCGCCGGGATCATGTCGCGCCCGCGGTCGAGCCGGTCCAGCGCGCGGGCCATTACCGTCAGCGCATTGGCGCGCACCGGCCCGCCGGCGCCGCGCAGGTAGCCATTGGCCGCCGCCGCAAGCGCCCGCGCATCGGCGATGCGGCGGGCGCGACGGGTATCGGCCTGTCGTGCCAGCAACAGCGCGGCATAGTCGACCCAGAGGTCGGCGGCGTCGCCCAGCGTCAGGGCGGCCCCGGTCAAGCCGAGCGCACCCTCCAGGTTGCCCGCAGCGCGCGCGCGGCGGGCGGCCTCGGCCAGTTCCGCCTCGTTGCCGTCGCGGGCATAGTGGCGCAGACCCAGACCCTCGGCCAGATCGCGTGCCTGCGCCAGGTCGGAATCGGCCAGGAAACCCAGATCGGCGGCGCGCTCTGCCGCCCGTGCCAGAACGGCGCTGTCGGTGTCGAGTACCCGTGCCGAGAGCGCACCCTGGTAAGGCGCGGTCCCGTCGACGCCGGTCTTGGGAAAGCAGGCGTTGGAGCGGATGTTGAAGGTGAACGCCCGGCACCGCGGGTCGCTGAGGCAGGCGCGCTGGCAGGCGTTGAGCGTGGAGTCGAAGATCGTGCGGATATCGCCGCCAGGGAAATCGACATCGGGGGAAATCGCGATGCGGCGGTCGGGCACCGGGCCTTGCTGGGCCTGCCCGGCGCCAGCGATCGCCACCAGCGACAGCATCAGCAGCAATAGCACACGGGTCATCGCACGCCTCCCTAGGCCCTTTGAAAGGATGCTGACACAGCGCCCAAGCGATTGGCAACGATTCCCCCCGGGCGCGTTAAGCCGCGATTTACCTTGTCGGGCAAGGATCGGCCCAGCGCCGAAGAGGAAGGCCAAGGGATGGAGCTTGCACGAAAACTGGCCGAGGAGACGCGGGCGCGGCTGGCCGCCGAGCGCCTGCTCGACCAGAAAAGCCGGGAGTTGTTCGAGGCCAACCGCCGCCTGTCGGCACATGCGCAAAGCCTGACGAAAGAAATCAGCCAGACGCGGCGCACCGCCGAGGACCTGCGCGGCAAGAACACCCGGGCGCTGTGCGAGCTGGAACAGGCCAGCGAGGCCGCCTCGCTGGCCGAACGGCGGCTGTGGGACGCGGTCGAGACCGTGCGCGACGGGTTCGCGCTTTTCGATGCCGAGGATCGGCTGATCGCGGCCAACCGGGCCTATCTCTCGATTTTCGACGGGCTCGACGCGGTGCGCGCGGGCGTCGGCTATGACGAAATCCTGCACCTCTCGGCCGAGGAAGGCATCGTCGATACCGGCGCGCTCGGCCGCGCCGGCTGGATCGCCGAGATGCGCGCGCGCTGGCGGGCCGACCCGGTGCCGCCACGGGTGGTGCGGCTCTGGACCGGACAGTACATCAAGCTGATCGACCGGCGCACGCCCGCCGGCGACATGGTTTCGGTGAACCTAGACATCACCGAGATGATGCGTATCTGGTCCGCGGTCGAGGCGATCCCCGACGGCTTCGTGCTTTTCGACCACGAGGACCGGCTGGTGATGTGCAACGAACGCTACCGCGAGATCTATGCCGAGAGCGCGCCCGCGCTTCAGCCCGGTGCCAGTTTCGAGGATATCCTGCGTTACGGGTTGCGGCACGGCCAGTACGGCGATGCCGGCAGCCGCGAAGACGACTGGCTGGCCGATCGGCTGATCCGCCACCAGTCGGCCGACGGGATGATCGAACAGCAGCTCGGCAACGGCCGCTGGGTGCGTATCCTGGAAAAACGCACCCCCGATGGCGGGCTTGCGGGGCTGCGCGTGGACATCACCGAGCAGAAGCGCCAGCAGCAGGCGCTGGAAGAGGCCCGCGTCGCCGCCGAGGCCGCGAACCGGGCGAAATCGGCCTTTCTCGCCAATATGAGCCACGAGTTGCGCACCCCGATGAACGGCGTTGTCGGCATGGCGGAGCTGTTGTGCGACACCGACATGACCGGGGAACAGCGCGTCTATGCCCAAACCATCCGCAGCTCTGCCGAGGCGCTGTTGACCCTGCTCAACGACGTGCTGGACTATTCCAAGATCGAGGCCGAAAAGCTGACGCTCCACGCCGCGCCATTCGACCTGGAACGCATCGTCCACGAGGTGTTCCTGTTGTTGCAGCCCGGCGCCAGGGCCAAGGGGATCGACACCTATATCGACTACGACATGTTCCTGCCGACGCGGTTTCGCGGCGATGCCGGGCGGGTCCGGCAGGTGCTGACCAACCTCGTCGGCAACGCGGTGAAGTTCACCGAGGAGGGCCATGTCCTGGTGCGCGTCGTCGGGCTGGAGGCCGGGCCGCCGGGGCACCGGCAGATCCATATCACCGTCGAGGATACCGGCATCGGCATCGACCCCGAGATGCACGCCCATGTCTTTGGCGAGTTCAACCAGGTGGAAGACCAGCAGAACCGCATGTTCGAGGGCACCGGGCTGGGGCTGTCGATCACCCGGCGGCTGGTCGGGCTGATGGGCGGCGAAATCTGGCTTGAAAGCCGCAAGGGCGAGGGGGCGTGCTTTGGCGTGCGCCTCGTGCTGCCGGTGGCGGAAAGCGCCGCCGAGGCGCGGTTTTGCCGCCCCGAGGCGGTGCGGCGGGTCACGGTGGTCGACGATCACGAGGTCAACCGGACGATACTCGACCGCCAGTTGTCACAGCTTGGCATCAAGGTCACGCTGCACCGCGATGCCGAGGCGGCCCTGGCCGACGAGACGTGGCAGGCGGGCTGCGACCTGGTGATCACCGATTACCAGATGCCCGGACGCGACGGGGTGGCCTTTGCCCGGGCGCTGCGCGAGACGGGGTTTGCGCAGCCGGTCGTGCTGTTGAGCTCGGACCCGTCGGTGCTGGGCGACGCTGCGGCACGAGAGGCGGTGGACGCGATCCTGCAAAAGCCGCTGTTGCGCCGGCGTCTTTACGAGGCGATCGAAAGCCTCGCCGCCGGCGCGCCGCCCGGTGCCGGTCCGGCAAGGGCGATGCGCGTGCTGACTGCCGAGGACAACCGCACCAACCGGCTGGTCTTCGGCAACATGGTCAAGGGGGCGGATATCGAGCTGACCTTTGCCGAAAGCGGCGAAGAGGCCCTCGCCGCATGGCAGGCGACCCGTCCCGATCTGATCTTCATGGACATCTCGATGCCCGGGCTCGACGGCAAGGCGACGACCCGCGCGATTCGCGCCCGCGAGGCGGCCGAGGGGCGCGCGCGCGTGCCCATCGTCGCGCTGACGGCCCACGCGCTAGAGGGCGACGGCGCCGACATCCTGGCCGCGGGTCTGGACGAATACCTGACCAAGCCGTTGCGGCGCGGCGCGCTGGTGCAGGCCATCGCGGCCCATGCCCCGCCCGGCTGCCGCCCGGTGCTGCCCGAACGGGCCGCAGCCGGGCCGGGCTGAACGGCTCAGCCCTCGGGCGCGCTTCGCAGGAAAACGGGCCGGTCGGGCCCGGACAGATCGGGGGCAAAGCGGTAGCCGCCGGTATCGAACTCGGCCAGCGCGGCGGGGTCGGTCAGCCGGCGTTCCATGACGAACCGGGCCATCGCGCCGCGGCCCTTCTTGGCGAAAAAGCTGACGATCCGCGGCGCGCCGCCCACGCGGTCTTCCATGAAGACCGGGGTGACGACGCGAAGCGTCAGCGCCTGGCGGTCGACCGCGCCGAAATATTCCTGGCTCGCGCAGTTGACCAGCGTGCCGGTGCCCGCCTCGGCAGCGGCCTCGTTCAGCGCAAGCGCCAGCCGGTCGCCCCAGTAGTCGTAAAGGCTCTTGCCCCTTTGGGTCGCCAGCCTGCTGCCCATCTCCAGCCGGTAGGGCTGGATCGCGTCGAGCGGGCGCAACAGGCCGTAAAGCCCCGAGAGAATGCGCAGGTGGCCCTGAGCATAGCGCAAATCGTCGGGGTCCAGCGTGCGCGCCTCGAGCCCGGCATAGGTGTCGCCGTCGAAGACCAGCGCGGCGGGCTTGGTTTCCTCGGGGCAGGGATCGGCGGAAAACCCGGCAAAGCGGTCGGCGTTGAGCCGGGCCAGCTTTTCGCTGATCCCCATGAGTTTTTGCAGCGCCGCGACGTCGAGGCCGCGGGCCACGCCAGCCAGATGCGCCGCGTCGGCCTGAAACGCGGGCCGTGTGACATCCAGCCCCTGAACCGCGCGCTCATCCAGGCGTTTCGCGGGCGAGATGACCACGAGCATCGGCAGACCTCCATTGTGAACCGGCAAGCTATCTAGCAGAGCGTCGGGCGGCGTCCAGCCGCTCAGCCCTCGGCCAGCACGTCAAGGAAGGCCGGGCCGAAGCGTTCGGTCTTTTGCGGGCCCATGCCCGGCAGGCGTTCCATCTCGTCAAGGCTGGCCGGGCGCCGTTCGGCGATCCGGCGCAGCGTGGACTGGTTGCAATTGAGGTATTTTCCCGTGCCGTCGGTGCCCCGGCTCAACTGCATCTGCACGTCGACCAGCCGGTCGTAGAGCGCGCCCTCGGGCCGGCCGGCCAGCTTGCGCCTTGCAGGGTGCGGCGTCTCTGACGCGGCGCCGGTGACGATTTCCAGAAAGGCCGCGCCGTAGCGTTCCAGCTTTTTCGCGCCGACGCCGCCGATGCGGGCCATCTCGTCCAGGGTCTGGGGCCGGGTTTCGGCCATCTCGATCAGCGTGCGGTCGTTGAAGATCACGTAGGCGGGCACGCGGGCGGCCTCGGCAAAGGCGCGGCGCCTGGCCTTGAGCGCGGACAGGAGCGGCGCGTCCTCGTCCGAGACCAGCGCCTTGACCGCCGGCCGTGCACGGCCGGCGGCGCGGATCGTGTCGCGGCGCAACTCGATCGCCTCTTCGCCCTTGAGGATCGGCCGCGCCGCGGCGGTCATCCGGAGCGCGCCGTGGCGCTCGGGGTCGGGGCGCACGAGGTCGCGCCCCATCATCTGGCGAAACACCGCCTGCCAGCCCTTGCGGTCGAATTCGCGCCCCACGCCGAAGGTGGGCAACTGGTCATGGCGGCGGGCGCGCACCTTGTCGGTGGTCGTGCCCGTCAGGATGTCGACCAGGTGGCCGGTGCCGAACCACTCGCCCGTGCGCAGGATTGCCGACAGCGCCTTTTGCACCGCCTCGGTGGCGTCGAATACCTCGGGCGGGGTGTCGCAGAGATCGCACTTGCCGCAAGGCTGGGCCGCTTCGCCGAAATAGCCCAAGAGCGTCTGCCGCCGGCACCCCAGCGCCTCGGCCAGGCCCAGCAGGGCGTTGAGGCGGGCGTGGTCGGCCGCGCGCCGCTCGGGCGGGGCGAGGCTTTCGTCGATCTGGGTGCGGCGCAGGCGGATGTCTTCGGGGCCGTACAGCGTCAGCGTCTCGGCGGGCGCCCCGTCGCGGCCGGCGCGGCCGATTTCCTGGTAATAGGCCTCGATCGATTTCGGCAGGTCGGCATGGGCGACCCAGCGGATATCGGGCTTGTCCACTCCCATGCCGAAGGCGACCGTGGCCACCACGATCAGCCCGTCCTCGGTCTGGAAGCGCGCCTCGACATGACGCCGCGCGTCGGGCCCCATCCCGCCGTGATAGGCGCAGGCGGCGTGGCCGTCCTGGGCCAAGGCCTGGGCCAGCGTTTCGGTCTTGGCCCGCGTGCCGCAATAGACGATGCCCGGCTGGCCCTTGCGCGCGGCGGCGAAGTCGAGGATCTGGCGGCGCGGGCCGTCCTTGGGCGCGAAGGCGAGGTGGATATTGGGCCGGTCGAAGCCGCGCAGGAAGATCTCGGGCGGTGCGCCATCGAACAGCCGCGCGACGATCTCGTCCCGCGTTTCGGCATCGGCGGTGGCGGTAAAGGCGGCCAGAGGCACGCCCAGCGCCTGGCGCAACTCGCCGATGCGCAGGTAGTCGGGGCGAAAATCGTGGCCCCACTGGCTGACGCAATGGGCCTCGTCCACGGCGATCAGGCCGACGCCGATCCGGCGCAGCATGTTGGCGGTGCCGGCCGAGGCCAGCCGCTCGGGCGCCATGTAAAGCAATTTCAGGCTTCCTGCGTCGAGCGCGTCGAACACCGCGCGGGTTTCCTCGTCGGTATTGCCCGAGGTCAGCGCGCCCGCGGCCACGCCGGCCTCTTTCAGCCCGCGCACCTGGTCGCGCATCAGCGCGATCAAGGGCGAGATGACCACCGTCACCCCCTCGCGGCAAAGCGCGGGCAACTGAAAGCACAGCGACTTGCCCCCGCCCGTGGGCATGATCGCCAGCGTGTTGCGCCCCTCGGTGACGGCACGCACGATATCTTCCTGGCCGGGACGGAAGGCGGAAAAGCCGAAGACCGAGGACAGCAGGTCAGACGCAGAGGGCATGGGCCTGTGGGATTTGATGAAAACTGCTCGTTTTCATGGACCATCCCACACTAAGAAACGGTGAACAAGCCCTCGAGGTCAGACAAACAGGTATATGTTGTTGGCGATGATGATTCTGATGGCATATATCGCGATCAGAACGACCAGCGGCGCCAGGTCGAAACTGCCGGTTTGGGGCAGAATGCGGCGCACCGGCGCGTAGAGAGGCTCCAGCAGGCGGTTCAGCCCGTCCCAGATCTGGCGGACCAGCGGCTGGTAGAGGTTGAGCACCTGAAAGCTGATCAGCCAGCTCATGATCACCTGCACGATGATGATGAACCACACGATATCTAGGATCAGCAGCAGGATTTGGAGAAGCGACAACATCGGGCAAGACCTTCTTTGGGCGGCGTTCGACGAAGAGGTAAGGGGCTGCGCCGCGCCGCGCAACCGGCTTTGCGCCGCCGGCCCTTGACGGCGCCTGCACGGAAGGGCTGTCTCGGGCGCGGAAGGAGTCGCCGATGTACCCGTTCCTGCGCCTGGCCAACGAATTCCGCGAGCACCGCAATGCCGCGCCGCTGCCGATCACCGGTACCCATGTGTCGCACCATCGCTGCTGGCCGTGGGATCTCGACATCTGGCGCGAGCTCAACAACGGGCGCACGCTGACGTTGCTCGACCTGGGGCGCCTGCCGCTGGCGCGCCGGATGGGTCTGATCGACACGCTGAGGCGCGAAGGGTGGGGGCTGACCATGGCCGGCGTCTCGGTACGCTACCGGCGGCGGGTGCGGGTTTTCGACCGGATCGAGATGAAAAGCCGCCTGCTGGGTTGGGACGAGAGGTTTTTCTACATCGAGCAAGGCATGTGGGTGCGCGGCACCTGCGCCAATCACGCGCTTTACCGGGCGGCGGTCACCGACGAGACCGGCCTTCTCGCGCCCGTCCGCGTTGCCGCGGCGATGGGCGTGGCCGGGTCGCCCGACCTGCCCGGTTGGGTCGCCGCCTGGATCGCCGCCGAGGCCGAACGCCCCTGGCCGCCGATGGACGGGGCGTGACGCCACGGGCCGTTGTGCCCGGTACGTTTCCGGGGTTTTATGCGCCAAAGGCCTTTGGGGGGACAGTGCATGGCAGACCGGGGGGCGCGGCGGCGCATATGGGGCTGGTGGTTCTTCGACTGGGCCAGCCAGCCCTTCAGCACGCTCTTGCTGACCTTCATCTTCGCCCCTTACGTGAAAGACCTGCTTGACGATGGCAGCGCGGCGCAGGCGGCCTGGGGCTACGGTGTCGGCGCGGCCGGCATCCTGATCGCGCTGGCCGCTCCCGTGCTGGGCGCGATCGCCGACAAGAGCGGCGGGCGCATGGGCTGGATCGCGCTGTTTTCGCTGCTTTACGTCGCGGGTTCGTGGGGCCTGTGGTGGGCGGCGCCCGACAATTTCAACATCGTTCTGATCCTGATGTCCTTCGGACTGGGGCTGATGGGGCTGGAATTCGCAACGATCTTCATCAACGCGATGCTGCCCGACCTGGGGCCGCGGGCCGAACTGGGGCGCATCTCGGGCGCCGGCTGGGCCTTCGGCTATCTCGGCGGGCTGGTGGCGCTGATGATCATGCTGGCCTTTTTTGCCGAGGGCGATGGCGGGCGCACGCTGATCGGACTGGTGCCGGCGCTGGGTCTCGACGGCGCGGCGCGCGAGGGCACGCGCTTTGTCGGGCCGTTCACCGCGCTGTGGTACCTGCTCTTCATGATCCCGTTCTTCTTCTGGATGCGCGAGGCGCCGCACCCGCACAGAACGACGCTGAAAGGCGCGGTCCGGACCGTCTGGCCCGAGCTGAAGGCGACGCTGCGCCGGCTGCCGCGCGCGCCCAGCCTGATGGCCTACCTGGCCTCGTCGATGCTCTATCGGGACGCGCTGAACGGGATCTACGTCTTCGGCGGCATCTACGCGGCGGGTGTACTGGGCTGGTCTGTCGTCGATGTGGGCATCTTCGGCATCATCGCCCTGCTGACGGGCGCGGCGTTTTCCTGGGTGGGCGGACAGGCCGACCACCGCTTCGGACCCAAGCCGGTGATCGTGGTCACGGTGATCGCGCTGACGCTGATCGCGGCGGGGGTGATCTTCATCTCGCGCGAGGCCGTGTTCGGCATCGCCGTCGCGCCAGGGTCGAACCTGCCGGACATCGCGTTTTACGTCCTCGGCGCGGCCATCGGCTCGGCCGGGGGGGCGCTGCAGACGGCGAGCCGCACGATGATGGTGCGCCAGGCCGACCCGGCGCGGATGACCGAGGGGTTCGGGCTGTACGCCCTTGCAGGCAAGGCGACAGCGTTCCTCGCGCCGATCTCCATCGGGGTGGTGACCGATGTCACCGGCAGCCAGCAAATGGGCATCGCCCCGCTTGTTGTGCTTTTTCTGTTGGGGCTTTTTCTGCTACTCTTCGTCAAGGCAGACGGCGAACGGGCAGAAACATGGCACGCATTATCCTGACGGTCCTGCTATTGGCGGGGCTTGCCGGCGCGGCGACGGCCGAGCCAAAGGCAAACGAGCTTTTCGGCGCGATGAAAGCAGGCAGTCCGCACCAGCCGGCGGCCTTCGGCAGCTATGCCAAGGGCTGCGCGGCCGGGTTGGTGGAATTGCCCGAGACCGGGCCCACCTGGCAGGCGATGCGGCTGAGCCGCAACCGCAACTGGGGCCATCCCGACACGATCGCCTTTATCCAGCGGCTCAGCCGCGAGGCCACGCGCCACGGCTGGCTGGGGCTTTATGTGGGCGATATCAGCCAGCCCCGCGGCGGGCCGATGACCAGCGGGCACCGCTCGCACCAGATCGGGCTCGACGCCGATATCTGGATGTCGCCGCCCAAGCGGCTGAACCTCAGCCGGGCCGAGCGCGAGAGCTTGTCCGCGATCTCTGTGCGCAGCGCCGACCAGCGACGGGTGAACGGCAATTACACCCGCGCCCATGGCGCGATCTTGAAAGCCGCGGCGCTGGACCCGGCGGTCGACCGCATCTTCGTGACCGCCCCGGTCAAGATCGAGCTGTGCAAGCAGGCCACCCGGTCCGACCGGAAATGGCTGCAGAAGATCCGGCCGCTTTACGGGCACCACTACCATTTCCACGTGCGGCTGAAATGTCCCGCGGGCTCGCCCGGCTGCCGCAAGCAGTCGCCGACGGTGGCCGAGCTGTCGAAGGGCGGCGATGGCTGCGACGAGACGCTGCAATGGTGGGTGACCGATTACCTTGACCCGCCCAAGGCGACCAAACCCGCCAAACCGTCCAAGCCCGCGCCCAAGCGCCGGCACCCGCGCGATTACACCATGGCAGATCTGCCCAGCCAATGCGCGCAAGTGCTCGCGGCGCGCTGATCCTCGTTTTCCTCGGCCTCGCGGCGCTGGCCGGCGTGCCCGCGCCCGAGCTGGCGCACGCTCGCCATGCCGGGTCGGCCTGGGCGAAGGCGCCCGATCTGGGCATCGGCGGGCTTTCGGGGCTGGAGCTTTCGCCAGACGGCGCAAGCTTTGCCGCGATTTCCGA
This sequence comes from Rhodovulum iodosum, assembly GCF_041020385.1. Taxonomy (NCBI): domain Bacteria; kingdom Pseudomonadati; phylum Pseudomonadota; class Alphaproteobacteria; order Rhodobacterales; family Paracoccaceae; genus Rhodovulum; species Rhodovulum iodosum. The sequence continues at coordinate 625,272 of NZ_JBEHHI010000003.1, read as the reverse complement.
CCGGGGCTTTTTCGTCACGGGGCGGCTTTCGCGGCAGGACGGCCGGCTGACCGGGCTGGCCGGGCTGAAGGTCTGGCCGATGCGCGGCCCCGGGGGCGGGGTGCTGACCGGCGCCGATGCCGAGGGATTGGCCCGCGGCGCCGATGGCGCGCTCTACGTCTCTTTCGAGGGCACCGAGGGCGGCGTCATGCGCTTTGAAGGTCCCGATGCGCCCGGCCGCCCTCTGCCGTACCCGGCGGGCTTCGCGCCGCGCCATGACAACCGGGGATTGGAACTGTTGTCGGCGGGTCCGGACGGTACGCTCTTTTCCCTGCCGGAATGGCCCGCGGAGAACGGCCGCTTTCCTGTCTTCCGTTTCATCGACGGCGCCTGGACGCAGCCCTTTTCGATTGCCGCGGAGAGCGGGTTCAGCCCGGTGGGCGGCGATTTCGGGCCCGACGGACACTTCTACCTGCTGGAACGCCAGTTGATCGCGCCGGTGGGCTTTCGCAGCCGGGTACGCCGTTTCGACCGGGGCCCGGGCGATCCGGGCGCCGGCCGCGTGATCCTGGCCACGCCACCAGGCCGGCACGGCAACCTGGAGGGGCTGTCGGTCTGGCGCGACGGGGATGGCCGGATCAGGCTGAGCATGGTGTCGGACGACAATTTCCTGGCGCTGCAACGCGGTCAGATCGTCGAATACGTACTGGACGCAGGCGGCCCAGCCGGGTAAGGAGCCTTGCCCGCACGGTGCGGGCCAAGTCTCCGCCACCTTGTAAAAACGGATCATACCCATGTATCGCACGCTTTTGCCCGGCATCCTTGCCATGGCCGCCATCGTGGTGGCGTCGAATATCCTCGTGCAGTTCCTGTTCGGCCAATGGCTGACCTGGGGCGCCTTCACCTACCCGCTGGCCTTCCTGGTCACCGACGTGATGAACCGCGTCTACGGGCCCGCGCAGGCGCGCAAGGTGGTTTTGGCCGGCTTCGTCGTGGGGATCGCGTGTTCGTTCGTCGGCACCCAGATCCAGGGCGAGTTCGGCCCGCTGGTCACGCTGCGCATCGCGCTGGGCTCTGGTCTGGCCTTTCTCACCGCGCAACTGCTGGACGTGGCGGTGTTCGACCGGCTGCGCGAGGGCCGCTGGTGGCGCGCGCCGCTGACCTCGACCCTGATCGGATCGTCGGTCGATACGGTGCTGTTCTTTACCATCGCGTTTTCGTCATGGCTGGCCGTTCTCGAGCCCGGCAACGACGTGGCCTGGGCCAACGAGGCGCTGCCGCTTCTGGGTGTGGGGCCGGTTGCGCCGCTCTGGATGTCGCTGGCTTTGGCCGATTGGGGTGTCAAACTTGCCCTCGCCTTGGTCGCCCTGGTGCCATTTCGCCTGATTGTTGGTCGGCTGATGGCACGTGTTGCGTGATTTCTTTTGACAGACACAAAATCTGTGTCACTCTCAGATCAACGGAAGCAACTGAAAGGAGGTGGTCCAGTGTCTAGAGCGATGTTGGAGAGAGGTGTCGGAACAGTCAGGGGGGTCACCGCCTGAGGGCAGCCCCAAGGGCGTGAAACCCCTGATTGGGCCCGACTCTAACCGGCCCATCTCCCAGACCTCGGAAGGGTCGCCCGCGTGGCGGCCCTTTCTCGTTTGCCCGCGTGGGTATAGGCTGTGCCCCATGCTACACGTCACCGACCAGATAGAGATCGAGGACTGGGAGATCACCGAGGTGTTCTCGCGCGCCTCCGGTCCGGGCGGGCAGAACGTCAACAAGGTGTCGACCGCGGTCGATCTGCGATTCGAGGCCGATCGGTCGCCCAACCTGCCGGGCGCGGTCAAGGCGCGGCTGAGGCGGCTGGCCGGCCGGCGCTGGACCAAGGACGGCGCGGTGCTGTTGCAGGTCGACGAGACCCGCAGCCAGGCCCGCAACCGCGAGATCGCGCGCGAGCGGCTGGTTGCGCTGATCCAAGAGGCGGCCAAGCGGCCCAAGCGCCGTGTGCCCACCAAACCCACGCTCGGGGCCAAGAAACGCCGGCTCAAGGCCAAGAAGGAACGCGGCGAGGTCAAGGCGATGCGCGGCCGGGTGGAGGGCTGGGAATGACCGGTAAAGCTGCGCTTCTGGCCCGGCGCGAACGGCTGATGGGCCCCAACGTGCCCACCTTTTACGACGACCCGGTGCATATCGTGCGCGGCCACGGCGTATGGCTGTGGGATATCGAGGGCCGCATCTATCTCGACGCCTACAACAACGTGCCCCATGTGGGCCACTGCCACCCCTGGGTGGCCGCCGCCATCGCCGCCGAGGTGGGTACGCTGAACACCCACACCCGCTATCTGCACGAGGCCGTTCTGGATTACATCGAGCGGCTGACGGCGACCATGGGCCACGACCTGAGCCAGGCGATCATGGTCTGCACCGGGTCCGAGGCCAATGACATTGCCCTGCGCGTGGCGCAGGCGGCGACGGGCAAGACCGGGATCATCGCCACCGACAACACCTATCACGGCAACACGTCGGCGGTCAGCCAACTGTCCACCCGGCGTCCGCCGATCGGCGGCTACCCGTCCCATGTGCGTCTGGTTCCGGCGCCCGACAGCCTGCGCCCGCTTGGCGGCAGCCTTGCGGCCCAGCCCGCCGCCTTTGCCGAAAATGTCGCGCGCGCCGTCGACGAATTGCAGGCGGCCGGCCATGGCCTTGCCGGGTTCATGTTCTGCCCGTTTTTCGCCAATGAGGGCTTTCCGGTCACCGCGCCGGGGTTTCTCGACCCCGCGGTCGAGGTGATCCGCCGCGCCGGTGGCCTTTTGCTGGCCGACGAGGTGCAGCCGGGCTTTGGCCGGCTGGGCAGCCATTTCTGGGGGTACGAGTGGCTGGGCGTGGCCCCCGACGTGGTGACGCTGGGCAAACCGATGGCCAACGGTCACCCGGTGGCCGCTCTGGTCACCCGGCCCGATCTGATGGCGGCCTTTCGCACCGCCTTCGGTTATTTCAACACCTTCGGCGGCAACCCTGTCTCGGCCGCGGCGGCACTGGCCACGCTCGAGGCGCTCGAGGCCGACGGGTTGCAGGACAACGCCCGCACCACCGGCGCCTACGCGAAGGAGCGCCTGCGCGCGCTCGACCATCCCTTCCTCGCCGAGGTCCGCGGGCAGGGTCTGTTCTTCGGGGCCGAGTTCGTCACCGACGAGGCGATGACACCTGCCACCGATTTCACCGCGCGCCTCGTCGAGGCGGTGCGCGCCAAGGGCGTGCTTATGGGCCGGATCGGGCGCGCGATGAATATTCTGAAAATCCGCCCGCCGATGCCGTTTTCCCGCGACAACACCGATTTCCTCATCGACCGGCTGGCCGAGGCGCTGGCCGAAACCGAGATAACCCCATGACCCCGCAAGAAGCGCTGGCCGCCGCCCGAGAGGCCGCCACCCATTGGCCCGGCTGCGACGCGCCGGTCCTGATCAGCCACCGCGAGAACGCCGTCTTCGAGGTGGCCCTGCCCGAGGCGCGGCGCGGCGCGCTGCGTGTCCACCGCCGCGGCTACCAGACCGAAGACGCGATCCGGTCCGAACTTTGGTGGCTCGAAGCGCTGGCCGAGGCGGGGCTGGCCGTGCCGCGCCCCGAACGCGCCGCCGATGGCGCGCTTCTCGCCCGCAACGCCGACGGGCGGATCGCCTCGCTGATCGGCTGGGTCGAGGGGCGGCCGGTGGGCGCGGGCGGTGTGCCACTGGAGGGCACGCCCGAGTCGCAGATGCGCCTCTACGCCAGTGTCGGGCACGCCGTGGCCGCGATGCATGTCGCCGCCGACCGGCTGCGGCTGCCGGCCGATTTCCACAGGCCGCACTGGGATATCGAGGGGTTGCTCGGCACGACGCCGTTCTGGGGCCGGTTCTGGGAACACCCCGCAGCCAGCGGCGCGGAGGCGGCGCTGCTGGCCGAGGCGCGCGATTTCGCCCGCGCGCGGCTTTCCGATTACGCCGCCGGAGGCGCCGATCAGGGCCTGATCCACGCCGACCTGCTGCGCGAGAACATCCTCTTCGACGGACACCACGCGCGCCTGATCGATTTCGACGATTGCGGCTTCGGCTTCCGCCTCTACGATCTCGGCACCGCGCTCAGCCAGAATCTCGAGGAACCCGCGCTCGACGCGATCGCGACCGGCCTTGTCGAGGGCTACGCCACGCTGCGCCCGCTGACCCGCGACGACCACGCCATCCTGCCGGTCTTCGTCATGCTCCGCACGCTGGCCTCGGTGGGCTGGACGATCCCGCGCCGCGCCTCCGACGACCCGCAGGTCCGTGCCTATCTCAACCGCGCGCTGCGCACCGCGCATGCCGTGATGGCGGGCCAGCCGCTCTTCCATATCGGCTGAGCCGATCATGCACGGCCCGCGGCGTCGCGCCGGCGGCGGCGTTGTGGAGTTGGGTATTTGGACCAAGAAGAAGCCAGGGGCACGCCTTTGCCCTTCTTCTTGGTCCAAATACCCATGGCGGGCGATCGAAAGGCGCGCAAGGCCGGGCAGGGGCGGTCAGACCACGACCTCCAGCGCCTCCTGCTCGCCCACGCCGAAGACGCGCTTGTAGCGCGCGATCTCGCCGGCGGGGCCCATTGCCTTGTTGGGGTTGTCCGAGAGTTTCACCGTTGGCCGGCCGTTGGCGCTGACCGCCTTGCAGACCAGCGAGAAAGGCGCCAGGCGGTCGTCTGACACAAGGCCGCGGAAATCGTTGGTGAGCAGCGTGCCCCAGCCGAAGCTGATCTTGGCGCGGCCGTCGAATTGCCGGTGCAGGTCGCTGATCTTGTCCGCGTCCAGCCCGTCGGAGAAGATGATCAGCTTCTTGCGCGGGTCCTCGCCGCGAGATTTCCACCAGCGGATCGCCGTTTCGGCGCCGGTCGCCGGGTCGCCGGAATCGATGCGGATGCCGGTCCAGCCGGCCAGCCAGTCGGGCGCGTTTTCCAAGAACCCCTCGGTGCCGTACGTGTCGGGCAGGATGATGCGCAGGTTGCCCTCGTGTTCCTCGTGCCAGTCGGCCAGCACCCTGTAGGGCGCCTTGCGCAGCTCTGCGTCGGTTTCGGCCAGCGCGGCGTAGACCATCGGCAACTCGTGAGCGTTGGTGCCGATCGCCTCGAGGTCGCGGTTCTTGGCGATCAGGCAGTTCGAGGTGCCGACGAATTTTTCGCCCAGCCCTTCGAACATGGCCTGCACGCACCAGTCCTGCCAGAGGAAGGAATGGCGCCGGCGGGTGCCGAAATCAGCGACGCGCAGCCGGTCGAGGTCGCGCAGCCGCTCGATCTTTTCCCACAGCTTGGTCATCGCGCGGGCGTAGAGCACCTGCAGCTCGAACTTGCCCATGGTCTCAAGCACCGCGCGCGAGCGCAGCTCCATCAGCACCGCGAGCGCGGGGATTTCCCACAGCATCACCTCGGGCCAGCGGCCTTCGAAGGTCAGCTCGTACTGGCCGTCGCGCTTTTCCAGGTAATAGGGCGGAAGGCGCAGGTTTTCGAACCATTCCATGAAGTCCGAGCGGAACATCTGCCGCTTGCCGTAAAAGGTGTTGCCCCTGAGCCAGGTGCTTTCGCCGCGGGTCAGACTGAGCGTTCGGATATGGTCGAGCTGCTCGCGCAGCTCGCCCTCGTCGATCAGCTCGGCAAGCGGGATTTCGGTGCTGCGGTTGATCAGCGAAAAGCTGACATGCGTGTCGCGCTTGTTGCGGAACACCGATTGGCACATCAGGAGCTTGTAGAAATCGGTGTCGATCAGCGACCGCACGATCGGGTCGATCTTCCACTTGTGGTTATAGACCCGGGTGGCGATATCCACCATGTCAGGGCTCCAGCACCACGTTCGCGTCCAGCAGCGCGGCGCGGGCGTCCTCGGACGAGCCGTCGAGGTCGATCGCCCGGCAGGCGCCTTCGAGCACGGTCACCGCGTAGCCCAGCTTGGCGGCGTCTAGAGCCGAATACTGCACGCAGAAATCCCAGGCGAGGCCGGCGATGGTGACGTGGTCGACGCCGCGGGCGCTGAGCCAGGTGTCGAGCTCGGTTTCGGTCTCATGGTCGTTCTCGAAGAAGGCCGAATAGCTGTCGATCTCGGGGCGAAAGCCCTTGCGCACCACGAACTGCGCCTTGCCGACCGCGAGGTCGCGGTGAAAGGCGGCGCCGTAGGTGTCCTGCACGCAATGGTCGGGCCAGAGGATCTGGGCGCCATAGGGCATGTCGATCACTTCGTAGGGTTTCTTCCCCTCGTGGTTGGAGGCGAAAGAGGAATGGTTTGCCGGGTGCCAGTCCTGCGTCAGCACAACGACCTGGAACTCGTCCATCAACGCGTTGACCCGCGGCACGATCTCGTCGCCGCCGGGCACGGCCAGCGCGCCGCCGGGGCAGAAATCGTTTTGCACGTCGACGACGATCAGGGCTTCGTTCGCGGGTCGCATGGGCCTGTCCTCCGATGGGTCCTGTTCGTGGGTAAGTGGCCGCCCCCGATCCGTCAATGCCCCGCCCTTGCCGCAGGCGGGCGGGCGGGGCTATGAGGGCGGGCATGGTCACGATAGCCGCGCTTTACCATTTCACACGTCTCGACGATCCCGCCGCGCTGGTCGCGCCGCTGCGCGCCGTCTGTGCGGCGGGCGGCGTCAAGGGCTCGCTGCTGCTGGCCGGCGAGGGGGTCAATGGCACGATCGCGGGGCCGCGCGCGGGGATCGACGCGGTGCTGGCGCATCTGCGGGCCCTGCCGGGCTGTAACGCGCTGGAATGGAAGGAAAGCCATGCCGCCGAGATGCCCTTTGGCCGGATCAAGGTGCGTCTCAAGCGCGAGATCGTCACCATGGGCCAGCCCGATATCGACCCGCGCGCGCGGGTGGGCCACTACGTCGAGCCGCGCGACTGGAACACGCTGATTTCCGCGCCGGATGTCGCGGTGATCGACACGCGCAACGCCTACGAGGTGGCCATCGGCACGTTCGAGGGCGCGATCGACCCCGGCACCGACAGCTTTCGCGCCTTTCCCGCGTGGTGGGAGGCCAATCGCCACCGCTTCCACAACAAGCGAATCGCCATGTTCTGTACCGGCGGCATTCGCTGCGAGAAGTCGACGAATTACCTGCTGGGGCAGGGAATGGCGGAGGTTTACCACCTCAAGGGCGGTATTCTGAAGTACCTCGAAGAGGTGCCCGAGGCCGACAGCCTCTGGCAGGGGGCCTGTTTCGTTTTCGATGGTCGTGTGTCGGTTGGTCACGGGCTGGCCGAGGGGCCGCATCTGCTGTGCCATGGCTGCCGGCGGCCGCTTTCGCCCGAGGACCGCGCGCGGCCGGGGTACGAGGAGGGCGTCTCTTGCCATCGCTGCGCGGCGGACCTGACCGAGGCGCAAAAGGCGCGGTTTCGCGAGCGTCAGCGGCAGGTGCGGCTAGCCGCCGCGCGCGGTCGGCGGCATCTGGGCACGGACGGGTGAGCGCAGGCAACGCACGCCGCGGCCCCGGCCGCGCAGACCGGCGCGGTGTCGCGGGCGGGGCAGGTTGCGGCGGGGCCGGGCGGGCACTAGCGTGGCGCCGGGGAAGACGGAGCCGCCGATGATCGCCTATCTCGCGGGCTGGAAGCCCCAGAAGGACGCGCTGTTTCGCGCGCTCGTCGGCGCGGCGGGCGAGGGCGGGCGGCGGCTGGCCGTGATCGGGCTTTCCCTCGGGCGCTACCCCGAGGCCGCGGCCCGGGCCGAGGCGGCGCTGGCGGTGGCCAAGCGCCAGCCGCGGGGGGCGCTGGGGCGCTGGCTGAAACGGCAGCTTCTGATCCGGCAATACGCCTGGGCGCGGGGCTATTTCGCGCGCCATCCCGACCATGTGGCGGTCTGCTGGAACGGCATGACCGGGTCGCGCCGCGTGTTCATCGAGGGCGCGCAAGATGCCGGCGCGGCGCGGCTTTTCATGGAGCTGGCGCCGTTTCCGGGGCGGATCACGCTCGACCCCGCGGGGGTGAACGCGGCGGCGAGCCTGCCGCGCGAGCCGGGTTTCTACCGCGCCTGGGCGGAAGAAGCGCCCGGCCGGCTGGGCGAGGACTGGCGCGGCCTTGGCGCGGGTCTGGTGGCCCGAGCGGCGCGCCGGCGCGATGTGGGGCAGGGCGACGCGGCGGGGCTGGCGGGTGCCGGCAGCTTTCTCTTCGTACCGCTGCAGGTGCCCAATGACAGCCAGATCACCCGATTCGGCGGCTGGGTGGGCTCGGTCGAGGGGATGATCGCGGCACTGGCCGAGGCGGCACGCGCGCTGCCCGCGGGCTGGCACCTGCGCATCAAGGAACACCCGTCGTCGCGCATCCCGATGGGCGCGGCGCTGGCCGCCGCCCGGGAACGGGCGCAGGGGGCCATCGTCATCGACAACGCAACCGACACCTTCGCCCAGGTCGCGGCCAGCCGGGGCGTGATCACGATCAATTCCTCGGTCGGGCTGCAGGCGTTTTTTCATGACAAGCCCGTGCTGGTGCTGGGCGAGGCGTTTTTCGCCATACCGGGTGTGGCGACCCCGGTCGGCGGCCCCGACGCGCTGGCCGCCGCGCTGGCCGCGCCCGAGGCGCTGGGGTTCGAGCCGGCGCTGCGCGCCGCCTTCATGAGCTATCTCGACCAGGTCTATTACCCGCGGGTCGAGACCGGCCCCGACGGCGCGCCGCGGCTTGACCCCGGCACGGTGGCCCGAAAACTGGCCCAGGCGCGCTCCGCGTGCTGAGGTGGGCCTTTCACGTCGCCGCGCTTTCCGCTATGGCACGGCGGCAAATCCTAGCGATGCAAGGAGACCCTGATGGGCTATAGAGTCGCCGTCGTCGGCGCCACGGGCAATGTGGGCCGTGAAATGCTGAACATCCTCGCCGAGCGGGAATTCCCGGTTGACGAGGTCGCCGCGCTGGCCTCGCGCCGTTCGCTGGGCACCGAATGCAGCTTTGGCGACAAGACGATCAAAACCCAGGATCTCGACACCTTCGATTTCACGGGCTGGGATATCGCGCTTTTCGCCATCGGCTCTGGCCCGACCAAGGAATATGCGCCCAAGGCCGCCAAGACGGGCTGCGTGGTGATCGACAACTCGTCGCTTTATCGCTACGACCGCGACGTGCCGCTGATCGTACCGGAAGTGAACCCGCAGGCGGTCCACGGCTATTCCAAGAAGAACATCATCGCCAACCCCAACTGCTCGACCGCGCAGATGGTGGTGGCGCTCAAGCCGCTGCACGACCGCGCCACGATCAAGCGCGTGGTGGTCTCGACCTACCAGTCGGTCTCGGGCTCGGGCAAAGAGGCGATGGACGAGCTGTGGAACCAGACCAAGGGCATGTACGTGCCCGGCCAGGAGGTCGAGCCCAGCGTCTACCCCAAGCAGATCGCGTTCAACGTGATCCCGCATATCGACGTCTTCCTCGACGATGGCTCGACCAAGGAAGAATGGAAGATGGTCGCCGAGACGAAAAAGATCGTCGACGCCTCGATCAAGCTCACCGCGACCTGCGTGCGGGTGCCGGTTTTCGTCGGTCATGCCGAGGCGATCAATATCGAGTTCGAGGAATTCCTCGACGAGGACGAGGCGCGCGACATCCTGCGCGAAAGCCCCGGCATCATGGTGGTGGATAAGCGCGAGGATGGCGGCTATGTGACGCCGGTCGACTGCGTGGGCGATTTCGCCACCTTCATCAGCCGCATCCGGCAGGATTCGACCATCGAGAACGGGCTGAACCTGTGGTGCGTCTCGGACAACCTGCGCAAGGGCGCGGCGCTGAACGCGGTGCAGATTGCCGAGCTGTTGGGCCGCGAGGTGCTGAAGAAGGGCTGAGGGGCGGCAGGGCCCGCCAGCGGCGCGGGCCCTTCTTTCGCTTGCCAGCGCTCCCGCCCCTGCCGCAGGCTGGCCCTGCCGCGGCTGAACCGGAGCGAATCCCATGCGTGCCCTTGCCCTAGCCCTGTTGCTCGTCCCCTCGGCCCTATGGGCCGAGGACATTGCCCTTTCCAGCGCGGTCAGTGCCGTCACGCTTTACCCCGACGGGGCCACGGTGACGCGCAGCGTTCCGTTTTCCATTCCCGCCGGCCAGCACAGGCTGATGCTGGCCGACCTGCCGCGAACGACGCCGATCGATGCGATCCGTGTGGCCGTGTCGGGGGCGACGATGGGTAGCGTCACCGCCCGCGACGATTTCGTGCCGCCGCGCGACGACGCGCCCGACCCCGCGCTTGAGGCTGCCGAGGCCGAGGTCGAGCGCGCCGAGGCGGCGCTGCGCGAGGCCGCCGCCGGGGTCGAGGCGATCCGGGCAGAGGCCGAGGCCGCCCGCGCCCGGCTGAGCTTTCTTAAGGCCCTGCGCGAGGCGCCCGACCTCGCCGAGGTAGAGGTGGCCGCCCTGCGCGAGATGACCGCGCTGATCGGGGTTGAAACCCTGTCGGCGCTGCGTTCTCAGCAAGAGGCCGAGCGCCGCGCCGCCGATGCCCAGCGTGCGCTGAAACCTCTGGAAGAGGCGTTGGCCCGTGCCCGGCAGGCCCGCGACGCGCTGGTGCCCGAGGACGAGGCGCGGGCGATGGTGGGCGTCGAGGTGTCCGCGCCGGCTGCGGCCGAGGGGGTGGTGACCATCGAATATCCCGTCGGGGCGGCGCAGTGGCGGCCGGTCTACGATCTGCGGCTCGACCGCACCGCGGGGCAACTGACCATCGAGCGCGGCGCGCTCGTCGCCCAGTGGACCGGCGAGAACTGGGTCGGCGCGACGCTCAGCCTGTCCACCGTGCGCCCCAGCGGCCAGGTGGCCCCGGCCGAGCTGTGGCCCGATCGGCGGCGCATCGGCGACCCGGCAGAGCGCTATGCGGTCGGGGCCGGGGCGCCCATGGCCGATGCCGAGATGGCCCTGTCCGAGCCCGCGCCGGCGCCGCCGATCGTGGCCACGGCCGAGTATGACGGGCTTTCGGTGCGCTACGCCTATCCCGACCCGGTCGATATCGCCTCGGGCGCCGATAATGTACGGCTGGCGCTCGGCACGCTTTCGACCGCGGCCGAGATCAGCGCCCGTGCCGTGCCGATGCTGGACGCCACCGCCTATCTGATGGCCGAGATCACCAACGACACGGGCGAGTTGATCCTGCCGGGCGCCGAGGCTGCCTTTTACCTCGATGGCCGGTATATAGGTGTGCAAAGCCTCGAGCTGATCCCGGCCGGCGGAACGGCCGCGCTGGCCTTCGGCCCCATCGAGGGGCTGCGGCTGACCCGCACCGTCGAGGACCGCGAAGAGGGCGACCGGGGCGTGATCCGCAAATCGAACGAAGAGACCGAGGCGGTGCGCATAGAGGTGGAAAACCTCACCGGCGAGACCTGGCCGCTGCGGGTGATCGACCGCGTGCCCTTTTCCGAACAGGAAGACCTGGAAATCACCTGGAAGGCCGACCCAGCGCCCGCCGAGACCGATATCGACGGCAAGCGCGGGGTGATGGCCTGGCGCGTCGAACTGGCTCCGGGCGAGACGCGCGAGATCGCGCTGTCGCACCGCATCGTCTGGCCCGACGGCAAGGTGCTGCGCTAGCGGCCGCTCCCGTCGCCGGCGTGCCGGCGCGTCAGGATGTGCCGTGGCCCGCGGCCCGGGCCGAAACCTCTTGCAGCCCGTGGACGAGGAAGATGCCCATCACGCCGTGATAGACGATCAATCCTCCGAGCACGTGAAGCATGTTGATCCAGCCCCACTCATAGGCGGTGGCGGCGGTGACGCCCAGCGCCGCGATCGCCGACGCCGCGAGGGCCAGCAGCATGGCGCGGCCATTCGGCCCAAGCCTGCGGGCGACGATCGCGCGGCGCTCGACCTCGGCCGCGCCCATCAGCACGGCCAGCGAGAGCAACAGGTAAAGTGCGAGGAACTGAAACAACGTCCACCTCCTTTTCGGTTATGACCGGCGCCGATTTCCGGCGCTGCGAAAACCGTTAACCGCGGCGCGCCGGTTGCGCAATGAGACGCAATGCCCGAGCCGCGGGGCACGCCGCCGCCGCGGCCCGGCCTTGCTCAGACCAGGACGAACCGGTCCGTGTGCTGATCGTAATATTCCAGCGTGCCTTCGCCAAGGTCGTTCCAGATCGCGTGCAGCGTCAGGTCCTCCGCCTCGACCGCCGCGCGCACGAAGGGAAAGCTCATCAGGTTTTCCAGCGATACCAGAAGGCCGTCTTTCTCCATCGCGCGCAGCCGCTCGGCCTCGTCCTCGATGCCGGACTGGCGTTCGTAGCTGGGGCGCAGGATGTCCATCCAGCGGCCGATGAAGCTGGTCTTTTCCTCAAGGTCGGGCGCCTTGCCCGCGCACATGTCATGGCAGCCGCGGATGCCCCCGCACTGGGAATGCCCCATGACCAGGATATGCGCGACCTTCAGATGCTTGACCGCGTATTCCACCGCGGCCGAGGTGCCGTGGTGGTCGCCGTCGGGTGCGTAGGGCGGCACGACATTGGCGATGTTGCGATGGATGAAGAGCTCGCCCTCCTCCGCCGAGAAGACCGAGATCACGTTTACCCGGCTGTCGCAGCAGGCCACGACCATGGCGCGCGGTCTCTGGCCCTCTTCGGCCAGGCGGCGGTGCCAGGTTCTGTTTTCGGCATAGCTGGTTGCGCGCCACCCGTGATAGCGCTGGGCGAGGTATCCGGGCAGGGGGCGGGCCTGCGGCATGGGCGTCTCCTTTCGATCTCAATCGGCTGTCTAGGACCTATCCACACACTTTTCGAGCGGTTTTATGCGCACCGGCGAACCATTTCTTCAGCATCGCCGCGCAGGATCGCCGCCGGCGGTGGGGGCCGGTCGGTCAGGGGGTGCGCGTGGCGCAGCTTGTCGCCTTGCGGCCAAGAGAGCCGCTCAAGCTCGATCCCGAGCGGATCGCGGGGATGTATCTGGCGCTGGGCGAGGCGCGCGCCGGGCAGATGATCGCTGCGCTGCTGCCGCTGCTGGGGCAGGATCTGGGCGCCCTGCGCGCGGCGGCGGACCGGGGTGACCGCGCAGGGCTGGCGCGCCACGCGCGGCGCGTCGCGCGGCTGGCCGGGGCGGTCGGGCTGACCGGGGTGTCGCTGGCCGCCGGGGGCGTGGCCGGTGCGGCAGAGATGGCTGACGACACCGCGATCTGCGCGACAGTGCAGCGGCTGGACCGCGTGGCGGCGCGCAGCCTCGCGCTGGTGCGCCATCTGGACGAGGGGGCCGGCTGATCGCGCCTTGCGGGCCGGGCGGAACCCGTTACCTTGACCGGGCCGTTCGCAACCAACCCGGAGCGCCTGATGACCCTCGGCTTTGCCGCCCCCGACCTGCCCGCCACCCCGCTTTTCGTGATCGAGGAGGCCGAGCTGGAGGATTGGCGCGCCGGGCTGCCCGCAACGCAAGCCGCCTGGCTGGCGGAAACCGGATTTAGCGCGCGGCTGGGCGAGGCGCAGCCGATGCCGGGGCCGGGCGGTGCCGTGGCGGGGGTGGCGCTGGGCTATGGCAGCGCCGCGGCGCGGACCCGGGGCCGGTTTCACCTCGCGGCTGCGGCGGCGCGGCTGCCCGGGGGCGCGTACCGTCTGGCCGAGTGGCCCGAGGGCATGGCGCTGGAGGAAGAGGCGCTGGGCTGGTTGCTGGCCGGCTACCGGTTCGACCGCTACCGCAAACCCGACCCGCGCGACCCGGCACGGTTGCAGCCGCCCGAGGGCTTCGATGCCGCGCGGATCGAGGCGATTGCGTCGGGCGAGGCGCTGACGCGCGACCTGATCAACACCCCCGCCGCCGATATGGGCCCCGCGGCGCTGGAGGACGCGTTCTTTGCACTGGCGGGCCGCTTCGGGGCCGAGGCCAGCGCGGTGCGCGGCGACGACCTGCTGGCGCAGAACTTTCCCCTGATCCACGCGGTTGGCCGGGCCGGGCCCCAGCCGCCGCGCCTGCTGGAGATGCGTTGGGGCAGCGCCGGGCCCCGGCTGACGCTGGTGGGCAAGGGCGTGTGTTTCGATACGGGCGGTCTCAACCTCAAGCCCGGCAGTTCGATGGGGCTGATGAAAAAGGACATGGGCGGGTCGGCCACCGTGCTGGGGCTGGCACAGACAATCATGGCGCTGGGCCTGCCTTTGCGCCTGAGGGTGCTGGTGCCGGCGGTGGAAAACAGCGTGTCCTCGACCTCGTTCCGGCCGCAGGACATCCTGACCGCGCGCAACGGGCTGACCGTGGAGGTCAACAACACCGATGCCGAGGGCCGGTTGGTCCTGGCCGACGCGCTGGCGCTGGCCGCCGAGGAAGACAGCGACCTGACCGTGTCGATGGCCACGCTGACCGGCGCGGCGCGGGTGGCCGTCGGGCCCGACATCGCGCCCTTCTACACCGATGCCGACGCGGCCGCCGCGGCGTTGGCCGAAGCCGGCGCGCGGGTGGCGGACCCGGTGTGGCGGATGCCCTTTCACGCGCCTTACGAGGCGATGATCGAGCCGGGGATCGCTGATCTGGACAACGCGCCGGCGGGCGGTTTTGCCGGCTCGATCACCGCGGCGCTGTTCTTGCGGCGCTTCGCCGGGGCGGCGCGCTACATCCATTTCGATATCTACGGCTGGCAGCCCAAAGATGCGCCGGCGCGGCCCAAGGGCGGCGTCGGGCAGGGTGCGCGCGCATTGCTCGACGCGCTGCCGGGGCTTTTGGGGCTCTGAGCATGGATCGGCGTCTGACACCCGCCAACGGCCGGGTCGCCGCGGCGCATCTGCGTGGGCAGGTAGAGGCCGCGCGCTTTGTCCAGCCCGCGCCGCGCCGGATCGCCCGCCCGCTGGCCGACCTGATGCGCGCGCCCGGCGGGGCGCGCGAGCGTCAGCTGGTTTACGGCGAGGGGTTCGAGTTGCTGGAAGAGCATGACGGCTGGGCCTTCGGATACGCCGCGCGGGACGGGTTCGTCGGCTATATCGAGGCCGGGGCGCTGGGGCCCGAGGGGGCGCCCACCCACTCGGTCTCGGCCCTGGCGACCCACGCCTATCCGGCGCCCGACATCAAGAGCGTCGATATCTGTGCGCTGAGTTACGGCAGCCGGCTGCGGGTGGTGGCGCAGGGCGAACGGTTCGTCGAGACCGCCGAGGGCTGGTTCGTGCCCCGCGCGCATCTGCGCCCGCTCGATGCGCCTGAGGACGACCCGGTCGCGCTGGCCGAGCGGTTTCTGGGTGTGCCCTATCTCTGGGCCGGCAACTCGGCCTGGGGGATCGACTGTTCGGGGCTGGTGCAGGTGGCGTGGCTGGCCTGCGGGCGGCCCTGCCCGGGCGACAGCGATTTACAGGAGGCCGCGCTCGGCGCGGCGCTGGCGCCGGGCACGCGTCCGCGGCGGGGCGATCTGCTGTTCTGGAAGGGCCATGTGTCGCTGGCGGTCGACGAGACGCGGATGATCCATGCCAATGCCTATCACATGGCCGTGGCCTACGAGGATATCGCGGCGGCCATCGCCCGGATCGAGGCCCAGGGCGAGGGGCCGCCGACGGCGCACAAGCGGGTCTCGCCGGCGTCTAGTCGGTGACCGGGCGGATCAGTTTCTTTTCCAGCACGCGCAGCACGGTCTTGAGGTCGTGCCCGCGTTTCAGAATGCGGCCGTCCATGCCGATCACCGTGTACATGCCCTGCCGCTGGCGCAGCTTGGGGCGTTTCTCGACGCGGTAGAGCGGGTGCTCGGCGGTGCGGCGGAAGATCGAGAAGACGGCGGCCTCGCGCAGGCAGGAAATGCCGTAGTCGCGCCATTCCCCGGCGGCGACCATGCGCCCGTAGACCGTGAGGATCGCGCCCAGTTCGGCACGGTCGAAACTGACCTGCTCGGGCAGGTGGGCGGGGCCGGGAAAGGGCGTGGGCGGCAACGCGGTCATTGCCGAAAGGTGCCGCCCTTGGCCGGGCAAATCAAGCCTTGCCCGGCTTTTGCCCGGAAATCACCCCGGGATTTTCCCGCGCCGACCGCGAATGTGCCAGTTTTGCCAGCGACAACGGGGCATAGCGAAGACGCTACTCCGGTGCTGCGGACTAACAGCCCCCACCCAGCCGCGGCATCGGAGCCTTCGCTTGTCTCTGCCCCGGGCGCGTCCTGCGTCACGGGGCATTTTCTTGGCGTCCCGTCTCAGGCGAACTGCCCCTGGCAGAACCAGCCCGACGACATCTCGGCCCCGTGGGCGTAGTAAAGCCACAGCCGCGGCCCCTCTTCGGTGTCCACCCGCCAATAGTCGCGCACGCCCGAGCGCCAGGCCGGGTCGTCGAGCCACCATTCCGGCGCGATGCGTTCGGGGCCCGCGGCGCCGAGGCTGTGAAAGCGGCGCCCGCGCCAGCGGAAGGCGGTCGGCGGCGCGGGGCGGTCGGGGGCGGCCACCGGTTCCGGCGGGCAGAGCAGAAGCGGCCGGTGCAGATGGCGGTCGGGCCAGTGCTCGCACGGGGCCGACCACGCGGCGGCAAGCACCTGATAGCCTTTCTCGGGCACGTGGCTTTCGGCCGGGTAGAGCCGCAGGATCGCGTCCATCCCCACCCGCGCGCCCAGCCGCCCGATCAGGTCGTCGAGCCCGCTATCGCCGGCCTGCCGCGCCGCGGCGGACTCGGCCGCGGCCGCATGGCCGGCGTGCTGGCGGGGGTGCAGCGGCTCGGTCTGCATCGCCTCGACGCGCAGCCGGTCGATGCCCGGACCCGGGTCGATCTCGCCAAGCTTCATAGCAAGAAGCGGCCGGATCGGGTCGGGGGTGTCGGCGGGGCGTGCCAGGCCCACCTCGACGCGTTCCACCCCGCGGTCGGCGCGCCAGGCCTGAAGCTGCACCCGCCGCGCGCCGCGCCCCTTGTCGCGCAGCCGGGCGCAGAGCACCGGGAGCAGACGGTCGAGCCCGGCCAGCATGTCCGTCTCCAGCCCGATCGGTTCGGGCAGGCTGAGGCGCACGGCGAAATGCAGGGGCGCGGCGGCGGGCGAGATGGGTTCCGGCGTGGCCCCGAGCGCCTGGTCCAGCCGTTCGACCACCGCCCGGCCGAAGCGCCGGGCCAGCGGCGCGCGGGGCATGCCCAGAATATCTTCGACCCTGTGCAGGCCGAGCCGCGCGAGCCCCGCCACCGTCTCGCCCGGCAGGCGCAGGGCGGCGAGCGGCAGGGGCGCGAGGGCCTGCCGGGTCTGGCCCGGGGCCGCGATCCGGCCCGCGGGCCCGGTGGCGGGCCGCGGCGGTGCGCCCCGGCGGCGGGCGGCGCGGGCGCGGGTCGCGCGGGCCTCTTGCGCGATGGCGTCGCCGCTGCGGTGGGGGGCGGCCCGCCGCCCGGCATAGCGCGCCAGCGCCCAGGCCGCGCCGCGGGTATCGGCCAGCCCCGCCCGCACGCTCAGCCCCAGGCCTGCGCAGTCCTCCTGGACCTGCGCCATCAGCGCCTCTTCGCCCCCGAACAGATGCGCGCAGCCCGTGATGTCGATCACCAGCGCATCGGGCGGCTCTTCGGCGACCCAGGGCGAGAACTTGGCCGCCCAGCGCCTGAGGCCGGTCAGAAAGGCGGCCTCGGCGGCGGGGTCGGCCATGCGGGTGACGAGCGCCGGGCAGATCGCGCAGGCATCCCTGAACCGCTGGCCGGGGTAAAGCCCCGCCGCCTCGGCCTCGGCCGAGAGTGCGGCGATCACCTCGGCGCCGTTTTCCTCGGCCAGCACCGCCAGCGGCCCGGGCGGCAGTCCGCGCGCCGCGCGCTGAAGACGCTCGGCGGCGAGGCGGGGAAACCACAGCGACAGGATACGGCGGGCGGGCATGGCGGCCTGTATGTTCACTATATGTTCCATATAGCAGGCCGCTGCGGCGCGAGTCGAGGCGCTGACGACGATGTGACCCCTGTCCGAGGCCCATCCGGTCTACCCTGCCCGCACCCAACAGGAGGACATGCCAATGACCATGACCCGTATCTTCCCCGCCGCGCTGATCGCGGCCGCCGCGCTGGCCGCACCCCTGGCCCAGGCTGCCGACGCCACCGACCCGACGGTCAAGGCGCGCCAGGAGGCGATGGACAAGATCGGCAAGAACATGAAGATCATCAGCGAGATGGCAAAGGGCGAGCGCGGCTTCGACCCCGACGTGGCCAGCGCCGCCAGCGCCGCCATCGCCGAGCAAGCCACCGAGGTGCCGGCGCTTTTCGAGATGCAGGCCGACGACCCCGAATCGACCGCCAAACCCGCCATCTGGGAGGATTTCGACGATTTCACCGCCAAGGCCGAGACGCTCCAGACCCGGGCCGAGGCGGCGGATGTCGGCACGCCCGACGCATTGAGGGCCTCGCTGATGGATCTCGGCAGCGCGTGCAAGTCGTGCCACGACGACTATCGCACGAAGGATTGACGCCCGCGTCCCGACCGTTGCACGGTCCCGGTCTTTGCCCCATTCTCGCCCCAGTGAACAGGGAGGAGAGCGCATGAGAACCCGTGCAGCCGTGGCCTGGCAGGCCGGCAAGCCGCTGGAGGTGACCGAGGTCGATCTCGACGGCCCCCGCGAGGGCGAGGTGCTGGTCGAGATCAAGGCCACCGGCATCTGCCATACCGATGAATTCACCCTCTCGGGCGCCGACCCCGAGGGGCTGTTTCCCGCGATCCTGGGGCATGAGGGCGCGGGCGTGGTGGTCGATACCGGCCCGGGCGTCACAAGCGTGAAAAAGGGCGACCACGTCATCCCGCTCTACACGCCCGAATGCCGGGAATGCGAATACTGCCTGAACCCCAAGACCAACCTCTGCCAGTCGATCCGCTCGACGCAGGGGCAGGGGGTGATGCCCGACGGCACCTCGCGGTTTACCACGCTCGATGGCGATCCGATCCTGCATTACATGGGCACGTCGACCTTTTCCAACTACACGGTCCTGCCCGAGATCGCGCTGGCGAAGATCCGGCCCGACGCGCCCTTCGACAAGGTCTGCTACATCGGCTGCGGCGTGACCACCGGCGTTGGCGCGGTGATCAATACCGCCAAGGCCGAACCGGGCTGCCGCGCCGTGGTCTTCGGTCTCGGCGGCATCGGTCTCAATGTCATCCAGGGGCTCAGGCTGATCGGGGCCGACCAGATCGTCGGCGTCGACCTCAACCCCGGCAAACGCGAAATTGCCGAACGGTTCGGCATGACCGATTTCGTGAACCCCTCCGAGGTGGAGGGCGATTTGGTGCCCTACCTGGTAGAGCTTACCAAGGGCGGCGCCGATTACACCTTCGACGCCACCGGCAATGTGGGCGTGATGCGCGCGGCGCTGGAATGCGCCCACAAGGGCTGGGGCGAGAGCATCATCATCGGCGTGGCCCCCGCCGGGGCCGAGATCGCCACCCGCCCCTTCCAGCTGGTGACCGGGCGCACCTGGAAAGGCACCGCCTTCGGCGGCGCGCGCGGCCGAACCGACGTGCCCAAGATCGTCGACTGGTATATGCAGGGCAAGATCGAGATCGACCCGATGATTACCCACACCCTGACGCTGGACGAGATCAACAAGGGGTTCGATCTGATGCATGCGGGCGAAAGCATCCGTGCGGTGGTGGTTTACTAACCCGCCCCGCTGCCCCATGTGAGGACCAGAGCCGGGCGCGCCCTCTTGGCGCGCCCCAAGAACGAGAAAGCAGAGATGCCCGACAAGAAACCGCCCCTCCTCGCCGTCCTGATCGACGCCGACAACATTCCCGCCCGCTATGCCGAGCCGATCCTGAAAGAGATCACCTCTTTCGGTGAGCCAGCACTCAGACGCGTTTATGGCGACTGGTCATCGACCCGGCTCAACCCCTGGGCCGGAAAAGTGATGGAGCTGGGCCTCGTCGCCCACCAGGAAACCGCCAATACCAAGGGCAAGAATGCCTCTGACATCGGTCTCGTCATCGACGCGATGGACATCTTGCATTCGGGCCGGTTCGACGGCTTCGTGCTGGTCTCGTCCGACAGCGATTTCACCCGGCTGGCCAGCCGCATCCGCGAGCAAGGGCTCGACGTGATCGGCATCGGCGAGGCCAAGGCGCCGGTCAGCCTGCGCAACGTCTGCAACCGGTTCGTGCTGATCGAGAACCTGGTGGAAGAGACGTCCACGCCGCAAAAAGGCGATCCCGTGCCGACCGCGACCAAGCGCCCGCCAAAGGAGGCGGCGGAACTGATCATCCGCGCGATGGACAAGATCAGCCAGGAGGACGAGTGGTACACGCTGGGCCAGATCGGCCAGTACATCACCGCCGACAACCCCGATTTCGACACCCGCAGCTATGGCAAGCGCAAGCTCTCGGACCTCGTGCAAGAGCTCAAGCGGTTCGAAACCCGCCGGGTGTCAAACCAGTTGCAGATCAGGCGGCTGGATTAGGGTGATCGGGGCGGCCGGCGGCGTGGCGATCAACCACTTTGCCGGGCCCGGAAAACGCCCTCGCCGCAAGCGAACCGCCCGCCAGGGCCAGGGCGCGGTGCGCGCGACATTCCCGCCCCGGATATACCAGCGACGGGCGCTGCCTTGAGGGCAGAGACGGACGGCGCGGCCAAATCCTGTGTGACCGTCAAAAGGCCACCCGGAAGCCGGGGCCGGCGTCATCGGGCGCGGGTTCGGAGACGACGTGTTCGACCCGCGCACCGGGCGGCCCGCTGTTCAGGGCGTCGACCAGCCGCTGCACCCGGTCCCGCGGGCCCGCGATCAGGGCCGTCACGGCGCCGTCCGTTTCGTTGCGCACCCAGCCGTCCAGCCCGAGCGCCTGCGCCTCGCGCTCGGTCCAGGCACGAAAGCCCACGCCCTGCACCCGTCCGGTAACCTTGACGCGGACCGCTATCCGCTCGCTCATCCGTGTCTCCTTTCCCTTTATGCCCCGCCGTGGCGCCGCCGCGGCAGGCAAACCGCGCAAGCCCCATTGACCGGCCACCGAAAGCGCCTCATATCGCTGTGCCATGACCGAGCTCAAATATATCCGCAATTTCTCCATCGTGGCCCATATCGACCACGGGAAGTCCACCCTCGCCGACCGGCTGATCCAGCTCACCGGGACCGTGGCCGAGCGCGACATGAAGGAGCAATTGCTCGACGCGATGGATATCGAGCGCGAGCGGGGCATCACCATCAAGGCCAACACCGTGCGGATCGACTATCCCGCCAAGGACGGCCACACCTATGTGCTGAACCTGATCGACACGCCGGGCCACGTGGATTTCGCCTACGAGGTCAGCCGCTCGATGCGCGCCGTCGAGGGCTCGCTGCTGGTGGTCGACGCCACGCAAGGGGTCGAGGCGCAGACGCTGGCCAACGTCTACACCGCCATCGACGCCGATCACGAGATCGTACCGGTGCTGAACAAGATCGACCTTCCGGCCGCCGAGCCGGAGCGCGTGGCCGAGCAGATCGAGGACGTGATCGGCATCGACGCCTCCGACGCGCTCCAGATCTCGGCCAAGACCGGGCTCGGCATTCCCGACGTGCTGGAGGCCATCGTCAAACGCCTGCCGCCGCCGCATGAGGGCGACCGCGGCAAGCCGCTCAAGGCGATGCTGGTGGACAGCTATTACGACCCCTATCTCGGCGTCGTCGTGCTGGTGCGTATCATCGACGGGGTGATGAAAAAGGGCGACCGGATCAAGATGATGAAAACCGGGGGCACCTACCCGGTGGACCGGATCGGCGTCTTCCGCCCCGCCATGCAGGAGATCAAGGAACTGGGGCCGGGCGAGATCGGGTTCCTGACCGCCTCGATCAAGCAGGTGCGCGACACCCGCGTGGGCGACACGATCACCACCGAGAAAAAGGGCTGCGAGACGCCGCTGCCGGGCTTCAAGCCCAGCCAGCCGGTGGTGTTCTGCGGGCTCTTCCCCGTCGACACCAACGATTTCGAAGACCTGCGCGACGCCATCGAGAAACTGGCGCTGAACGACGCGAGCTTCACCTACGAAATGGAAACCTCCGCCGCGCTGGGCTTCGGCTTTCGCTGCGGGTTCCTGGGGCTTTTGCATCTCGAGGTCGTCCGCGACCGGCTGGAACGCGAATACGGGATCGACCTGATCACCACCGCGCCGTCGGTGATCTACAACGTCTACATGCGCGACGGCACGATGGTCGAGCTGCACAACCCCGCCGACATGCCCGACCTGACCCATGTCGACCATATCGAAGAGCCGCGCATCAAGGCCACGATCCTGGTGCCCGACGAATACCTGGGCGACGTGCTGAAACTCTGCCAGGACCGGCGCGGCGAACAGCTGGACCTGACCTATGCGGGCTCACGCGCCATGGTGGTCTACGACCTGCCGCTGAACGAGGTGGTGTTCGATTTTTACGACCGCCTGAAATCGGTGACCAAGGGCTATGCCAGCTTCGACTACCAGATGATCGGCTACCGGCAGGATTACCTCGTCAAGATGCAGATCCTGGTGAATGACGAACCGGTGGACGCGCTCTCGACCATGGTGCACCGCGACCGGGCGGAAATGCGGGGCCGGGCGATGTGCGAGAAGCTCAAGGAACTGATCCCCCGCCACATGTTCAAGATCCCGATCCAGGCGGCCATCGGCGGCCGGGTGATCGCGCGGGAAACGCTGGCGGCACTGAGGAAGGACGTGACCGCCAAGTGCTATGGCGGGGATGCCACGCGGAAGAAGAAGCTGCTGGAAAAGCAGAAGGCGGGTAAGAAGAAGATGCGCCAGTTCGGGAAGGTGGAGATCCCGCAGGCGGCGTTCATCAATGCGTTGAAGATGGATGGGTGAGGGGCGACCCCGGCTTTGGCCGGGGTGAAATCGCTCCGGTGGAGCGATTTCAGCGCCGAACGCCCGAGGCCGCTGCCGAGGGCAGGGAACATGTAAGAGCACCGAAGCAGATGGGCGGGCGAAGGCCGCCCATCTGCTTGGCTTTTCCGCGCGAGTCTACTTTCGCCGGGGTTCACCTCTAGTGTCACCCCGCCCGGGTTTGGGCACTCTTTCCACGGTAGTTGTTCTGGGGCGGCGCTCCGCCTCTTTAACCGGAATGAACTTTCCAGCAAGCGTAGGGTGGGTGCAACCCACCATGCATCGTGATATCGCCCATGGTGGGTTGCCACCCACCCTACGGGGCTCACGCCCTCGTTATGACCCCCGACCGATCCGCGACAGACTGACGCACGTATCTCTCCCGCAACACCAGAAAGGGAGGCTTCCATGGACCGTCTCAGCATCATGCTGACCCCCGTCACCGGGGCTGTGATCACCGGGTTCCTCGTTATCGTCATGTTCTCGCTGGGCTTCTACAGCTGGATCGCCGTCGCCATCGGCGCCGGCATCGGCTGCGTGCTGGCCTGGCCCGCGGCCTACATCGTCTCGCGCCGGATCAAGGAGAACGACAGCGCCTGGGCCCGCCGCGCCCCCGACGACCAGCGCCGCGCGGCCCTGCGCGCGGGCCTGCCCGAGGTCTGATCGCCCGCGCCCGCGCCGGACACGGAACATCGGCCTTCTTCGCGCGTTTTAGTGCTGAAAGGAGGCTTATCATGGACCGTTTGAGCCTGGTCCTTACCCTTGCTGTCGGGGCGCTCGTCACCGGCGGCTTCGTTATCGCCGTTCTGGCGATGGGCTATTACAACTGGGCCGCCATCGGCGGGGCCGCCGCTGCGGGTTTCCTGCTGTCCTGGCCGGGGGCCTACATGGTCTCGCGCCGGATCAAGCGGCGCGACCCGGAATGGGACCACCGCCGCGCCGAGCGCGCCAAGGGCCCGATCCCGCGCCCCGGCGCGCCCGAAGTGTGACGCATTTTCCAGCCGAAAGGAGGCTTGGCATGACCGAGACACGCAAGACCACCCTGCCGATCGTGACGATGGCCAAGGACAACACCGAGTTCCGCGACGTGATCTACACCGGCGACAAGACCCAGCTGGTGCTGATGGCGATCCCGCCCGGGGGCGAGATCGGCGGCGAGGTGCATGAAGGGCACGACCAGATCCTCGTCTTCGTCCAGGGCGAGGGGCGCGCCAAGATCGGCGAGACCGAGACGCCGGTGAAAGAGGGCGACCTCAGCTTCGTGCCCTCGGGCT
This sequence comes from Rhodovulum iodosum, assembly GCF_041020385.1. NCBI lineage: Bacteria > Pseudomonadati > Pseudomonadota > Alphaproteobacteria > Rhodobacterales > Paracoccaceae > Rhodovulum > Rhodovulum iodosum. Next base: position 601,400 of record NZ_JBEHHI010000003.1, on the reverse strand, counting down.
GTTACCACAACTTCGTCAACACCGGCGACGGGCCGCTGAAGCTCTACACCACCTACAGCCCGCCCGAACACGCGCCGGGCACCGAGCACGCCACCAAGGCCGAGGCCGACGGGGCCTGAGGGCTATTCGGCCCCGCGCACCGCCTCGGGGTGATCTGCGATGAAATGGTGCAGCACCGCGTAAAGCTCGCGCGCCTTCGGCACGTCGTCGGCGTGCAGCGCATCGCGGATGTCGTCGCAGATCATCGCCTGCACCTTTTGCGGCCCGTGATGGATGTGCATCATGTAATCGCCCAGCGCCGAGGCGTTGAGATCGGGCAAATGTTCATGGGCCGCGATGGCCGCGATTTCCTCGCGGGTCAGGCTGGTCATGTCTTCGATATCGTCAATGCTGATCATGGCGCCGGTCTCCTTTGCCGGGACCAGCATAGCATGGGGCGCTCCGGAACCGCTTGACCGGGGTCAAACCGCGGCATCTCGACATATGATGTAATTCAGATATATATTATATAAGCGCTTCACTCAACCATTCCTCGCAAAGGAGCGCGACATGAACACCCTCAAGGCCCTCGCCCTCGCCGCCCTTCTCGCCGCGGGTCCCGCCGCGGCGCAACAGGCCGACCGGCTGGTGAACGTGGTCACCGCCGAGAACCCCCAGACCCAGTTGATGAGCATGGTGCTGACCCTGCAGGCGCTGCAGCAGGGCGCCAATGTGCGCGTCATGCTCTGTGGCCCGGCCGCCGACATTGCCCTGAAAGAGGCCCCCGAGAGCGCCACCGCCGGCCAGCCGCCCAAGGACATGAGCCCCCAGGGCGCGCTGATGGCCGCCATCAAGGCCGGCGCCAAGGCCGAGGTCTGCGCGATCTACCTGCCGGGCAAGGGCGCAACCCCCGAGGCGCTGATCGAGGGCGTCACCGTGGCAGAGCCCCCGGCGATGGCCAAGGCGCTTATGCATCGCAGCACGCGGGTCTGGAGCTTCTGATCCGGTCTTGCGCCATGTCAAGGACGGCGCGGGGAAAACGTGCCTAGCGTCCGCGCGGTTTTCGGTATCTCACCGGGGTGCGTCACGTTCCGCCTTGCGACTTTGCTGTTCTCGATGATCTCATCCACGCTGATGGGGGTGGGCGTCGTCGCCGTCCTCGTCGCCGGCTACGGGACGCTGGTGCCGATCCTCGCCGCCGCCGCCGTGGGGTTCGTACTGGCAGTGCCGGTCACCTGGCAGGTGACCCGCGCCCTCTACTGACCGCCGGTCCCATCGGGGCCGGCCCCAACTGACGCGCAAAATTTCGGAGGAGATCCATGGCGGTCAATGGTTATTCGCGGATGCAGATCCGCCTGCACTGGGCAGTCGTCGCGCTGGTGGCGCTGCAGTTCGTGTTCAATTACGGTATCGGGTCGGCCTTTCGAGAGGGGTTGGAGGCCGGCAGCACCAGCCTGACCCCGCTGGCCGGGTTTCACATCGTGACCGGGCTCGCGATTGCGGTGCTGGTGGTTTGGCGCATCGTGCTGCGCCTCACCCGGGGCGTGCCGGCGCCCGACCCCTCGCATTCGGAGATGCAGGTGAAGGTGGCCCGGGCCATGTACGGGCTGTTTTACGCGCTGCTGATCCTGTTGCCGATCTCGGGCATGATCGCCTGGTCGCAGACCTCGGCCGCCTTCGGGACGGTCCACGAGGTGCTGAAAACGGTGATGCTGCTGTTGATCGTGCTGCACGTGCTGGCCGCCCTGGCCGGGCAGTTCGTCAAGAAGGACGGCACGATGACCAAGATGGTGACGCCGGCCGACTGAGCCGACAAAGGCCGCGCGCCGCCGCATGCCGCCGCGCCGCGCGCCCTTGCGCCGGTGCGGCCCATGTCACGCAAGTTCGAGAAATGCGCGCACCGCGGCCTCGAACTCGCGCGGCTTTTCGGCGTGCAGCCAATGGCCCGCGCCCGGCAGCTTGGCAAAGCGCGCCGCGGGGAAGAGCGCCTTGATCGTCTCGCGGTGTTCGGGGCGCACATAGTCCGATGCGGCGCCCGAGAGGAAAAGCGCGGGGCCGCCGAAATGGCCGGAAAGATCGTCGGGCCAGCCGATGATGCGCGCCATCTCGGCCTCGAGCGTGTCGAGGTTCAGCCGCCAACGGGGTGGCTTGGATTTCAGGTCCAGCGATTGCAGCAGGAAGGCGCGGATGCCGGGGTCGTCCACCTCGGCGGCCAGCGCGGCGTCGGCCTCGCCCCGGCGCGACACGGCCGACAGGTCGAGCCCGCGCATCGCATGGATCAGGTGCGCCTGCGTGTGCCCGTAAGCCACCGGCGCGATGTCGGCGACGATCAGGCGGCCGATCGCCTGCGGTTGGCGCAACGCCAGCACCATCGCCGCCTTTCCCCCCATCGAATGGCCCAGAATGTCGGCCCGCCCGCCATGGGCGTCGATCACGCCGGCCAGGTCGTCAGCCATGGCGGCATAGCTCTGGCTGTCGGCGCGGGGGCTGTCGCCGTGATTGCGCATGTCGACGGCGACGACCGGGCGGGTGTCGGACAGCCGCTTGGCGATGACGCCCCAGTTGCGGGCCGAGCCGAAGAGGCCATGGGCGATGACCAGCGGCGGGGCCGCGCCCGGCTGGCCGTGGAGGATCGTGTTGAGCATGGTCAGTTCATATCCCGCGCCGCCGCGCGGGGCCAGCCATGTTGAAGCGCGCGGACCAGGCGCCCTATGATGAGGGCGCGCAGGACACGGGGGGGCGCAATGGCAGAGAGCCTGGAAGAGATGGCCGAGGCGGTCAGCGCGCGGCTAGGGCAAAAGCTGGGCGCGCGCGGTGCCGGGCTGGAGGCGCGGCTGCGCCATGCCGGGCGGCGTCTGCCGCGGTCTCGGCGGCGCGACGGTGCGGCGCTTGCCGAGGCGCTGAAACGGGCCGATCACCCCAGGCTGTCGCGCCAGGTGGACATGGCGCGCTTGCGGCAGGCGCGCAACAGGCTGGTTGCATATCTCGACGGCATCGACATGGCGGACCGGCGCAAGGGGGCGGCGCTGGGCGTGCTGGCCGGGCTTGCCGTCAACCTGCTGCTGCTCGGCGCGGCGCTGGCGGGCTTTCTGGCGTGGCGCGGGGGCGTCTGACGGGTGGACGGCCCCACCCGCGCCAGGAATTGGTGCGCAGGCATTTTGGCCCCCGCCGCGGCGGGGGCCGGTGCGCCGCCTAAAGCGCGGGGTAGATCGGGAAGCGGGCGCAGAGGCCCAGCACCTCGGCCTTGACCTTGTCTTCAACAGCGGCGTTGCCGGTGTCGCCATTGGCGGCCAGCCCGTCGACCACCTCGGTGATCCAGCGCCCGATCTGGCCGAACTCCGGTTCGCCGAAGCCACGGGTGGTGCCGGCGGGGCTGCCCAGGCGGATGCCGCTGGTGACCGTCGGCTTTTCGGTGTCGAAGGGGATGCCGTTCTTGTTGCAGGTGATATGGGCCCGGCCCAGCGCCTTTTCGGTGGCGTTGCCCTTGACCCCCTTGGGCCGCAGGTCGACCAGCAGGACGTGGCTGTCGGTGCCGCCTGTCACGAGGCTGAGCCCGCCATCGACCAGCGCCGCGCCCAGCGCCTTTGCGTTGGCGATCACCTGCTCCTGGTAGGCCTTGAAGGCGGGATCGAGCGCCTCGCCGAAGGCCACGGCCTTGGCGGCGATCACGTGCATCAGCGGCCCGCCCTGGATGCCGGGGAAGATGGCCGAGTTGAACTTTTTCGCCAGCGCCTCGTCTTCGGTCAGGATCATGCCGCCGCGGGGGCCGCGCAGCGTCTTGTGCGTGGTGGTGGTGGCGACATGGGCATGGGGGAAGGGCGAGGGGTAGAGCCCTGCGGCCACCAGCCCGGCGAAATGGGCCATGTCGACCATGAGATAGGCGCCCACCATGTCGGCGATCTCGCGGAAGCGCGGGAAGTCGAGGATGCGCGGGATGGCCGAGCCACCGGCGATGATCATCTTCGGCTGGTGTTCCTTGGCCAGCCGCTCGATCTGGTCGTAGTCGACCTCCAGGTCGCTCTCGCGCACGCCGTATTGCACCGCGTTGAACCATTTGCCCGACTGGTTGGGCTTGGCTCCGTGGGTCAGGTGGCCGCCCGCATCGAGGCTCATCCCCAGGATCGTGTCGCCGGGTTGCAGGAGCGCGGTGAAGACGCCCTGGTTGGCCTGGCTGCCCGAGTTGGGCTGGACATTGGCAAAACCAACGCCGAACAGCTTGCACGCCCGCTCGATGGCCAGCGTCTCGGCGATGTCGACGAACTGGCAGCCGCCATAGTAGCGCTTGCCGGGATAGCCCTCGGCATATTTGTTGGTCATCACCGATCCCTGCGCCGCCATCACGGCGCGGCTGACGATGTTCTCGCTGGCGATCAGTTCGATCTCGTCGCGCTGGCGGCCGAGTTCAAGGCCGATGGCCTTGGCGATCTCTGGGTCGCGGGTCGCAAGATCTTCGGTGAAAAAGCCTTGGTCACGGGGCTCGACATTCATGGGGCATCTCCTTGAAGGCGGCACGGGCCGGATAGCCGGGGTTTATCGGAACTGGGCGCCGGGCAAAAGCCTCTTGTCGGGCCGGCGATGTCATGGCCGCGGCAGCGGGCGGGCCTTGTGTTTCGACCCGCGCCGGGCAAAGACTGGCGCGAGGGGCAAGGGGACGCATAGCCATGGCCGGGATCGCAAGGATCGCCTTTTTGGCCAGCCGGTCGGAGATCGCCGCCGCCGCGCTGGACCATCTCGCCGGCCGCTACGGCCAGGTGCCGCCCGAGGAGGCCGAGGTCATCGTATCGCTGGGCGGCGACGGGTTCATGCTGCAAACGCTGCACGGCACCCAGCATCTCGAGACGCCCGTTTACGGGATGAATTGCGGCACCATCGGCTTTTTGATGAACGAGTATCACGAGGACGGGCTGATCGAGCGGCTGGAGGCCGCCGAAGAGGCCATCATCAACCCGCTGATGATGCGCGCCATCCGCCCCGATGGCACACCCTACGAGGCACTGGCGATCAACGAGGTCAGCCTGCTGCGCGCCGGCCCGCAGGCGGCCAAGCTGCGCATCTCGGTCGATGGCCGGGTGCGGTTGGAAGAGCTGGTCTGCGACGGCGCGCTGGTGTCCACCCCGGCGGGGTCTACCGCCTACAACTATTCGGCCCACGGGCCGATCCTGCCCATCGGGTCCGACGTGCTGGCGCTGACCGCGGTGGCCGCGTTCCGGCCGCGGCGCTGGCGCGGGGCGCTCCTGCCCAAGACCGCGACCGTGCGCCTCGACGTGCTGGAGCCGGAAAAGCGCCCGGTCATGGCCGAGGGCGACAGCCGCGGCGCGGGCGTGGTGACCAGCGTCGAGGTGACGAGCGAGCCGACCATCGCCCACCGCATCCTGTTCGACCCGGGCCACGGGCTGGAAGAACGGCTGATCCGCGAACAGTTCGTCTGAGGCGCACCCGCGTCACGGCCACCGCCGCCAGCAGGCGAGATCAACTCGCGCAGTCGGTTTTCGACCAGCTGTCGCGCTTGCGGTAGATCGTCGAGGGCGAGACGTCGAGTTCGCGCGCGGCCTGCGGGATCGAGCCACCATGTCGGTCGATCGCCGCCTGGATCACCAGCCGCTCGATCTCGGCCAGGGTCTTGCCGGCAAAGCCGTCGGCCTGGTTCGGCAGGGGCGCCGGGGGCAGGGGCGTGCCGGCCGCCGCGAGACCTTCGCGGGCGTGGTGCAACTCGATCGGCAGCATGTCCAGCGTCACCTGGTGGCCGTCATTCAGAACCACCGCGTTGCGCAGCACGTTGAGCAGTTGCCGTACATTGCCCGGCCAGGGCAGCCGGCGAAACAGCGCCTTGACCTCGTCGGAGAGATCGGTGAACGACCGGCCCTCCTCGGCCGAGAGCCGGGCAAGTTCGGTCTCGGCGATCTCGACCACGTCCTCGCCGCGCTCGCGCAGCGGCGGCAGGTGGATCGGCACCACGTGCAGGCGGTAGTAGAGATCCTCGCGAAACCGGCCTTGGCGGACTTCTTCCAGCGGGTCGCGGTTGGTCGCGCAGACGATGCGCACGTTGACCTTGCGCGGATGCGCCGCGCCCACGGGCTGGATGGTCGAGGTCTGCAGAAACCGCAACAGCTTGGTCTGAAGGCCGAGATCCATCTCGCAGATCTCGTCGAGAAAGAGCGTGCCGCCATCGGCCACCGCCGCCGCGCCGGGCTTGTCGGCGAGCGCGCCGGTAAAGGCGCCCTTGAGATGCCCGAAGACCTCGGACTCCAGCAGGTCGGCCGGGATCGCCCCGCAATTGAGCGGCACGAAAGGCCCGAAGGCGCGGCCCGAGGCGGTGTGGACCGCCTGCGCGCAGAGCTCCTTGCCGGTGCCGCTTTCGCCGGTGATGAAGACCGTGGCCATCGACCGCCCGACCGAGGTGATGCGGTCGTAGACCGCGCGCATCTTGTCGGACCGGCCGAGGAACCCCTCTGGCGGCGGCGCGGCATAGACTGGCCGGCCGGCCGGGCGGTTCGCGCGGGTCTCGGCCAGCGCGGTGTCGATCGCATGAAGGAAACGCTGCTCGTTGAACGGCTTGAGAAGAAACTCGTAGGCGCCCGCGCGCATCGCCTCGACCGCGCGGTTGATCGAGCCGTTGGCGGTGACCACGATGACCCGGGTCGCCGGCCTGAGCTTCAGCAGGTCCTCCAGCAGGTCCTGGCCGGGGCGGTCGGGCAGCATCAGGTCGAGCAGCACGACCTCGGGTTGCAGTCGGCGGAACCGGGCGAGCCCCTCTTGCGCCGTCGAGGCGCTGATCACCTCGTGTCCGGCATTGCGCAGCACCGCCTCGTAGACGAGTTGCAGCGAGGGGGTGTCCTCGATGAGAAGAAGTGGCGGGCTCACGTCGCGGGCTCTCGGTACCGGCGCTCGTATTCCTCGGCCAGCGCGGCGGTCAGCCGGCCCACCCGGTCGGCCAGCGCGGGCCCGAGCGAGGCGATGCGGCGGTCGTCCCTGCGCTGGGCGGCGGCGTTGAGGGCCTCGGCGCCCGATTGCACCGCTTCGGCGCCCACCGCGCCGGCCAGCGAGATCAGCACGTGGGTGCGTGCGCGCAACTGTGCCAGGTCGGCGCGGAGGATGCCCTCGCGCAGCCCGGCCTCGACCGCGCCGAGGTCGTCCTGCAACCGCTCCAGCAGCTCGCGCCCTGCCGCCGGGCCCGAGATCGCCAGCAGCCGGTCGAGATGCAACTGGTCAAAGCCGACCTGGGGCGGCGCGGGATCGGCCTCGGGGCGCTGGGTGCGCTTTTCCAGCACACGGGCAATGGCCTCTGCAAAGGATTCCAGGCTCATGATCGGCTTGGCGAGGATGCCATCGGCGCCGGCGGCGTAGATCTCCTGGCGGTTGGCGCTCAGCACGAAGGCGGTGATGGCAAGGATCGGCGTGTCGGCCGAGGCGCCGCCGCGCGCGCGCAGCGCCTGCATCACGTCGATGCCGGAAAGCTGGGGCATCTCGATATCGATAAGCCCGAGGTCGAACCCGCCCTGGTCGAGCGCATCGAGCGCCGCGCGCCCGTCCTCGGCCAGCGCGTACTCTGCCCCCAGCCGGTCGAGCATCTGGCCGATCAGCAACTGGCTGGTCGGGCTGTCCTCGGCTACCAGCACCCGCTGGCCGGTCAGGTCGGGCAGCTCGCGCGCCGCGGCGGGGGCGGTGACGCCGGGCGCCCAGGCCGCCCGCGGCAGGCTGAGCGAGACCAGCGCGCCGCCGGAATGGTTGGCCACCTGCATCTGCGCGCCGATCCCCGCGGCGAGGTCGCGCACGATATGCAGCCCCAGCCCCGAGCCAGGCTTGGCCCCGTTCTCGGGGCGGCCCTGATACTCGAAAAGCCGCGCCAGCGCCTCGTCGGAAAAGCCCGGGCCGCTGTCGCGGACCCCGAGAACCAGGCTTTCGCAGGGGCCCATGTCCGCGGTCATGCAAATGCTGCCGGCGCCGGCATGCTTGATCGCGTTGCCGAGAAGGTTGGACAAAATCCGCTCCAGCGCCGTCAGGTCGGTGCCGATGGTGGCCGGCAGGTCCTCGGACCAATCGAAGGTAAAGCTCAGGCCCTTTTCGCGGGCATGGGCCGTCCAGCGGTTGGCGATATCGCACAGGAAAGGGACCAGCGGGAATGTCGGGCGATCGCCCCGGAGCGCCGGCGCATCGCCGGTGCAAAAGGCCAACGTCTCGTCGGTCAGGCGCGAGAGTTGCGCAGCGGCGCTGCGTACCCGTTCGAGTTGCAGGCGCGAGGCATCGTCCAGCGGGCCGAGATCGGCCAGCGACAACCCGCCCAGAATGTCGGTGACCGCGGCGCGCATGTCGTGGCCCAGCAGTTGGGCCCGCTTGCGCTGGGTTTCGGCGTCGTGAAGGGCGGCGGCGCCGAAAACCGGCGCCTTGGCGGCCGGTTCGGCGGGGCCCTCTGAAGTAGCGGACGGCGGCATGGAAATACTCGCGCAGGTTGCACTGCGCATTAGTACCTTGACCGCAAGGTCCGAACCAACATGTCTAAAAAGATAGGTGAGCCGAACTGTCGCATACGGGGCGGCCTGGGCCGCCCCGCCGATGCCGGCGGCCTCAGGCCGCCTTGGGGAAGCCGAGCGCCTTGAGTGCGTCGGCGATCTCGTCGAGGATCGCCGGGTCGTCGATCGTGGCGGGCATCTTGAACTCTTCCCCGTCGGCGATCTTGACCATGGTGGCGCGCAGGATCTTGCCCGACCGCGTCTTGGGCAGGCGGTCCACCACGCAGGCCAGTTTGAACGCCGCCACCGGGCCGATCTGGTCGCGCACCATCGTGATGCATTCCTTGACGATCTCGCCATGGTTGCGGTTCACGCCCTTGGTCAGGCACAGAAAGCCCATGGGCAACTGGCCCTTCAGATCGTCGTTCACGCCGATCACCGCGCATTCGGCGACATCTGGGTGGGCGGCCAGTACCTCTTCCATCGCGCCGGTCGACAGGCGGTGGCCGGCCACGTTGATGACGTCGTCGGTGCGCGCCATGATGTAGAGGTAGCCGTCCTCGTCCTTGTAGCCGGCATCGCCGGTTTCGTAGTAGCCGGGGAAGTGGTTCAGGTAGGACTTGTGGAACCGCTCTTCGGCGTTCCAGAGCGTCGGCAGCGTGCCGGGGGGCAGCGGCAGCTTGATGGCGATGGCGCCCAGCGTGTTGGCGCCGACCTCGTGCCCGCCTTCGTCCAGGATATGCACGTCGTAGCCCGGCATCGGTACCGAGGGGGAGCCGATCTTGACCGGCAGCTTTTCGATTCCCAGAGGGTTGCCCGCGATCGCCCAACCGGTTTCGGTCTGCCACCAGTGGTCGATCACCGGGACGCCCAGCATCCGCTGCGCCCACTTGATGGTGTCGGGATCGGCGCGTTCGCCGGCCAGGTAGAGCGCCTTGAGCCCCGTCAGGTCGTACTTGTTGACGAATTCGCCGTTCGGATCCTCGCGCTTGATCGCGCGGAAGGCGGTGGGCGCGGTGAAAAAGCTCTTGACCTTGTGCTCGGAGATGACGCGCCAGAACGTACCCGCATCGGGCGTGCCGATCGGCTTGCCCTCGAACACGACGGTGGTGTTGCCGTGGATCAGCGGCGCATAGCAGATATAGCTGTGGCCCACGACCCAGCCCACGTCGGACGCGGCCCAGAACACGTCGCCCGGATCGACGTTGTAGATGTTTTTCATCGACCAGTTCAGCGCCACCAGGTGCCCGGCGGTCGGGCGCACGACGCCCTTGGGCTGGCCGGTGGTGCCGGAGGTATACAGGATATAGGCCGGGTGATTGCCCTCGACCGGCACGCATTCGGCGGGTTGCACGCCGAACTGGAAGCCGTGCCAGTTGTAGTCGCGGCCTTCTTCCAGATGCGCGACCTCGTATTCGCGCTGGAAGATCACGCAGAAATCGGGCTGGTGGGTGGACTGTTCCAGCGCACCGTCCAGAAGCGGCTTGTAGTGGACGATCCGGCCCGGTTCGATCCCGCAGGAGGCGGCGATGATGCATTTCGGCTTGGCGTCGTCGATGCGGACGGCCAGCTCGTGCGCGGCAAAGCCGCCGAACACGACCGAGTGGATCGCGCCCAGACGCGCGCAGGCCAGCATCGCCTCCAGCGCCTCGGGAATCATCGGCATGTAGATGATGACCCGGTCGCCTTTCTCCACGCCCTTGGCGCGCAGCGCGCCGGCAAGCTGGGCCACACGATTGCGCAGCATCACGTAGGAAATGGATTTCCGGGTGCCTGTGACGGGGCTGTCATAGATGATGGCGGGCTGATCGCCGCGACCGGCCTCGACATGCCGGTCCACCGCGTTCCAGCAGGTGTTCACCATCCCGTCCGAGAACCACTCGTAATGCGGGGCGTTCTCGTCGAACAGCGCCTTGGAGGGTTTCTCGACCCAGTCGATCGCCTCGGCGGCCTGCATCCAGAAACCTTCGGGGTCTTTCTGCCAACCCTCATACACCTCGGCATAGCTCATCTGGGTATCCTCCGATTTGATTGGGTAATTCTGTTACGCAGACAGAAGGTGCGGCGCAAGATACAAACCGGGACGTTTTGGCCCATGGGGGCGCTAACATCGGGCAATTGGGGCTCGCGCCGCGACGCGCCCGCCGCCGAACCGATGCCGATCCTCTCCCGGCTGCCGGTCTTGCCGTGTCTGCCTCGCGGGTCCGTGACCCCGATCCGATACCACCTTGCATCCCGCCGGGCGCGGCCCCAAGCTTGGCCGGAAAACCGATGGAAAGGCACGCCACATGCTTGTCGAGGCTGCGCGCAAGGTGCGTGAAAACGCCCACGCCCCCTATTCGAACTTCAAGGTCGGCGCCGCGATCCGCAGTGCCGACGGGGCCGTCCACCTGGGTTGCAATGTCGAGAACATCGCCTCGCCCGAGGGCACCTGCGCCGAGGCCGGTGCGATTGCCGCGATGATTGCCGCGGGCCAGACCGAGATCGCCGAGGTGGCGGTCATCGCCGGCGGGCCGGCGCCCGTCACCCCGTGCGGCGGCTGCCGGCAGAAGCTGGCAGAATTCGCCGCGCCGGATGTGCGCGTCACCATGGCCACGCTGTCGGGCGAGACGCTGGTGATGAACGTGGCCGAGCTTTTGCCCGGGGCGTTTTCCGCCGCCCATATGAGCGGGCGTTGATGGACGCGCGCGGCATCGTCGCCCGGGTCCGCGATGGCGAGACCCTCGGCGAGGACGAATTGCGGTGGTTCGCCGGCGGTCTGGCCGATGGTACCGTGACCGATGCCCAGGCCGGGGCGTTTGCAATGGCGGTGCTGCTGAACGGGTTCGACACGTCCGAAAGGGTTGGCCTGACCCGCGCGATGCGCGACAGCGGCAAGGTGCTGAACTGGCACCTGCCCGGCCCGGTGCTGGACAAGCATTCCACGGGCGGCGTCGGCGATTGCGTCAGCCTGGTGCTGGCCCCGGCTCTGGCGGCCTGCGGGGCGTTCGTGCCGATGATCTCGGGGCGCGGCCTGGGCCATACCGGCGGCACGCTGGACAAGCTGGAATCGATCCCCGGCTACCGCGGCGAGGTCGGCATCGCGCAGCTCAAGTCGATCACCGCCCAGATCGGCTGTGCCATCGTCGGCGCCTCGGCCGATATCGCGCCCGCCGACAAGCGGCTTTACGCAGTGCGCGACGTCAGCGGCACGGTCGAAAGCATCGACCTGATCACCGCGTCGATCCTGTCAAAGAAACTGGCGGCGGGGCTCGAGGCATTGGTGCTGGACGTCAAGGTGGGCTCTGGCGCCTTCATGAAGACCATGGATGACGCCGAGGCGCTGGCCGAAGCGCTGGTTTCCACCGCGCAGGGCGCGGGCTGCATGACCACGGCGCTGATCACCGACATGAACCAGCCGCTGGTTGCAAGCTGCGGCAACGCGCTGGAAGTGATCGAGGTGATGGAGACGCTGACCGGCACCGGCGTCACCCCGGCCCTGTGGGACATCACCTGCGCGCTGGGTGGCGAGGCGCTGGCGCTGGGCGGGCTGGCGGCCGATGCCGGCGACGGGGCGGGGCGCATCGCCAGGGCGCTGGAATCGGGCGACGCCGCCGCGCGGTTCGCCGAGATGGTGGCCGAGCTGGGCGGGCCGCTGGATTTCGTCGAACGCTGGCCCGACCGGCTGCCCTCGGCCAAGGTGGTCTACGAGGTGCCCGCGCGCGATGCGGGCATCGTGCAGGCGATCGACGGCGAGGCGCTGGGCCTTGCCGTGGTGGCGCTGGGCGGCGGGCGCCGGCGCGAGGGCGACAAGATCAACCCAAGCGTGGGCCTGTCGGAAATCGCAGGGCTGGGCGAGGGGGTGAACCCCGACCTGCCGCTGGCGCTGATCCACGCGGCCAGCGTCGAGGAGGCCGAGGCCGTCGAGGCGCAGGTGCGCGCGGCGTTCACCATCGGCGAGACCCAGCCCGAAATCCCGCCGCTGGTGCAGCGGAGGCTGCGCTGATGCCCCGCGCATTTCTGGTGGTGATGGATTCGGTGGGTTGCGGCGGCGCTCCCGATGCCGGCCGCTTTTTCAATGACGGCACGCCTGACACGGGCGCCAACACGCTGGCGCATATCGCGCAGGCCTGTGCCGAGGGTCGCGCCGATGATGGGCGCGCGGGGCCGCTGGCGCTGCCCAATCTCGATGCGCTGGGGCTGGGGGCGGCGGTCCGGCTGGCCTCGGGCGCGGCGGTGCCCGGGCTAGACGCGGCGGCGCGGGGGCTGTGGGGCGCGGCGACCGAGGTTTCGCCGGGCAAGGATACGCCCTCGGGCCATTGGGAACTGGCGGGCGTGCCGGTGCCCTGGGACTGGACCTTTTTTCCCGAGACGGTGCCGGCCTTTCCCGAGGATCTGCTGGCCGAGGTGCGCCGCCTGGCCGGCACCGATGGCACGTTGGGCAATTGCCATGCCTCGGGCACCGAGATCGTGGCCCGGCTGGCGGAGGAACACCTTCGCACCGGCTGGCCGATCCTCTACACCTCGGCCGACAGCGTGGTGCAGATCGCCGCCCATGAAGAGGCGTTCGGGCTGGAGCGGCTCTTGCAGCTTTGCAAAGACATTGCGCCCATGGTCCATGCCATGAAGGTGGGCCGGGTCATCGCGCGGCCCTTCGTGGGGTCGCCCGATACCGGCTTTGCCCGCACCAAGAACCGTCACGACTACGCCATCGCGCCGCCTGCGCCTACGCTTTGCGACGCGGTGCAGGGGGCGGGGCGCCGCGTGCAGGCCATCGGCAAGATCGGCGACATCTTCTCGATGCGGGGCATCGACGAGCTGCGCAAGGGCACCGATGCCGAGCTGATGGACCACTGGGCCGACCTGATGGACGAGGCCCCTGACGGCAGCCTGACCTTCGCCAATTTCGTCGAGTTCGACAGCCTTTACGGCCACCGGCGCGACGTTGCGGGCTATGCCCGTGCGCTGGAATGGTTTGACAGTGCGTTGCCGCGGATTTTCGGCAAGATGCGCAAAACGGATCTGATGCTGCTGACCGCCGACCACGGCAACGACCCCACCTGGGCAGGCACCGATCACACGCGCGAGCGGGTGCCGGTGCTGGGCGCAGGCGTGGGCCAGCGCGAGATCGGGCTGGTGGCCTTTGCCGATGTCGCCGCCTCGGTCGCGGCGCATCTGGACGTGCCCGCGCCCGGGGAAGGGAGGCGCTTTCTGTGAGCCTGCGCGCGCTTCCCAAGGTCGAGTTGCACCTGCATCTGGAAGGCGCCGCGCCGCCCGCGCTGATCCGCGACATGGCGCGGGCGCGTCATGTCGATCTGTCGGGCATCTTCGACGCCGCGGGCGGCTACCGCTACCGCGATTTCACCGCGTTCCTGCGCGTCTACGAAGCGGCAACGGCGGTGCTGCAAACGCCCGAGGACTATGCCCGCCTGACACGGGCCGTGCTGGAGGCCGCCGCGTCCGAAGGCGTGGTCTACCTCGAAACCTTCGTCTCGCCCGATTTCTGCGGCGGGCGTGACCTCTTGGCCTGGCGCGAGTACCTCGACGCCATCTCAGAGGCCGCCGCGGCGTCCGAGCGCGACAGCGGCATCGTCATGCGCGCAATCGTCACCTGCATCCGTCATTTCGGGCCGGACAAGGCACGGCAGGCTGCCCTTTGCGCCGCCGAGACGGCCGGCGCGTTCCTGGTCGGGTTTGGCATCGCCGGGGCCGAGACCGCGGGGCGCCCCGGCGATTTCGCCTATGCCTTCGACATGGCGCGCGAGGCAGGGCTGGGGCTGACCGCCCATGCGGGCGAATGGGCCGGGCCGGTCTCGGTGCGCGAGGCGCTCGACGATCTGCGGGTTTCGCGCATCGGCCACGGCGTGCGCGCCGTCGAGGACCCGGCGCTGGTCGACCGGCTGGCCGAGGCGGGCACGGTGCTGGAGGTCTGCCCAGGGTCCAACATCGCGCTCGGCCTCTATCCCGACTGGCGCGCCCACCCCATCGACCGGCTGCGCGCGGCGGGGGTGAAGGTGACCGTCTCGACCGACGACCCGCCCTTTTTCCACACCACGATGACCGGCGAATACGACCGCCTGGCCGATGCCTTCGGTTGGGAGGCGGCCGATTTTGCCGATATCAACCGGATTGCGATGGCCGCCGCTTTCTGCGACGAGGCCACGAAAGACGCGATCGCAAAACGCCTGGAGACCGCCGATGTATAAGCACCTGACCGTCGTCAAGCACCCGCTGGTGCAGCACAAGCTGACACTGATGCGCCAGAAGGACACCTCGACCGCCGTATTCCGACAGCTCTTGCGCGAAATCAGCCAGCTCCTGGCCTACGAGATCACCCGCGAGCTGGAGATGACCACGCGCCGCATCGAGACGCCGCTCTGCGAGATGGATGCGCCGGTGCTGGCGGGAAAGAAGCTGGCGCTGGTGTCGATCCTGCGGGCGGGCAACGGGCTGCTGGACGGGGTGCTTGAGTTGATCCCGTCGGCGCGGGTGGGGTTTGTCGGGCTCTACCGCGACGAGGAGACGCTGCAGCCGGTGCAATACTATTTCAAGGTGCCCGACGGTCTGGAGGGGCGCGTCGTGATCGTGGTCGACCCGATGCTGGCCACCGGAAATTCGTCTGCGGCGGCGGTCGACCTGCTGAAACAGGCCGGCGCCAACAACATCCGATTCCTGTGCCTGCTGGCCGCGCCCGAGGGCGTCGCGCGGATGGAAGAGGCCCACCCGGACGTTCCGATTATCACAGCGGCTGTGGATGAATGCCTGAATGACCATGGATATATTGTTCCAGGGCTAGGGGATGCGGGCGACCGCATGTTCGGCACTAAATAAGCGATTTGCAGCTTTACTCCTAGTAGGTGTTAGGGCATCATACCCCCATATTTTGTTGGGGGACAGAATGCTCATCGTTAAGTTTGCGGTCGCTGCCACGGCCGCATGGCTGGTAATGGCCCCGATGGGCGCAGCCGAGACCCTGCGCCAGAATGACGGGCCCGCCGAATTTCCGCCGCCCGATTTCCAGGGCCGGCAATATATCGACAGCGAGGGCTGCGTTTATCTGCGTGCGGGGTATGCCGGGCAGGTGACCTGGGTGCCGCGGGTCAGCCGCGGCCGCAAGGTGCTGTGCGGTTTCAAACCGACATTTGCCAAGGCCCAACCTGCCCCGACGCCGGCCCCGGCCACCACGGCGCCGCGCCGGGCCAAGGCCCCGGGCGCGCCGCTGCCCACCGTCGCGCAGACGGCCGCCCCGCCGAAGGTCGATGCCGCGCGCCCGTCTCGCGCCGCCGCCAAGCCTGCGCCCGAGACCACGCGCAAGGTCGCCAACACGCCGCCGCCCAGTCCGCGCCCCTACCGCGCCACCCAGGGCGACCCTTCGACCGTCTGCCCCAACGCCGGCGCGTTCAGCCGCCGCTACATCAACGACGGCACACGCTACCCGGTGCGCTGCGGCCCGCAGGCGGCCGCCCCCAGCGCCGCCGCGCCCGTGCCCGCGCCCAAAGTGCAGGCTCGCCCCAAGGGTCAGGCCCGCGCCCAGCAAGCGGCCACCGCCCCCCGCACTGCCGCTGCAGCCAAGCCCGCGCCGCGGGTCGCGGTGCAGCGCCCCGCGCAGGTGGCGATCCCGAAAGGCTATAAGCCGCTGTGGACCGACGACCGGCTCAACCCCAACCGCGGACGCGGCACCGCTGCTGGCAAGGCGGCTATGGATCTGGTCTGGACCCAGACCGTGCCGCGCCGCCTGATCGACACGTCCACCGGCCGCGACGTGACCGGCCGCTACGCCCATCTCGAATACCCCTATACGGACTACGCCCAGCAAAAGGCCCATCTCGCCACCAAGGGCCGCGCCGCGCCCGAACCGGCCGGCACGCGGGTTTCGACCAAGGGCCGCTCGCCCGCCTCGGCCCGCCCGGCCAGCCACCGCTACGTGCAGGTGGGCGCCTTTGGCGACCCCGCCAACGCGCGCGCCGCGATCGCGCGGCTACAGGCGATGGGCCTGCCGGTCAGCGCCGGCACGGCGCACTCCAAGGGCAAGGCGCTCAAGGTGATCTATGCGGGGCCGTTCCAGCGGCAGGACCGCCTGGTTTCCGCCCATGCCAAGCTGCGCCGGTCGGGTTATCCCGGCGCGATACTTCGAAGATAAGTAAGAAGACCTATGAGCAGGCAGTGAAGGGGCGCCCCGCGGCAACCGCAGCGGGGCGTCTTCATCTTGCGCAGGTGCCTTGCAGCCTTACCCAGTCGCTGTCGGACAGCACCGGCGGCGCGGTACGGCCGCGCATCGGGTCGGCCTCGATCAGCCCCAGCACGGTTTCGCCCGACACGTCGCGGGCAAAGGCATAGGGGGTCGAGGGCAGCTCGGCCGCGGCGAAGGCGGCCAGCAGCCGCGCGTCGGGCAGCGGTGCCTGAGGCGCGGTCAACAGCCGCTCGGCATGGTCGGCCAGGGTCGTTTCGGGCAGGGCGCCGCTGGTCAACAAGCGCAGCGTGGCCATGACGCCCGCCTCGCGCAGCAGCCGCGCCAGCGGGTCTTCCTGGTCCGCGCGGGCCGCCGCGACAACGATGAAGCCTGCCAGCACATTCGCGTCCTCGTAATCCTCGACCAGCGCGCGGTTGAGCGCGATCAGCCCGCCCGGCAGTGCCACGGCCCGCGCCGTGCCGCCGGGCAGCACCGCAAGGCGCAGACCCCCGCCGGGCGCCAGACGCGCCGCGAGACGCCGGAGCGCCGTGCTGTCGCGCGAGGTCGCGCAGGGCTGCCCGGCCACCCGGCCCATCCGGCGCAGTACCTCGCCGCCGATCTCGGCCCGCACCCCGGCGGGCACCACCGAGACGGTTTGGCGGACCAGCGCGCCGGGCAGCCAGAACGCAGCAAGCGCGGCCACCCCGGCGAGGCTTGCCGTCAGCAGCAACCCGCGGAGCCGCCCGCGGCGGGGCCGGCCGCGCGCGACCGCCGCGCGTACCTTTTCGACCGCCTCGATCATGGTTTCGTCGTCGATTTCAAGCGTCTCGACGGCATCTTCGCCAGGGCTGTAGAGCGCCGGCCGCGTGCCGGGGTTCAATCGCTCGACGGCGGCCAGCGACCAATGGGCCAGCGCGGTTTCCCTCAGATCCGAGATGACCAGCGAATTGTCCCCGAAAGTGACGATCACGTCACGGCGCTGGGCCTCGGGCGCCTCGCGCCAGAGCCCGGGGCTTTCCAGCCGCTGGTATTGAGTGAGCGCCGTCATGGGCGGCTTACCGATCTGCCCGATACTTGTACCAAGAAGCGACAATAGAGCAGGCCGCGCAGGGCGACAACGTCACATCTCCTTGGCGATCTTGCGCAGCTCGAACTTCTGGATCTTGCCGGTCGAGGTCTTGGGAAGCTCTTGAAAGACCACGTGCTTGGGCGTCTTGAACCCGGCCAGCCGCTCGCGCGCGAAGGCGATCAACTCGTCCGACCCGACCTTGTGGCCGTCCTTCAACTCGACGAAGGCGCAGGGCACTTCGCCCCATTTCTCGTCCGGCTTGGCCACCACCGCGCAGAGCAGCACGTCGGGGTGATGCATCAGCGCGCCCTCGACCTCGACCGAGCTGACATTCTCGCCCCCCGAAATGATGATGTCCTTCGCCCGGTCGGCGATCTGGAGGTAGGTGTCGGGATGCTGCACCGCGAGGTCGCCCGAGTGGAAATAGCCGCCCTTGAACGACTCGCGCGTGGCGCGCGGGTTTTTCAGGTAGCCCTTCATCACCCCGTTGCCGCGGAACACGATCTCGCCCTGGGTGGCGCCGTCCATCGGCACCGGGGCATTCTTGTCGTCGTGGACCTGCACCGGCTCCATGAAGGGCATGGCCACGCCCTGCCGGGCCTTCTGCGCGGCGCGCGACTCGCCTTCGAGCGGGTCCCATTTCGCGCGCCAGGTGCATTCGGTGGCCGGCCCGTAGGTTTCGGTCAACCCGTAGACTTGGGTGATGTTGAAGCCCATCGGCTCGATCTTGGCCAGCGTTGCGGGGGCGGGCGGGGCGCCCGCGGTGAAGACCTCGACGACATGGTCGAAGGGGCGCTTTTCCTCGTCGCGCGCGTTGACGATCATGTTCAGCACGATCGGGGCGCCGCCGAAATGCGTGACGCCCTCGTCGGCGATCGCGTTGAAAATTGCGCGGGCGCTGATGTCGCGGCAACAGATGACGGTGCCGCCGACCGAGGGCATCATCCAGGTGTGACACCAGCCGTTGCAGTGGAACAGCGGCACGATGGTGAGGTAGTTGGGATAAAGCGTCATGCGCCAGCTCAGCACCTGGCCCATGGCGTTGAGGTAGGCGCCCCGGTGGTGGTAGACGACGCCCTTGGGCCGCCCCGTGGTGCCCGAGGTATAGTTGAGCGAGATGCTTTCCCACTCGTCCTTGGGCATGATCCAGTCGAACTCGGGGTCGGCCTGGGCCAGGATGTCCTCGTATTCCGGGTAGTCGCCGAAATCGTGCACGCCCGCGGCATCGTCGGCGACCTCGATGATCGTGGGCGGCTCGCCCTCCATGTCTTCGATGGCCGACACGGCAAGCGGGATGAATTGCGGATCGCACAGCAGCACCCGTGCGCCGCCATGGTCGAGGATGTAGCTGACGGTGTTGGCGTCCAGCCGGATGTTGATCGCGTTCAGCACCGCGCCGCAGGCGGGCACGCCGAAATGCGCCTCGGCATGGGCGGGCACGTTGGGCAGGAGGGTGGCCACCACGTCGCCGGGCTGGACCCCCATCGCCGCCAGCGCCGAGGCCAGCCGCGTGACGCGGTCATGATACTGGGCATAGGTGTAGCGACGCTGGCCGTAGACCAGCGCGTCGTGGTCAGGGTAGATCTGCGCCGCGCGGCGCAAGAAGGACAGCGGCGTAAGCGGCACGTAGTTCGCCGCGCATTTCTCCAGACCCGTTTCATCGGCCAGCCAGCCCATTGATACTCCTCCCGGTGATTTCATTGTTTTGGCGAAGTGTGGCGGGATGGGGCGGATTTGAAAAGGGGGCGCGCATCCCGGCGGGCGGCGGTCTGTCCGACCGGCCCCGGAGCGCCGCCCGTTACGATGCCGTGTTGCCGGCCAGCGCCGCCCCGGACAGCAGCGCGGTGGCCACCATGTCGGCCGCCGAGGCGCTGAGCGCGATAGGCGTGTCGTGCAGCATGGCCAGCCGGGTCAGGGCCTGAAGGTCGACATCGCCGCCATGGGGCACGGTGGGGTCGGCGAAAAAGATCACCGCGTCCAGTTCGCCCGTGGCGATCAGCGCGCCGAGCTGCTGGTCGCCGCCGCGCGCGCCCCGTTGCAGCCGCCGCACGAAAAGCGCCGGCGCGGCCTCGGCGATCATCCGCCCCGTGCCTCCGGTACAGATCAGCCGGTGGCCCTCCAGCGCGGCGGCATGGCGCGTCACCCAGGCGCGCAGGTGCGCCTTGCGCGTGTCATGCGCCACCAGCGCCAGCCGCCGCGGCACGGTAGACCGGGCTCGCGCGCGACCGGTGATGTCGAGTATCGCGCGGACCTGGCCTGCAAACCCCGCGCTTTCGGCGGGGAACGCGCCCGACAGCGCGGCGGTGCCCACGGTGAATCCCGCCGCGCCGGCCTCGGCCGCGGCGATGACGCGGGCCTCGCTGTCGATGCTGCCGGCCATGATCACCGGCTTGCCCACCGCGCCGCACACGTCGCGCATCAGCCCGGCCACATCGCCCGCGTAGCGATAGGCCAGCAAATCGAGCCCGTGGACATGTTCCAGATCGGCCAGCGCCCTTGCCGAGTCCACGATCGCCCCGGCGGGCCCCTCCAGCACGCTGGGATGGCCGGTAATGCGGCCCGGGAAGGGGTAATAGCGGATCGGGTGGTGGCGGATGACCTCGGTCACCTCGCGCGCGCGGGTGCCGCCGAGCATGCAATCGACATCGATCTCGACCGCGGCACGGGCCGAGGCCAGTTCGCTTTCCGCGTCGAGGCTGACGACCTCGAGATACGACCGGCCCCCGGCCGACCGGATCGCGGCGGCCAGCGCCTTGAGCTCGGGCAGAGGCAGGCCCACGTCCTTGAAACCGATATGGCGCACGCCGCCCTCCAGGGCCTCGTCGAGCCGGGCGCGCGCGTCGGGGATGGTGCGGTCGTTCGCGGTCAGCATGAGGATGAAATCGAACGCCATGGTTCAGGTCTCCGCTTGCGGGGGGAAGGGGCAGGGGGGCGCCGTGGTCCAGACCGGGGCGGCCTCGGCGATCTTGAGATGCGGCGCGCCGAGGCTGGCGACGATCAGCGCGTCGAGATGCCCGAGCGCGCGCTCGACCGGCAGGCCGGCGGCGATCAGCGCCGAAAAGACGTCGCCCACCCCGTGGGGCACATCCGCGCGCAGCGGGGTGCGCAACGCCCGGATGCCGGTGCCGGTGAGCGCAAGGATGCCGGTTTCGGCGGGGCCGAACGGGGGCGAGGTGACGAACACCTCGGCGCCTGTCCGCGCCACCATGGCCGATGCCGCCGCCTGCGCCTCGGCCATGGTGGCGGCATCGGCCCCGGTCAGCCAGCCCAGTTCGAAGCGGTTGGGCGTCAGCACATCGGCCAGCGGCACCAGCCTGTCCCGGATCGCCGCCGCGGCGGCATGGGGGATGTAAAGACCCTTTGGCAGATCGCCGAGGATGGGGTCGACGACCACGCGCGGTGGGCGCGCCGCGCGCCGCAGCCGGCCGATCGTCTCTGCCGCCAGGTCCACATGCCCGGCGGTCGGCAGATAGCCGACGAGGCAGGCGTCGAGCCCAGAGAGCCAGCCGTTCGCCTCCAGCGCGTCCAGCATCGCCCCGATCTCGTCCGGCGGCATCGGGTGCGCGGCCACATGGGGCCAGCCGGGATGGTTCGACAAGAGCGTGGTGGGCAGTTGCGTCGTCGCGTGCCCCAGCGCCTGCAGCGCGGGCCCGGCGGCGGACAGTCCCACATGGCCGTGGGCCACCCAGCTCGACAGGATCAGGACGCGGACCATCTGTGTCGTCTCTCCGGTCGGTCGGTGGGTGGGGGCGGTGGCGCGGACGGGTGCTGCGGACAACATGCGGCTTGACCCGAATTGGCCCGTGACTTACTCCCTTGGGGCGCTGCGGGTATAGCTTAATGGTAAAGCCCCTGCCTTCCAAGCAGGTGATGTCGGTTCGATTCCGTCTACCCGCTCCACCGTCTCTTTTCTCACCGCAGATGGCCGGCGCATCGCGGGCGCGCAGCAGGGCCCCGGCGTGCGCTACGCCGCATTGACAGGGCGCGGGCGCGCCCCTAGCCGTCGCGCGCCACATCCCAACGCCAGAGCCCCGCATGACACTTACCATCACCGCCGAAGAACCGCGCCTGACGGCCCTGTCCCACGGGGGCGGCTGCGGCTGCAAGATCGCGCCGGGCGTGCTGTCGGCGCTGCTCAAGCAGACCGTGGCGCTTCCGGTGCCCGAGGCGTTGTTGGTGGGTGCGGCCACATCGGACGACGCGGCGGTGTACCGGCTGAACGACGAGCAGGCGTTGGTGGCCACGACCGATTTCTTCATGCCCATCGTGGACGACCCTTACGATTTCGGCCGCATCGCGGCGACCAACGCGATCAGCGACGTCTACGCCATGGGCGCGCAGCCGATCATGGCGCTGGCCCTCGTGGGCATGCCGCTGGCCGCGCTGTCGCATCAGACCATAGGGCGCATTCTTGAAGGCGGGGCCGCGGCCTGCCAGGCGGCGGGGATTCCCATAGCGGGCGGCCATTCCATCGACTCGGTCGAGCCGATCTACGGGCTGGTGGCGCTCGGCTTGGTGCATCCCGACCGGGTGCGCGCCAATACCGGCGCGCGGCCGGGCGACGCGCTGATCCTGGGCAAGCCGCTAGGCACCGGGGTCATGGCGGCCGCGCTGAAAAAGGGGGCGCTCAGCCCCGAGGGCTATGCCGAGATGTTGGCCACCACCACGCGGCTGAACACGCCGGGGCCCGACCTGGCGGCGCTGGAGGGCGTGCATGCGATCACCGACGTGACCGGGTTCGGCCTGGCCGGGCACGCGCTTGAAATGGCCCGCGGGGCGGGGGCCGAGCTGCGCATCGACTGGGCGCAAGTCCCGGTGATGGCGGGCGTGCGCGATCTGCTGTCCGCGGGCTTTGCCACCGGGGCCTCGCACAACAACTGGCAGAGCTACGGCGCCGAGGTCGGCCTGCCCGGCGGGTTCGCCGAGACCGAGCGCGCCCTCTTGACCGATCCGCAGACCAGCGGCGGCCTGCTGGTCGGCTGTTCGCCTGCGGCACGCGATGCCGTGCTGGCGGTCTTTGCCGATCACGGCTTTCCGCAGGCCGCCGTCATTGGCGAGGTTGGCGGCGCCGGGCCGCAGCCGCGCGTCGTGATCGACTGACGCCGGCGCCGGCCGTCCTTCTGAGCGCGGACCGTCTTGTGACCGGCCCGCGGCTTGTTGTCTCGGGGGTTCGGCCCTAAAACGTCATTCAAAGACAGGGAGGACGGCCTTATGCCGCCGACGAAACAGGCCGATGAAGAGCGCGCGAAATCGAAACGCATCGGGGCGCTGCGGGCGCTCTGGCCCTTCGTGGCGCCGTATCGCAAGCTCTTGTCCCTCGCACTGGCCGCGCTGGTGCTGACCGCCTGCGTTTCGCTGATCCTGCCGCTGGCGGTGCGCCGGGTGGTCGACGGCTTCGAATCCGAAAACGCCGCGCTTTTGGACAGCTATTTCGCCGCCGCGCTGGGCATCGCGGGGCTGCTCGCGCTGGGCACGGCGCTGCGCTACTACCTGGTGACGCGGCTGGGCGAGCGGGTGGTGGCCGATATCCGCACCGCCGTCTTCGACCGGATGATCGGGATGAGTCCCGCCTTCTACGAAAAGGTGATGACCGGCGAGGTGCTGAGCCGGATCACCACCGACACCACGCTGATCCTGTCGGTGATCGGCTCGTCGGTTTCGGTGGCGCTCAGGAACGCGCTGATCTTCCTGGGCGGGCTGGTGCTGATGCTGGCGACCTCGGCCAAGTTGACGAGCATGGTCTTGCTGCTGGTGCCGGCGGTGATCGTGCCCATCGTCATCCTGGGGCGCAGGCTGAGAAAGCTGAGCCGGGAAAACCAGGACTGGATCGCGGCCTCGTCGGGCAACGCGTCCGAGGCCTTGTTGTCGGTGCAGACGGTTCAGGCCTTTACCCACGAGGCGCCCAGCCGCCGCCACTTTCACGACGTGACCGAGAAGAGCTTTGTCGCGGCGCGCAAGCGGATCGGCACGCGGGCGGTGATGACGGTGATCGTCATCTTCCTTGTCTTCGCCGGCATCGTCGGCGTCTTGTGGATCGGCGCGCGCGACGTGCGGGCCGATGCGATGACC
The DNA here is from genome assembly GCF_041020385.1 of Rhodovulum iodosum. Taxonomy (NCBI): domain Bacteria; kingdom Pseudomonadati; phylum Pseudomonadota; class Alphaproteobacteria; order Rhodobacterales; family Paracoccaceae; genus Rhodovulum; species Rhodovulum iodosum. Next base: position 577,687 of record NZ_JBEHHI010000003.1, on the reverse strand, counting down.
GTGGGCGAGCTGGTGCAGTTCGTCATCTATTCGGTGATGGTCGCCGGGGCCGTCGGCGCGATGACCGAGATCTGGGGCGAGTTGCAGCGCGCCGCGGGCGCAACCGAGCGGCTGGTCGAACTGCTGCATTCACAGGACAGCGTCACCGACCCCGCCGACCCGCGGCCCATGCCAGAGGCCGTCAAGGGCGATATCCGGTTCGAAGAGGTCACTTTCCGCTACCCCTCGCGCCCCGGGCAAACCGCGCTGGACGGGGTGAGCCTGCATATCCAGCCGGGCGAGACCGTGGCGCTGGTCGGTCCCTCGGGCGCGGGCAAGACCACGATCATCCAGTTGCTTCAGCGGTTTTACGACCCGTCCTCGGGGCGCATCCTGCTGGACGGGGTCGACCTGCGCGAGACCACGCGGGCGACCTTCCGCCGCCATATCGCGCTGGTTCCGCAGGACCCGGTGATCTTTGCCGACACCGCGCGCGAGAACATCCGCTTTGGCCGGCCCGAGGCCACCGATGCCGAGGTCGAGGCCGCGGCCAGGGCGGCAGCTGCGCATGATTTTCTGACCGAGTTGCCCGAGGGCTATGACAGCTATGTGGGTGAGCGCGGCATCATGCTGTCGGGCGGCCAGAAACAGCGTATCGCAATCGCACGGGCGATCTTGCGCGACGCGCCGGTCCTGCTGCTGGATGAGGCCACCTCGGCGCTGGACGCGGAATCCGAGCGCGCAGTGCAGCATGCCGTCGACGAGCTGTCGGCCGACCGCACCACGCTGATCGTCGCCCACCGGCTGGCCACCGTGAAAAAGGCCGACCGCATTCTCGTCTTCGACGAGGGCCGCATCGTGGCAGAGGGCACCCATGACGCGCTGGTCGCCGAAGGCGGGCTCTACGCGCGTCTTGCCCGGCTGCAATTTACCGACGGATTCGGTCACGCCGCCTGAAAGCGCCATTAATTCTTTCGCCAAATCGCGCTAGTCTGACGTCATCGCAGCATTTGACGGGAGTCTTACGACAATGGGCCTTTGGAAATTCATGAAGAACGCCGGCAAGAAACTGAGCGGCCGTGCCGAGGCGGCCGAGGCGCCGAGCGAGGAAGAGCTGAAAAAGGAAATCTCCGACCTCGGGCTCGATGCCGAGGGCCTGGACATTAAGGTCGAGGGGGACAAGGTCAAGGTGACCGGCACGCCGAAAAGCCAGGAGGCCAAGGAAAAGGTCATCCTCGCCGTGGGCAATGTCGACGGCGTGGCAGAGGTCGAGGACGAGGTTTCGGGCGACGAGCCGGTGTTTCATACCGTCGAGAAGGGCGACTCGCTCTGGGCCATCGCTGAAAAGACCCTGGGCAGTGGCGCGCGCTATACCGAGATCTTCGAGGCCAACAAGCCGATGCTGACCGACCCCGACAAGATCTATCCCGGCCAGGTGCTGCGCATCCCGCAGGCGTGACCGGCCGCAGCGGCGACTTGCAGGGGTGCGCTGTCGGGATGACGGCGCGCCCTTTCTGCGGCCCGGCCTTGCGGTGATCCACAAATCCTCCCATCCTTGGCGTCAGAAGGACAAGCGCCTGCCAAGGGCGAGAGGGAGAACCGGACATGTCGTACAGGTCGCTTGCCGAGCGAAACGCCGTCGAGGCCGAGGCGCCCTGGTCCGAGCGCGGCCTGCCGGTGTCGCTTTACGGGCTGCTGTCGGATACCGCCCGGCGCTGTCCCGACCGGCCCGCCCTGTCTTTTCAACTGACCTCGGGGCCTGGCGCGCCGGCCGAAACGCTGAGCTGGGCCCAGATGCTTGCGCGGGTCACCCAGACGGCCAACCTGTTTCGCCGCCTCGGCGTGGCCGAGGGGGACGTGGTGGCCTATGTGCTGCCCAACTGTAGCGAAACCGCGGTCACGCTGATCGCGGGCGCGGTGGCGGGCGTCGTCAACCCGATCAACCCGCTGCTGGAGGCAGAGCAGATCGGAGCGATCCTGCGCGAGACGCGCGCCAAGGTCGTGGTCACGCTGAAGGCCTTTCCCAAGACCGACATCGCGGCAAAGGTCGCCGAGGCGGTCAAGCACGCGCCCGGCGTCGATACCGTGCTGGAGGTCGACCTGGCGCGCTATCTCGGCGTGCCGAAACGCTGGGCGGTTCCGCTCTTGCGGCCGAAAACCCCGTCCGGCCATCACGCCGACCTGTTGGATTTCGCCCGCGAAGCCGCGCGCGAGCGCGCCGATGTTCTGGCCTTTGCGGATACCGGGCAGGACCGGGTCGCGGCGCTGTTTCATACCGGCGGCACCACCGGCATGCCCAAGGTGGCGCGGCACAAGCTGTCGGGGATGATCTATAACGGTTGGCTGGGCAAGCGGCTGCTGTTCACGCCCACCGACACGCTGCTGTGCCCGCTGCCGCTGTTTCATGTCTTTGCGGCCTATCCGGTGCTGATGTCGACGATCGCCTCGGGCGCGCATGTGGTCTTTCCAACGCCCGCGGGGTTTCGCGGCGAGGGGGTGTTCGACAATTTCTGGAAGCTGATCGAGCGCTGGCGGGTGAGCTATGTCATCACCGTGCCGACGGCGGTGGCCGCGCTGATGCAGCGCAAGGTCGATGCCGACATCTCGACCCTGCGCTATGCCTTTTCCGGCTCGGCGCCGCTGCCCGTCGAGCTTTACCGACGGTTCGAAGAGGCCACGGGGGTGACCATCTGCGAGGGTTACGGGCTGACCGAGGCCACCTGCCTCGTGGCGATCAACCCGCCCGAGGGGGAAAAGAAGATAGGCTCGGTGGGTCTGCCTTTCCCCTATACCGACATTCGCATCCTGCACTGCACCCCCGAGGGCGGTGTCGACCGCGAATGCGAGACCGACGAGGTGGGCGAGATCTGCGTGGCCAGCCCCGGCGTCTACGAGGGATCGACCTATACCGAGGACGCCAAGAACCTCGGCCTTTTCGCCGAGGGGCGGTACCTGCGCACCGGCGACCTGGGCCGGCGCGACGCGGACGGGTACCTGTTCATCACCGGCCGGGCCAAGGACCTGATCATCCGCGGCGGGCACAATATCGACCCCGCCGAGATCGAGGAGGCGCTTGCGGGCCATCACGACGTGGCCTTCGTCGGCGCGATCGGCCAACCCGACCGCGCGGCGGGCGAGTTGCCCTGCGCCTATGTCGAACTGGTCGAGGGCGGCACCGCGACCGCCGACGAACTGCGCGATTACTGCAAGGTGCATATCCACGAGCGCGCGGCAATGCCGAAACATGTCGAGATACTGGCCGAGTTGCCGAAAACCGCGGTCGGCAAGGTGTTCAAGCCGGATCTGCGCAAGCGCGCCATCTCGCGGGTCTACGGCCAGGCATTGGCCGAGGCGGGGCATGCGGTGCGCGTGGCCGAGGTGGTGGAAGACCGCCGCCGCGGCCTGCTCGCCCGGCTGGAGCGGACGGGCGCGGTGGACGAAGCGGCGGTGGCGCACCTGCTGGGCAACTACACCCGGCCATGGGAATGGATCGACTGAACGGGGCTTGAAAAGCCGCCGTGGCGCTGAGCGGAGACCGTGTCGGCCTTTGGTTTCGCCTTGCATTGCAAGGCGACCGGCCGGGGGCTTTGCCCCCGGACCCCCAGGATATTTTCGGCCAGAAGAAATTTGGGGACCGGGAAAGAGCAGGGTGGTGCGATGCCCCGGGATGACCGGTATGTCCGCATCGCAAGATGCCCTGACCGGCGGGCGCACGCTGCGGGCGGGGCGGGCCGGGCCGTGCGCCAGGCCCGCCCCCTACCCTAGCCGTAGACGAGGTTTGGCAGCCAGGTGATCACCTGCGGGTAGAGCATGCAGACCGCAAGCCCGACCACCTGAAGGAACAGGAAGGGCAGGGCGGCCTTGAAGATGTCCGTCATCGGGATCTCTGGCGGCGCCACGCCGCGCAGGTAGAACAGCGCATAGCCGAAGGGCGGCGAGAGAAAGCTCATCTGCATGTTCACCAGGTAAAGCACCCCGAACCACAGCACCAGATCGCCCGGGTCGCTGAGCCCGAAGGCCTGCGCGCCCAGCGCCTTGATGATCGGCACGAAGATCGGCACGCAGAGCAAGAGGATGCCGACCCAATCGAGGAACATGCCGAGGATGACCAGAAGGATCTGCATCAGGATCAGGATCCCCCAGGGCCCCATGCCGGTGGCCGCCAGGCTGTCCTGCACGAATTGCTGCCCGCCCTCCAGCACGTAGAGCCCGACGAAGATCGTCGCGCCGAACATGATCCAGATGACCATCGCGCTGGCCTTGAGCGTGGTGACGCAGGCCTCGCGGATCGTGGGCCAGTCGAGCTTGCGGTGGATGGCGGCCACGATGAAGGCGCCGAAGGTGCCGATGCCCGCGGCCTCCACCGGCGTGGCGACGCCGGTGAAGATGACGCCCAGCACGACGACGATCAGTGCGATGGGGGCGGACATGTTGCCCAGCAGGCGCACCTTTTCGGCGGTGCTGACCCGCTCGTCCACCGGGATCGGGGGGCCGAGCCGGGGGTCGATATAGCTGCGCAGCACCACGTAAAGGATGTAGAGCCCCGACAGCATCAGCCCCGGGATCACCGCGCCGATGAACAGCTCGCCCACCGACTGTTCGGCCACCACCGCGTAGATGATCGCCAGGATCGAGGGCGGGATCAGGATGCCCAGCGTGCCGCCGGCCATGATGCTGCCCATGGCGATCTTGGGCTCGTAGCCGCGTTTCAACATCGCCGGCAGCGCGATGATGCCCATCGTCACAACCGCCGCGCCGATCACGCCGACCATCGCCGCGAGGATCGTCGAGGCGATGATCGTGGCCGCCGCGAGGCCGCCCTTTACGCCCCCCAGCACCTTGTAGATCACGTCGAACATGTCGTTGATGATGCCGGCCCTTTCCAGCATCGCCGCCATGAAGATGAACAACGGGATCGCCGAGAGCTGGTAATTGGTCATCAGCGGAAAGATGCGGCTTGGCACGATGTTCAGCGCCTGCGCATCGCCCAGGATGAACAGGAACACGCAGGCCAGGCCGCCGGTGACGAAGGCAAGCGGCAGGCCGGCCATCAAGAGCGCCAGCAGGCTGCCGAACATGATGAGCGTGAGCCACTCGATTCCGATCTCAATTCCCATGGCTCACGCCCCCTGCCGGATTGCCCGGATGTCCTTGCCGACCTTCGAGACGCCTTGCAGCACCAGCAGAAGGCCGCCGATCACCATCACCCATTTCATCGGCCAGAGCGGCACCTCCCATTCGTTGAAGCTGATCTCGCCCCAGCGGATGCTCGGGTCGGTCCATTGCGCGGTGCTGAAATCGGCGAACATCTGCCACAGCGTGATCTCACCCCGCGCCCAGTCGGACACCAGCGAGTTGCCCGAGGGCACCGCGATGGCGTCCATCGCGAAGATATACGACGTGACCAGCAGCGTGCCCGCGAAGATGAAGAAGAAGATCGAGGTAACGAGGTCTGCCCAGGCTTTGCGGGGCCGGCTGAGCGGGGCGTAGAACACATCGACCCGCACATGGCTTTCGGTGAGCATCGCGTAGGAGCCGGCAATCAGGTATTGCATGCCGAACATCAGGTACATCGCCTCGTGCGCCCAGTTGGTCGGGCTGTTGAAGACGTAGCGCGCGATGACCTCGTAATAATAGACCAGAACCGCGATCACCGCCCAGTAGCTGACGAATTCGCCGCAGAAAAGCGACAGCCGGTCGATCCAGTTCTCGGCATATTCGCGGTCGTGCTTGGGGCCCTCTTCCTCTTCGACGGCCTGCAACGCCAGCTCGGCCTCGCTGGGCCCTTCGTCGTGCAGCCTGGCATTGGCGCGGCGCACCATGAAGGGCAGCATCACCGCGTCGATGGCCAGCAGCGCCAGGATGGCATAAAGCGCGTAGCCGGCCATGTTGGACCAGCTTTGCCGGATCTGGGCCGCGGCATCGCGCTTGGGGCCGATCTCGGCCACCACGGTGCGCGACTCGGCCACCCGTTCCTCGCCCCTGGTAATGGCCTCCTGCGCGCGCTCCAGCCGCCTTTCGGCGCTTCGTTCCGCGAACGAGCCCTCCTCGGCCTCGGCAAGCGCGGCCTCAAGGCCGGCCATGTTGGCGCGCGCCTCGGCGATGCGGGGTTCCTCGCGGGCGATGGTGCTTTCGGCCACGCGCATCTGGTTTGCGAAATCCGAGAGCGTCGAGCGCGCGTCCTGCTCTTGCCCGTTGGCGTAAAGCACGAAGACGAAGATGGGGATGTAGATCAGCCCCAGAAGGCTCTTCAGATAAAAGCGGTGCAATCCGATGATCCCGCCGGTGACGAGGATCGTGTAGCCGAGAAGGGTGGAATAGCGTGGCCGCTCTGGCCTGGGGCGGCGCGACAGCACCATGGCCACGATCGGAAAGGCGATCAGGCCGACCCAGTAAAGCCAGTGCGGCAGCGTGAAGCTGAGGCCAGGCATCTTTCGTTCCGTGCGTTCGAGGACGTTTCAAAGCGCCGCCCGGCGCGAAGGTGCGCCGGGCGGGCCGGTTTCAGTGACGCGTCAAGGCACGCCGGCGGATCAGAGGTCGAGCGTCTGGCCCTCGAGCTGCTCGGGGCTGACATAGCCCAGCGAACCCGAGGTCATGTAGTCGAGCTGGATCTTGAACAGCCGCGCCGCGTTCTTGTCGCGATTGGCGTACCTGTACCAGATCGGCACGGCGACCTCGGTCATCAGTTCCACGTCGTCCTGTGTGAGGCGCGTGACCTCGGTCCCGTCGGCCTCGAACTTGGCCCAGGCTTCCTGGTCGGCGGCCTGGATCGCGGCGTGGTGCATGTCGGAATAGACATGCGTTTCCATCTCGACGAACTGGCGCATCTCGGGGCTCAGTGCGTCCCACGCGGCCTGGCTGACGGTGATGTCCATCAGGTCGACCGGCTGATAAAGCGACATGAAGCCCGGAGGGCCCATCGAGATGTAGCTGGTCACCTGGCTGAAGCCGAGCGCGTAGTTCACCGCCGGGCCCACGTAGTCGGCCACGTCGATTGTGCCCTTTTCCAGCGCCGGGAAGATCTCGGAGCCCGGAAGAACGGTGGTTTCCGCCCCGATCTCGGTGAAGACTTCGGCCACCATGCCGCCCGGCAGGCGCATCTTGCGGCCGCGGAAATCGTCGATCGAGCGGATCGGCACCTTGGAGTGAATGATGTTGGGCCCGTGATGGACGGGGCCCACATAGACCATACCTTGTTGCGCGAAGAGCTCGCGTGCGATCTCAAGGCCACCGAGGCCGTAGAAGAACACGTCCCACTCATGCGGGTTTCTCAGGCCCAGCGGGTAGCTGGTCAGGAAGGTGGCCGCGGGCACGATGCCCTGCGCGTAGATGGTGAAGGGGTTGATCGCGTCAAGAACGCCGTTCTTCACCGCGTCGTAGAGCTGGAAATCGCCGACGACGTCATTGGCGCCGAAGGGCTGGAAGGCCAGCTCGCCACCGGTCTTTTCGGCGATGGTCCCGCACCAGTCCTTGAAGATCTGAAGGCCGGCGCCGCCGGGCCAGGATGTCTGGATCTTCCAGGTGGTGCCGTGGGCTGCCGCGCTGGCGACATGCGGCGCGGCAAGTGTGGCCGCACCAGCGCCGGCGAGGGCGCGCAACGCTGTACGGCGCGACGTGATGTGTCGTGTCATAGGTATCCTCCCGTGTTTATCAAAGGGATGTCGATCTTCCGCCGACCCCTTTCGATAGTCGCTGTGTAGCATAACGAGAGCAATTGGTAATTATTTTTTGCCATTTTCGAGTTTGGCGAGAGTGGCGCGCGCGACCGCAACCTTGACGGAGGCAATGGGCGACCGTAACGGTGCGAAATGTCTCGTAGCGGGAAGCGGTTGGGGGGAAATGGTGCCGCAGGGGAGGATTGAACTCCCGACCTCACCCTTACCAAGGGTGCGCTCTACCACTGAGCTACTGCGGCCCCGTTTGTGGCGGGCTGATTAGACCCAATCGCCCCCTGACGCAAGCGCAAACTGGACGCTATTTCGGCGCTGCGCTAGAGAGGCAGCATGGATAAGAAACCTCCCGACAACGACGCGCAGAAAGCGGCCGAGAGCCGCGAAGATCGGCTGAAAAAGGCGCTGAAGGAAAACCTGGCCCGGCGCAAGCGGCAGGCCCGGGCGCGCACGGGTGCGGGCGGTCAGCGCGGCGAAAGGGCAGGCTGAATGGACCAGATCATCATCCGCGGCGGTGCGGAGCTGCACGGGGAAATCCCCATCGCGGGCGCCAAGAACGCCTGTCTGGCGTTGATGCCGGCCACGCTTTTGTCGGACGAGCCGCTGACTTTGACCAACGCGCCGCGCTTGTCGGACATCCGCACCATGAGCGCGCTGCTGCAATCGCTGGGGGCCGAAGTGTCGAGCCTGCAGCGGGGCAAGGTGCTGGCGCTGTCGTCGCACGACCTGACCAGCCACACCGCCGAGTATGACATCGTGCGCAAGATGCGCGCCTCGATCCTTGTGCTGGGGCCGCTGCTTGCGCGCTCTGGCCACGCGGTCGTTTCGCTGCCCGGCGGATGCGCCATCGGGGCGCGGCCGGTCGACCTGCATCTCAAGGCGCTCGAGGCGATGGGCGCGGTGCTGGATCTGCGCGAAGGCTACGTGCATGCCTCGGCGCCGCGCGGCCTGATCGGCGCGGTGGTGAATTTCCCGTTCGTCTCGGTCGGGGCCACCGAGAACGCCCTGATGGCGGCGACGCTGGCCAAGGGCACAACGGTGCTGAAAAACGCTGCGCGCGAGCCGGAAATCGTCGACCTCGCGGAATGCCTGCGCCAGATGGGTGCGGCGATCGAGGGCGAGGGTACGGACACGATCACCATCGAGGGCGTCGACCGGCTGGGGGGGGCGACACACAACGTGGTCGCCGACCGGATCGAGCTGGGCACCTACATGCTGGCCCCCGCGATCACGGGCGGTTCGGTCACGTGTCTGGGCGGGCGGCTCGACCTTGTGACGGCCTTTGCCGAAAAGCTGGACGCGGCGGGCATTTCCGTCGAACAGACGGCGGCCGGGGTCAAGGTCGCGCGCCGCAACGGCCGGGTCCGGGCGGTCGATGTGGTGACCGAGCCATTTCCGGGCTTTCCGACCGACCTGCAGGCGCAGATGATGGCGCTGCTGGCCACGGCCGAGGGGGTGAGCGTGCTGGAAGAGCGGATCTTCGAAAACCGCTTCATGCACGCGCCCGAACTGATCCGGATGGGCGCGCAGATCGACGTGCAGGGCGGCACCGCGACGGTAACCGGGGTGCCGCGGCTGAAGGGCGCGCCGGTGATGGCGACCGACCTTCGCGCCAGCGTGTCGCTGATCCTGGCCGGGCTCGCCGCCGAGGGCGAAACGCTGGTCAACCGCGTCTATCACCTCGACCGCGGCTATGAGAAGGTCGAACAAAAGCTCGGCGGTTGCGGGGCCCATATCGAACGGGTGGCGAATCAATGACCGACGATGCGCGTTTCGAGGACGGCGCCGAGCGGCCACTGGCGCTGCGGGCGCAAACGGCCGAAGACCTGCAGGTGATTTCGGCGCTGACGCAGGACGCGGTGCTGCCGGTGCCCGAGATGACATGGCAACCGCGGGCGCGGCGCTTTGCACTGTTGCTCAACCGGTTCCGCTGGGAAGACCGCGCCGCGGCAGACGCGCGCGGGCGCGGTTACGAACGGGTGCGCGCGCTTATGGTCTTTGACGATGTGCTGAAGGTGGCAAGCCAGGGGTTCGACCGAAACGACGGTGATCTGGTCTTGTCGCTGCTGTCGGTCGATTTCCAGCCGGGGGAAGACGGGGCCGGGCGAGTCGTCATCACACTTGCCGGGGATGGCGCGATCGCGCTGACCGTCGAATGCCTTGAGGCTACGCTGCGCGACGTGACCAAGCCGTATGCCGCCCCGTCGGGCAAGGCGCCGCGGCATGACTGACCGCGGCGCCCCGGCGGCGTTATTGCTGTAGCGACTCAACGAAATAGGCGATCGACAGCACCCGGCCGCGCACCATCAGTTCGGCGGCGTATTCGCCGATCTCTGCGGTGGCCTCGGCCTTGAAGCGGTCGCCCCAGACCGGCATCGGGTAGCCATGCCCGCGGATGCCCGTGCGCCCGTCGATGACCTGGATGACCGACAGCATCGGGAAGGCGCCGTCATTGGCTGCCGAGAGCTGGGTCAGGTTCGGCATGGGAACGGTCATCAACTCGGCCAGCGGCCCGTCTCCGACGCCGTTCGCACCGTGGCAGGCGGCGCAGGCATTCATGTATTCGGCCTTGCCCGGATCGTCCTGGGCGGTCGCCGCACCGGCCAGAAGCGGCAGCGCCGCCAACGCCGCAGCAATGGGTTTGCTGTGTACACGCATCTCGTTGTTCTCCCTTACTTTGGTGCCGCGCTATCGTCGATAGGCGGCATGATGACCTTGGGTCATCTCGAAATGGTCCCGCCGAAACGTTGGATTTGCAATGATATTGATCAAAGACGTGGCCGTTTGCAGGGCCATGCCGCGAGGTCCTTCACCCTCGCGCCGAATGGGACTAGACAGGGCGCGAGTTGCACCGAGGGATGACATGCCGGTTTTTCTGGACAGCACCGACAGCGGGTTCGCGGCAGCCTTCGCCGCACTGTTGACGGCCAAGCGTGAAGACAGTGTTGACGTTGACGACGCGGTGGCCGCGATCATCGCAGATGTCCGCGCCCGAGGCGACGCCGCCCTGATCGACCTGACCGAGAAATTCGACCGGCTGCGGCTGACACCCGAAACGCTGGCCTTCTCCGCCGAGGAGATCGAGGCCGAGTGCGCCAAGGTGCCCGTCGCCGAACGCGATGCACTGGAACTGGCCGCCGAGCGCATCCGCGCCTACCATGTGCGCCAGATGCCCGAGGACGCGCAGTGGACCGACCCGGAGGGCGCGATGCTGGGCTGGCGCTGGACACCGGTCTCGGCGGCGGGGCTCTACGTGCCCGGCGGCCTGGCCTCTTACCCGTCGTCGGTGCTGATGAACGCGATTCCGGCGCAGGTGGCCGGGGTGGAGCGGCTGGTGATCTGCGCGCCCACGCCCGACGGCAGGGCCAACCCGCTGGTGCTGCTCGCCGCCCGGCTGTCCGGCGTCGAGACGGTGTATCGTCTTGGCGGGGCGCAGGCCATCGCGGCGCTGGCCTACGGCACCGAAACGGTGCGGCCGGTCGACAAGATCACCGGCCCCGGCAATGCCTTCGTGGCCGCGGCCAAGCGGCGGGTGTTCGGCCGGGTGGGCATCGACATGATCGCCGGTCCGTCCGAGATCTTGGTGATTGCCGATGCCGACAACGACCCCGACTGGGTGGCCATCGACCTGCTGTCGCAGGCCGAGCATGACGAAAGCGCCCAGTCGATCCTGATCACCGACGATGCGGGGTTCGGCCGGGCCGTGGCCGCCGCGGTGGAAAAGCGGCTGGAGACGCTGGAGCGACGCGCCATCGCGGGCGCGAGCTGGCGCGACTACGGCGCGGTCGTCACGGTGCGCGACCTCGCCGAGGCGGCGGAGTTGTCGAACCGCGTCGCACCCGAGCATCTGGAGCTGTGCGTGGCCGACCCCGAGGCGCTGGCCGCCAGGATCACCCATGCCGGCGCGATCTTTCTGGGCCAATGGACGCCCGAGGCCATCGGCGATTACATCGGCGGGCCCAACCACGTGCTGCCCACCGCGCGCTCGGCCCGGTTCTCTTCGGGGCTCAGCGTGATGGATTTCGTCAAGCGCACGACGCTGGCCAAGATGACTCCGGCCGCGCTCAGGGCCATCGGGCCTGCCGCGGAAACGCTCGCCATCTCGGAAAGCCTCGAGGCGCACGGGCTGTCGGTGCGCGCGCGACTGGACAAGATGAACGAGGTGCCGGAATGAGCGGCGCCCGCCTGATCCATATCGAGCTCGACGATACGGGCCTGCCGCCGCCCACGCCGCAGATCGATCAAGAGCGCAAGGTCGCGCTGTTCGACCTGATGGAGGACAATTCCTTTGCCCTGCCGGGGCGCGATGGGCGCGCCGCGCCGGACGGGCCCTACCGGTTGAGCCTGTCGATCCGCGACAAGCGCCTGGTCTTCGACCTGAGCACCGAGGCGGGCGAACCGGCGGCGGAGTTCCACCTGTCGCTGTCGCCGTTCCGGCAGGTGGTCAAGGATTACTGGCAAATCTGCGAAAGCTACTTCGACGCGGTGAAAAAGCTGCCCCCAAGCCAGATCGAGGCGATCGACATGGCCCGCCGCGGCATCCACAACGAGGGTGCCAGGGTGTTGCAGGAACGGCTGGAGGGAAAGGCCGAGATCGACATCGACACTGCGCGGCGGCTGTTTACCCTGGTCTGCGTGCTGCATTTCGGGGGCTGAGGTGGCCGGCGCGCTCCCGTCCTCGGTCTTGTTCTGCTGCGACCACAACTCCGTCCGCTCGCCCATGGCCGAGGGCCTGATGAAGAAGTACTACGGCCATGAGGTCTACGTGCAGTCGGTCGGCGTGCGCAACGACCGCGAGATCGACGGGTTTTCCATCGCGGTCTGCGCCGAGATGGACATCCCGCTGGAACGTCACCGGACGCGGTCCTTCGACGAGATGGAGGATTGGGGCGACGACCTGTCGGGCTTCGACCTGATCGTGGCGATGTCGCCCGCCAGCCTGCGCCGGGCGCAGGAACTGACCCGCTATTATCATCTCGAGGTGGAATACTGGCCGGTGCTCGACCCATCGGGGCTGGGCGAGACCCGAGAGGACAAGCTGGCCGCCTATCGCCAGGCGCGCGACCAGATCGCCCGGCGGTTGATCGACCGCTTCGGCCCGCCGCGGCGGGGCGAGGAGGCATGAGCCTGCGCTTTCACACCCTGACCGGCGCCGGTCTGGAGGCGGCGCTCGACGACCTCGCCGCCCTGCGGATCGCGGTGTTCCGCGAATGGCCCTACCTTTACGACGGCGATCTCGCCTATGAGCGGCACTATATGGCCAGCTACCGGGACAACCCGCGCGCCATCCTGGTGGGGGCGTTCGACCGGGACCGGCTGGTGGGGGCCGCCACCGGCACGCCGATGCAGGACCACGCCGATGATTTCGCCGCCGCCTTCGCGGGCACTGGGCATGACCTGTCGGACATATTCTATTGTGCCGAAAGCGTGCTCTTGCCCGGCTATCGCGGGCAGGGGGCGGGGCACGCCTTTTTCGACGCGCGCGAGGCCCATGCCCGCGCGCTGGGCCACCGGTTCAGTGCCTTTTGCGGGGTGATCCGGCCCGACGACCACCCCTTGCGGCCCGCCGATTACCGACCGCTGGATGTATTCTGGCGCAAGCGCGGGTACGCGCCCTTGCCGGGCGTGGTTGCGCAATTCACCTGGAAAGACCTCGACCAGCCCGAGGCCGCGCGCCACCCGCTGCAATTCTGGATGCGCCGCCTATGAGACTCGCCGCCGCCGCCTGGCCGGTCGACTGGCACGACGACTGGGCCGGTTACGAGGCCAAGCTGACCGCCTGGGTGACCGAGGCCGCGGGGGAAGGGGCCGACCTTCTGGTCTTCCCCGAATACGGCGCGATGGAGCTGGCCTCGCTGGCGGGCGCCGCCGTGGCGGGCCAGCTGGAGGGGTCGCTCCGGGCGGTCTCGGACCTCGTCGAGCGGACAGATGCGCTGAACGCGCGTCTCGCCATTGCCCACGAGGTGCACATCCTCGGGGCCAGCGCGCCGGTCTGGGCCGGGGAGCGGCCTGTCAACCGGGCGCGGCTGTTCACGCCCGACGGCGCGACCGCCGCCCAGGACAAGCAGATCATGACGCGCTTCGAGCGCGAGGACTGGAACGTGGTACCGGGCGGGCCGCTTCGCCTTTTCGATACCGCGCTTGGCCGGATCGGCGTTCTGATCTGTTATGACGCAGAGTTCCCGCTGCTCGCCCGCGCGCTGATCGAGGCGGGTGCCGATATCCTGCTGGTGCCCTCCTGCACCGACACGCTGGCGGGGTATTGGCGGGTGCGCATCGCCGCCATGGCCCGCGCGCTGGAAGGGCAATGCGTGGTCGTGCAGGCGCCCACCGTGGGCGCCGCCCCATGGTGCCCGGCGATCGATGAAAATGTCGGCGCCGCAGCCATTTACGGGCCGCCGGACCTGGGGTTTCCCGAAACCGGGGTGCTGGCCGAGGGGCCGCTGAACGCCCCCGGATGGGTCTATGCCCAGGCCGACCGCGTCGCCATCGCCCGCGTCCGCGCCGGGGGCGCGGTGCGCAACCTGGCCCACTGGGCCGAGCAGCCGCCGCGCGCCATCCCGCCCAATACGGCAGACCTGCGCGCATTTAAGCCTTGAAAATCAGGTAAATCGGGCGCATGTAAAGCGCTGTCCGCAAGACTGGCGGGCACCACAAATATGGAGTGACCATGGCCAAGGAAGAAATGCTCGAATTTCCCGGCGTCGTGAAGGAACTCCTGCCGAACGCGACATTCCGGGTCGAGCTTGAAAACGGCCATGAGATCATTGCGCATACGGCAGGAAAGATGCGGAAAAACCGTATCCGGGTTCTGGCCGGCGACCGGGTTCAGGTTGAGATGACCCCCTACGATCTGACCAAGGGTCGGATCAACTACCGCTTCAAGTAAGCGTTGCGGCTGATCCTGGGCTCAGCCAGCCCGCGCCGGAAAGAGCTGCTGGCGCAGATCGGGGTCGTGCCCGATGGCACCCGCCCCGCCGATATCGACGAAACCCCGGAAAAGGGCGAGTTGCCGCGCCCGTATTGCGCGCGCATGGCCACCGAAAAGGCCCGCGCGGTAAACGCCGCCGAGGACGAACTGGTGCTTTGCGCCGACACCACCGTGGCGCTGGGCCGGCGCATCCTCGGCAAGCCTGCCGACGCGGGCGAGGCGGCCCAGTTCCTGCTGGCGCTCTCGGGGCGGCGGCACAAGGTGATCACCGCCGTGGCCCTGCGCCTGGGCGACAGGCTGTGGGAGCGCGACGTGGTGACGGCGGTAAAACTCAAGCGTCTTTCCGACGACGAGATCAGCGCCTACCTGCGCTCGGGCGAGTGGCAGGGCAAGGCGGGCGGCTACGGCATCCAGGGGATGGCCGGGGCCTTCGTACCTTGGATCAACGGCTCGTTTTCCGCCGTCGTGGGCCTGCCTTTGGCCGAAACCGCGGCGCTGCTGACGGGGGCGGGCTATCCGCTTTACGGGGGCCAGCGATGAAGGGGCGTAGCGTCCTGCTGGACGAGATCGCGGGCCGCAAGGCCGCCGCACTGATGGTCGACGGGCGGCTAGAGGATCTGCTGATCGACCCGCCCGAGGGTACGCACGCCCCCGGCGCGATCTTTCGCGCCGTGGTCGACCGTCAGGTCAAGGGGCAGGGCGGCGTGTTTCTACGCTTGCCCGAGGGCCGGGCCTTTCTGCGCCAGGCCAAGGGGCTGGCGCCGGGGCAGGGGCTGTTTGTGCAGGTTACCGGCTATGCCGAGCCGGGCAAGGCCGTGCCGGTCACGCCGCGCCTGCTGTTCAAGAGCCGCTACGCCATCGTTACCCCCGACGCGCCGGGCCTCAACGTCTCGCGCGCGATCCGCGACGAGGACGAACGCGACCGTCTGCTCGCCATCGCCCACGCGGCGATGCAGGGGGCGGACAGCCGGTTCGGCCTGATCCTGCGCTCGGCCACGGCCGGGGTGACCCAAGACGCGATCGCCGATGACATCGCCGTGATGCGGGGCCTCGCGCAGGACATCCTGTCCGAGCCCGCCGAGGGGCCGCCGGACCTCTTCCTCGACGCGCCCGACGCCCATAGCCGGGCCTGGCGCGACTGGGCCGACCCCGACCCCGACGAGGTGATCGACCGCCCCGGATGCTTCGCCCAGGCCGGCGTGCCAGAGGCGATCGACGCGCTTGCCGGCCCCGAGGCGCTGCCCGGCGGCGGCACGATCTGGGTCGAGCCCACCCGCGCGCTTGTCGCCGTCGACGTCAATACAGGCCCCGACACCTCGCCTGCCGCCGGGCTGAAGGCCAACATCGCCGCCGCGCGGGCGCTGCCGCGGCTGTTGCGCCTTATGGGCCTCGGCGGACAGGTTGTTGTCGATTTCGCGCCCATGCCCAAGAAAGACCGGGTGCGCGTCGAACAGGCTGTAGGCGCGGCCCTCCGCGCCGACGCGGTAGATACCACCCTTGTCGGCTGGACGCCGCTGGGCCACCTTGAACTCACCCGCAAACGCGAACGTCTGCCCCTTGCCGAGACCCTGCTGCGATGAAATGCCCGATCTGCAAAAAACCGACCGATCCCGCCTGCCGCCCGTTCTGCTCACGCCGCTGCGCCGATCTGGACCTGGGAAAATGGCTGTCGGGTCACTACGCGATCCCCGGTGAGCCGGCCGAACCCGAAGACCTGGCCGCCGAGGAGGAAACGCTGGAAAGGCCGCGCCGTCACTGAGGATGCCCACACCCCGTCCCCAAGCGCCAAAAATTGCCCATCGCGCCCCCAGACCCTCTGGACAGCACCGACCCGCTCGCCTAAACACACGCCACCTGAAGCCATAGGCTTCACCCGTGCCCGGGTAGCTCAGGGGTAGAGCAGTGGATTGAAAATCCTCGTGTCGGTGGTTCGATTCCGCCCCCGGGCACCACTCGCCTCGCCAACATATTGATACGCCTCAGTTTCTTGAGGAAACTGCGCGGGCGTAGGACATGGCATATGACATTACGGTCCCTTTCTCGTTTACCAAAAACGGCATCTACTACTTCGAGCGACGGGTCCCTCGGGACGTTCAGCGGCACTACGATACCCGGAAGATCACCTATTCGCTGAGGACGCGGTCGGTGAAGGTGGCGGCGCCGAGGGCCAGACGTGCCGCAGTTCAACTGGACGACTTCTGGTACCATCTTCGGGTCAAAGACGCGGAGTTGCCCGGGAAGCATCGACTGAGGTTGGCCAGTGGCGGCGAAGCGAGCCAAGCCCCGGAGTCCGTCAGCGATACGGTGAAGCTCTCTGAAGCGGTCGCGATCTACCTGCGCCTGAAGGGGCAGGGACGTCCCGTCATCTTCCACAGGGCCGCCGAGCGGTCTTGCGGCTACGTGATCGACGTATGCGGCGACAAGGACCTGCGGGCCCACTCTAAGGCAGATGCGAACGGCTTCAGGGTCGCATTGGTCAAGCGCGGGCTCACGGGCAGCAGCATCGCGCGTATCTTTGGGCCGGTCCGGTCCATCGTCAACTTCGCCGCCAGCGAGCTTGGCGTCACGATGACCAACCCCTTTGGAAGCGTCTATTTCGACCGCCGGGCGGGGGTGAAGCATCGCGTCCCTCTTCCCACTGATGCACTCCGAGCCGTCCAGAGGGAGTGCAAGCGTCTCGACGATGATCTTCGGTGGGTTGTTGCGTTGGTGTCGGATACGGGGATGCGCCTCGCCGAGGCGGCTGGTCTCCTTCGCGAGGACATCGTCCTGGACGGCGAGTGCCCTGAAGGTTTTTTGATGCGGGCCGCCACCTCCCGGCCGCCCACGTCGCGCCGCGGCCCGCATCGAAAAACCTTCAGGAAACCGGAAGTTCGCTGCAAGATCGATGAACGTCCGCTACGAGTTGCACCGAGGAAACCAGGTCCCGGTTCCGGACGTTCATCTGTTTTTCATGTGTTTGTAACTCTCCCGAAAAGCCATGGGCCGTGTGGTCCGGTACCTTGGTGCGGAGTAAAGCCTGACTGGTAGAGAAACCTTTACCGAAACCTTGGAGTGCACCGCGCCTCCAGATCGTATGGTGCAGACCGCCACGACGTGCTGCGTGCGGGCAGATCGCAACTCATGACGCAGCTATGACGCGCGTCATGTGAGGCGCAACGCAACCCGGCTTCGCGCACGCGGTGTCGCGCATCAAATTGACTTCATTTTCCATGGAGAATAGCAATGACCGACCTTACATCCTCCCTGCTGACGAGCATCGACGAGCTGAGTGTCGATTTCGAATTCCTTGACGAGGACGATCGCGCCCGCTTGCACACCGCAACGCCTGACGAAGATGAGGCCGAAGCGGATGGAGCATTGCCCGAACAGTTCGCGCTTCTCGAAGGCGAGGATGACGACGAGGCTGATGACGACGACTCCTCGGATGATGACCAGGATAGCGGCGACGATGACCATGGTGACGACGACGACGATAGTGACGACGACGGAACCGATGACGACGATGATGACGACGACGGAACCGATGACGACGATGATGACGACGGAACCGACGACGACGACGATGATGGAGATGACGACGAAGATGATGACGACACCCGTCACGACGACGGAACTGATGACGACGATGATGATGACGACGGAACCGACGACGATGACGATGATGGAGATGACGACGACACGGACGACGATGACGACGACGGAACTGATGACGACGATGGAACTGATGACGACGATGACGATGATGGAGATGACGACGGAACCGACGACGACGATTCACTGACGGGCACCGACGATGCCGACGAGGTCTATGCCTATGGGGGCGACGACCGGATCTTCGGTGAGGGCGGCGACGACACGATCTATGGCGGCGACGGACGCGATACCATCAACGGTGGCGACGGCGATGACACGATCTATGGCGGCGATACCGAGGACGACCTCCGCGACGAGATCTATGGTGGCGACGGCGACGACATCATCGATGCGGGCCATGGCAACGACCTGGTCTTCGGCATGGGCGGCCGCGACACCATCGCTGGCGGCGCCGGGGCCGACGAGTTGCGTGGCCAGGACGACGACGACGTGATCACCGGGTCTGGGCTTTCAGACCTCGTGTTCGGTGGCGACGGCGACGATTTCGTGAACGGCGGCTTCGGGTTCGACCGGGTGAACGGCGGCACGGGCGCGGACAGCTTCTACCACCTGGGTATCGCCGATCATGGCTCGGACTGGGTTCAGGACTATGCCGCGGCCGAAGGCGACGTGCTGCTCTTCGGTGGCGACGGAGCCTCGGCGGGTGATTTCAACCTGCAGTTCACCCATAGTGCCGGGACCGGCGGCGATCGCTCTGGGGACGATGACATCGAGGAAGCTTTCGTGGTCTATCGGCCGGCCGGTGTGGTGCTGTGGGCGCTGGTCGACGGCGGGGACGAGGACGAGATCAATATCTCGATCGGTGGCGAGGTCTTCGACCTCTTGTCCTAGGCGCAGAGGCGGCCAGGCACTGATGCGTCCGCGAGCCGGGGCGCTGAAGCCCTGGCCGCCGATCCGCCGATGTCTTTCCGCGTCGGTCCCCGCACAATTAGACCCCCCGCGCATAAAACCGCGGGGAACTCTTTTCCAAATAGATCAGGCTGCGCGCCCTCTGCGTTCAGCTCATCCGGTAGCCGACGTTGCGCAAGGTCACGATGTGTTGGCCTTCCGGCCCAAGCTTTCGCCGGATTCGCCCGACATAGACATCGACCACATTCGTCAGAGGGTCGGCGTTCACGCCCCAGACCGCGTTGAGAATTCGCTCGCGCGACAGCACGCGGTCTCGGTTGGTCATGAACAGGACCAGCAAATCGCGTTCCGTCTTGGAAAGCTCGATCTCTCGGCCCGCCAGCGTGACGACCATCGAGGCGCGGTCGAAGGCGATGTCGCCGACACTCAGTTGTCCGTCCTCCGCCTCGCCGTTATAGCCGGTCGCCCGCCGGTGCAGCGCCTCGATGCGGGCGACCAGTTCGTCGAAATCGAACGGCTTGGCCAGGTAATCGTCCGCCCCCATCCTAAGCCCCTGCACCTTTTCCTCGGGCGCATCGAGCGCAGTCAGCATAAGGATCGGCATGTTGACGTTGCGGGCGCGCAGCTTGCGGCAGACTTCCTGCCCCTGGATGCCCGGAAGCATCAGGTCGAGAAGGATCAGGTCGTAGGCATTGGATTGCGCGCGTTCCAGCCCGGTTTCGCCGTCCGGGGCATGATCCACCGTCCAGCCCTCGGCCCCCAGGCCGCGCCGCACGAAGTCGGCTACGCGGGTTTCATCCTCGATGAACAGAATATTCATGCCAGCATTCGGAACAGAGCATCGGCGGCGACCATGCCGCAGGGCGGGATCAAATTTCCGGGTTTAGATAAGCCGGCGGCGGTTTCACGCAAGCGGTTCACGCCGTCCGGCGCGATAATCCGCCGTTGGCACCCGGATCGACCAGCCTGACCTTGGGGCCCGCGGGCAGTTCGATCACGACGCGGAGGCCCCCGGCCGCTCCGTCTTGCAGGGCGATCTGCCCGCCATGGGCCTCGACGATGGCCTTGACGATGGGCAAGCCGAGGCCGCTGCCCTCATGGGGCTGGCCCGATGCGTTGGAGCCGCGGAAGAACCGCTCGAAGGCCTGGGCCTTGTCCTGCTCGCTCATGCCCGGGCCGTCATCCTCGACGACCAGCCGCGCTATACCGTTCTCTAGCGCAAGCGATGCAGTGATCGTCGGCCCGCCATAGCGGTGCGCGTTATGAAACACGGCCAGGATCGACTGGCGCAGCCTGATCCGGTCGACCACCACACGCAGGGGCGTTTCAGGAAGTGACAGCGAGACGGTTCGCGGGAAGATCTCGACCGCGTCGCGCAGCACCACGCTGAAGTCGCTCTCGCGCTTGTCCAACCGCAATTGCCCTGCCTCGTGGCGCGCGACCGTCAGCATGTCGTCGACAATCTGGTTGGTGTGCCGGGCGGCATCGCGGATGCGCGCCAGCGTGTCAGAGGTTTCGGTCGGCAGGGCACGCGCCGTGCGTAGCGCGACTTCCGCCTCGCCGAGGATGATCGACAGTGGCGTGCGCAGCTCGTGGCTGATATCGGCCATCAACCGCTTTCGAGTCGCATTTCCGGTTTCAAGCTGGGTCACCAGCCCGTGCAACTCCCGCGTCCTGGCTGCGACTTGCGACTCCAGCTCGCGCCTGCGTTCCTCGCGGCTGACGTCGCGCTGGGCAAGGCCTTGCGCCATGTCGCCCAGCACATGGCCAAGCTCCCGAAACTCGCGCCCGCCGTCCAGCGCCATCGGTGCCTCGTAATCGCCCTGCCGCAACGCCGACAGCTTTCCGGGCAGGGCGGTCAGCGGCCGCCGGATCTGGCTGTTGAAGGACAACGCCGCGAGGGCCATCAACCCGATTGACAGGGCAACAAAGCCTAGGACCACCGCGCGGTTGGTGCGGCGGAAGGCAGCAGCTTCGGTCACGACCTCCTCGACTTCGGACAACTCCTCAGCGAGCGCGGTATCTATCCGCCGAGTCAGCGTGATGTCGATCTCGCGGTCGAGCAGGGCCGCGAGGCGCTCGATCTGCACCGAGGTATCCAGCCGCTCGCCGGAGGCGGAAAAGGAGTCCAGCGCGGTGGTCACCCGCTGCACATCGGCCTCGATAAGATTTAGCGTATCCAGCTCTGCGAATTCCTCTTCGCCGACCAGCTGGATTTCGCGGGCAATGGTTGTGCGAATGTCGGCCAGGTTTTGCGCGATCCTCTGCATCAGCTCGCGCTCCCCCGCACCGCCGTCCCGGTCGCCGATCAGCAGGGCGTCGCCATGTTGTTTGAACAGCCGGAAGATGTTCGCCTCAAGTTCCAGGTGCAGCCGGTGAGAGTCCTGCGCGAGACGCGTGCGAGTGTCCCACCAGCGCGATTTCTCGATGCTGTAAAGCGTCAGCCCCGCCAACCCCAGCATAAGCGCCACGACGAGAGCCGAAATCAGGCTGAATAGCGTGGTCGTATTCATGGCAGCTCCCCGGGCGATCGGTCAGACAAGTTCAATCCGGTGGCGGAACCTGTTTCCACGGCACTCCGGCGCGCAGCAGGAGAAGATGAACTAGTCCGCCGGGGTCGTGCCAGACGCTGCGAATAATGGACCATGACCCAGGCATGCGCGAGATCGGCCCATGGCCGGTTTTTCACCTCCGGCGCCCTGCCCGGTTTCAGAACACGGTTTCTGAGGTCGACACGCGACCGGTCGCGAAAGATCGGATATCTCATTCAATGCCCTGTCAGCTGGCAAGGATGGCCATGAGCTGCCCCGCCCAGCTCATCAATCTATCACGTCACGATGAAAGAGAGCCGCCCCTTTTCATGAACGCCGGATGAAAGCCGGTCGAGTCACGAACCGCCGTTTGCGCCGTGCATCATATGAATGGACGAACTGGAGCGGCCTCTCGGCGGGATACCATCAATACCGAATGGAGGGTCTATGCGCGGCGCGGGGCTGCGGACTTTCGCCGCGACGGCGGCCAACGGCCGGTAAGGCTTGAAAGCCATTGTTGGTGAGCTGCGCCACATGGGTTTGTTTCACTCCCGTACCCGTTCCGCCACGTCGTGCGTTCGCCGTTGCGTTCGTGCCGTCCGGCGCCGATCAGGCCTTCCACGTCGTTCTCCATGATCAGCTGGAGCACGGCCTCGGCGATGCTGCGCAGGAAGTCGCCCTGGTCGTGCTTGGCCAGAAGCTCGGACAGGTCCATGTTGGTCTTGGTCATCGGGGTCTTCGTAAGGTCCATGGTTGAAGTCGTCAAAATCCACCTCGACCATACACCTCGATGGCCACCCGGGCTCACACCGTCGAAGGTGACGAAATTACACCAGTTCCTCAAACGCTAACTCGAAATGCCCGACGACGGGAGCAACCCGAGCCGGCACAGCTTTGCATGCCCTGGATTGCAGGATGCCTGACGCGCGGACATGCCTGGTGACCTATTACCCGCGTTCCAGGCCGCATCGCGTATCGGACTGGCGCGGCCTGTCCGGCAAGGGGCGCTGTGTCGCTGCACCGGATGGGGGTTTTGCGAACCTGCCGTGAGGGCTTAGGATGTCGCGAAACGGCCTGATCCCTGGAAACACCAATGTTCGAAAATTCGGCGAAGGCATCGAATAAGGTTCGCAAAAAGGTATACGCAGCCGAACTCGCCCGACTGCATGTGGAACTCGTCAAGCTGCAGGAATGGGTGAGGGCCAGCGGCCACAAGGTCGCCATCCTCTTCGAGGGGCGCGATGCCGCCGGCAAGGGCGGCACGATCAAGCGGATCACCGCACCGCTCAACCCGCGGGTCTGCCGTGTCGTCGCTCTGCCTGCGCCGACCGACCGGGAAAAGACCCAGTGGTATTATCAACGCTACGTCGCGCACCTGCCCGCGGCCGGTGAGATCGTCCTGTTCGACCGGTCCTGGTACAACCGCGCCGGCGTCGAGCGCGTGATGGGTTTTTGCTCGGACGAGGAATACCGGGAATTCCTGCGAAGCTGCCCCGAATTCGAGCGCATGCTGATGCGCTCAGGCGTCCAGCTCGTCAAGTACTGGTTCTCGGTTAGCCAGCAAGAGCAGGATCGCCGCCTGCGTGCCCGGCTCGACGACCCCACAAAGAAATGGAAGCTCAGTCCGATGGACCTGGAAGGGCGCAATCGCTGGGTCGAGTACTCGCAGGCGAAGGACGCGATGTTCGCCCATACCGACACCGAGGACTCGCCTTGGTATGTCGTCGATTCCGAGGTCAAGCGACATGCCCGGCTGAACTGCATCAGCCACCTGCTGTCGCTGATCCCATACAGCGCCGTCGCGCAGGAGCCTGTCGCCCTGAAGCCAAGGCCGCCGGAGCGACACGTTGAGCGCGCCCCGATCGAAGAACAGGAATTCGTACCGGAAATTCATCGCAAGCTGATGTGACGGCCGCCCTTGCGCGGGTCGTGTTCAGTCCAACTCGTCCAGCAACCACCGCGCGCGGGCGATCTGTTCCCGCGCGATGCCGAGCTTGCCCGTCAGGCGTTCGCGTTCCCCCGGGTCGGTCTCAGCGTCAAACCTGGCCTTGAGATCGACCTGTTTTTTCTCAAGCTTCGCCAGCACCTTTTGCACGTGGTCCGGCTTGATCTCGCTGGTCTGGCCCTTTTCAAGCCGTTGCTTATAGTCGGCCACCTTTGCGGCGAGCTTCTTCAACCCCATCGGTAATTTTCCAATCCGGCCGTCCATCCGGCCATGATAGCCTCGTCACATGACAGTTCTGTTGCGGTCCGGTGTGCCCCCGGCATGCTGGCCCGCAGCGGAGTCTCGTGCGGCATCCTGTAAGTCCTCCTCGTCGAACCCGATCAACTGTTCGACCTCGGCCACGGCCCTGTCCCGCTCCACGTAATAGGCGCGGGCCGCCGCGACGAGGCCACGCATCGCCCCGTAGGCATATCCTGAATCGTTGAGAAACGAGGTCGCCGCGGCCGGGCTGATATGGCCCTTGCGGATCAGGTCTTCGACCCGGCGCGCGGACGAACGCGAGTCGTCTTCGAGCTGCGCCCGCTCCTGATCCAGCCACAGCACGCTGCGCTCCTCTTCCGTGGCGAGGTCGAACTTTCGGATTTCCACGATGACGCGGGCGATTTCGGTGCGCAGCCCGTCATAGAGATCGGTCACCTTGCCCTGCGGATGCGTGGTGTAGCGAAGCACGTTCTTGCGCAGGTGCTTGACCGATTTCACCGCCGTGACGATCCCTGTTGCCACGTCCCGCAGCGCGTAGATGCGATCGGCAATCTCGGGCGCCAGGCGCTTGCCGCCGACCCGCGTGGTGAAATCGACGATGGCCGCGTGAAGCGTCTTGATCTTGCGCTCGTAGCGCTCGTCGATATCCAGCTCGATAATGGCGCGGCTCTGCCGGACCGCCTGGGCGATGTTATCGGCCTCGAATACCTCGCTCCGATGCAGGTTCAGGCCGTGAAAGATCAGTTCGGTCGCGTTGTCATAGAGGTGTAGCACCTCCTTGCGCAGGGCGCTTTCCAACGTTTCGGGAAACTGGTCGATCGCCTCGTTCAGATAGCGTGGCTGGCTCACGTCCGGCACGGGCTCGCCGATCCGCCGTTCGAGAAAGACCACCAGCCGCCCCAGCACCGGCAGCATCAACAACACGCCGAGCACGTTGAATATGGTGTGGAACACCGCCAACTTGAGCGCGTAGTCGCTGGCCGCGATACCGACAAGCGCGCTGATCCAGTCGACCGCCTCGCGCAGCGGCACGATCAGGGCCAGCGCCACCGCCGCTGTCGTAAGGTTGAAGATCAGATGCGCCAGCGCCAGCCGCTTGCCCTGGAAATTGGCGCCGAGCGAGCCGATGATCGCGGTGACGGTGGTGCCGATATTCGCCCCGATGGCCAGCGCAAGCGCGTTATCGTAGGTCAGCTGGCCCGCGGCGAGGGCCGTGATGACCAGCACCATGGTGGCATGGCTGGATTGCATGATGACCGTCGCAACCATGCCGAAGGCTGAGTAGACCAGCAGGCCCACGAGCCCGGGCAAGGCGAACCGCGTCAGGTCGATCTGGTCGCGGAACGCCTCGAACCCCTCTTTCATGTGGTGAATTCCGAGAAACAGGAACCCCAACCCGCCGAGGGCATAGCCGGCGCCGCGCCACAGCTTCTGTTTCTGGAAGACCATCACGATGCCGACCGCGATCATCGGCATGGCGTAAGAGGCGATATCGACCTTCAGCCCCAGCCCCGCCACCAGCCAGGCGCCCGTGGTCGTGCCGATATTGGCGCCAAAGATGATGCCCACGCCGCCGACCAGCGAGATCAGCCCGGCGCTGAGGAACGAGATGGTGATGACCGAGACGAGCGAGCTGGATTGCAAAAGCGTCGTCGAGACGATCCCGAAGGACAGTGCGCGCCCGGTCGACCGGGTGGCCGCCGTCAGCAGCCGTTCCAGCCGGCCGCCGCCGAACAGCTTGAAGCCGTCCTCCAGCATCAGCATCCCGAAAAGGAAGATCGCCACGCCCGCGGCGATTTCCTGCACGTCCGGGCTGAACCAGAAGGCGAAAAGAAGTGTCCCGATCGCGACCGGAAGGTAGTATTTTCTCATCGCACCGTTCTTGCCCCGTAAGAGCCATGCCTGGGGCTGCCCTTGGGCGCATAGCGCGCCGTTTCCGTAAAAGCCCGTCATGAAAGCTTCACAAGGGGGCGTGTGAATTGGCAACAAATTTCTTGCATTTTGTGGGATTTCCCTCGTTCCATGGACGGGGGGCGCTGCCCCCACGCGGCGCGGGGAGAGAACATGCAGCTGTCGGCGCATCGGGGCGAGACAACACGCCCGCGGCTGGCCAAGGCCGAGCGGCGTGAGCAGATCCTGCTTGAACTCCGCCTGCGGCCCCATGTCGGAATCGCAGAGCTTGCCGCGCGCTTCGGCGTGTCATCCGAGACCATCCGGCGCGATTTCGAGGAACTCAGCCAGCACGGGCTGTTGTGCCGGTCCCATGGCGGGGCCTCGGCTGCGCCACAGGGGCGCTATCCCGATTTCGACGAGCGCAATCAAAACCGGCTCGAAGAGCGGGAAAGGATCGGCCGCCGCGCGGCCGAGCTGGTGCAGCCGGGCGACGTGGTGATGATCGATTCCGGGTCCACGACGCTGCAGGCCGCCCGTTTCATCGCCCATCGTGATGTAAGCTGCACGGTCATCACCAACAGCCTGCCGGTGACGATGGCGCTGGGCCAGAGCGCCGCGGTTCGGGTCATCGTGGCACCGGGCGATTACGACCCCGCCGAGGCCGCCGTGACCGGGACCGAAACCGTCGACTTCCTGAAACGTCATCGCGCCGGGCGCTGCATGATCGGCGCCACCGCGCTGGCCGTGGACGGGGTGTTCGAAACGGTGCGCGGCTTTGCGGCCGTCAAGCGGGCGATGCTGTCGGTCAGCCGCGAAAGCCATCTGCTGGTCGACAGCGCCAAGTTCGACCGGCACGGCATGGCCCGCGTCGCCGCCCCCGAAGAGATCGGGTCGGTCGTGACCGACCGCGCCCCGGCGGGCGCGCTGAGCGCCATTCTGCAACGGCGGGGGGTGGCGATCACCAGAGCAACGTAATCAGACAGTTACAAGAAGTGCCGGGGGCAACCCGGCCTGATCCAATCAAGGGAGACGAGACAATGACCAGACTGACCACGCTTTTGACCACGGTCGCCGCTGCGGCGGCTCTGGGCGCCTTCGGAATGGCCGCCCAGGCGCAGGAGGATTGCCCCAGGGGCGACCTCGACGACCGCTTCTGCGACCGCGACGGCGACCTGATCGCCGACATCCCCGAGGAGTCCGACCAGTGGCTCGACCCCGATACGCTGGTTTTCGCCTATACCCCCGTCGAGGACCCGGCCGTCTACAAGACCGCCTGGGCCGATTTCCTGACCCACCTGGAAGCGGAGACCGGCAAGGAGGTGATGTTCTTCCCCGTCCAGTCGAACGCCGCCCAGATCGAGGCGATGCGCTCGGGCCGGCTGCACATCTCCGGCTTCAACACCGGCTCTAACCCGCTGGCGGTCAATTGCGCCGGTTTCCGTCCGTTCACCATCATGGCCGCGCCCGACGGCAGCTTCGGCTACGAGATGGAAATCATCACCTATCCCGACTCGGGCATCGAGAGCATCGAGGATATCAAGGGCGGCAAGCTGGCCTTCACGTCGCCCACCTCGAATTCGGGTTTCAAGGCGCCCTCGGCGATCCTGAAGGCCGATTACGACATGATCCCCGACCGCGATTTCGAGCCGGTCTTCTCGGGCAAGCACGACAACTCGATCCTGGGCGTCGCCAACAAGGACTACCCGGCTGCGGCTGTGGCCAACTCCGTGATGGGCCGCATGATCGAGCGTGACGTCGTCGCCGAGGACCAGATCGTCTCGATCTACAAGTCGCAGACCTTTCCGACGACAGGCTACGGCGTGGTCTACAACCTGACACCGGAGTTGCAGGAAAAGATCCAGAACGCCTTCTTCAACTTCGAATGGGAAGGATCGAGCCTGCTGGAAGAGTTCGAGAAGAACGGCGAAGGCCAGTTCATTCCGATCACCTATCAGGAATACTGGGAGGTGATCCGCAAGATCGACGCGGCCAACGACGTCAGCTACGCGTGCGAATGACGCGACCGGGGGCGGTGTGATCGCCGCCCCCAACGAACCTACGGGGAGGCGGGAATGCTGAGGCTGGAGGGTCTGACAAAGACCTACAAGACGGGCGACCAGGCGCTGAAGGATATCGATCTCGAAGTGCCGAAAGGCCAGGTCATGGCGCTGATCGGGCCGTCCGGGGCGGGCAAGTCAACGCTGATCCGCTGTATCAACCGGCTGGTGGAACCGACATCGGGCAAGGTGCTGCTGGACGGCACCGATATCGCGCGTCTGCCGTCGGGGCCCCTGCGCCGGGCCCGGCGCGAGATGGGCATGATCTTTCAGGAATATGCGCTTGTCGAACGTTTGACGGTGATGGAGAACGTGCTGTCCGGCCGGCTGGGATATGTCGGCTTCTGGCGCAGCTTCACAAGGCGTTACCAGCAGGCGGACGTGGACGAGGCGTTTCGCCTGCTCGACCGTGTGGGCCTGCTGGCCATGGCCGACAAGCGCGCCGACGAGCTTTCGGGCGGGCAGCGCCAGCGGGTGGGGATCTGCCGCGCGCTGATCCAGAACCCCAAGCTTTTGTTGGTGGACGAACCTACCGCCAGCCTCGACCCCAAGACCAGCCGCCAGATCATGCGGCTGATCTGCGAATTGTGCGCCGAACGCGGGCTGGCCGCGATCATCAACATCCATGACGTGGCGCTGGCGCAGAGGTTCGTCTCCCGCGTCGTCGGTCTGCGCCTGGGCGAGATCGCGTTCGACGGTGCGCCGGATGGCCTGACGCCCGAGGTGCTGACCTCGATCTACGGCGAGGAAGACTGGGAGGCCACGATCGAGAAAGTCGACGACCCCGAAGAAGATATCGAGGCCGCGGAATGAGCAACGAGCTGCACGACCTGCTGGGCAAAGGCTGGAAAAAGCAGCCCTTCATCAAGCGGGCCTGGCTGCGCTGGTCGATCTACGCGGGCTTCGTCGCCTACCTTGTCGCGGCTTTCGCCACGATCGAGGTGAACTGGGCCCGGGTCTATGAGGGGCTGGACCGAGGGGCGGCCTTCGTCATGGCCTTCACCCGGCCCGACTTCGTCAGCCGCGCGGGCGATATCTGGACCGGCATGGCCGAAAGCATCGTGATGACGGTCGCCGCATCGGTCGTGGGCATTGCAATTTCCATTCCCATCGGGCTGGGGGCCGCGCGCAATATAGCGCCCTTGCCGGTCTACCTGATCTGCCGGGGTATCGTGGCCATCAGCCGCGCGCTTCAGGAAATCATCGTGGCGATCCTTCTGGTCGCGATCTTCGGCTTTGGCCCGCTGGCGGGTTTCCTGACGCTCAGCTTTGCGACCATCGGCTTTCTGTCCAAGCTCTTGGCGGAGGATATCGAAAGCATGGACCGTGCGCAGGCCGAGGCGATCCGCGCCTCGGGCGCGCGCTGGATGCAATGGATCAATTACGGTGTCCAGCCGCAGGTAATGCCGCGGCTGATCGGGCTTTCGATGTACCGGCTCGACATCAATTTCCGTGAAAGCGCGATCCTGGGGCTGGTGGGCGCGGGCGGTATCGGGGCGACGCTCAACACCGCCTTCGACCGCTACGAATACGACACCGCCGCCGCGATCCTCATCCTGATCATCGTGATCGTGATGGCATTGGAATATCTGTCGGGCGTCATCCGGGCGAGGGTGCAGTAATGCCGGTTCTCGAAAAGGGCGATACCCAGATCTGGCGCCGCCGCACCCAGGGCCAGGCGCTGACCCATTGGGCGGCGTGGCTGATCGGCACCGCTGTCTTCGTCTATTGCTGGCAACAGATTTCCGAGGCGACGACATGGTTCTTCGTTTGGGACGCCCCGCGCATCGCCGGCGATATCTGGACACGGGCCACGCCGCCGCGCTGGGAATACATCGCCCAGTTGGGCCGACCGATCTGGGACACGCTGAACATCGCCACGCTGGGCACGCTGATGGCGCTGGTCATGGCGGTGCCGGTGGCCTTTCTGGCGGCGCGCAACACCACGCCGTCAAAGCTGTTCATCCGGCCCGTCGCGCTCTTGATCATCGTCTCCACCCGCTCGATCAACTCGCTGATATGGGCGCTCTTGCTGATTGCGATCATCGGGCCGGGCGTCTTCGCCGGGGTCATCGCCATCGCGATCCGGTCCATCGGGTTCTGCGCCAAGCTGCTCTACGAGGCGATCGAGGAGATCGACCATGCCCAGGTCGAGGCGATTACCGCCACCGGGGCCAGCCGCTGGCAGGTCATGGCCTACGGGATCGTGCCGCAGATCCTGCCCGCCTTCGCCGGGATCGCGGTGTTCCGCTGGGACATCAACATCCGCGAATCGACCGTTCTGGGGCTGGTGGGCGCGGGCGGCATCGGGCTTCAGCTTCAGTCCTCGCTGAACGTTCTGGCCTGGCCGCAGGTCAGCCTGATCCTGCTGGTGATCCTCGCCTTCGTGGTGCTCAGCGAGTGGGTGTCGGCAAAGGTGCGCGGGGCGATCATCTGATGATGCTGACATCGCAGCAGGCGTTCGACGCCTACGAGGCGGCGCGCGCCCGCCTGCCCGTGCCGGTGGCCTCGGGCGGGCCGCGGCAATCGGAAACCCTGGTCGAGATCGCCGACGATTACGACGTGTTCCTGCTGGATGCGTTCGGGGTGCTGAACATCGGTGAATCCGCCATCCCCGGGGCGCCGGAACGCGTGGCGGACCTGCAGGCCGCCGGCAAGCGGGTGATGGTGGTGTCGAACGCCGCCGGCTATCCCCATGCATCGCTGATGGCGAAATACGCCCGCCTTGGCTACGACTTCGCCCCCGAGGACGTGATCACCAGCCGCAAGACGCTGCTGGCCGCGGTGCGGGCCGCGCCCGCCCGCCACTGGGGCCTGATGGCCACCGAGTCCCTTGGCCGGGCCGATCTGGAAGGGCTCGACCTGACCTATCTTGCCGAAGACACTGCCCCCTACGCCGAGGCCGAGGCGTTCCTGCTGCTGGGCTCTGCCGCCTGGACCGAAGAACGCCACGCCCTGCTGGAGCACGCGCTCAAGGACCGTCCGCGCGAGGTCTGGGTCGGCAACCCCGATATCGTCGCCCCGCGCGAGCAGGGCTTTTCCGTGGAGCCGGGCCATTTCGCGCACCGCTTGGCCGAGGCCACGGGCGTCGCGCCCCGGTTCTTCGGCAAGCCGTTCGGGAATATCTACGACCTGGCCTTTGCCCGGATCCGCGACGTGCCGCGCGACCGGGTGCTCATGGTTGGCGACAGCCTGCATACCGATATCCTCGGCGCGCAGACCGCCGGCGTCGCCTCGGCGCTGATCACCGGCTACGGCTTTTTCGCCGGCGCGGATGTGAATGCGGCCATCGAGCGGGCCGGTATCGCGCCCGATCATCTGGTCCAGCGCCCCTGAGGCCCCAGCGTCACCCCATCAGGCCGCGCAGGATCAGGAACATCCCGCCAGACAGCAACGCGGCGGCGGGCACGGTGATGACCCAGGCCGCGACGATGGTCATGAAATGCGACCGCCGGACAAGCTTGCGTCGCCGGCGTTCCTCGGCCGCGAGGCGCTTGGCCGGCGGTCGGTTCAGCTTGATCTTGCTCACCCGGCGCTCGGCGTGCCATTCGCGGAAGAATCCGACGCCGAAGACACCCCCCACCGCGATGTGGGTTGAACTGACCGGCAGGCCCAGCCACGAGGCCACGATCACCGTGATCGCCGCGGCCAGCGCCACGCAATAGGCGCGCATCGGGTTCAGCTTGGTGATCTGGCTGCCGACCATGCGGATCAGCTTGGGCCCGAACAGCATCAGCCCGAACGAGATGCCGAACGCGCCGATGATCATCACCCACGCCGGAATCGCGACCTTGCCGGCGAAGGTTCCGAATTCCTGCGCATGGACGATGGCGGCCAGCGGCCCCACCGCGTTGGCCACGTCATTGGCCCCGTGGGCGAAGGACAACAGCGCCGCCGAGATCACCAGCGGCACGCCGAACAGGATTTTCAGCGACTTGTTGCGGTTCTCCATGCCCTGCGCCTGCCGCCGGATCAGCGGAATCGCGATCAGGTAGCAGATCAGCCCAACGGCAAGCCCGATCATCAGGGCGGCGGGCAGGTCGATCTCGATGACCCGCTTCAGCCCCTTCAATGCCAGATAGGCCGAAAAGGCCGCCGCCATCACCCCGATCAGGACCGGCACCCAGGTTCGGGCGGCCGCGATCTTGTCGTCGCGATAGATGATGCGCCACTTGATGAAGGCCAGAACGGTCGCCGCGATGATCCCGCCCAGAAGCGGCGATACCACCCAGCTGGCCGCGATGGCGCCCATCGTCGGCCAGTTCACCGCCGAAAGTCCCGCCGCCGCGACCCCGGCGCCCAATACGCCGCCCACGACGGAATGGGTGGTTGAGACCGGTGCGCTGAACCAGGTCGCGATATTCACCCAGATCGCCGCCGACAACAGCGCCGACATCATCGCCCAGGTGAAGACACGGGCGTTTTCCACGCTGACCGGGTCGATGATCTCCTTGGAAATCGTCGAGACCACGTCGCCGCCGGCGATCAGCGCGCCGGCGCTTTCGCACACCGCGGCCACCACGATCGCGCCGGTCATCGACAGCGCCTTGGCCCCTACGGCGGGCCCCATGTTGTTGGCCACATCGTTGGCGCCGATGTTCAGCGCCATGTAGGCGCCGAAGGCCGCCGCCGCCACGATGAAGAGCGCGCCCTGCGCCTGGCCGGTGATCACCGCCGCCGCCAGCGCTGCGATCACGATGAAGGCCAGCGAGATGCCCACGCCCGTCAACGGACGCGACATGTGCATCGTGGCGTATTCGACCCGCGAGAGCCGGTTGAGATCCTTGTCCAGCGTGCGCCACTGGTAGTTCTTCGAACTGTCGGTCACGCGCCTATCCGAGCTTTCGGGCCATTTACGTCGGCGAGCGGATATCAGGTCCGGAGGTCGGGCGGAAGGTTTTCGAGCAGCTCTTTCAGGTCAGGCTCTGCCACGGCGGCCGCGGCCTCTTGCGGGCTCATCCACTGGCGCGTTCTCACCGACATTTCTGGGAAGGTTTCGTCGAGGTTGTCCACTTCGATCGCATAGACATCGACCTCGGTGACGACCGGCACGCCGCCCTTCAGGCGTTTGTCGTATCGGTAGTGCCCGATCTTGCGGGGGGCCGCCCCTTTCGAGCGGACGCCGGCCTCCTCCCAGGCTTCTTCGCAGGCGGAGCCCTTGGCGTCGAAGCCGGGTTTCAGCCATCCCTTCGGCAGGATCCAACGACCCGTATCGCGCGACGTGATCATCAAAATCTCGGGGTCCCGGTCGCCCTTGCGAAAACACAGAGCCGCGACCTGAAACCGCGCCGGTCGGCGCAGCAACGGCGAGAGCGTGTTATTCCACAAGGTTTTCAGCATCCGATCCCTCAAGTCATAAGGCAGGGCCATTGGTTAGCAGTATTCGCAAACAGATGCGAGCCGCTGTGGGCCTGCAGCATGGAAGAGCAGCGACAAACGCCACGGCCCAAAGCTGCATCTGCTAAAAGGGGCATTGGCCTATCGGCGTGCCGAACCCCCTGACGGTCAAATCCGGCGGGTTTCGGGGGGCCGTTTTTTCGGTCTCGCCGGTTCTCGTTCACGGGGTCGGGCGTCTTTTTTCTGCTGGTCCCATGGAGGCCAGGGCACCGTCCCTGTTTCCCATGCCGTGGCTCGTCTGCACGACCGGTGGGTATCCGGCGAATTCCGCTTGGGGCCGTCATTGCCCCAGGTCAGGTGATGCCGGTACGTGGCGCCATGCGCGGCCTATGGGGATGGCGGCAAGATGAATCGACCGGAATAAGGGCCGCCATGCGGCGCGGCGAGATCTCGGTCAGCCGCTCGTCGTCCACCGATCTCGGATGGCTTCGCTGCTGCACTGAAAAAAGGGTCGGAACAAATTAAATGGGGCCGGGCGGTGTCCGCCCAGCCCCAGGTTGGGGGTTATTATGATCGGCCGAAGGCGACCGTTACTCGGCGGGGATCACCTTGGCCGAGCCTTGCGCCCTGCGGCGACGGCTTTCGGCAAGCTGTTCCTCGGTCTGGCGCTTGTTGATGTAGGCGAACGCAACGACAAAGCCGATGGTGCCGAGCATGAGGGGGCCGATGATATCCATTTCCAGTTCCCATTCGTTGTGTTTGGTTATGACAGGGATACGCCGCGAAGCACTATGCAGATCAATGCTCGCCTGAAAAAATACGAAAAAATTCTGCATACGATTGCATGCTTTGCGATAAGGAGTTGATTGGTAAAGAGGAATGCCCGCCCGTCTGGGTGTCATCAAACGAATGTGAGATTGGGCGTCGACCGCGGCACGAACGCTTGCCAGCCGGGACAAGGACGGATGAAGCGTAAATCATGGGCAAGCTTGTGCTTGCGGCCGTCGAGCCGGTGCCTGCGTCGACAGCATCGCCGTGCGGTCATTGCAGATCCTGCCCGGTTCGGCGTGGATTAGCCCGCTCCGTCAGGGCGATATACTTAATGGCGATTGAGAAAAGCCCTGTCCTCAGACAGGCGCGCCCAATTCCAAGTCCAAAGGAAACAGATTACTTCGCAGCGCAGGCAGGAGCCGCAATCCCCGCGCGGGCGGCGGGTCGAATTCGATATTGGTTTCGCCACCACCGGCTGCACGGCTGCGAAAGCCGTTTGTCCATGGCCCGGGCCAGCCCCGGAGCGGTTTTGCTACAAGGTCAAGCTGCGCTTTCTTTCCGAGATGAAAGCCTTTGTTCACTTGGGACTTGGCGTCGATTGCAGGCGTGAACGGCAAGCGACAGAGCGCGTCGACATATCGATTTGCCGGCCTACCTCCGTTGGGCCGAAATGAATGATGTACATGGCTCATGCACGACTTCTATTCCGATACCCAAACCCGCCCGACCCGCGCGATGCGCGCAGCCGCACTGGACGTGCCGCTTGGGGACGAGCGGCATGACGCGGACCCGGCGACGCTGGAGCTGTGCGAGCGGGTCGCCGAGATGCTCGGCATGGAGGCAGCTTTGTTCCTGCCCTCGGGCACGATGTGCAACGAGATCGCCATCGCGGTCCACACCCGCCCCGGCGACGAGGTGATCTGCACCCGCGAAAGCCACATCATCTTCGCCGAAAGCGGCGGGCCCGCGGCCTTGTCTGGCGTCATGATGCACCCGCTGGACGGCGAGCGGGGGATGCTGACGCCGGGGCAGGTGGCCGCCGCTATTCGCCCCCGCTCTGCCCATGCGCCGCGCAGCCGTCTGCTGGTGGCCGAGCAGACCGCAAACCTGGCCGGCGGGGCGGTCTGGCCGCAGGACCAACTGAACGCCGTGGCGCAGACGGCGAAAGAGGCCGGGCTGGCGACCCATCTCGATGGCGCCCGGATTCTGAACGCGCAGGTGGCGACGGGCATTCCGGCCGCCGAATATGCGCGCGGCTTCGACAGCGCCTGGATCGCGTTCACCAAGGGGCTGGGCTGTCCCGTCGGCGCGGTACTTGCCGGGTCGCGCGATTTCGTGGCCGAGGCGTGGCTTCTGAAGCGGCGCTGGGGCGGCGCGATGCGTCAGACCGGCGTTCTGACCGCGATGTGCCTCTACGCGCTCGACCATCACGTCGCGCGGCTGGCCGAAGACCACGCCCTTGCGCAGTCCATTGCAGAACGGCTGGCGCAGTTGCCCGTAATCGCGCGCCTTCTCCCGGTGGAAACCAATATCGTGATCGCCGATCTGGCCGAAGAGGCCCCGACCGCGCGCGATGTGGCGCGGCACCTGGCGGAAAGGAACGTCACGGCCACTGTTGTGGGGCAGCGGCGACTCCGCATCGTGACGCATCTGGACGTCGGCCCGGCCGATGCTGACGCGCTGATCGCGGCGATCGGTGATATCGGTTAGGGACCGCTACAGGTTTCCGAATACTCCGCGATCGGAGGTTGCAGCAATGCTCTCTGAGACGCGCCCATCCGGCCGGAACTCGGTGTTCCTGGCGTATGGCGTGGGGGTGAGACGGACTTTTCTGCCGCAACCGGAACCCGACCGGCTTTTGTGATGTCACGCGTCCTTCGAGGCAAGTGCGTTTGCCACCACGAAACGTCCCCCCCCCTGACGCGGCTGTGTCGATCTCGGCATCGCGCTTATCTGCAAAGAGTGCGGACCGCTGCCTGGCCGTGTCCCGCTGACACGCGCTTCAAGCCGATTCATTCCAGATCCGTTGGGAGGGCCGCCCGGCGACCCTGCAAGCGGCAGGCCTTGGCGCGCATGCAAGGCGCGCTGGCGTCTGCGCGGCCTCTGTCCGTAGGGGTCAGGCCGGCCCTGGCGGCCCGGTGGGCGCGTCGGGCGTGTCCTCGATCTTGTCGATCCAGACTTCGAAATTCGTCAACTCGTGCAGGCCGAAGCTGTGGGTCAGCGGCACGTCGGCGGCATCGCGGCCCTGCGCGATGAGAACGCGGCCGAAGCGGATATCGTTGTTGCGCGGATCGAACACCCACCACTTGCCGCCGAGATAGACCTCCATCCAGGCGGCAAAATCCATCGGCGGGTAGGGGGGCGGCTGGTTGATGTCGCTGACATAGCCCGTGCAATACCGTGCCGGGATATTCAGGCTACGGCACAGCGCGACGGCCAAATGCGTGAAGTCGCGGCACACACCGACGCCCTCGTTCAGGGTTTCGACGGCTGTCCGGGTCGGGCGCGAGTGTTCATAGCCGAAGCGGACGTGGTTGTGCACGAAGTCGCAGACCGCCTGCACCCGCGGCCAGCCCAGCGGCTGGTGATTGAACTGGTTCCAGGCGAAATCGGCCAGAACGTCGGTTTCGCAGTAGCGGCTCGGCAACAGATAGGTCAGCGCGTCGCTTGGCAATTGCTCGACCGGGTGCTGTTGGGCCGACAGGTCGACAGGGTCGGAAAGCCCGCTGTCGCGGATCACGCCGTCGGTCGAGACCGTCATCACGCCGGCGGGTGCGACCAGCCTGTTGCACCAGTTGCCAAAGCCGTCGCGGTACGCCTCGATCGGGACTGCGGGGTCCGTCACCAACAGGTCGGGCCGCTCAAGATCGCTCGCACGCGAATAATGCACGTTGAGCAAGAGGATCATCGGGGTGCGGGCCGGCAGTTGAAAGGAAAGCCGGCAGCCTAGTCGCATACGCATTATCGTGCTCCCGAAGGTTGCTGTGGCGGGCTGAAGGGAAGATGCATCATGGCTCGCGCCCGGTGGTCAGCATCGTGTCGCGTCAATCGCTCCTGCTCACCGTAATCCTAGCTTTTCGGCCCATTTCGTAAAGCCGCCCTGCCGATGACAGGACTGCCGCGCGGAACCGGCCGGCCGCGATGTCGAGCGCGGGAGCGGCGCCGCCGGCCGTGGTTGCCGGGAACGCCGCCCATTCAAGCCCGATTTGTTCGACGCGCGCCGGTGACGCGCCCGATCAGGCCGCGCGGCGGCGGCGCGGACGCCGGCGCTTGGGCCCGGCGGGTTTCTCGCCACGGGACTGTGCGCCCGGTTTCGCGCCGCGGCGGCGGGGTTGACCGGCGCCCCGGCCGGGTGCGCCGGTCAGCGCCGGCTTGGTGCCGCTGGCCACCGGGATCTCGACCTTCATCAGTTTTTCGATCTGGTGCAGCAGGTCGGCCTCTTCCGGCGTGCAGAGCGCGATGGCCTCGCCCTCGCGCCCGGCCCGCGCGGTGCGGCCGATGCGGTGGACGTAATTGTCGGGCACCTCGGGCAGGTCGTAGTTGACGACATAGGCCACGCCGGGAATGTCGATGCCGCGGGCCGCCACATCGGTGGCGACCAGCGTGGTGACAGTGCCGTCGCGGAACGCCTTGATGGCGCGGTCGCGCTGGCCCTGGCTCTTGTTGCCGTGGATCGAGGCCGCGTTATGGCCGTCGGCCACCAGCCCCTTCATCAGCTTTTCCGCGCCATGCTTGGTGCGGGCGAAGACCAGCGTCAGCGCGTCCAGGTCGCGCGACAGGATTTCCCGCAGCCGGGCCGGTTTCTGGGGTTTGTCGACGAAATGCACCGACTGAGAGATCTTGTCGGCCGCCTTGCCCGGGGGCGAGACCTGCACCTTGCGCGGGTCGGTCAGATAGGCGCGGCTCAACTCTTCCATCTGTTTCGACATGGTGGCCGAGAACAGCATGGTCTGGCGCGGCGTGCCCAGCCGCGGCGCGATCTTGCGCAGCGCGTGGATGAAGCCGAGGTCGAGCATCTGGTCGGCCTCGTCCAGCACCAGGTGCCGGACCGCGCCCAGGTCCACCGCGCCGCGATCCATCAGGTCGATCAGGCGGCCCGGGGTGGCCACCAGTATGTCGGTGCCCCGGCCCAGGGTGGTGATCTGCCGGTTGATGGATTGCCCGCCCACCACGGTGGCGACACGGATGCGCGTGCCCTCGGTCAGGGCGCGCAG
This sequence comes from Rhodovulum iodosum, assembly GCF_041020385.1. Lineage (NCBI taxonomy): Bacteria > Pseudomonadati > Pseudomonadota > Alphaproteobacteria > Rhodobacterales > Paracoccaceae > Rhodovulum > Rhodovulum iodosum. The sequence continues at coordinate 539,592 of NZ_JBEHHI010000003.1, read as the reverse complement.
GCTCTCGGCGATCTGGTTCGTCAACTCGCGCGTGGGGGCCAGGATGAGGGCCTTGGCGGTCTTGGGTGCAGGCTTGCCGGGCTGTGCCATCAGGTGGTCGATCAGCGGCAGGCCAAAGGCGAGGGTCTTGCCGGTACCGGTCTGGGCCAGGCCCATGACGTCATGCCCCGCCATCGCAAGCGGGATCGCCTGGTTCTGGATCGGGGTGGGTTCGGTAAAGCCGGCACGTTTCAGCGCGTCGTTCAGGGCCGGCGCAAGGCCGAGCATGTCGAAATCGAACAAGGAGTATCCTTTTCAGGCCGCGGGGCACGCAATTGGCCAGCGCGGCGATATTGCATGGCCGCGCATGACAGCGCGACGCACGAGGGTACGGCGCGGCCTCTAGACAGGCGGGCGTGTCCCGCGCCGTCCGGCCGTCGCATCAGGAACCCTGCGTGATGGGGAACTGGAAATCTGCTGTGCGCTGTTGGCCCCTCGGGGCACGGCATGCTCACGCGGCTGCTCAGCGTCCCTGTGCAAATGGGCTATTGCCGGCACTCTGTCAAGCGCCATGGCGAGACCGGGCGCGGCGTGCATCGCGTCGGGCTGCGGAAACGAAGTGTTCATCGAACGCTCCGCGTGCGCTGTGTTTCCAAGATGATGGACGCGCGGATAAGTGATAAATGCTATTTATGTATTGGGATCGGCAGCCATGCCCCCCGGCCCCGCACATATTGTTCATCCTACACGGCCGGCTTTACACAGATGCGCCATGTTTTTCGCCCTAACGGCCTGCCAGCCTCGGCATCTCCCGTGCCGCGGCCCGCGACAGCGAACCAGACGCGCTATGTGACGGCCGAGCTGGCCGGCGTGGGCTCTTACATGATTTCCATGGGCCACCGCGTCGAGGGGACGCTCGATGCCGAGCGTCTGCGCCGGGCCTTTGCCGAGGTTGTAGGCCGGCACGATGCGTTGCGCACCGGCTTTGCCGTGCAGGGGGCGGCGGTTCATGCGCTGGTCTTCCCCGAGCCGCACTTTTCCTATCACCACACGACACTCGCCGATGCCGGGCCCGAGGCGTTTCGCGCCTGGGCCCTTGCGCGCGTCTTTGACGGTGTCCGGCCCGGCGACCCGTCTACGCTGGTGCGGCTGCTCGCGGCCGAGGGGCCTGGCTACTGGCGGTTTGCCGTCGCGCTCCACCACGCGAACTCGGACGGGTTTTCGCGCGGCGTGGTCAACAAGGAGCTGCTGAAGCTCTACGCAGGCGAAACCCTGCCCGCGCCCGGTTCGTATTTCACCTTTGTCGACGGAAAGCAGGCCGCACCGGTCGATGACAGCGCGCTGGCCGCGTTCACCGCCGCCTTGCCGGGCCCCGCACGCATCCCCGCCGACGGCAGGGCCGGGGCCGGGGACGATGCGCTGGGCCTGTTCGTCGAGCGCGAGATCGACGGCGTTTCGCCGGGGATACGCGCCACCGCCAAGGCGACGGGCGCCACCAAGTTCGGGGTTTTGAGTGCCGTCTACGCCCTGGGCCTGCATGCCTTTACCGGAGAGACCCGGCTGTCGAGCTTTTTTCAAAGCGAAGGCCGGCGGGCAGTCGGCGCGCCGAACTCGGTGGTGGGCCCTTTCTCGAATACGCTGCCGCTGGATCTGAGCGTCGAGCCCGACCTGGCCTTCGGCGACTTCGCCCGCTTGATGACCGAGCGCGTGCACGCCACGCTGAGCCACGAAACCGCCCCGGTGCTGGACCATGTTATCGGCGCGCGCAAGGCCCCCAACGTGTCGCTGAACATGTTCCCGCCGGCGGCGCGCATCAGGGCCGGAACGTTGCAGGTCGGCCCCCGGGAATTTCTGGACCGGCGCACCGAATACGACCTCAACCTGGTCTGGACCGAAGATGGCGGTGTGCTGCGGGGGCGGGGGTTTTACGACGCGCGGCAGCTCTCGGCCGAGCGGGTCGCGCTGTTTCTCGATCTGCAGGCCCGGCTGATCGCGGCGGTGCTGGACGACCCCGAACGCCCCTGTCGGCAGATCGTCGAGGCCGCGCGCGCCGGACGCGCGGCGCGCCTGCCCGCGGCGGCGGCAGGGGCACCGCCGGACGGCTGCATCCATGACGCCTTTTTCGCACGGGCCGCCGCCGACCCGGATGCGCCCGCGATCATCACCTCGAATGGGACCACAAGCTACGGCGCCCTGCGCGCGCAGGCGCTGCGCATCGCAGCGGCGCTGGCCGGGGCCGGCGTCGCCGCCGAAAAGCCCGTCGCCATCCTGACCGGCCGCGGCCCCGAGATGGTGGCCGCGATGCTGGGCGTGTCGGCGGCTGGGGCCTCGTTCGCCGTGATCGACGCAAGCTATCCGGCGGAGCGTGTCGCCGCGATGCTGGAGGTATTGGGCGCGCGCCGCGTCATCTGCGCCGATGGCGGCTTGGCCGCGGGCCTGCCGGAGCACCTGGAGGTCCTGTCGCCCGCTGACGCCCAAGACGCCCAGCGGCCGCACGGGGTGGCGCGGGCGCAGGCCTATCACCTGTTCACATCGGGCACGACCGGCAGGCCGAAACGCATCACCCATCCCGACGCGACCCTGATGCGGTTTGTCGCCTGGCAGGCCGGCCGGATGACCGGGCCGACGCCGCCGCGCACGATGATGGTCGCCGGGTTGTCGCATGACCCGGTGATGCGCGATATCTTTCTTCCGCTGTCCACAGGCGGCGCGGTGGCGATCCCCGATAGCGCGGAAATGGCCGATCCCGCCGCGTTGCGGCGGCTGTTGCGGCAGGCCCGGGCCGACATCGTGCACCTGACGCCGGCCAGCGGGCGGCTGCTGACCCTTGGCGCGGGCGCGGGCGAGACCTTCGGGCATGTCCGGGTGGTGGTGTGGGGCGGCGATGTGCTGTCGCCCGGCACCGTGACCGCGTGGCGCCGCCGCGCGCCGGCGGCGCGCCAGTTCAACCTCTACGGCACATCCGAAACGCCGCAGGCCGCGCTGATCCACGAGGTTGCCGGCGCCGACCTGGCCGGGCAACGCGTTCCCGTGGGCGCCCCGGTGCCCTGGACCGGCGTCCGCCTCGAGGACGGGCACGGCACCCCGGTGGGCCCGGGCGAACTCGGCGAGATCGTGATCGAACTGGCCGACCCTGTCCTTGGCGCACATGACGGGCCGCATGGCGCGGCGGGGCGCCCGGCACAGGTACACCGCACTGGCGATCTGGGCGTTCTGATGCCCCGGACGGGCGTGCATTTCATCGGGCGCCGCGACGGCCAGGTAAAGCTCAACTCGATCCGGATCGAGCTGTCGGAGGTCGCCGCCCAGGCGGAATGGGTGCCCGGCGTGCACCAGGCCGAGGCGCTCTTGTCGGAGGGAGAGGGCGCCGAGCTGTGCCTGTTCGCCGTCGCGGGACAGGCAGAGGTGACCGATGCGTCGCTGCGCGCCGCGCTGCACCGCGCGCTGCCCGGCTCCATGGTGCCGGGCCGGGTGCACCTGCTAGACCGTTTGCCCGTCACACCCAACGGCAAGATCGACAAAGCCGCGCTTATGGCGCATGACGCAGCCGCGCGCGCGGCGCCGCGTGAAACCAGAAGCCCGCTGTCGGGTCACACCGAAACGGCGATTGCCGCCATTCTGTCCCAGAACTCGGGACTGAATGTCGATGACAGCACCGTCTGCCTTGCCGATCTCGGCGCCGATAGCCTGTCGGTGATCGAAACGCGCATCGCGCTGGAAAAGCTGGGGCTCGACCTGCCCGATGGCTGGGAATGGATGAGCGTCGCCGCGCTGGCTGGCCATGCCGGGGCGCGCATCCCGACCCCGCGCAGCTTGCCGGGCTGGGTGCGGCCGATCCGGCTCGACAGTTTTATTGCGCTGCGCACGCTGGCGATCGCCTATATCGTGGCCCACCATTCCGGCATTCACAAGTTCGGCGGGGGGTCGGTGATGCTGATCGCCCTGGCGGGTTTTGCCTTCGGGCGGCTTCAGTTGCCCGCGATCCTGCGCGACGACCGGACGGGCCGTTTGTGGGCGCTCCTGGTCAAGCTGCTGGTGCCGCTCGTCCCGAGCGCGCTGCTGATCTTTGCGGTGCATAGCTATGTCGGCAACTCGCCGCACCCCTCGGCGGTGCTGTTTTACGAAAACCTGTCACCGTTCATCGACACAGTGCTCTTGCAGAAGGTCAATACCCACCACCACATCACCCTGCTTTGGTTTCTGCACGCCTATCTCCAGTTGTTCCTGGTCATCGCCGTGCTGCTGACCTTTGCCCGGCTGCGCACGGCCGCCGCCGCCGACCCCTGGCGCGCGACGCTGATCTTCGCCCTGGCGGCCGAGGGCGTGGCGGTGGGCACGGTTCTGGCAGCGGGGGCGTATGACGGCGATCTGGGACATGTTGCGGCCATGCTGCGCGGCTCGCCCACCACGCTGATGCCAGTGCTGGCGATTGGCGTGCTTGTCGCACTGTCCGATACCTCAGGGCGCAGGGTGGTGGCCGCGGCGCTTGCGTTGGTCCATTTCGCGCTTGGGGCGATCGGGCCTCTGGGCGGGGACGAGGGGCTTTGGCTGCTGGCGCTGGCCGCGACGATCCTGGTGCCCTATCTCAGCGTGCCCGCGGCCGGGTCCATCGTGCTGATCGCGATCTCGGCCCATGCGCTGATGATCTATCTCACCCACCGGGCCGTCAGCTTTGGCCTGACGGCCGCCTTCGGCGAGAGGCCGCCTTCGGTGGTCGTTCTGATCGTCGCGCTGGGCACGGGCGTGGCGCTGGGGATCGGGCTGCGGCCGGTACTGAGAAGGCTGGGCGTGAACCGGCTGGCGGAACGGCGGCTGTCGATCTGATGCGCGACAACCGGGTGATGCCGCGCCCGGCATGCGCGGACGCATGGCGGGCGCATCGGGGCTGCCGCGATGCAGAGCGGACGGCGCTCAGGCGAAATCGCCCGCCGCAGCGGCCTTTGCCGATAGCAGGGCCCCGGCGACGGTCCGCCTGGCGGCCTTGCGCGCGTCCCCGAGGATGACGGCCTCGCGGCGTTGCGTGGACCGGCCCTGCGCATCGGTCGGGCACCAGCCGGTGGCATCGACCAACCCGGCGGTACGCGCGATCCGGCCCGCCTCCTGGAGGGTCACGAAGTTCACGACATCGGCGCGCAGCAGGCCTGCATCGGTTTCCAGCGTCCCGCGCGGGACATCCACGCCCAGCACGGTGCCGCCGGCCGAGGCGCGGCGCCAGTCGGTGTCGGTGCGCAACCCCAGCTCGGCCCGCCGCCGTTCGAAGCGGTCGGCCAGATCGGTCCCCGCGGTGCCATCGAGAACCGTCAGCCGGCCCCGTGGGCGCGTCCGGTCGAGAAGGGTGGCCATTTGAACGGCGCGGTCGAGGGCCGCCTCCGGGTGGCTCGGCACGGCCGGTAGGCGCAGCACGACATGCCCGGCCTCGGGCAGGGCGGCCAGTTGGGCCTTGAGCCGGCGCGCTTCGCGGGCGCTGCCCCAGGCCGCGGGCCAGAGATGGCGCGCCACCTCGCCGAAGCCCGCGATGGGCTCTGCAACAGCGGCGGTTCCCGGCGCCAGAAGCAGCCTGTCAAAGGCCATGGACCGGCCGCTGAAAAGGTCGAGGCGCGCGGCGGTCCAGTCGAGATCGACGACATCGTCCAGCACCACGTCGACCCCGGCACGACGCAGCGCGCCGAGATCGGGGCCGGCCGCGGGCCGGTCGAACGCGGCCGCCTCGGCGCGGCCCAGCCGCCCCGGGTCGCGCTCGACCAGCAGCACTTGGGTGTCGGGGCGGGTCTGGCGCAGCGCCAGCGCGGCCGCGGCACCCGCGGGGCCGCCGCCGACCACGACAACCCGGCTGCGCGCCCGCAGAGCGGTGGCGGCCACCCCGCCGGCGCCGGCCGCGGCGGCCCCGGCGACGAGGTATTCGACGAAGCGTCGGCGGTTGAGTGTCTGCATTATCCAATCTCCATGGCGTTGGACCGGCTGTCGCGCGGGATCACTTCTTTTCCAGCAACTCGGCATCGGGGTGGATCGGGCGGTAGATCTCGACCCGGTCGCCCTCCTTCACGGGTTTGTCCAGTTTGGCGAGCGATCCGAAGATGCCGACCTTGTTGGTGTCGAGGTCGATCTCGGGGAATTGTTCCAAGAGCCCCGAACGTTCGATCACCTCGCGCACGGTGGCGCCCTCGGGGACGTCGATGTTCTTCCAGACCTGTGCGGTGGCCTTGGCGAAGGCGGCGCTGACGATCATGGCTGTTCTCCGGCTTGCACGTCGCGGTTCAGCACGCCCGCGGCGGTGAACACCTTTTCCGGCGCGCGGGTGTCTGCCTGTTCCGTCTGGTTGCGGCTGCGGCTGTCGACCACGGCCTTGAGCGCCAGCAAGAAGCCGAGCACGAGGAACCCGCCGGGCGGCAGGATCAGCAGGAGGAACCCCTGGTAATCGGGGATCACCGTGATTTCGAGAAAGCCGAACCGGCTGCCCAGCAGAAGCGAGGCGTTGGCAAAGAGCGTGCCCGAGCCGACGATTTCGCGCACCGCGCCCAGCAAGACCAGCGCAACGGTAAAGCCCAGCCCCATCATCAGCCCGTCGAAGGCCGAGGCCAGCGGGCGCTGGCGCGAGGCGAACGCCTCGGCGCGGCCCAGGATTGCGCAATTGGTGACGATCAGCGGAATGAAGAGGCCCAGAACCTTGTGCAGATCGTGCAACCAGGCGTTCAGCGCCATGTCGACCACCGTCACAAGGCAGGCAATCAGCAGCACGAAGACCGGGATGCGGATCTCGGGCGTGATGATCTTGCGCAAGACCGACACGGCCAGCCCCGAGCCGACCATGACCGCCGTCGACGCCATGCCCATGCCCAGCCCGTTGGTCGCGGTGCCGGTCACGGCCAACAGCGGGCAGAGCGCCAGCAACTGGCCGAAGACCACGTTGTTGTCCCACAGCCCGTTGCGGGCGATCGTGCCGTAGTTGATGGACATCAGCTGGCCTCGTTTTCAGCGGTGCGGGTCAGAAGCGATGCGCGGTGGCGCTCAAACAGCGCAAGCCCGCGATGGACCGTGCCGACCACGGCACGCGGGGTGATCGTCGCGCCCGAAAACTGGTCGAAGATGCCGCCGTCTTTCTCGACCTTCCAGCCCTCGGGGGTGGGGTCGGTCAGCGAACGGCCCGAAAAGCCGTCGATCCAATCGCCCTTGGCGATCTCGATCTTGTCGCCGAGGCCCGGGGTCTCGGTGTGCGACAGCACCCGCACGCCCAGCAGCGTGCCGTCGGGCGCGACACCGATCAGCACCCGGATCGCGCCGGAATAGCCAAAGCCCGTCAGGACGAAGGCAACGCCCGTGATCTCCTGGTTCAGGGTTGCAACATAGACGGGCACGCCGCCCTCGATCTGGTCGTTGACGGTCTGCATCTCGGCGACAAGATCGTTGTCGTGGATGGCGGCCGGGATCACCTGGGCGAGCGACGCGAGCAAATCCTCGGTCGCGCGCTCGGCGATCGGCCCGCGCGTAACCTCGTCCGAGGCCGACAGGATCAGCGCCGTGACAAGCGAAAAACCGGCCAGAAGCAGGCCCTGCCACACCGGAGACCGGCGAAAGGCCTCAAGGCGAGAGACCTCTAATTCCGGCTGTGGCGCGGAAGTGGGCGTGTCGGTCATGACTCGTCTCCCAACTCGAGCGGCTTGCCGGAGCGGGTGCGCCCGAAGATGCGCGGCCGGGCGTATTCGTCGATCAGCGGCGTGCAGGCGTTCATCAGCAGGACGGCAAAGGCCACGCCCTCGGGGAAGGCGCCCCAGCTGCGGATGACGAAGATCAGCGTGCCGATCCCGATGCCGTAGATCATCTTGCCGGTGCCCGTCACCGGCGAGGTGACATAGTCGGTCGCGATGAAGAAGGCGCAGAACACCAAAGAGCCCGAGACCATATGATACTGCGGCGGGGGAAACTGTCCGGGCGCGATCAGCCAGGCTGCGCCCGACAGCACGAAGACCGAGCCCAGCACGCTGAGCGGGATGACCACCGTGATGATCCGCAGCAGGATCAGGCACAGGCCCCCGGCCAGCAGCAACAGCGCGCTGGTCTCGCCCATCGAACCGGACACGAAGCCGTAGAGCTGATCCTGAACGCCGCCCAGCTCGGCGAGGATGCGGTCCATCGGCTGACCGGCGTCGAGCTGGCTTTTCACCTGGCTCAGCACCGAGGCGCTGCTGACGACGTCGAACTCGGGGCTGCCCATGAAGGTGATGCCGAGCGATTGCAGAAAGGTCGGGCCGGTGTCGCCGCGCAGGGGCTGGACCCAGGTCGTCATCTGGACGGGCAGGGCCACCAGCAGCATCGCGCGGGCCACCATGGCGGGGTTGAACAGGTTCTGCCCCAGCCCGCCGAAGACATGCTTGCCGATCACAATGGCGATGCCCGCGCCGGTGACGCCCACCCACCAGGGTGCCCAGGGCGGCAGCGACAGCGCCACGATCCACCCGGTCAACACGGCCGAGCCGTCCGTTGCAAACCGCAGGATCGGCTTGCCCGCGATGGCGAGGCTCAGAACCTCGAAGAGCAGCGCCGCCGCGATTGTCACGATGAACAGGCAGATCGCGGGCCAGCCGAAGTGATAGAGGCCGAAGGCCGTCGCCGGGCTGAGACAGGCCATCACCGCGATCATCGTGCGCGAGACGTTGAACCTGGAATGGGTGTGCGGCGCGCTGGCCAGCATCGGCGCGATCATTTCACCGTCTCCCCGTTCTTCGGCGTCTCGGCGGCGGCGGCTTCGGCCTCGCGTTTCTTCTTTGCCGCCATCTCGGCCTTGCGCTTGGCCATGGCCTCGCGCTTGGCTGCCGCAATGGCCTCCTGGCGTTCCTGCCGCGCCTCGGCGAGCCGCTTGGCCTGTTCCTGCTGGTGCTTGCGGCTTTCCTGTTCGGCCAGCTTTCCCTTGGCGAAGTGGATGGTCTGCACCAGCGGTTTGTTGGACGGGCAGGTGAAGGAACAGCAGCCGCAGGTGATGCAATCGAGCAGCCCGACCCGCGCGGCGCCTTCCAGATCGCCGGCCTTGATCCGGGTGTTCAGCTCGAACGGGGTGAGGCCCATGGGGCAGACCTGCACGCAGAGGCCGCAGCGGATGCAGGGCATGACCTCGCGGTCCCGCGTTTCGGACGCGGCCAGCGCGAGGATGCCGTTGGTCCCCTTGATGATCGGCACGCGGGGGTTCTGGATCGGCTGGCCCATCATCGGCCCGCCGAGCAACAGCCGCTCGGGCTCTTGCGCCAGGCCGCCGCAATGGGCCAGCAGCTCTGCCACGGGGGTGCCGATCAGCGCACGGACGTTGGCGGGCCGCGTGATGCCGCGCCCCGAGATCGTGACCACGCGCGAGATCGAGGGCTCGCCATAGCGCACCGCCAGGTGCACGGCATGGGCGGTGGCGGCATTATGCACCACGACGCCCAGTTCAGCGGTCAGCGCGCGCGCGGGTGTTTCCTTGCCGGTCAGGGTCTTGACCAGATGCTTTTCCGATCCCATCGGGTACTGGGTGGGCACCTGCTTGATCTTGAGCGCATATCCCAGAACGCGGTGGTAGCGTTCCATCGCGGCGGTCGCCTGGGGCTTGTTCGCCTCGATGGCGACAATCACCTGTTTGACGCCGAGCGCCCGCGCCATGATGCCGATGCCGTCGGCGATCTCTTCGGCGCGTTCCCGCATCAGGCGGTCGTCGCAGGTCAGGTAGGGTTCGCATTCGGCGCCGTTGATGATCAGCGTGTGCAGGTCGTATCTGGCGCGCAGGTTCAGCTTGACGGCGGCCGGAAAGGTCGCGCCGCCCATGCCGACGATCCCGGCCTTGGCGACCTGCGCGGCGATCTCGTCGGGGTCGGCGGATTCGGGGCGCATCCGGGGCAGGCGGTCGCCCCACCTGTCGTCGCCGTCCGGGCGGATGGTGATCGTCGGCACGGGCAGGCCAGAGGGGTGCGGCGCGGTAAAATGGCCCACCGCCAGGACGCGCCCAGAGGTCGGCGCATGGATGTTGGCCGACACCGGCCCCCGTGCCTTGCCGATCAACTGCCCCTTGAGCACCATGTCGTCGCGCGCCACCAGCGGTTCGGCCTCGACGCCGATATGCTGTTGCAGCGGAACGCGGAGCACCGTGGGCACCGGCATGTCCTCGATGGCGCATTCCGAGGTCAGGAACTTGCGGGTCTCGGGGTGGATGCCGCCCTTGAAGGAAAACAGCCGTGCCGGATCGAAACGCCCGGCAAGCGGAAAGATGGTCATGCCGATATCCTCATTTCGCCGTCGCCGGGCACCAGATCGGGTTTTTCCCAGTACCAGTTGCGCAGCGTCCTTGGCTTGGTGCGGTGGATGATCGCCTCGGTCGGGCAGACCTCGATGCAGGCGTCGCAGCCGATACAGGCATCGGTGACCACGGTATGGATCTGCTTGTTCGCGCCGACGATGGCGTCGGTCGGGCACCGCTTGAAGCATTTGGTGCAGCCGGTGCAGTGATCCTCGAAGATGAAGGCGACCATCTGCTCGGCCTCTTCCATCCCGTCCAGATCGGCAGCGCCGTTGGCGTCGGCGCCCGTGATCTCGGCCAGTTCCAGGGCCAGCTCGCGCCCGCCGGGCGGGCACAACGTGACCGGGGCAGCGCCCTCGGCCAGTGCCTCGGCGCCGGCCCGGCAGCCGGGATAGCCGCATTGGCCGCAATTCGTGCCCGGCAGAACGCCCTCGATCTCATCCACCACGGGGGGTGTTTCGACATGGAACTTCCGCGCGGCCAGACCGAGCAGGAGGCCCAGCCCCAGCCCCAGGGCAGTCATCGAGGTGACGGCGTAGAGCATGTCTGCCTTTTCCTTTCAGTCAGTTCGGAACCAGCCCTGCAAAGCCCAGAAAGGCCATGGACAGGAGCCCGGCAGAGATGAAGGCGATCGGCGGACCGGCAAACGGCGCCGGCACTGAAAGCTGCGCCAGCTTTTCCCGCATACCCGCAAAGATCGCGAGAACGCCCGTGAACCCCAGCGCCGAGCCGAACCCGTAGAGCAGGCTCTGGACGAAGTCGTGCCCCTCCTGGATGTTCAGCAGCGCGACGCCCAGCACGGCGCAGTTTGTCGTGATCAGCGGCAGATAGATTCCGAGCGCGCGATAGAGGCCTGGAGACACCTTGCGCAGCACGACTTCGGTGAACTGCACGATGGCCGCGATCACCAGGATGAAGCTGAGAATGCGCAGAAAGCCCAGATCGAGGGGCACGAGGATCAGTGTCTCGATCACCCAGCTCGCCGCGGCGGCGAGCGTCAGAACGAAGGTCGTCGCCAGGCCCATGCCGATGGCCGCGTCGATCTTGCGCGACACACCCATGAACGGGCAGAGCCCGAGGAACTTGACCAGCACCACGTTGTTCACGAGCGCCGTGCCGAGCAGGATCATGAAGAACTCTGGCATGTTCGGGCTCCTTCGCTTGGCTGTCGCGTGCGACGGCCCTTTTCGGGGTCGAGAGAGTGTTCGCCACAATCGAAGCAAGAACCGTGCCAATGGCCGCGCGCGGGGATGCGCTCACCCGAAAAGGCCCCTTGACGCGCGTGACTTGACTGAACTTGTGGCCGTGCCCGCGGGGGGCGTGTCGCGGCGCCGACGGTCGTGCGGCGATGTTGTAAAGCCGACATTGTCAAACAGCCGTGTCGCACAGTTGGGCCAAACATGCGCCGGCTGCCCGGCCCGCCATCCCGAAAAACCGCCGCCCCGCGTGCCCCAGCGGCGGGGGATCACAGGGTTCACGCGCTTGGCACGCTCCTTGCTTTACATCCGGTGACACCGACCCAACCCGGAGTGCCCCCAAGTGACGTCAGATGCCCCCGCCATCCCCACGGCCGACGCAGCGCGTCCCTTGCTGCAAAGACCGAAAGAGGTTGCGGACCGTGTTACATGGATCGGCGCGCTGGACCCGGCCTTGCGCAACTTCGACATCATCCTGAAGACGGCCAACGGCACGACCTACAATTCCTACGTCGTGCGCGGCAGCGCGGGCGTTGCCGTCATCGACACGGTCAAGCAGGAGTTCACCGAAGAATTCTTCGCCAAGCTCGAAGAGGTGGTGCCCTATGACGAGATCACCACGCTCGTGCTCAACCATCTCGAGCCCGACCACACCGGGGCCGTGCCCGAGTTCCTGCGCCGCGCGCCGCATGTCCACATCTACGTCTCGCCGCGGGGGTTGCAGGTGCTGCGGGCACTGCTCAAGGACGAGTTCGAGCGGTACGAGGTCACGACGGTCGAGACCGGCGACACCGTTTCGCTGGGCGACCGGACGCTGAGATTCCTGACCACGCCCTATGTGCACTGGCCCGATACGCAATGCACCTACCTGGAAGAGCAGAACCTGCTCTTTACCTGCGACTTGCTGGGCTGCCACTATTGCGACGCGCGGCTCTTCAACGACAAGGTCGGCGATTTCCGGTTTTCCTTCGAATACTATTTCGACCACATCATGCGCCCCTTCAAACGCTACGTGACCGAGGCGCTGGACCTGATCGAACCGCTTGAGATCGACATGATCGCGCCCGGCCACGGGCCGGTACTGCGCGCGCACCCGCGCGAATACATCACCCATTACCGCCGGCTCATCACCAAGCGGCTCGCCAGCGAGACCGGGGCCGAGAAAACGCTGCTGGTCTTTTACGTGTCGGCCTATGGCGCGACGGCCCAGATGGCCGAGGCCATCACCGAGGGCGCGGCCGAAAGCGACGATGTGCGCGTGTCGCTCTTCGACATTCAGGGGGGCGACGTCACCCCCTTCATCGACCTGATCGAAGAGGCCGACGGGCTGGCCATCGGCACGCCGACGATCAACGGCGACGCGGTGCGCACGGTATGGGATCTGCTCTCCAGCCTCGTCGACATCGAGACCAAGGGCAAGCTGGGCGCCGCCTTCGGATCCTACGGCTGGACGGGCGAGGCCGTCGGCATGGTCGAGGCGCGGATGCAAGGTCTGAAGATGCGGGTGCCCGAGCAGGGGCTGAGGATCAAGATGCACCCGACCGGCGACGAGCTTGAAGATTGCCGCGATTTCGGCCGGCGGCTCGCCGCGCATCTCGCCGGCCGTCCGGTGGAACGCGAAATCGACATGAGCGCGCTCTTGGGGCGCTGAGCACGAATAGGAGGCCCCATGGCCAAGGCGAAACTGACCTTCACCGATGTCGCGTTGACAGTGAACGTGCCGGCGGGAACGCGGATCATCGAGATCTCGGAAAAGATCGGCTCGGGCATCACCTATGGCTGCCGCGAGGGCGAATGCGGCACCTGCATCACCCGTATCATCGAGGGGCAGGACAACCTCTCTGAACCCTCCGCGCTGGAAACGCGCGTGCTGAAAGACAACCTCGCCGGCCGAAACGACCGGCTGGCCTGCCAGTGCCAGGTGCTGGGCGGCACGGTGAAGGTAAAGCCGGGCTGAGCCCCAAGAAGAAAACGCGAACGTATCTCATCAGACCCAAATACCACCCAAGGAAAGGACCAACCCATGGCCATGAAGATCGACAGCATGCTCTGCACCGCCTGCGGCGACTGCGAATCCGTCTGCCCCACCGGGGCGATCATCCCCCACAAGGGCATCTTCATGATCCAGGCCGACAAGTGCACCGAGTGCGAGCCCGATCACGACATGCCGCAATGCCTGAACGCCTGCATGGAAGACGGCTGCATTGCCCCGGTCGATTAAGACCAGGTCGATGCCGGACGCGCCGCTTGCCCGCCAGCCCGGCCCGGGCATCCACGATACGCGCACCCTGCGCCAGACGCTCCGGGTTGCGGCGGTCGAGGGCGGCCTCGTCCGGCTGGAGGCGAACCGGTTGTCGGGCTGCGCGCACTGCGCGGCCCGTGCCGGCTGCGGCGCGCGCGCGCTGGCAGAGCTTGCTGGCGCCGGCCCGCTCGAGATCGGCCTGCCGCGCACCGCTGACGTCGCGCCGGGCGACGAGGTCGTCGTCTCGATGTCCGGCGGCGCCTTTCTGGGGGCCGCGGGGCTGGCCTATCTGCTACCGCCGGCGGCCTTGGTTCTCGCCGCCGGGGTCTTCTCGGCGCTCGGACTGTCCGATCTTTGGGTCGCGCTCGCGTGCCTGCCGGTGCTGGTGCTGTCGTTCCTGCCGGTTCATCGGGCCGACCGCCGCGGTCGGATCGCCGCGGCGCTCAGTATCGACGAGGTGATCCCGGCGCCGGAGCGGGCCCAAACATGACACGGCCCCGGCCGAAGCTGATCGCGCTCGGCCTGGTCCTTTTTTGCGCGCTTCTGCTGGTTGCCGTCCGGGCGGCGCGGGTCGAGCAGGTTCACCGCGAAACGCTGTATGTCTTCGGCACATTGGTCGAGATCGAAATCCGCGGAGAGCGCCGCGACACGGCCCGCGCCGCGACAACGTCGGTCGGCCGGCTGTTGCAGAGCTTGCACCACGACTGGCACGCTTGGCGCCCCGGTGCGCTGGGCGATCTGAACGCGGCGATCGCTGCTGGCGATGCGGGAAATGTGGACGACCGGCTGGCCGGCGTTCTGCGCACGGGCCGGCGCCTGGCCTGTCAAAGCGGCGGGCTTTTCGACCCTGCCATCGGCGGGCTGATAGGGCTCTGGGGGTTTCACGCCGACACCCCGCCAGAGGGCGCGCCGCCGGCACGGGCCGAGATCGAGGCGCTGTTGGCCGCCCGGCCGCGGATGACCGATCTGCAGATCGAGGGCACGCGGGTCCGCTCGGCAAATCCGGCCGTGCAGCTCGACCTCGGCGGGTTTGCCAAGGGCGCCGCGCTCGACCTTGCCGCGGCCGATCTTCGCGCGCGCGGCATCGAGAACGCGGTGCTGAACGCTGGTGGCGATGTCAATGTTCTAGGCACCCATGGCGACCGGCCCTGGCGTGTGGCGATCCGCGATCCCTTCGTCTGGGGGGCGGTCGGCGCGGTGTCGCTGAGGCCCGGCGAGGTGCTCTACACCTCCGGCAACTACGAACGCTATTTCGAGCATGACGGCGAACGGTTCGCCCATATCATCGACCCGCGCACGGGATATCCCGTGCGCGAGATCGTCTCGGTTTCGGTGCTCGACACCGATGGCGCCCGCGCCGACGCGGCGGCCACGGCGCTGAGCGTGGCCGGGCGCGCCGGCTGGCCCCGCGTCGCGGCGGCGATGGGCGTGTCGGCGGTGCTGATGATCACCGATAGCGGCGCGCTCTTGGCAACGCCCGCGATGGCCGACAGGCTCGACCCCGCCGGAGAGGCGTTCCCAGAGCCGGTCGAGATCGTGCCGCTGCCGGCCCGGGCGGCGGCACCCGCCTGCACAGGGTAATCGGCGCGCCAATCCGGGCGCGACCCCCTGCTTCTTCTTGGCTCAAATACCCACCCGGTCCGGCCGCTCTGCGGCCGGACCCGAATTTTCAACGAAAATTCATTGGCTCAGTCGGATCCGCCGGGCGTGCCGGTAAAGCTGATCGTCACGTTCTCGTCGCGGGCGATGAACTGGCAGGCCAGTCGATAGCGCGGCGGCATGTCGTTGACCTCGGCATTCTCGATCTCTTCCGCGGTGATCTTGCCCAGCTCCTTGAGCGTCATTTTTTCCTTGTCGGTCAGCATGATCGCCTTTTTCGTTTCGGGGTCGTCATAGCTGACCTCGATCAGGCAGGATCCGCAATTGCCGTCGCGGCATTCGAACGGGATCGGGATCCTGTTTTCCTCGGCCAGCGCCAGCGCCGTCTTGGTGTCGCCCGCGATGGCGTAGACCGCCTTGTCCTTGTGCATCAGCGGGGAAGAAAAGGTCACAATAGCCATGTCGTATGTTCCTTGTCTGGCCGCCCGTGCCCAGGGGCGCGGGCGGCGTTTTCATGGTTCGAACCGGTCACGCGTGTCCGTCCAAGGGGAGGCAAGAAACGTGCCACGTCCCGAAGGGCCGGGCTTTGGCGGTCTTTCGGGACATCGCCGGACATTCCCCGGACAATTGTCGGAAAGCCGACAGCGCCGATTTTCCACCCTGTGCCGCGCGGGCCAGGTGTCCGCGCCGCCCTCTAGACCTCGCGCGCGGCCGAGATTCCGTGCAGGAACACCGCGATCGCCGTCCGCAGCCGCGCCGCTGCCGTATCGGCACCGGGGGTCCGGCGTTCCGGCGCGATCAGCTTTTCCAAAAGCCCGTTATAGGCCATGTCGTGCAGCAGCACCGCGGCGAAGTCGGGATCGTCAATCGTCACTTCGCCCCGCGCCGCCGCGCGTTCCAGTTCGTCACGGATCAGCCGGTGCGCGGCGAGCGGGCCTTCTTCGAGAAAGGCCGCGGCCAACTCGGGGTGGTGCGGCGCCTCGGCGATCACCGCGCGGATGATCTCTATCGGCAGGGACGAGGCCATGAAGGCGGGATCGGGCAGCAAGAGCCGGAATAGCCGCTCGGCGAGCGGAAGGTCCTGCGCGCCGGGCCCGGGCGGGCGCATCACCGAGGAACGCAGCCGCCGCATGCAGGCGACCAGCAGCGCGTCACGCCCGGAAAACGCGCCGTAAAGGGTGCGTTTCGACATCCCCGCCTCGGCGGCGAATGCGGCCATCGTGGCTCCGCGCAGCCCGTCGCGGGCCAGCACCCGCTCGGCTGCATCCAGGATCGCGGCCACACGCTCTTCGGGCGGCATCTGGGGCTTGCGCCCGCGTCTGGCCATCCGTCCCTCGTCTCGTGTCACGATCTTGTGCCCTCCTGCACAGTCCGCACGCGGCAAGGCCCTTGCGCTGCGCAAGCAAAGGCAATACGGAAACCATGCGGTTTCCTATATGATCGCGTCGTACGACTCAATGTCTTTGTCTTCCCTCCCGAACGGAGCCCGGCCATGGTCCTCTCCCATCTTCCAGCCCGCTTTTCGGCTGTCGTCCTGCTCGTCTGCCTCGCATCTGCCTCTGCGGCGCAGCAGGGCCGGCCGCCGACCGCGGTCACCGTGGTGACGATGGAGCGGCAGGACGTCACGCTGACCGCCACGCTGCCTGGCCGCGTGGTGGCCTCGGGCGTGGCCGAGGTGCGCCCGCAGGTGTCCGGCATCATCATTGCGCGGCTCTTTGACGAGGGCGCCGAGGTCGAGCTGGGCGATGCGCTTTACCGGATCGACCCGGCCAGCTACGAGGCCCAGGTTGCCGCGGCGCGCGCCGCCGTGGCCCAGGCCCAGGCCTCGCTGAGTTCGGCGGTGAAGGATTACGAGCGCGCGATCGAGTTGCTCGACCGAGATGTCGGCAGCGCCCAGAGCGTGGACGATGCGGTCGCCGGGCGCGACATCGCCGATGCCGCGCTGCAGGTGGCCGAGGCCGATCTGCAGGCCGCCGAGATCGACCTCGACCGCACCACCGTGCGCGCGCCGCTGTCGGGCATCGTGGGCCGGTCGCTGACCACCCAGGGCGCGTTGGTCACCGCCGGCCAGTCCGAGCAGCTGGCGGTGATCCGCAAGATCGACCCGGTTTTTGTCGACGTCACCGCCTCGGCCGCGGAGATCGTGAAATGGCGCCGCGGCCACACGCTGGACGCTCTGGGCGAGGCCGACCGCACCGTGACGCTGATATTGGCCGACGGCGCGGGGTACGAACATACCGGAACGCTGACCGCGGCCGAACCCTACGTCGATGAACAGACGGGCGTGGTGACGCTGCGCATCGATTTCCCGAACCCTGACCAGTTTCTTTTGCCGGGCATGTACGTCCAGGTCGAGATGCCCACGGGCGTGGCCAGCGACGTGGTGCTGGTGCCGCAGGAGGGCGTCAGCCGCAACCGTCGCGGCGAACCCACCGCGCTGATCGTGAATGCCGAGAACACGGTCGAGTCCCGCGTGCTGACCGTGCTCAAGGACCGGGGCAACGAGTGGATCGTCAGCGAGGGTCTGGGCGAGGGCGACAGGGTGATCGTGGCGGGGCTTCAGAAGGTCGCGGAGGGCGCGACCGTTGCGCCCGAAGAGCGCGCCGCTGCAGAGTAGGACCGGAGCATGGCCAAGTTTTTCATCGATCGCCCCATCTTTGCCTGGGTGATCTCGATCATCCTGATGGGCATCGGCGCGTTGTCGATCATCAGCCTTCCGGTTGCGCAATACCCGCAGATCGCGCCGCCCTCGGTCACCGTGTCGGCGGCCTATCCCGGCGCATCGGCCCAGACCGTGGCCAACACCGTGACCCAGATCATCGAGCAGCAGATGACCGGGCTCGACGGGCTGCGCTATATCAAGTCGTCCTCAACCTCGGCCGGCAGCGCCTCGGTCGAGCTGACATTCGAGACCGGCACCGACCCCGACATCGCCCAGGTGCAGGTACAGAACAAGCTGAGCCAGGCCACCGCGCTATTGCCCGAGACGGTGCAGCGCCAGGGCGTCACGGTCCAGAAATCCTCGTCCGGCTTCCTGATGGTGATCGGGCTGATCTCGACCGACGGCGCGCTCGAACAGGTCGACCTCTCCGACTACATGGTCACCAACATGGTCGAGGAGTTCAGCCGGATCGAGGGCGTCGGCAACGTCCGCGTGTTCGGGGCGCAATACGCGATGCGCATCTGGCTCGACCCGGCCAAGCTGGCCGCCTACGAGCTGGCCCCGTCCGATGTGGTCACTGCGGTGTCGTCGGAAAACGCGCAGATCTCTGCGGGTGCCTTTGGCGCGCGGCCCGCGCCCGAGGGCCAGATGCTGAACGCCACGATCACGGCGCAGTCGCTGCTGTCGACCCCCGAGGATTTCGAGCAGATCGTGCTCAGGGCCGAGACGGATGGCGGGTTGGTGCTGCTGAAAGACGTGGCGCGGGTCGAGATCGGCGCCGAGAACTATGCCACCATCGGCCGGTTCAGCCGCCAGCCCGCGGCGGGTATGGCGATCCAGCTGGCGCCGGGGGCCAATGCGCTGGACACCGCGCGCCTGGTCAAGGAGCGGGTCGAGGAGTTCGCCAGCTTCTTCCCCGAGAACGTCGAATACGTCGTTCCCTACGACACCACGCCCTTCATCGAGATATCGATCAAGGAAGTGGTCAAGACGCTGTTCGAGGCGATCGCGCTGGTGTTTCTGGTGATGCTGCTGTTTTTGCAGAACCTGCGCGCCACGCTGATCCCGACGCTGGCGGTGCCGGTTGTCCTGCTGGGCACGTTCGGCGTGCTGGCGGCCTTTGGCTTTTCCATCAACACGCTGACCATGCTGGCCATGGTGCTGGCCATCGGCCTGTTGGTGGACGATGCCATCGTCGTGGTCGAAAACGTGGAACGCATCATGGAGGAAGAGGGGCTTTCCCCGCGCGAGGCCACGCGCAAGTCGATGGGACAGATCACCGGCGCGCTGATCGGCATTGCGCTGGTGCTGTCGGCGGTGTTCGTGCCGATGGCGTTCTTCGGCGGCTCGACGGGCGTGATCTACCAGCAATTCTCGATCACCATCGTCTCGGCCATGGCGCTGTCGGTGGTGGTGGCGCTGACGCTGACGCCGGCGCTCTGCGCCTCGATCCTGCGCAGCAAGGATGCGCAGCACACCCGGCGGGGGCCGTTCGGCTGGTTCAATATCGGCTTTGAGAAGCTTTTGGGCGGCTATGCGGGCAGCGTGGGATACATCATCCGGCGGCCGCTGCGTATAGGGGTGATCTACCTGATGATGGGCGTCGCCATGGCCTGGCTGTTCGTCAAGACGCCGACCGGGTTTTTGCCTGAAGAAGACCAGGGCATTCTCTTCACCCTGATCCAGGCCCCCACCGGGGCGACCGCCGAACGCACGCTCGAGGTGGTCAAGCAGGTCGAGGACCATTTCCTCGACACCGAATCCGAGAACGTGAACTCGATGTTCGGCGTGGTCGGCTTCAGTTTCGCGGGGCAGGGGCAGAACATGGGTCTGGCCTTTGTCCAGCTCAAGGACTGGAGCGAGCGCCAGCGCCCCGACCAGAGCGTCCAGGCCATCGCCGGGCGCGCGTTCGGCGCGTTTTCCCAGGTGCGCGACGCGATGGTGTTTCCCATCGTGCCGCCCTCGGTGATCGAGCTGGGCAATGTCAGCGGGTTCGACCTGTTTCTCCAGGCGCGCGGCGGGCAAAGCCACGAAGAGCTTTTGCAGGCGCGCAACATGCTGCTGGGCATGGCCTCGCAAAGCGACAAGATCGGTTCGATCCGGCCCAGCGGGCTGGAGGATGCCGCGCAGTTCAACCTGGATATCGACTGGCGCAAGGCCGGTGCGATGGGCCTGACCGCCAGCGACGTGGGCAACCTCCTGTCCACGGCCTGGGCGGGCACCTACGTGAACGATTTCATCGACCAGGGCCGGATCAAGCGGGTCTACGTGCAGGGCGATGCAGAGTATCGCGCGACGCCCGAGGATATCGAGCAATGGCGCGTGCGCAACGCCAGCGGCGGGCTGGTGCCCTTTTCCAACTTTGTCGAGGCCGGCTGGACCTTCGGACCCCAGGGCCTGAACCGCTATAACGGCGTGCCGGCGATGCAGTTGCAGGGCAGCCCCGCGCCGGATGTGACGACCGGCGAGGCGATGTTGGAGATGGAGCGGCTGGCCGGCCAGCTGCCGCCCGGCTTCAACCTTGCCTGGACGGGCCTGTCGCTGGAAGAGCGCGAGTCGGGCAGCCAGGCGCCGTTGCTCTACGCGCTGTCTCTGGCGGCGATTTTCCTTTGCCTCGCAGCGCTTTACGAAAGCTGGGCAATCCCCTTCGCAGTGATGCTGGCGATGCCCATCGGTGTACTGGGCGCGCTGGTCGGGGCCTGGCTGGGCGGTTTCGAGAACGGGGTATTCTTCCAGGTCGGCCTGCTGACCGTGATCGGCCTGACAGGCAAGAACGCGATCCTGATCGTGGAATTCGCCCGCGACCGGCAAGAAGGCGGCGAGGACCTCTTCACCGCCGCGAAAGAGGCCGCGCGCCAGCGCTTCCGCCCGATCATCATGACCTCGATGGCGTTTTCGCTGGGGGTTGTGCCGCTGGTCCTGTCCTCGGGCGCGGGGTCGGGCGGTCGTACGGCGATCGGATCGGGCGTGTTGGGCGGTACGATCTCGGCCACGGTGCTGGGCGTGCTTTTCGTACCGCTTTTCTACGTGCTGATCCGCCGCCGGACGCGGCCCGGCAGGGGCTGACAGTTCCACACGAATCGCTGTGCGCGGACCGCGTACCGCGCACAGCCTGCCAGTTTTTGCGGCGCTGCAGCAAAAACCGGCTGTCAATCGTGCGTTGTGGCCGCGTCGGCCCATTTGGAACCGGTCAAAAGAGTCGCGACCCGGTGAACACGCTGGACAGCGGCGCGGACTGTTACAAACCTCTACGTGAAGATGAGAGGAAATCATGAGCGTTTCTGCTGGGGGTCTGCGTGACCAGACCGGCCAAACGCAAGGGGAAATGTGTGATCGCTTTCCCCTTGATACCGTTTGCGAGGCCGCGAAAATTCTGACCGGGGCGAGCGACCCGATCGCCGTCATGCCGTCCGTGCTCAACGTGCTGTCCTCATTCATGGGGCTGCAGATGGGCGCGCTGGCGCTGCTCGACGACAAGGGAGGGGCCGAGGGCGGACGCCTGGCGGTAAACCCGTTCGTGATAGCGGCCACCACGCGGGGCGGCGTGGGGACGCCGGGTGCCTCGGGCGCCCTGCCGGTGGCCGCAACGCGGCAGGTGTTCCGCACCGGGGTGGCGCTGGTTTCGTGCGATGCGGTCGAGGAACTGGGGCCCGAGGCAGTGCCGGCGGGCGCGCCGCACAATCGCTTTGCCCTGATCGAGGTGCCGATTCGCGAACAGGTGCATTCGCCCTATGTCATCGGCGTGCTGGGCGCCTGGCGCGACCTCGACGAGGATTGCGCGACCAATCTCGACGAGGACCTCCGGGTGCTGACCATGGTCGCCTCGATCCTCGAACAGTCGATCAAGTTCCGCCGTCTCGTCGCGCGCGACCGCGAGCGGCTGATGGAAGAGGCGCGCCTTGCCCTGCGGGCCGCGACCGACAAGGCAGCCGCGCCGGCCACCGTGCCGCCCAAGCCGATCGAAGGCATCATCGGCGACAGCCCCGCGATCAAGGCGGTGATCGCCCAGATCCGCAAGGTGGCCGCGACCCAGACGCCGGTGCTGTTGCGCGGCGAAAGCGGCACCGGCAAGGAACTGTTCGCCAAGGCCGTTCACGCGCTGTCGGATCGCCACGACAAGCCCTTCGTCAAGGTCAACTGCGCCGCGCTGAGCCAGAGCCTGCTGGAATCAGAGCTTTTCGGCCACGAGAAGGGGTCGTTCACCGGTGCTGTCGCGCAGAAGAAGGGCCGCTTCGAACTGGCCGACAAGGGCACGCTGTTTCTTGACGAGATCGGCGAGATAGGGCCGGAATTCCAGGCCAAGCTGCTGCGCATCCTGCAGGAAGGCGAGTACGAGCGCGTCGGCGGTGCGAAGACTTTGAAGGTCGACGTGCGGCTGGTGACGGCCACCAACAAGGACCTTGAGACCGCCGTCGCCCGCGGCGATTTCCGCGCCGACCTCTATTTCCGGATCTGCGTCGTGCCCATCGTGCTGCCCCCGCTGCGCGACCGGCTGGAGGATGTGCCGCGATTGGCGCAGGCCTTCCTCGACCGGTTCAACGCACAGAACGGGATGGAAAAGTCCATGGCACCGGACGCGGTGCAGACGCTGGCGCGCTGCCAGTTCCCCGGCAATGTGCGCGAATTGGAAAACTGCATTCACCGCGTTGCGTCGCTGTCCTCGGGCACCGAGATCACCGCGCAGGAACTGGCCTGCCAGCAGGGCACCTGTCTGTCGGCCGAGCTGTGGCGGATGCAGTCGGGCGAGGGCTCGCCGATCGGTGGGCTGGCGGCGATCCGCCCGCCGCTGCCGGTCATCGACAGCGCCCGCGGCCAGCGCCCCGTCGTGCCGATGGTGCCGATGCCGGCGCCGATGCCCGTGCAGCCGGCGCCGGCTGCCGCCGCGCCGCTTGACGAACGCGCACGGCTGGTCGACGCGATGGAACGCTCGGGCTGGGTGCAGGCCAAGGCCGCGCGCCTGCTTGGCCTGACCCCGCGCCAGGTGGGCTATGCGCTGAAAAAGCACGGGATCGAAGTACGCAAGTTCTAGCCGACCGCGCCTGGGTCCACGGCCGGGCACAGGGTCTGGCCCGATGACCACGGGGCATCGCACCAGGTGGCGGGGCAGTCGGGCGCCTGCCGGTCGCGCCCCGACTGGTGCGGACAGCGATACATGCCCCGGCGAAGGGCGGGCCCGCCAGTATCCGGGCGGCGCACCGTTCGCGGCATGCGGGTCTCATATGGGGTGAGCATGGCATCTCCTCCTTGGTTTCGATCCGAACCGGCGTTTGGCCGGCATGTCTGACACCATGGCACATGTCCCCTCACACCTTCCTGACGCACCCGGTCAGCCAGATGTCAGGCCCGCGGACGAGACCGGGCACGGTTTGTCGTCTTTGCGACGCTCTGTCGGGGCCCTGACAGCCGTTTCGCCGCCCATGCTCCCAATAACTCCCAACCGACGCCGGGAACGGCGCTTTTCGGTGCTTGGCACGCTTCCTGCTTATCGCTCCGGTGATGCCCTCTGCCCAAGGAGACTGCCCATGTCCGCGCCCCTGATCCCGATTTCCGGCCTGTCGGTCTCGAACCGGCAAGAGATGGGCGAGACACTGGAGAAGGGGGGGTGCAGCGCGTCCTCCTGCGGCTCGTCCGCCGGGCCCGCGGATATGGACCCCAAGACCTGGGCCAAGGTGAAGGACCACCCCTGCTATTCGGAAGAGGCGCATCACTATTTCGCCCGGATGCATGTCGCCGTGGCGCCGGCCTGCAACATCCAGTGCAATTACTGCAATCGCAAATACGACTGCGCCAACGAAAGCCGCCCCGGCGTGGTGTCGGAACGGCTGACGCCGGAGCAGGCCGCGCGCAAGGTTCTGGCGGTGGCCGCCGAGGTGCCGCAGCTTTCGGTGCTGGGTATCGCGGGGCCGGGCGACGCCGCCTATGACTGGCGCCGCACCAAGGCCACCTTCGACCTGGTGTCCGAGCAGCTGCCCGACATCAAGCTGTGCCTGTCCTCGAACGGTCTCGCGCTGCCCGACCATATCGACGAGATCGTCGAGATGAACATCGACCACGTGACGATCACCATCAGCGCGATCTACCCCGAGATCGGGGCAAGGATTTACCCCTGGATCTTTTACCAGGGCAAGCGCCGCACGGGGCTGGAGGCCGCCACCATCCTGCGCGACCGTCAGTTGCAGGCGCTGGAGATGCTGACCGAGCGCGATGTGCTGGTAAAGGTGAACTCGGTGCTGATCCCGGGGATCAATGACGACCACATGGTCGAGGTCAACAAGGCGGTGAAAGAGCGCGGCGCCTTCCTGCACAACATCATGCCGCTGATCTCTGACCCTGCGCACGGCACCCATTTCGGCCTGACGGGCCAACGCGGCCCCACCGCGGCGGAGCTGAAGAAGGTGCAGGACGACTGCGGCGACGGCGCCAACCTGATGCGCCATTGCCGCCAGTGCCGGGCCGACGCGGTGGGCCTGCTGGGCGAGGACCGGGGCCAGGAATTCACCCTCGACAAGCTGCCCGAGGTGATCGAGGACGCGCCGGAGGCGCGCGACGCCTATCGTGCCTGGGTCGCCGAAGAGCGCCAGGACCGCGCCGCCGCCGCCGGCACCGCCGAAGAGGCCGCCGCTCACGCGGTCGATGCCCCCACACTCTTTGCCGTCTGCACCCGCGGTTCCGGCCGGATCAACCTGCATTTCGGCAAGGCGGTCGAATTCCAGATGTACGAGGCCGATGCCGAGGGCATCCGCTTCGTCGGCCACCGCCGGGCGGATAATTACTGCCTCGGCGGCTATGGCGACGAGGACCGGATGGAAGAGATCATCCGCGTGCTTGAGGACGTGCCTTACGTGCTTTGCGCCAAGATCGGCGGCGGGCCGCGCAAGCGCCTCGCCGATGCGGGGATCGAGGCGATCGACAGCCTGGGCGAAGAGTATATCGAGACGGCGATCGCCGCAGTTCTGCAACAGAAAAACGCACGGACGGATCGGGCCGCAAAAAGCGCCTGACTGCACGCGGACGGGAAACCAAGGAGCTATCCATGGCCTACAAGATCGTGACCGCCCAATGCACCGTGTGCGGCGCCTGTGAATTCGAATGCCCGAACGCGGCGATCAAGTTCAAGAACGAGACCTACATCATCGACCCGGACATGTGCACCGAATGCGAGGGCAAGTTCGACAACCCGCAATGCGCCGAGATTTGCCCGGTGCCGGCCACCTGCATTCCGGCCTGACGTGATATGCCCGGCGGCCCCGACCCGGTTGACTGGCAGGGAAAGGCGCTCGACTGCGCGGCCTGCCGGTTTTCCGACCTTCTGGGGCAGCGGCAATGCGGTCCCGGCTGGTCCTGCGCCTTCGACCGCTACGCGCCGCGGATCGCGCGGTTTTTCATGATGAACCCCGACGCCGCCGATGCCTGCCTGGACGACCCCTATTGCGAAACCCGCGCGAATGCGGCGCGGGTGGCCAACCTGTTCCGCCAGCGCCCGCTTCTGGACGATCCCGATCCGGCGGTGCGCAGCGTCGCCGTGCTGCGCCTGCCCGCGGGCCAGGCCCGCGCCGCGCTGGGAGACCCCGACCGCGAGGTGCGCGTGGCGCTGGCCTGGCGCATGCCCTTTGCCGACCTGGCGCCGCTTCTGTCGGACGCGGACCCATATGTGCGGCTGGTCGCGGCAGGGCGCGCCGACCCCGGTGTGCTGCCGATCCTGATGGGCGACCCCGACCCCGAGATCCGCCATGTGGTGGCCGGGCGTATCGCGCCGCGCTGGCTGCCCCACCTGGCCGCCGACCCCGAGCCGCGGGTGCGCCAGGCCGCGGCCGCGCGGATCGACGAACGCCACCTGCCTGCGCTGGCCGAGGATGCCGACCTGCGCGTGCGGCACGCGGTGGCCGAACGCGCCGATGCCACGCTGGCGCGGCGCCTGGCCGACGACCCCGACCCCCCCGTGCGCGAGGCCGCCGCCGAGCGGCTGGCCGCGCTTTCCGCCGAAGCCGAAAGGGAAACCGATGTCGACCGATGACCGAGAGATCGAAATCTACGGCCCCCCCGCCTTCGAGCCCGGCGAAAAGGTGCGCTGCAAGAAACACATCCGCAACGACGGTACCGTGCCGGGCTGCGATATCGGCGAGTTCGTCGTGCGCAAGGGCGAAGAAGGCTACGTGCGCGACATCGGAACGTTCCTGCAACAATTCTACATTTACGCGGTCGAGTTCGTGGACAGCCGCTCCATCGTCGGCATGCGCCGCGACGAGCTCGACAGCCTCGACAAGGAGAGTACGACATGAAGATCATGGTCCGCGAAACGCCCAAGGGCACGGAGGTCTACGTCCCCAAGAAAGACCTCGAAGAACTGGTGGTCGAACAGGAAAAAGAGGGCCTCTGGGGCGGCTGGGCCAAGCTGTCGAACGGCTGGACCTTCCAGATGCCCGCCTTTGACGAGGCACCGAAAATGCCGATCACGGTGGACGCGCGCCGCCTGTCGACGGAATGAGCGCGATGGCGACCGCGGAGCGGCTTTCCGCGCTGCTGGACGAGGTCGCCCAGGGCGGCCGCGTGCCCTACCTGGGCGCGGGCGTTGCGGCGCTGGGCGGGGGCGGCCAGCCCGCCTCTCCGCCCGAGCTCTGCGCCGCGATCGAGGCCAGGGTGCGCGCGCCCAAACGCGCGCGCGGCAACATGTGGTCAGTGGCGCAATTCGTCGAAAGCCGCCGCTTCCGCAAGACCCTGGAGTCCATCGTCCTCGATGCCTTTGCCGGCGACCCCGCGCCGGGCCCGCTGCATCGCTGGCTCGCCCGCGTCCGCCCGCCCATGGTCGTCGATGCGTGGTACGACAGCGGTCTGATCGAGGCGTTCCGCGCCGAGGATCAGCCCGGCTGGGGCCTCGTGCAGGGCGTCAGCCGCAACGGGGAGTGGCACGAGATATGGACCTGCGCCTATGACGCGGACCTGACGCTCGTCGGCGAAACGCCCGATCCCGCCTGGGACGTGCTGCTCTACAAGCCGCACGGCGTGATCCGCGAGGGCCATTCCTTCCTGATCTCCGACAGCGATTATGTCGAGGTTCTGACCGAGATCGACATCCAGTCCCCCATACCGGAAGAGGTGCAGGCCCGCCGCACCGGCCGGCCCTTCCTGTTTCTGGGTTGCCGGTTCGACGACCAGATGCTGCGCCTCTTCGCCCGCCAGATCGCCAAGCGGTCGTCGACGGGCCACGCGGCGGTCATCGAAGGCGAGCTGACGCGCATGGAGCGCCGTTTCCTCGACGAGCTCGGCATCGAGCGGCTGGATTTGCCGCTGTCGGCGGTCGCCGAGGCCCTGGCCGCCCCGGCCTGAGCGGCGCTTTTCGAAGTGAGCGCGCTGGCGCGCGCGTGCCTTTGCGTTGCGGCCCCCATCCGGGGGCCGCGTCTTTTTCGGGTATTTGGACCAAGAAGAAATGCACAGGGGCTTCTTCTTGGTCCAAATACCCCAAGGCGCAGCGGCGGGGCCTGCGCGACATCGGGTTTGGGGAGGCTTTGTCGGGTCTTTGTCGGGTTCGACACACGGGCGGCGATATGCTGGAATTCCGGCAAGGCGCAGAAAATAAATAAGAAAAAGTTTTATCCCGCCTTGGCACGCTTCCTGCTTGTCATGATGGCGAGAGCGGCCGCGACGCCTTCTCGCGACACCGGACACATCTAGCTGCAAAGGAAGACCCAATGAGCGCGCTGAGACAGATCGCTTTTTATGGCAAGGGCGGGATCGGCAAATCGACCACGTCCCAGAACACCCTGGCCGCGCTGGTCGAGATGGATCAGAAGATCCTGATCGTCGGCTGCGACCCCAAGGCGGACTCCACCCGCCTGATCCTGAACACCAAGATGCAGGACACCGTGCTTCACCTGGCCGCCGAGATGGGCTCGGTCGAGGATCTCGAACTCGAGGACGTGCTGAAAGTGGGCTACAAGGGCATCAAGTGCACCGAGTCCGGCGGCCCCGAGCCGGGGGTTGGCTGTGCCGGCCGCGGCGTGATCACCGCGATCAACTTCCTGGAAGAGAACGGTGCCTATGACGATGTCGATTACGTCTCTTACGACGTGCTGGGCGACGTTGTGTGCGGCGGCTTCGCGATGCCGATCCGCGAGAACAAGGCGCAGGAAATCTACATCGTGATGTCGGGCGAGATGATGGCGCTTTACGCCGCCAACAACATCTCGAAGGGCATCTTGAAATACGCCAACTCGGGCGGCGTGCGCCTGGGTGGCCTGATCTGCAACGAGCGCCAGACCGACCGCGAACTGGACCTGGCCGAAGAGCTGGCCAAGAAGCTGGGCACCAAGCTGATCCACTTCGTGCCGCGCGACAACACCGTGCAGCACGCCGAGCTGCGCCGCCAGACGGTGATCCAGTACTCGCCCGAGTGCAATCAGGCCAAGGAATACCGTCAGCTCGCCGAGAAGATCCATGCCAATTCCGGCAAGGGTGTCGTGCCCACCCCGGTGACGATGGAAGAGTTGGAAGAGATGCTCCTGGATTTCGGCATCATGCAGTCCGAGGAAGACCGTCTCGCCGCGATCGCAGCGGAAGAAACGAAGTCGGCGTAAGCCACCGTCCCGCACGGGCCGGCGCAGCGCCGCCGGCCCGTCCCCTCCCGCTCAAGGAGCCTCTGAGATGGCAAAAGATTTGGAAGACAGCGTGGCCGAGCACGAGAAGATGATCGAAGAGGTCCTCTCGGCCTATCCGAAGAAGGCGCAGAAGAAGCGCGCCAAGCACCTTTCCACGGCCGGCGCGGTCGAAGAAGGCGAAACCGAAATCGTGTCGAAATGCGACACGGTGAAATCCAACGTCAAGTCGGTCCCCGGCGTGATGACCATCCGCGGCTGCGCCTATGCAGGCAGCAAGGGCGTGGTCTGGGGCCCGATCAAGGACCTGGTCCATATCAGCCACGGCCCCGTCGGCTGCGGTCACTATTCCTGGTCCCAGCGGCGCAACTACGCCACCGGCACCACCGGTGTGGACAACTTCGTGACCTTCCAGTTCACGACCGATTTCCAGGAAAAGGACATCGTCTTCGGCGGCGACAAGAAGCTTGAGAAGTCGATCGACGAGATCAACGAGCTGTTCCCGCTGGCCAATGGTGTGACGGTCCAGTCGGAATGCCCGATCGGCCTGATCGGCGACGACATCGAGGCCGTGGCCCGCAAGAAGAAGAAGGACATCGGCAAGACCATCGTTCCGGTCCGTTGCGAGGGCTTCCGCGGCGTTTCGCAGTCGCTGGGCCACCACATCGCCAACGACGCCGTCCGTGACTGGGTGCTCGAGGGCGAGGGCTCGGAATACGAGGCGACCGACTACGACGTCAACATCATCGGCGACTACAACATCGGCGGCGACGCCTGGTCGAGCCGGATTCTGCTGGAAGAGATCGGTCTGAACGTGGTCGGTTCCTGGTCGGGCGATGCGACGCTGGCCGAGATGGAAAACGCGCCCAAGGCCAAGCTCAACCTCATCCATTGCTACCGGTCGATGAACTACATCTGCCGCCACATGGAAGAGAAGCACGGCGTCCCGTGGATGGAGTACAACTTCTTCGGACCCAGCCAGATCGCCGCCAGCCTGCGCGCCATCGCCGCCAAGTTCGACAAGTCCGTTCAGGACAAGGCCGAAGCGGTCATCGCCAAGTACCAGCCGCTGGTCGACGAGGTGCTGGCCAAGTACAAGCCGCGCCTCGAGGGCAAAAAGGTCATGCTGTACGTGGGTGGCCTGCGCCCCCGTCACGTCGTGACCGCCTATCACGACCTGGGCATGGAAATCGCCGGCACGGGCTACGAGTTCGCCCATGGCGACGACTACAAGCGCACCGGCGAGTACATCAAGGAAGGCACGCTGATCTACGATGACGTGACCGGCTACGAGCTGGAGAAGTTCATCGAGCAGATGCGCCCCGACCTGGTCGGCTCGGGCATCAAGGAGAAGTACCCGGTGCAGAAGATGGGCATTCCCTTCCGCCAGATGCACAGCTGGGACTATTCGGGCCCGTATCACGGCTATGACGGCTTCGCCATCTTCGCCCGCGACATGGATCTTGCGATCAACAACCCCGTTTGGGCCATGTTCGACGCGCCCTGGAAGAAATCGGCCTGACGGCCCCGGCGGGGGCCTTGGGCCCCCGCATCCCCTTAACCCTTTCGGCCGCGTCCCGGAATGCGGACGGGCCTGAAGAAGGACCTGTGACATGCCCCAATCGGCAGACAAAGTGCTGGATCACTCCAAGCTGTTCCACGAGCCCGAATACAAGGAAATGCTCGAAAACAAGCGGGCCAAATATGAAAACGCGACGCCCGCGCCCCAGGTGACCGAGATCCTCGACTGGACCAAGTCCTGGGATTACCGCGAAAAGAACCTGGCCCGCGAGGCGCTGGTCATCAACCCCGCCAAGGCCTGCCAGCCGCTGGGCGCGGTCTTCGCCGCCGCCGGCTATGAGGGGACGATGAGCTTCGTTCACGGCTCGCAGGGCTGCGTGGCCTATTACCGCTCGCACCTGTCGCGCCACTTCAAGGAACCGGCCTCGGCGGTGTCGTCCTCGATGACCGAGGATGCGGCGGTGTTCGGCGGTCTGGTGAACATGGTCGACGGTCTGGCCAACACCTATGCGCTGTACCAGCCCAAGATGATCGCGGTCTCGACCACCTGCATGGCCGAGGTGATCGGCGACGACCTGAACTCCTTCATCATCCAGGCGAAGGAAAAGGAAAGCGTACCGGCCGATTTCGACGTGCCCTTCGCGCATACCCCTGCCTTCGTCGGCAGCCATGTCGACGGCTACGACAACATGCAGAAGGGCATCATCAGCCACTTCTGGAAGGATGCCGAGCGCAAGGAAACCGACAGCATCAACATTATCCCCGGTTTCGACGGGTTCGCCGTGGGCAACATCCGCGAATTGAACCGGATCCTGGGCGAGATGGGCGTGACCTACACCATCCTGTCGGACGTGTCGGATGTCTACGACACCCCGTCGGACGGCGATTTCCGCATGTATGACGGCGGCACCAAGCTCGACGACGTCAAGGCGGCGGTGAATGCCAAGGTCACCGTCTCTATGCAGGAATACTGCACCAAGCGGACGCTTGAGGTCTGCGAGAAAGCCGGCCAGGCCACTGAGGTCTTCCACTACCCGATGGGCGTGCAGGGCACCGACGAATTCCTGATGAAGATGTCCGAGCTGTCGGGCAAGGCGATCCCCGACAGCCTGACCAAGGAGCGCGGCCGCCTGGTCGACGCGATGGCCGACAGCCAGTCCTACCTGCATGGCAAGACCTACGCGATCTACGGCGATCCGGACTTCGTCTATTCGATGGCCAGGTTCGTCATGGAGACCGGCGGCGAGCCGACCCACTGCCTGGCCACCAATGGCGGCAAGGAGTGGAAGGCGAAGATGGAGGCGCTGCTGGCGTCCTCGCCCTTCGGCGCGAAAGCCCAGGTCTGGGCCGGCAAGGACCTCTGGCACCTGCGCTCGATCCTGGCGACCGAGCCCACGGACATGCTGATCGGCAACAGCTACGGCAAGTACCTCGAGCGTGACCTCGGCATTCCGCTGATCCGCCTGACCTTCCCGATCTTCGACCGCCACCACCATCACCGCTTCCCCACCTGGGGCTATCAGGGCGGCCTGAACGTGCTGGTCAAGATCCTCGACACGGTGCTCGACAAGCTCGACGCCGAAACGGGCACCCTGGGCGAGACCGACATCTCGTTCGATCTCACCCGCTAAGGGTCCGGCGGCCCCGGTTTTCCTTTCCTCTCGCTGTGATCGGGGTCGCCGCATTTCCGTGATCCGGCCGGTGCCAAGGCACCGGCCGTTTCTTTTTGAGCTGCGCCTATGCCGTGGCCCGCCTTCTTGCCGGGGCGCAGCTTGGCCCGCGGGGCCCCTTGCGGGGCGTGTCGCAGACCCGACAAACACGCCAAATGCGGGCAACTTGGCCGGCGTGCCCGTCTGGCGCCTTGTGCCCAACCCCATGAAATCGCGCCGCTTCCGGCGGGTCGGCCAGTGCTTGGCACGCAGCGTGCTTCGTCTTTCCGTAGCAACGCGGAGCCTGCCCATGTCCGACGCCCTGAAAGACACTGTTCAACAGGCATTCAACGAGCCGGCCTGCGCGACCAACCGCGCGAAATCGGCCGACGACCGCAAGAAGGGCTGCGCCAAACCGCTGACCCCGGGTGCCGCCGCGGGCGGTTGTGCCTTCGACGGCGCCAAGATCACGCTGCAGCCCATCGTCGATGTCGCCCACCTGGTGCACGCGCCGCTGGCCTGCGAGGGCAACGCCTGGGACAACCGCGGGTCGGCCTCTTCCGGTCCGATGATCTACAAGACCGGCTTTACCACCGACCTGACCGAGCTCGACATCGTCATGGGCCATGGCGAGAAAAAGCTCTACCGCGCGATCCGCGAGATCGTGGAAAAGCACCGGCCCCCCGCCGTTTTCGTCTACGCCACCTGCGTGACCTCGATGATCGGCGACGATATCGAGGCGGTCTGCAAGGCCGCGACCGAGGCGTTCGGCACGCCTGCCATCCCGGTCGATGTGCCGGGTTTCGCGGGGTCGAAAAACCTCGGCTGCAAGCTGGGCGGCGAGATGATGTTCCGCCACGTGATCGGCACGCAGGAACCCGAGCGCACCACCGAATACGACATCAACATCATCGGCGATTACAACCTGTCGGGCGAGCTTTGGCAGGTGAAGCCATTGCTCGACAAGCTCGGTATCCGCATCCTGGGCTCTCTGTCGGCCGATGCGCGTTACAAGCAGGTGGCGCAGATGCACCGGGCGCGCGTCACCATGCTGGTCTGCGCCCACGCCCTGATCGGGCTGGCACGCCAGTTGGAAGAGACCTACGGCATCCCGTTCTTCGAGGGGTCGTTCTACGGCATCTCGGACACGTCCGACGCGCTACGCCAGATGTGCCGTATGCTGGTCGAACGCGGTGCCGATGCCGCGCTGCTCGATCGCTGCGAGGCGCTGATCGCCGAGGAAGAGGCCAAGGTCCGAGCCGAGCTGGAGCCCTACCGCGCCAAGGTCGCGGGCAAGCGCGTGCTGCTCTACACCGGCGGACACAAAAGCTGGTCGGTCGTCTCGGCGTTGCAGGAACTGGGGATGGAGGTGGTCGGCACCTCGGTGCGCAAGGCCACCGAGAACGACAAGGCCCGCGTCGCCGAGATCATGGGGACCGAGACCCACATGTTCGAGAACATGGCGCCAAAAGAGATGTACAAGACCCTGCGCGCCTCAGGGGCCGACATCCTGATGTCGGGCGCCCGCAGCCAGTTCGTCGCGCTCAAGGCCCGCGTGCCCTGGGTCGACGTCAACCAGGAAAAGCACGAGCCCTACGCCGGCTACATGGGCATGGTCGATCTGGTCCGCGCTATCGACCGCTCGGTCAACAACCCGATGTGGGCGGATGTGCGCCGCCCCGCGCCATGGGACGAGGCCCGCCGCGCCGGCGGCCCCCGGCCCATGCTGCGCGACCGATGCCCTGTCTCGGGCTTCGCCAACGACCCCACCGATTTCGAGGATTGCTGAGATGGCCCGCCTGACCCGCCCACGCCGCGCCGCATCGACCAACCCGCTGAAGTCTAGCGCGCCCCTGGGCGCAGCCATGGCCTATCTCGGGATCGAGAAATCGGTGCCGCTGTTTCACGGCGCCCAGGGCTGCACGGCCTTTGCCATGGTCCACATGGTGCGCCATTTCAAGGAATCGATCCCGCTGCAGACCACGGCGATGAACGAGGTGTCCACCATCCTCGGCGGCGCCGAGCAGATCGAAGAGGCGCTGGTCAACCTCAAGAAAAAGGCCAACCCCCGCTTTATCGGCATCGCGTCGACCGCGCTGACCGAGACACGGGGCGAGGATGTGCCCGCCGAGCTGGCCGAGATCATGAAGCGGCGCAAGGAACTGGCCGATCTCAAGGTCGTTTACGCCTCGACCCCCGATTTCGAAGGCGCGATGGAAGACGGCTGGGCCAAGGCGGTGACCGCCATCATCGACGCGCTGGTGCCCGAGATCGACCCGGTCTGGCGCGATGCCGATCTCAGGCAGGTCAACATCCTGCCCGCCGCATACCTGACCCCGGCCGAAATCGAAGAGATCGTCCGCCTCGTCCGGGCCTTCGGGCTGCGGCCGATCGTGCTGCCCGATCTGTCGTCCTCGCTCGACGGGCATCTGGCCGATGACTGGTCGGGCCATTCGCTGGGCGGCACACCGCTGGATGCGATCCCGGCCATGGCGAAATCGGCGGTCACCTTCGCCATCGGCGAAAGCATGGCCGATGCGGCCCACCTGCTGGGCGCACGCGGCCATATGCCGGTGCAGGTCTTCACCTCGCTGACCGGGCTCAAGGCGGTCGACGCCTTCGTGGATGCGCTGATCGGCGTGGCCGGCATCGCCGACGCACCGCCGGCGGTCAAATGCGACCGGGCCCGCCTGCAGGATGCGATGCTCGACGCCCATTTCCAGATCGGCGGGCTGCGCTACGCCATCGCCGCCGACCCCGACCTTGCCTATGCGCTGAGTTCCGCCCTGGCCGGACTGGGGGCCGAGGCGGTGTGCTGCGTGACCACGTCGAACCACAACCCGATCGTCGATCTTATCCCGGCCGAAGAGGCCATCCTCGGCGATCTCGGCGATCTGGAAGAGGGCGCGCGCGCGGCCGGCGCCACGCTCTTGATTTCGCACGCCCATGGCCGGCACGCCGCCGCCGCGCTGCACCTGCCCCTGGTCCGCGCGGGCTTTCCCGTCAACGACCGGCTTGGCGCCCAGGATATCTGCCGCGTGGGCTATCGCGGAACGCGCGCCTTCCTTTTCGAGGTCGCCAACGCCGTGCTGGCCCATCCCCACCACCCGCGGCCGGAGGATTTCGGCGCCGCCCCCATCGAGAGGGAGTTCGAGCATGACCGCCCGCAGACTGCGCCTCATTGAGCCGGAGAAAGACATGACCAGCGAAACCCCTCTGAAAATCGCGATCGCCACCAACGACATGGAAAACCTCGACGCCCATTTCGGCTCGGCCAAGAAATTCGCCGTCTACGAGGTGACGACCGAGACGGCCCGCATGGTCGAGGTGCTGGAATTCGGCGATGTGACCGACCAGGAAGGCCAGCATAATTCGGTCGACGACCGGATCACGCCCAAGGTCGAGGCGCTGACGGGCTGCGCGCTTCTGTTCGTGCTGGCGATCGGCGGGCCCTCGGCCGCCAAGGTGGTGCGCGCCGGCATCCATCCGATCAAGCGCAAGGAGCCCGAGCCGATCGCCGACGTGCTGGCCCAGACCCAGGAGATGCTGGCGGGCTCGCCTCCGCCGTTCCTGCGCAAGGTGCTGGGCCGTCCGAAAACCGATTTCGCGTCCGACTACGCCGAGGAGGGGCTGGAATGACCGCCTCGCCCGAGACGGCGCCCCGCGGCGGCGAGATGCCTGCCAGCGAGTTCCTCAAACAACTCGTCGCCGTGATCCGTGCCGAGGACAGTTACGGCAGCTGGGAGGGCAAACCCGACGCCGAGCTTCTGGAAGAGTTCATCGTCACCCCCGAGGAACGCCGCGAGATGCCGATCATCGGCGACCCCGACCCCGACCTGTTGTGGCGGGTCGAGAAATTCTACGACGCGGTCGCGCTGCTGTTGGAAAAGCGCACAGGCGCCATGGCCGCGCAGATGTCCAAGATCCATCACGAGGGCTTCGGGCGTATCGTGCTTCTGTCCGGCCGGCTGATCGTGCTCTCCAGGCATGTGCGCGACATCCACCGCTTCGGC
This sequence comes from Rhodovulum iodosum, assembly GCF_041020385.1. Classification (NCBI taxonomy): domain Bacteria; kingdom Pseudomonadati; phylum Pseudomonadota; class Alphaproteobacteria; order Rhodobacterales; family Paracoccaceae; genus Rhodovulum; species Rhodovulum iodosum. Next base: position 503,887 of record NZ_JBEHHI010000003.1, on the reverse strand, counting down.
TATACCAGCTACGCCAAGCTCGCCGAGGCCGGTGAAAAGGCGACGCAGGACGCCGCCGACATGGTCGCCCGCTTCCCCGAGGCGGCCCAGGCCTGAGGCGATGATCCGTATCCGTCCGCTTGCCAGCCCGCCCGAACCCGCGCCGCCCATCGTGCTGAAACGCGCGCCGGGGCGCACCCCGTTCTCCCGCTGGCTCCGTTTCAGCGCCGCGAAACCCGAACCGAGGACCACGTCATGAGCCTGGAAGACCTTGAAATGCGCGTCAAGAAACTGTCGATGCGCTCGACCAACGCCAAGATGAACCTGCACGACCTCGCCGAGGAACTGCCCACCGACTGGGAAAGGATACCCGAGGTCGCCGCCGAGACATTCGAGGTGTTCAAGGAATTGAGCGCCGCGCGCAAGGAATTGAAAGCGGCGAAGAAAGCCGCAGAGGAGGCCTGAACCATGCCCATCACTGCCCTGACCCGCGGCGGCGCCGAGTACACGCCCGAGTTCCTCGTCGAGATCGACATCGAGAAATGCATCGGCTGCGGTCGCTGCTACAAGGTCTGCGCCCGCGACGTGCTGACGTTGAAAGGTGTGACCGACGAGGACGCGATCGTCGATGTCGATGATGAAGAGTACGAGGACGACATCGAGCGCAAGGTGATGGTCGTCGCCGACGGCGACGATTGCATCGGCTGCGGCGCCTGTGCCCGCGTCTGCCCCTCGGGTTGTCAGACCCACGCCCCGGCCGAGGCCGCCTGAGGCCGGCCGCCATTGCGCGGCGCGCGGTGCCATCGCGCGACATGGCCCTTCTTCTGGCCGCAAATATCCCCGCCGGAGGCGCGCGCCCGCGTCAGCGGACGCGCCCGGCCCAACGCCGGCCAAGCGGGCCTTGGCCCGCGCGGGCCCGGGGGCGGGAGCACCCGGGGCTGGCCGCGCGCAGCGGTTTCGCCGGTGCCGCGGCGTCTGTCGCGAATCCGCCAATCGCCCGCGGGACAAATGCGACAACCGGTGCCGACCTCTCGTTAAGCTTTTGAAAAATCGGCCTCCGGAAACTTGGCACGCTTCTTGCTTTGCTCTTTGCAGGACATACGCCAGCGACAGGAGAGCCCGATGATCCAAATCACTCAATCCGCACGAGACGCGATGGCCAGCGCTATCGAGGGGGCCGGACAGCCCGTCGCGGGCCTGCGCGTGATGGTCCAGTCCGGGGGCTGCGCCGGGCTGCAATACGCCATGGCGCTGGAGCTGACCCGCGAGGCGGACGACGCGGTGGTCGAGGCCGAGGGCGGCGTCACCGTGCTGATCGACCCCGACAGCCAGACCTACCTGGTCGGCACCACGATCGATTTCGTTTCCGGGCTCGAGGGCTCTGGCTTCGTCTTCGAAAACCCCAATGCCAGCGGCGGCTGCGGCTGCGGCAAATCCTTCTGCTGACAGGTGGCCCCGATGCTCGACTATTCCCCGACGCTGACCGACCACTTCCTGAATCCGCGCAACCGCGGCCCGCTGGACGACGCCAACGCGCTGGGCGAGGCGGGTGCGGTGCGCACCGGCGACGCGCTTCGGCTGATGCTCAAGGTCGAGGGCGGTGCGATCGCCGCGGCGGGATTCGAGACAACGGGCGGCGGCCCCGAGGTCGCCGCGGCCTCGGCGCTGACCGAATTGCTGATCGGCAAGACCGTCGCCGAGGCGCGTGAGATCACCCCCGACTACCTCGAAACCGTGCTGGGCGGGCTGCCCGAGGACGACCGCTCGGCCGCCGAGGTCGCCACCGCGGCGCTGGCCGCCGCGCTCAGGGATCATGCGCAGCCCCCCGCCTTTCGCGCCGCGCGCGGCGACCGCACGGCGCAGCCGCTGGCGATCGCGCCGCTGAAACCTTCGGCGCCGGCCAAGGCGGCGGCCAAATCGCTGACGGCCGACGAAGAGATCGCGGCGGTCAACGCGGTGCTGGACGAGATGCGCCCGCGCTTTCGCGCCGATGGCGGCGATGTCGAGCTGCATGACATCGCGGGCCCGCGCGTCCGCGTCCATCTCCGGGGCACCTGCACGGATTGTCAGCTGGCCGGGCTGACCCTTGGCGGTCTGCAAAAACGGGTGGCCGAGGCCCTGGGCCGCGCGGTCTTCGTCGTTCCCGCCCCGTCGCGCTGAGAGGACCCCGCCGATGACCGCCCCCATCGCCCCCGACGATTTCCACCAAGCGCCCGCGCCGCTGATCTGCGACACGACGCTGCGCGATGGCGAGCAGGCCCCCGGAGTTGCCTTCTCGTCCGAGGAAAAGGCCGAGATCGCCGCCGCGCTGGATGCGGCCGGCGTGGCCGAGATCGAGCTGGGCGTCCCGGCGATGGGCATGGCCGAGGTCGTGGCGATGCGCGCGGCGGGCGCGCGGCTGACGCGGGCCCGCGGCGTCGCCTGGTGCCGGCTGCGCGAAGGCGATCTGGAAATGGCCGCGCTGACCGGCCTCGGCCGGCTGCACCTGACCGTCCCCGCCTCCGACCGTCATCTCGAAGGCAAGCTCGGCAAGAGCCGCGCCTGGGCGCTGGCCGAGCTTTCGCGCCTCGTGACGCTGGCCAGCGCGGCCGGTTTCGCCGTGTCCGTCGGTGCCGAGGATGCCTCGCGCGCCGATCCGCGCTTTCTGTCCGAGATCGCCCGTGCCGCCGCGCGCGCGGGTGCGATCCGCCTGCGCCTGGCCGATACGCTGGGCCTGATGGACCCCTTTGCCGCGCATGATCTCGTGGCCGGGCTGGCCGGCGGGCCGCTGCCGCTGGAGTTTCACGCGCATGACGACCTCGGGCTGGCCACGGCCAACACGCTGGCCGCCGCGCGCGCCGGGGCCACCCATCTGTCGGTCACGGTCAACGGGCTGGGCGAGCGCGCGGGCAACGCCGCGCTGGAACAGGTCGCCGCGGCGCTGGCGGTGCAGGCCCGCCCGACCGCCGTGGCCCTCGACCGGCTGTGCGATCTTTCGGCGCTGGTCGCCGGCGCGGCGGGCCGCCCGGTTTCGCCGACGCGCCCCATCGTCGGCAGCAACGTCTTCAGCCACGAATCCGGCATCCACGTGGACGGGCTGATGAAGGATCCGGCCACCTACGAGGCGCCCGTGCTCAGCCCCGCCCGGTTCGGGCGCGACCGGCGGATCGTGGTGGGCAAGCATTCGGGGCTGGCCGCGCTTTCGGGCGCCCTGGCCGAGGCGGGGCTGCCCTCGGACCCGGCGACCTCGCGCGCGGTGCTGCCGCTCTTGCGCGATTGGGCCACGCGCGAAAAGCGCACGGCGACCGCCGCCGATCTCGTGATGCTGACCGCCCGCGCCGAGGCGGTGTCGCGCCCGTCCGACCCGCTCGAACCCCAAGAAAGGATCCTGCCATGACCAGCCAAGCGCCGAAAAACGTGCTCGAACAGATGTACGCGCTGTCCTCTGCCGAGGACATCTTTACCTTCCTGCTCCTGCCCTACGACCAGGACGTCCTGAACCGTGCACGGCTGCATGTCATGAAACGGATGGGCGACTACCTGGCCAAGGTGAACCTCGACGAGCTTGACGATGACGGCGTCTTTCTCGAGGCGCGCAAGGCACTGAAGCGCGCCCATGCCGATTTCGAGAGGTCCACGCCGCGCCAGCAGAAGGCGCTCAAGATCTACACGCAATCGCGCGGCAACATGGTGCCTCTCGAAGGGCTCCGTCCGGTTTCCCGATGACCGGCAAGGCCGGCCGATCCCGCCGTCCCGCCATCGGCCCCCACGTCGCGGCGCTCGCGCTTTTGTTGACGGGCGCGGCGGCATGGGCCGATCCGCTGGTCTTCGCCGCGGCCTCGACGGGGCGGGCGATGGATGCGGTCATCGCAGCCTACGGCGCGGGGGTGACGACCTCTTACGCCGCCTCCGGCACGCTGGCCCGGCAGATCGAGCAAGGCGCGCCGGCCGACATGTTCCTGTCGGCCAATCCGAAATGGATGGCCCACCTGGTCGGGGCCGGGTTGATCCCCAAGGCGGACGTGACGCCGATCCTGTCCAACCGGCTGGTGCTGATCGCCCCTGCGGGCACCGGGCCGGTGGCACCCGACGACTTGGCCGCGCGGCTGGACGGCGAGCGCTTCGTGATGGCCGACCCCGTTTCCGCGCCGGTGGGCCGCTACGGTCAGTCCGCGATGGAGGAGATGGGCCTCTGGGCGACCGTCGCCCCGGCGCTGGCGCCCACGCGCAACACGGTGGCCACCGTCGCAGCGGTCGCCAGCGGCGAGGCTGCGCTGGGCCTTGTATACGCCTCCGACGCGATGGACGTGGAGGGGGTCGAGGTGGTTTTTGACATCCCCAAGGCGGCGCAACCCGAAATCCTGTACCTGATCGCGCCGACGGGACAGGGTGACGACGCCGAAGGCGCGGCCGCGTTCCTGGCGTTCCTGCAATCGCCCGCAGCGGCGGCGATCTTTGCCGATCACGGCTTTAGCGTGCCCGACGCGGAATGAACGCGCTGACCGGCATACTGGGCCTCAGCCCGTTCGAGGCCGAGGCGCTGGCGCTGTCGCTGAGGGCATCGACCGCGGCGGTGTTGTGGTCGCTGATCCCCGGCATCGCGCTGGGATGGCTGCTGGCGCGGCGCGAATTTCCCGGACGCGCGCTGCTGAATGCGTTCGTCCATTTGCCGCTGGTCCTGCCGCCGGTGGTGCTGGGCTATCTGCTGCTCGTGCTCTTCGGTCGAAACGGTGCGCTGGGCGGCCCGCTGCATGACATCTTCGGCATTCGTCTCGCGTTCTCGCAGGCCGGCGTGGTGCTGGCTTGTGCCGTGGTCTCATTCCCGCTCATGGTCCGCGCGATCCGGCAATCGGCGGAGGCGGCCGATGCGCGGCTTGAAGCTGCGGCGCGGTCGCTGGGCGCGTCGGAGACCAGGGTGTTTTTCACAATAACCCTGCCGCTGATGACGCCGGGCATCCTGGCGGGCATGACGCTGGCCTTTGCCCGCGCGGTGGGCGAATTCGGCGCAACGATCACCTTTGCCGCCAACATTCCCGGCCAGACCCAGACGCTTCCGCTGGCGCTGTTCACCGTCACCCAATCGCCGGGGGGCGAGGCGGCGGCGGTGCGGCTGTGCCTGTTGTCGCTGTTGCTGGCGGGCGGGGCGCTCTTGGCGTCGGAATGGATCGCCAAGCGGCTGAGCTGGCAGGAGGCGCGGGCATGATCGAGGTGGCCCTCGTCAAACGTCAGGGCGATTTCCTGCTGGAGGTCGATTTTTGCGCCCCCGCCGACGGCGTGCTGGGCCTTGTCGGGCCGTCGGGCGCGGGCAAGTCGACGCTGTTTTCCTGCCTTGCGGGCCATACCCGGCCCGACGCCGGGCGCATAGCGGTGCAGGGCCGGGTGCTGTACGACAGCGCCGCGGGCATCAACCTGCCGCCCGCGCGCCGCGGCATCGGGGTGATCTTTCAGGATGGGTTGCTGTTTCCCCATCTTTCGGTGCGGCGCAACCTGCGCTACGGCGCGCCCCGGCCCGACCCGGCGCTTGAGGCGCAACTGGTCGAGGTTCTGGCGCTCGGCCCGCTTTTGTCGCGCCGCCCCGGCGCGCTGTCGGGGGGCGAGCGGCAGCGGGTGGCGATCGGCCGGGCGCTGATGGCGCGGCCCGATCTGCTGCTGCTGGACGAGCCGCTGTCGGCGCTTGACGGCGGGCGCCGCGACGAGGTGATGCGCCTGCTGGAAGAGCTGCGGGCGACGACCTCGACGCCGATGATCTATATTTCGCACGCGGCCGAAGAGATCCGCCGCCTTGCCGACAGCGTGGTGACACTGCGCGGCGGACGGGTGGTGGCCGACTGCGCCGCTGGGCCGTCGCCCTGCGGCGGGCGCCGGGTGGCCGGGGCGGTACGATGGGTCTAGCAAGCCCGCGCCCCCGCGTCTGCGCGGCCGCTCGCCGGGCGGTAAAACGTGCTAGGCTGATGCCATGGAGATGATCGTCGCCCAGCGTCAGACCCAAGGTCTGGCCATGACTGCGAAAATGCAGGCTGCCTTGCGCATCCTGCAGATGACCAATCTCGATCTCTCCGCCCATCTCGCCGAGCAGGCGCTGGAAAATCCCTGCCTCGAGGTCACAATGCCCGATGCCGCACCGCCCCTGCCCACGGGCGTGGCCGGCGGTGCCCGCGCGCAGGATTGGGACGAGATCGCCGCGCTGGAAAGCGGCAAGCCCAGCCTTTACGCCCATGTCGCCGACCAGATCGCGCTGGCCTTTCCCGATGACGGCCCGCGCCGCGTCGCTATGGTCTTTGTCGAGGCGCTGGAGCCCACGGGATGGCTGGGCACGCCGGTCGAGGCGGTTGCCGCCTCCGCCCGGGTGGCGGTGCCGGTGGCCGAGGCGGTGCTGACGCGCCTGCATCAGCTTGAGCCTGCGGGGCTCTTCGCCCGCAGCCTGGCCGAATGCCTGAAATTGCAGGCCGAGGACAAGGGCCTGCTGACGTGGGAGCTTTCGGTCATCCTCGACAACCTCGCGCTGATCGCCGAGGGCCGGATCGACGACCTGGCCGAGATGTGCGACGGCACGCCGGCCGATGTGCGCGCCGCGCTGGCCGCGATCCGCGGGCTCGACCCCAAGCCGGGGCTTGCCTTTGCCGCCGCCGAGGCGCCGATCCTGCCGCCCGACCTGCGCGTTGTGCGCCGCGCCGATGGCTGGACGGTGGAGGTGAATCGCGGCAGCCTGCCCAGCTTGCGGATCCGCGAGGGGGCATTGACCTGGGCCGATGCCGAGGCGCTGGCCTATATGCGGCGGGCGCGCTCGTCCGCGCGCTGGCTGAAGCGGGCGATCGAGCGGCGGCAAGCCACGCTGCTGGCCACCGCCGCAGTACTGGTGCGCCACCAGGCGGCGTTTCTCGACGGCGGGCCGCGCCACCTGCGCCCGCTGACCGCCGAGGCCGTGGCCGAAGAACTGGAGCTGCACCCCAGCACGATCAGCCGCGCCGTGGCCGACCGGCTGATCGAGACGCCGCGGGGCACGCTGCCGCTCAGGGTGTTTTTCAGCCGCGCCGTCGCGCCGGGAAATGCCGAGGGCCCCTCGCAGGACGCTGCCATGGCGCTGGTGGGCGATATCGTGGCCGGCGAGGACCGGTCCAAGCCTCTCAGCGACGCGGCCATCGTGAAAAAGGCCACCGCGGCCGGTGTCCCGCTGGCCCGCCGGACCGTTGCGAAATACCGCGATCTCCTGGGGATACCGTCGTCCTATGACCGACGGCAGGCGGCGGCGTTGACGGCCTGAGCGTCAGAGGTGCCGCTCGATGATGCGGCCCAGATCCACCCGTGCGCCCAGCCGGCTGGCCAGCAGGTAGACGCCGCCGAACTTGCGCTGCATGAACAGCGTGTCCATCGGCGGGATGTGCCAGAAATCGCGGTCGGCGCCCAGCTCCATGCCCGCGTCGCGCATCCGCATCGCCAGGTCGTTTTGCGAGAAGTCGAAGACGCCGGGGCGGCGCAGCGGCTCCATCGACATCTCGAACATGTCGATCATCGTGTTCTGGTGCCGGGGCTTGGCGGTCTCGTCGAAAAAGCCGATTCCCATGATCGCTGCGCGCACCGCCTCGCGGTCGCCCTCCAGCCCAGCCCGCATCAGCCGGCTGAAGCCCTCGGAGATCTCCGGTGCGAATTCGCGCGTCGCGCCGAAGTCGAGCAGCAAGATCCGGCCGGTGTCCGGGTCGTAGCGGTAATTGGCGAAATTCGGGTCGGTCTGCATCAGCCGGAATTCGAACAACTCGCGGAACAAAAGCTCGATGAGGTGGGTCATCACCCGGTCGCGGGTGCCCTGGGGGGCGTCGTGCAGCGACTCAACCGGCACGCCCTCGACATAGGACATCGCCAGCACGTCGCGTGTGGTGAAATCGGCGTGCCGGCTGGGCACGACGAATTCGGGCGCGTCCGCCAGAAGCGAGGCGAAGCGTTCCAGGTAGTGCCCCTCGCGCTGGTAGTCGGCCTCTTCGTGCAACTGGCGCCTGGCCTCGTCCAGCATCGGCGCGATGTCCAGCTCTTTCGGCAGCACGCCGGACAGGCGCATCAGCGAGGCGACATTGCCCACGTCGCTGTCGATGCTGCGGCGCACGCCGGGGTACTGGATCTTGATCGCCAGGTCGCGCCCGTCCTTGGTCTGCGCCCGGTGGACCTGCCCGATCGAGGCCGCGGCGATCGGCCGGACGTTGAATTTTGAAAACCGTTTCAGCCAGTCGTCGCCCCAATTGGCGTTCAGCACGGTCTTGAGCTGGCTGGCAGGCATGTAATGGGCATCGGCCCTGAGCCGACCGAGGATTTCGGCGAGTTCCGGGGGCAGCATGTCGCCCGCATCCATCGAAATCAGCTGGCCCACCTTCATCGCCGCCCCGCGCATATGGGCCAGCCTGTCGGCCAGCTTGGCCGCGTTGGCCGGCGTCAGCACCAGATCCGACATGTTGGGCCGCTTGCCCTGGGCCATCTGGCGCGCGCCGTTCAGCGCCACGCCGCCGGCAATGTTCGAGGCGAGCCCCCCGAACCGCGCCAGCCGCGAAATGCGGCTGCTGGGAACGGGCAACGGGCGGGAGGAGTGTTTTTCCTGGGTCACGGGGGCGCGGGCTCTTGCTGAGGGGCGGACGAAAACGCTTGGCGGGGGCCGACAGCCCCCGCCTTGCAACGTCAGGTAGGTGCGCCCCCGCCCCACGACAATGTCGCAATGGTCGCAGGGCGGTTTCGGATCACGCCAGCAGGTCGAACACCTCGCCGCCGATCTCGATGTTCAGGCTGTCCTGCCCGCCGCCATCGACCAGCGCCCAGACGATCAGACCCGCAGGACGGTAGACGACGAACGCCTCCTGCACGTCGTCATCGCCCGACCGCCCGGTTTCGGGCGACGAGGTATGGGTGAACTGGACGTTGAAGTCGTCGGCCGAGGCCGTGGCATCGCCGAAGAGCAGCACGTCGCCCTCGGCGGCGGTGTAGTCCTGCACCCAGTCCGAGCCGTGGTTGGCGATGCCGAGGTGGTAAAAGCTGTCGGCCCCTGCGCCCCCGTTGATCCGGTCGTAGCCGAAGCCCCCGTTGACGAAATCGTCGCCGTCGCCGCCGAAGACGAGGTCGGACAGCGCCGAGCCGGTGATCACGTCGTTGCCGGCCTGCCCGCGCAGGTCGTCGGCGCCGAAGCCGCCGGCGATGGTGTCGTTGCCGCCCATGCCGAAGACAAGGTCGTTGCCATAGCCCGCGTCGATGCTGTCGTCGCCCGCGCCGCCGTAGATCTCGTCGCGCCGGTCGGCAGAGGTTGCGCCGCCCTCGATCGTGTCGTCGCCGTCGCCGCCGTTGATGAAATCGGTGCCGTCACCGCCCTCGATGGTGTCGTCGCCGCCATTGCCGATCAGCGTGTCGGCCCCGCCGAGGCCGCGGATCGTGTCCGGCCCGTCGCCGCCCTCCAGCTCGTCATCGCCGGGCGTGCCTGTCAGGGTCTCGCCGATCGTGCCGCCCCCGGCCAGTTCCGAGGCGGTGACGGTGCGGTCGGCGAATTCGAAGCTTTCGACTTCGGCCACGTTGTCGGTGCCCAGCGCCGAGGTGAGGATAAAGGCGTCGCCGTCCTGTGACACCTCGACATCGGCGAGGTCGATATCGAACACGGCGGTGTCGTCGCCTGCCCCGCCGCGGATGAAATCGTCGCCGCCGCCGCCTTCGATCCTGTCGTTGCCGGCGTCGCCGTACAGCCCTTCGCCAAAGGTGTCGCCGCCGCGGATCGTGTCGTCGCCGTCGCCGCCGTTGACGTAGTAGGTAAAGCTATCCGACGCGGTGATGTCGTCGTCGCCGCCATTGCCGTAAACGATGCCCCAGGGCGCATCGACGCCCGCCGCGTCACCCTCGGGCATGACGATGGTCTCGGCCTCGTCGGTGCCGGCCACGGTGACGTCGAACCGATCGATGGCGTCGAGGTCGGTGACGACCTGAAGCGTGCCGATCTCGTCGAAATCCTCGGTGTACCAACTTACCTGCTCGATGCCGAAATCGCCTGCGTCGTCCTGGTGGATGATTGTAGTGTGGCCGTAGGTGGTTTCGCGCACCAGCGTGTCGCCACGGTTGACGAAGGTCAGCGCGTCGCGGCCCGGGTGGTCGATCACCTCCAGCGTGTCGAACCCGCCGGAATCGAAGATGTTCACGGTGTTCTCGGTGATGCCGTCGATGGTGTAGTAATCGTCGCCCTCGCCGCCATCCAGGGTGTCGTCGCCGCCGTGGCCCCGGAAATAATTGTCGCCATCGGTGCCCGAAATGTCGTCGTCGAACTCGGTGCCGCGCACCCCTTCGATGGAGATCAGCGTGTCGCTGTCGCCGAACCCGTCGGTCGCGGTGCCCGCGGCCAGGTCGACGGTGATGCCGGCGGTGGCGCCCGCGGTGTCGTCGCGGTCATAGCGGGCCACGTCAAACCCGCCGCGCCCGTCGAGGATGTCGTCGCCGGCACGGCCGATCAGCTGATTGTCGCCGTCGTCGCCGCGCAACTCGTCGTCGTATTCGCCGCCGCGGGCGCGCTCGATCGATATCAGCGTGTCGGTGCCGCCATCGCCATCGGATGCGGTGCCTGCGGCCAGATCGACCGTCACGGACCCGCCGGCACCCGAATAGCTGACCTGATCAAGGTCGTCACCGCCATCGACCGTGTCATCGCCGGCGCCGGGTTCGATGTAGTCGAAGCCCGCACCGCCCTCGAGCCTGTCGTCGCCGTCACCGCCGATGAGTGAATCGTTTCCGCCTTCGCCGCGCAGGCGCACGCCGACATGGCTGCCGGTAATGCTGTCGTCGAACCGGGTGCCGCGAATGTCCTCGATGCCGGAAAACGTGTCGGTGTCGCCGAACCCGTCGGTCGCGGTGCCGGCGATCATGTCGACCACGACCCCGGCCTCGCCGCCGTAAGCCGCGTCGTTGTTGTAGCGCAGCGAATCCCAGCCGTCGCCGCCATTGATCACGTCATCGCCCGCCAGCGGCGCCCAGAGTTCGCCATTGCCGGTCGAGGCGCCGCCGGTAAAGGTGTCGCTGTCCGGGGTGCCCTCGAAATAGTGGGTGTAGGTGAAGGTGTCGTTGATCAGACCCGGATTTCCCGAGGTCACCGTGCCGCTGCCATTGCCGCTTGTGATCGTGACGGTGATCCCGCCGGTGCCTTCGAGATCGGCATAGGAGATGTCGATCCCTTCGCCATCGCCGTAGATCGCCGAATTGCCGAGGATCGTGTTGTTGCCGAAGCCGGGGCGGATGTAGTCGCCGAAGCCCTCGGTCGTGCTGTCGCCTTCGGAGGCGTCGAGCGTGTCGTCGCCGTCGCCGCCGCGCAGATCATCGCGCCCGGTGCCGCCGTCGATCTGGTCGTTGCCTTCCAGCCCTTGGATGAAATCGTCTTCCGGCGTGCCGTTCAGAATGTCGTTGCCTTCGGTTCCAAGAATATCGGCCATAAAACTGTCCCCCGAAATGAACCGGTATTTGCTACCGTTGGTTTAGGTTTTGAAAAGTAACCGATTCTTTTTTCTGCGCCAAACTGTCGCACATTGTTGCCGCGCGAACGTGAAGCGACCCCCACCGCCCGGCCGCGTCGACCCTTCCAAAACCGAACCGGGCGGTTTAGTCATCGGAATGTCCTCCGACCCCGCAACCGTCGGAAGGGAGTCGCATGAACCGTCGCTATTTCATTCTTCTGGTCCTCGTCGCGTTGGTCGCTGGCGGTGCGCTGCTGTGGCGCGAGGCGCAGAACGGCGCGGTGCCCGAGGGGTTTGCCCTGTCCAACGGCCGGATCGAGGCCGAGCGGGTGGACGTGGCCACCCAGTTTGCCGGGCGGCTGGCCGAGATCATGGTGCGCGAAGGCGATATGGTCGAGGCGGGGCAGGACCTCGCCCGGCTCGATTCCAAGCAGCTTCAGGCCCAGCTGCGCGAGGCCGAGGCCGGCGTGCGCGCCGCCGAGCAGGGGTTGGCCGAGGCCCGCGCCGTGCTGGCGGAACGCCAAAGCGCGCTGACCTTTGCCCGGCAGGAACTGCACCGGGCCGAGACCCTGGGCGAGCGCGGCTACGCGCCCGGAGAGACGGTGGACATGCGCCGGTCGGAGCTGGCCTCGGCAGAGGCGGCGGTCGCGTCAGCGGAGGCCGGGATCGCCACGGCCGAGGCCAGGATCGAAGCGGCGCGGGCCACCGTGGACCGGCTGAACGCCGACCTGGCGGATTATTCCCTGGCCGCGCCGCGCGCGGGGCGCGTGCAATACGTGCTGGCCAAAACCGGCGAGGTGCTGCCGGCCGGGGCCAAGGTGGTGACGTTGCTCGACCTCACGGACGTGTCGATGACCGTCTATTTGCCCACCTCCGCCGCCGGACGTCTGGCTTACGGCGCCGAGGCGCGGCTGATCTTCGATGCCGCACCGCAATTCGTGGTTCCGGCCAGCGTCACCTTCGTGGCGAGCGAGGCGCAGTTTACCCCGAAATACGTCGAGACGGCGGAAGAGCGCGAAAACCTGACGTTTCGGGTCAAGCTGACAATCGCGCCCGAGATATTGGCCGTCTATCGCAACGTGGTGAAAAGCGGCGTGCCCGGCGTGGCCTATGTGCGTGTCGACCCCTCGGCCGACTGGCCGGCCGAGCTGGCCGTGAACCTGCCCGATGGCGGCTGAGCCGGTCGCCGAAGCCGCCGGGCTGAGCCACCGCTACGGCGCAAAGGCGGCGCTGAGCGACGTTTCCCTCACGCTGCCGGCCGGCCGAATGGTCGGGCTGATCGGGCCCGACGGGGTGGGCAAATCTACCCTGCTGGGCCTTTTGGCGGGGGTGCGGCGGCTGCAGGCGGGCCGGTTACAGGTCCTGGGGGGCGATATCGCCGAGGCCGCCCACCGCCGGGCGGTGCTGCCGCGCATCGCCTACATGCCACAGGGTTTGGGCCGCAACCTTTACCCCACGCTGTCGGTGCGCGAGAACCTCGACTTTTTCGGGCGGCTGTTCGGGCAGGGGCCCGACGAACGCGCCTGGCGCATCGACGAGTTGTTGGCCGGCACCGGGCTTTCGCCCTTTCCCGACCGCCCGGCCGGGCAGCTTTCGGGCGGCATGAAGCAAAAGCTCGCGCTCTGCTGCGCGCTGATCCACGACCCCGACCTGCTTGTCCTCGACGAGCCCACCACCGGTGTCGATCCACTGTCGCGCCGCCAGTTCTGGGATCTCATCGCCCGTATCCGCGCCCGCCGCCCGGGGATGAGCGTGGCCACCGCCACCGCCTATATGTCCGAGGCCGAGGGGTTCGAGCACCTGATCGCAATGGACGCGGGCAGGGTGCTGGCCTCTGGCGGCCCGGCGGATATCAAGTCCCAGACCGGGGCCGACACGCTGGAAGCCGCCTTTATCGCGCTTCTGCCCGAGGATCGGCGCGACGGGCATCAGGGTGTGGTTCTGCCGCCCCGGCCGTCCGACGGCCACGTACCGGCGATCGAGGCCGAGGGGCTGACCAAGCGGTTCGGCGATTTCACCGCTGTCGATCATGTGGATTTCCGCATCGAAAAGGGCGAGATCTTCGGTTTTCTCGGCTCGAACGGGTGCGGCAAGACGACCACGATGAAGATGCTCACCGGCCTGCTGCACCCCTCAGAAGGTCGGGCGCGGTTGTTCGGCAAGCCGGTAAAGAGCGGCGATCTGTCGATCCGGCGGCGGGTCGGGTACATGTCGCAATCCTTCTCGCTCTATTCCGAACTGACGGTGCGGCAGAACCTGATGCTGCATGCCCAGCTTTTTCAGCTTGCGACCGCCGAGCGCGCCCCGCGCGTGGCCGAACTGCTGGACCGGTTCGACCTTGTCGGCGTGGCCCACCAGCGCGCGCCCAACCTGCCGCTGGGGGTGCGCCAGCGGCTGCAACTGGCCGTCGCGGTGCTGCACCGGCCCGAGATGCTGATCCTCGACGAGCCCACCAGCGGGGTCGACCCGGTGGCGCGCGACCGGTTCTGGGAGCTGTTGATCGAGCTTTCGCGCCGCGACGGGGTGACGATTTTCATCTCGACCCATTTCATGAACGAAGCCGAGCGCTGCGACCGCATCTCGCTGATGCATGCGGGGCGGGTGCTGGCCATGGGCCCGCCCGGCCGGCTGTGCGAGGAAATCGGCGTGCCAAGCCTGGAAGAGGCGTTCATCGCCCACCTCGAAAAGGAGGCCGAAGACGCGGCGCCCGAGCCCGATGTGCCGCGCACCGCCGCTGACACGGCCCGCCGGCCCGCCCGCGCAGTCTTTTCGCCGTCCCGCGCCTGGGCGTTCGCGCGGCGCGAGGCGACCGAGCTGATGCGCGACCGCATCCGCCTGGCCTTTGCGCTGATCGGGCCGATGGTGCTGATGCTGGCCATGGGTTACGGCATCTCGTTCGATGTCGAGAACCTGCGCTACGGCGTGCTCGACCAGGACCAAAGCCGCGAAAGCCGCGGCTTTCTGCGCCAGCTGTCAAGTTCGCGTTACTTCGATGAACAGGCGCCGATTGCCAGCCTGTCTGCCGTCGATACGCGGCTGAAACGCGGCGACATGACCATGGCGGTGATCGTGCCCCCCGGCTTTGGCCGCGACCTGCTGGCCGCTCGGGGCCCGGAGGTGGCGATCTGGCTCGACGGGGCCAACACCGTGCGGGCCGAGACCGCGAGGCGCTACGCCGAGGCGGCGTTCCAGGATTTCCTGATCGAGCTTTCCCAGGACGAGACGGGCATCACGCCCCGGCCGTCGGCCGCCGAGATCGCGCCGCGCTTTCGCTACAACCAGGCCTTCGTGTCGGCGCAGGCGATCCCGCCCGGGGTGCTGATGTTGATGCTGATGATGATCCCGACGATGATGACCGCGCTCAGCATCGTGCGGGAAAAGGAAATCGGGTCTATCACCAATTTCTCGGCGGCGCCCGTGGGCAAGATGGAGTTCCTAACAGGCAAGCAGCTCCCCTATGTCGCGGTGGCGATGGTCAGTTTCGCCCTGTTGCTGGCGATGCTCGGCGCGGTTTTCGGGCTGGGGATCAAGGGCGACCCGCTGGCGCTGGTCGCCGGCGTGGCGCTTTACGTCACGGCGGCGACGGGCTTTGGCCTGGTCATCTCCAGCTTCGTGCGGTCGCAGATCGCCGCGATCTTCGGCAGCGCGATCATCGTGGTGATCCCGGCGGTCAATTTCTCGGGAATGCTTTACCCGGTTGCGACCATGCAGGGCCCGGCCGCGATTGTCGGCCACGCCTTTCCAACGCTCTACTTCCAGCGCATCAGCACCGGCGTGTTCAACAAGGGCCTGGGCCTCGGTGATCTGTGGACGAACCACCTGGTGCTGTTCGGCTTTTGCGCGGTGTTCTGGGCGCTGGCGGCGGTGTTGCTGCGCAAGCAGGAGGCCTGAGTATGCTGCGCGCGCTGCACAACATCTTTCGCCTTGGCATCAAGGAGCTTTTCAGCCTTGCCCGCGACCCGGTTCTGGTGGTGCTGATCCTCTATACCTTCACCGTTGCGGTGGCCGTGGTGTCCAAGGGGGTGCAGACCGAGGTGCGCAACGCCGCCATCGCCATCGTCGACGAAGACCGCTCTTCGGTTTCCGCGCGGTTGCGCGGGGCGTTCCTGCCGCCCTATTTCCAGCCGCCGCAGCTGATCGGTTACGAAGAGATGGACCGGCTGCTCGACTCGGGCAGGGTGAGTTTTGTTCTGGTCATCCCCGAAGGGTTCGAGCGCGATCTGCTGACCGATCGTGCGCCGGTGCTGCAACTGAACGTGGATGCCACGGCGATGACCCTGGCCGGCAACGGCACGGCCTATGTTCAGCGTATCGTGCAAGAGGAAATCGCAAGGTTCCTGTCGCGCGCCGAGGCCACGACGGACTATCCAGCCTCCATCGTGCCCCGGGCGCGTTTCAACCCCAACCTCCATTCGGTGTGGTTCCTGGCCGTCAACCAGGTGATCAACAATGTCAGTATCCTGGCCGTGGTGCTGTCGGGCGCGGCGGTGATCCGCGAGCGCGAGCATGGCACGATCGAGCATCTGCTGGTCATGCCGGTCACCTCGCTGGAGATCATGCTGTCCAAGGTCTGGGCCAACGGGCTGGTCATCGTGTTCGCCGCGGTGGCCTCGCTCTTTGCGGTGGTGCAGGGGGCTTTGGGCGTGCCGGTGCCCGGCTCTCTGGCGGTGTTTGCGCTGGGCGCGGCGGTCTATCTCTTCGCCGCCACGTCGCTGGGGATCATGCTGTCGACGATCGCGACGACGATGCCGCAATTCGGGCTGCTGGCGATTCCGGTTTTCATGATCCTGTTCCTGCTGTCGGGCGGGATCACGCCGCTGGAGGCGATGCCCGACGGGCTGAGGCTTGCCATGCAGGCCTCGCCCGCCAGCCATTTCACGGCGTTTTCGCAGGCGGTGCTATATCGGGGGGCGGGGCTTTCGCTGGTCTGGCCGCAGCTTCTGGCGATGGCGGGGATCGGCGCGGCGTTCTTCGCCTTCGCGCTGATGCGGTTCCGCGCGACGATGGCGGCGGTGCGGTAGGGTCTTGCGCATGGCTGCCCGGCGCAAAAGCCGGGCGGGGCGACTGATCGGTGCGCCACATAACGGCGACCGCCTAATCGGGCTCCACCTGCACGTCGAGCAGCGCCAGCCGCCCGTCGGCCACCGCGGCCAGCCCGTCGGCGATGGCCGCGTCCAGCTCTTCTGCCCGCTCAACCCGCCGCGCCCAGGCACGGCTGGCCTGGGCCGTCTGGCAAAAATCGGGGCTGGGGGCGAGGCCGGTCAGCGGCATCGCGTTGGTCTTGGCCGCCATGCCCTCGGGGTAGAGCTGGGCCACCGAGGCGCGCACGGCGCCCCATTCGGCGTTGTTGACCACCACGACCAGCAAGGCGAGGCCCAGCGCCTCGGCGATCTGGTGGCAGGCGGTGGGGTTGGCAAAGATATAGCTGCCATCGCCCATGGTGGCGACCACCACGCGGTCCGGGGCGGCCAGCTTGGCCCCCATCGCGGCTGGAAACGCCCAGCCGAGCCCGCCTGAATGCGGCTCCTGGAACCAGCTTCGATGCGTCCGGCGGGGCAGGGCGGATAGTGGCACGCCGAGTTCGGAAAAGACGGTGGTCTCGTCGTCCAGCGCGTGGCCCAGCGCCGCGGCCACCTGGGCCTTGGTCAGCCGGCCCGGCGAAGGTGCCGCGGGCACGGGACGGGCGGCGAGGCGGGCGCGGCGCGCTTCGGCGGTGGAGCCTGGTGGCCGGTCCGCCATGGCGCCGATCAGGGCGGGCAGGGCGGCGGCCGTCTCGCCGGCAATGGCCAGATCGGCGGGAAAGCTGCGCATCGGAAACCGCGCGAAAAGCGGGTCCGGCCCGAGTTGGATGACCTTGGCGCCGGGCGCCAACGGGTGCTTGTCGGGCCACCAGGGGGCCAGCGCGTTGACCACCAGCACCACGTCGGCGTCGGCGAGGTACGGGCCCGGATCGGCGCCGACATGGCACGGGTGATCCGTGGCGATGGCCAGATGGGTGGCCCACCACGAGGCGACGGGCATCGCCCAGTCCGACGCCCATTGCCCGAAGGCGGCAAAGGCCGCGGCGCTGCCGCAGCCGCGCTGGGCGATGACCAGCGGGCGTTGGGCGCTTGCCAGCCAATCGGCAGCGGTCCTCAGCGCGGCGGGGTCGGGGGCGACCCCGGCGGGACGCAGCGTGGGCGGCGCGGCGACGGCCTCGGCGGGCAATTCCTCGCACAAGACCTCGCGCGGCAGCGACAGGTAGACGGGGCCCTTGGGCGTGGACTGGGCAATCGCGTGAGCGCGGTCGAGAACCGGCCCGATCTGCTCGGGGAAGCGCAGTTCGTAGTCCCATTTGCAGGCCTCGCGCACCAGCGCGGCCTGGTCGAACATCTCCTGCCCCCAGCCGATCGGCACCGTGCGCGCGCCGAAGCGGCCGCCCTCGGCAACCGGGGTGCGTCCCGACATCAGGATCATCGGCACATGCTCGCAGGCCGCGTTGATCGCCCCGATGGCGCCGTTGGCCAGCCCGACATTGGTGTGCAGCATCACCGCCTGGGGCCGGCCGGTCATCAGCCACACGCCGTGGGCCATGCCCATCGCCGCGTGTTCGTGCGGGCAGGCGATGGCGCGCGGCAGGCGCTGCCCATCGGCCATGGCGCGGGCGAGCCCCTCGATGATCGGCGGGAAATCCGTGCCGGAATTGACAAAGACGTAATCGACCCCCAGCGCGCCCAGCCGGGGAAAGATCGCCGACCCCGCGGTGATTTGCGCCATCGCCCTAGCCCCCCAGCACGCGCGGCAGCCACAGTGTGAGCGCCGGGAAGGCAAGGATCAGCGTCACGCGCACCAGTTCGGCACCGAAGAAGGGCATTACGCCCTTGAAGGTCTCGATCATGGGCGTGTCGCGGGCCAGCGCCGAGATAACGAAGACATTCATGCCCACCGGCGGCGTTATCAGCCCCAGTTCCACCACGACAAGGGCGAGGATGCCGAACCAGATCTTCAGGTCGTCGGTGCTCATCCCATAGCCCGCGCCCTCGGCCATCTGGTAGAGGCCGCCGTTGATCTCGACCAGCACCGGCCAGAAGAACGGGATAACGAGCAGGATCATCGACAGGCTGTCCATCAGGCAGCCCAGCAGGATCAGCGCCAGCAAGAGCAAAACCATCACCGTCATGGGTGCCATCCCCGAGGCGACGATCCATTCGGCCGTGGCCTGGGGCAGCCCGACGCGGGACATGAAGATCTTCATCAGCTCCGCGCCCAGCAGGATCAGGTAGATCATCCCCGTGGTCGAGGCGGTTTCCAACAGCGAGTCGCGCATCGCGCCGAGGCCCAGCCGGCCGCGCAGGGTGCCGTAGAGCCAGACCAGGAACACGCCTACCGCCGCGCCAGGCGTGGGGTTGTAAAAGCCGCCGTAGATGCCGCCCAGCACGATCGCGAAGATCGCCAGCACCGGCATCACCCCGATGGTGGCCGCGCGGAACTCGGCCCCGTCCAGCGCCCCTGTCGCCGGCCCCGCCGAGGGGCGGATCGTCACGTAGGCCGCGATGGTCAGCAGAAACAGGATCACCGCCAGCGCGCCGGGCAGCATCGCGGCCATGAACATGGTCACGATGTTGGCCTCGACGATGATCGCATAGATGATCAGAACGACCGAGGGCGGGATCAGGATGCCCAGCACCCCGCCGGCGGCCAGCGTCCCGGTGGCCAGCGCGCCGGAGTAGTTGTAGCGTTTCAGCTCGGGCAGGGCGACCTTGCCCATGGTCGACGCCGTGGCCAGCGACGAGCCGCAGACCGCGCCGAAGCCCGCGCAGGCGGCAATGGCCGCCATCGCGGTGCCGCCCCGCATCCAGCCAAGCCAGGCATTGCCCGCCCTGAACAGCGCGCTCGACAGTCCCGCCTTTGACGCGATGGCGCCCATCAGCACGAACATCGGCACGACGCTGAGGTCGTAGATCGAGAACTGCCCGTAGGCCAGCGTCTTGAGCTGGTTCAACATCAGTGCCGGGCCGTTGACCAGCGCGATGCCGATGCCGCCCACCAGGATCATTGCGTAGGCGATGGGCATCCGCAGCGCGATCAGGACGATCAGCACGACAAGCCCGCCTAGCCCCATGGACAGGGCGTCAATCATTGCGGTCTCCGTCGATGCGCCCCTCGGCGGCCTCGATCAGGGTCATCGCCGCGGCAAGTGCCAGAAGGCCCAGCGAGACGAGGATCGGCACGAACGCGGTCCAGATCGGGAACTGCAATATCGTCGTGGTGTAGCCGTATTCGCGCTGGTCCCCCATGCCCAGCCACATGCGCCACAGCAACAACAGCGCAAAGAGCAGCGCCACGGCCGAGGCGGCCAGCCGGAACCGGGCGATCCAGCGCGGGGCCGCGCCCATGGTGAAGATGTCGGCGGTGACGTTCTTGCCGGTCAACTGGCAATAGGGCAGGAAGGCGAAGGCGGCGATGCCCACGCCCACCTGGGTCATCTCGAAATCGCCCGGGAAGGGTTTCCAGATAACGCCGCCGATCACCGACAGCACGTTCATGGCCACCACGGCAAGCAGCAAGACACCGCCCAAAACCGCCCATGCGGTGATCATGTACGCGGCCACCGCGGCGACCCCGCGGCGGCGCTCGGCGGCGGACGGCGCCATTCAGCGGCTGCCGTGCTCTTCGATCAGCGCGCGGGCCTTTTCGACCAGCGCGGCGCCGTCGATCCCCTTGCCCGAGACCTCGTCGATCCAGCGTTCGACCACGGGCTCAAGCGCGGTGCGGAAGGCGGCGGTCTCTTCCTCGCTCAGCACGATATGTTCGTTGCCGGCCTTGGTGGCCAGCCCGATGCCGAAATCTTCGGTCGACCGCCAGACCTCGCCCACCTTTTTCAGCCAGTCCGGCCCCGAGGCATCGCGAAAGGCCTTTTGCACATCTTCGGGCAGGCTGTCCCAGCGGGCCTTGTTCATGGAAACCTGAAAGGTGGTGGTGCCGAACCGTGCCTGGTCGGCGCCCTCGATCTGGTATTCGGTCTGCTCCTGGATCTTGAGCGGCGGGATGATCTCGAACGGGATCAGCGCGCCATCGACCACGCCCTTTTGCAGGGCCTGCGGCAGTTCGGGCACCGGCATGGCGACGGGCGTGGCCCCCAGCGCCTCGAGAACCCATGCGCCGGTGCGGGTGGGGATGCGCATCTTCTTTCCCGCCAGGTCGGCCGGGCTGCGCACGGGCGTGTTGCGCATATGGATCGCCTGGCCCGAATGGACATGCAGGAACATCACCTCGACGCCCTTGTATTCCTCTGCCAGGTCGCTTTCGAACATGTCGTAGAGCGCGAGGTTGGCGGCCACCGGGTCGTTGACGTAGACGAAGGGCAACTCCATCACCTCGGTGCGCGGGAACAGGCCAGGGGTATACCCGTTCACCGTCCAGACCAGATCGACCACGCCGTCGCGCACCTGGTTGATCAGTTCCGGCGGGCGGCCGCCCAGCGTCATCGACGGGAAGATCTCGATCTTCACCTTGCCGCCGGCGTTCTCTTCGACCTGCCGGGCCCAGGGCGCCAGCATCTCGCTATGGGACGGCGCCTTGGCGCCGAGGAAGTGGTGCAGTTTGAACGTGTACTCCTGTGCCGAGGCGGCGGTGCCGGTCAGTGCCAGGATGCCCGTGGCCAGTGCAGCCTTCAGGATCGTGCGTCTCATAACGTTTCCTCCCTGTCTGAGACTTTTCGCCTACCATACGGGTTTTGACGCCCCTGCCTAGGGCCTCAGTCCGAGCGTTTCAGTCGGTTTTATGCAAAGCGCACAGCGTGATGCAGCGGCAGGCGGCGGTGGCGCTCGCCCGTCAGAGCGAACAGCGCATTGGCCAGCGCCGGGGCGGCGGGGGGCGTTGCGGGCTCGCCCACGCCGGCGGGCTTGCCGCCGCTTTGAAGGATGCAGGTCTCGATGGCGGGAAGCTGTCCGAGGCGCAGTTCGCGGGAGCTGTCGAAATTGGCTTGTTCGACGGCGCCGCCGGCCAGCGTGATCTCGCCGTAGATCGCGGCCGAAAGACCGAAAAGCGCGCCAGAGACGATCTGCGCCTCGACGATGCCCGGGTCGAGGGCGCGGCCCACGTCCATGGCGCAGCAAAGCCGTTCGAGGCGGATGCCGGCCTCGGTCCGGCAAATTTCGACAACCTGCGCAGTGGGGGCCCCGAAAGACCAGCAGAACGCCACCCCGCGGGCATGGCCGGGCGGGGGCGGTGTGCCCCAGCCGGCGATTTCGGCGGCCCTCTCCAGCACCTTGGCGGCGCGTGCGCTTTCGCCCCGCATCAGGTTCAGCCGCATCTCGACCGGGTCCAGCCCGGCGGCGGCGGCGATTTCGTCAAGGAAGCTTTCCAGAAAGAAGGTGTTGTGCGAATAGCCCACCGAGCGCCACGACCCCACCGGGATGCCGATATCGGCCCGATAGCCGCGAGCGCGAAAATCCGCGATCGCGTAGGGCTGGTCGAAGGCGCCCTCCAGCAACATCTTGTCGGGGCCGGGCGGCACGTAGCCGACCACCCGCCGGGCCTGTTCGGCCAAGACCGAAGGCCCGGCGATATCGAGGCTCAGCGCCGCGGGACCGCTTGCCCCCGCTTGCCCCCGCAGCCGGGCGATCATGGCGGGGCGGTAGAAGTCATGGGACATATCCTCTGCCCGGCTCCAGGCGAGGCAGACCGGGCGGCCGGGCACGGCGCGGGCCAGCCGCGCGGCCTGGTCGGAAAAGTCGAACTCGGCCCGCCGCCCGAAACCGCCGCCCATCGGGGTGACATGCAGCGTCACGTCGCGGGGCTTGAGGCCGACGGCCCTGGCCGCCCTTTCGCGCGCCAGCAGCGGCGCCTGGGTGCCGGCCCAGAGCGTCAGGCGTCCATCGCCGTAAAGCGCCGTGGCGGTCATCGGCTCCATCGTGGCATGGGCGAGATAGGGGACACGGTATTCGGCCTCGATAGGCTTTTCGGCGCCAAGCGCGGCCTCGACATCGCCGCGCCGGCCCAGCGTGACAGTCGGGCGCCGGTCGAAGGCCGCCGCGATGGCGCCGAAGGCGGCGTCGGTGTCGGCCGGGCCGCTGGCCGGGCCCCAATCGGGTGCCAACGCCCGCGCGGCGCGCATCGCCGTCCAGGTGTCTCGGGCGATGACACCGACACCGGCGCCAATCTCGACGACCTTCACCACCCCCGGTATCGCCAGCGCGGGCCCGGCGTCGACGCCCCGCAGCGTGCCGCCGAAATGCGGGCACATCCGCACCGTGGCAAACAGCATCCCCTCGGCGCGGATGTCGCCGGCATAGCGGGTGCGGCCATGCACCTTGTCGGCCATGTCGGGCCGGGGCAGGGCGCGGCCCAGCAGGCGCCAGTCGCGGCTGGGTTTGAGCCGTGGCCGGCGCGGCGGGCGCTGCTTCGCCGCCGCCGCGGCCAGTGCGGCGTAAGGCAGGCGCGTGCCGTCCGGGGCGACCACCGCGCCGTCCTGGGTGCGCAGGGTCTCGGGCGGCTGGCCCAGGCGCCTTGCGGCCGCGGCCACCAGCATCGCCCGCGCCGCGGCGCCGGCCCTGCGCATGCGCAGATAGGCGTCGCGCGTCGAGGTCGACCCGCCGGTGATCTGCATGCCCATCAGCCGCCCCGTCACGCGCATCGCGCCGGCGGCCCACCGGGTGAGCCGTGTCTCACGATAGGCGGCAAAGGGCAGACCCGCCACCAGCAACGCGCCGTTGGCATAGCTCCGCGAGGGGGCGCCGTGGGCCACCGAGAAGCTGCCCCAGTCGAGGTCCATCTCCTCGGCCACCAGCGCGGCCAGCGTCGTCTGCACACCCTGGCCCATCTCGGCGCGGGGCACGATCACCGTGATCGTCTCGCCATCGATCTCGACATAGGGTGTCAGGCGCACCACAACTCAGCCCTCGCGCAGTTGCCGGGCGGCATGGTGGATCGCGGCGCGGATGCGCGGGCCGGTGCCGCAGCGGCAGATATGCCCGGCCATGGCGGCGTCGATCTCGGCATCGGTGGGGCTGTCGGTGCGGGCCAGAAGGGCCGCCGCCGCCATCACGTGGCCCGGCTGGCAATAGCCGCATTGCGCCACCTGATGCGCAATCCAGGCATCCTGCACCGGGCCGGCGGCCAGCCCCTCGATGGTGGTCACCTCGGCGCTGACCTTGCCTACGGGCAGTTGGCACGCGGCCACCGCCCGGCCCGCCACATGTACCGTGCACGCCCCGCACAGCCCCGTGCCGCAGCCATATTTGGTGCCGGTCAGACCGAGGACATCGCGCAGCACCCACAAGAGCGGCATCGCGGGGTCGGCGTCGACGCGGTGGCGTGTGCCGTTGACCGTTATCTGCATGGGCCGCCTTGCCTCTCGGCGTGTCGGGGGTGGTTCAGCCGTCGGCGGGCGGGTCGCCGGCCGCCTCTTGCCTGTCGGCCAGCACCAGCGCGAGGATCAGCGCGCCCAGATAGCCGTAGAACCCGGCCGCAACGCCGGTGGTCAGCATCGGTGGCAGCACCGTGGAAACGAGGTAGAGAACGACCTCCGCCGCGATCCCCGCCACCGCGGCCAGCAGCGCGGCGGCCAGCAGCGTCTCAAGGTAGGTGCCCTGGAACGCGCGCCACGCGGCGCGCGGCCCCATCGTGTCGCCCAGCGCCGCGGTGCGCAGCATTGGCGAGAACCGCAATAGCAGCGCGCCGAGGGCGAGGGCGACCAATGGCAGCCCGGCCGCGCCGGCCACCATGCTGGGCAGCGCCAGCGGCAACAGGCGCGTCAGCACCCTGGTATGGACGGGCGTCCAGGGCCAGAGCCGCGCGTCGGGCACGTCTGCCAGCGTCCGCGCCAGCGCGGTGAAAAGCAAAACGCCGGGGACCATCAGGAGCACCGGCACCAGCAGGAAGAAGGCCATCGCGCGCGGCGAGGTGGCCACGGGGCCCGCCACCACGAACGCCTCGCCCGGCAGAACTGCCGCCAGCGCGCCTGCGATCAGTGCCACGGGAAGGAACGGCAGCAGGCCGAGGGTCAAGAGCCGCGCCCGGCCGGTCAGGCGGCGCAGGCTCCTCGTGACCATCTCCAGCGCGTTGGGCAGGAGGTCGGCAACTGAATGATCGGCACTCATGGCGGTGTCCCTTTCATCTGGCGAGGCCCGGGGCGGGTTTAGCCTAGCGGGCCGGCGGTCGAAAGGGCAGGGGGCAGCGGCGTGGCGCGACGAATAGCCTGAACGAAAAAGGGCGCCCGGTGACGGGCGCCCTTAAGATCGGTCGAGGGGCGGTTTACGCCAGGGCGATGTTGGTCGCGCTCTCGCGGCCGTCGCGGCCGGCCTCGATGTCGAAGGTCACTTTCTGGTTGTCGGCGAGCGTGCGCAGGCCGGCGCGCTCCAGCGCGGTGATGTGCACGAACACATCCTTGCTGCTGCCATCGGGGGCAATGAAGCCGTAACCTTTAGTTTCGTTGAACCATTTCACGGTGCCAGTGGCCATCCGTCGTCTCCTAGTTTCATGCCACTCGCGGAAGTGCAGCGGCCCGGCTCTGTCAGTCGTCGATCGAGGTAACTGACAGCCGTTTGAAGGGAGACAGTGGTCGAAAGTCGTAACGTCGCGCACCTATACTTGGGGGCTTTGCCGAGTCGTTGCAAGAAAAATCGGCGGAGTTTTCCCCGGCCGGGCGCGTTGAAGGCGCGCATAGAATACCGACAGGAAGAGCAAACAGGCGCGAAACGGCATCGCCGCCACCCGAAAGAAGCCGACAAACAATCCCCGCCGAAAAAGCGGCGCTCTACGGACCGGGCGATGATCTGAACCCTGGTGCGGGGCGGTCCGTTCTGCCGCGCGGGCGGCAGGGCGAGATCGCCCTTGCCGACATCCGCGGCATGGGCGGCGTTGGCCTGTTCGACACCGGATTCGATCTTGGACACGGTCCCCTCCTCGATGTCCTGCTGGGAGGGGACCGGGGAGCCACGTGTTCCAAACGGAGGGCCGGCCCGTGCCAACGGGTCGCGCCGAGCCGCCTGACGGGGGAGACAGAAGATTGCCAGACCGGCGCGAAGGGCGGATACTGGAACTATAATAATGGGAGGGAATGATAAATGGCGATCTTCGAGAAGATGCATGCAGCGGTGGCGAACAACGACGCCGAGGCGTACCTGGACCTTTACGGCGACGACGCCGTTTTCGTGCGCCACCAGACGGGCGCGACCATGGGCAAGCCGCAATTTGCAGAGATGATCCGCAAGATGATGGCCTCGGACAAGATGAACATGGGCGACCGGCGCTGCATCTACGAGAACGACGACATCCTCGTGGTGCATTCCATCAACGACTACCCCGACGGCACGCGCGAGGCGGTGCTGATGGCCATGACCCTGAAGGACGGCAAGATCGACCGGGTCGAGACCGGGGCGACGCCGCTGTCGAAATAGGCGACCGCCGATATTCGGTGCCTGTGAGCTGACCGCCCTTGGTTGGGTCGGTCGGGTTCGTGGTGTGGTGCGTTGGTAGCCATCCTAGACACCCCCCGTCGCGTGGATGCTGCACATGATCGTCCATGGCCGCAAGATGGAGGCGCTGCACGTCCCCGACGCTTGGCACATCCTGCCCGAGATCTATCCGCAGAAACCCAGGAAGGTGAAGATCACGCTGACGCTGGAGGAACCGGTGGCGAAATTCTATCGCGCCAACGGGCGGGGCTACCAGGCGCTGATCAACGACGTGCTGAACCTCAGGCGCAGCTGCGGCTGGCCAAGGTGATCGAGGGGCTGGAGGACAAGGGGCCGAGCGGGGAGCCGGTTTGAGGGGGTAGACAACGAGCCCCTTGACTAATCTCGCGGCCCTCGCCGAAGTCGACGCAAGAAGGCGTTATAAGCGCCAAGGAGCTTGAGTTTTCTATCAAGATATGTTGCGGAGGCCGAAATGCAAAAAACGAAAGCGTAGAACAAATAGGGATCTATCGCACGGCCAGACTTTACTATCCCAAAATACATGAGATTGGAGACAAATAAAACCGCCAACACGACGCCGCTAACGGCCGCTAAGTGCGCAACTCGTTCTCGCCGATCAAGACTATTGCAGGAATCGCTGGGGTAAGACTTCAAGGAAAAAAAGCTTCCGACTCCTGCACCAAGCCCTGAAAGCGACAAGGCTGTGATGAATTCGTAAAACCCGAGCAGCTGGGGCCCCTTAATGAGCCATGGAATTAGCGCCGCTGCCCCAGCGGCTCGCAGAGTCGGAGGTATCATTGCGAGCTTTGTATGGAGTAGTCTGCGCCAATAATTACTCCACTCGCAAGAGTGTAAGCTGAAAGGGTCTCGCCGAACTGACCATCCAATAATATTTGAATTCGGGCGGTGTCTTGAAGCAATATGGTAGCATCCTGTGTGCCGCCAAAATCTCTGTTCTCTACATAACCCAGATCAAATAAAATATCTCCAAGAGTGCCAATAGAAATTGTGCCCGCGAACACCTCGATCGACGCCCCCAACTCCTCTTGCGATAAGGAGGTTCCACGGAACGAGATTAGTGAAGCATCCGTACCATCGGTAGCACGAAGAGAAACAGTAATTTGCTGATCCGCCCCTTCAAAGAGAAACTCAGACTCTCCGACCGGATAGGGAAGTCCTTCAGGGTCACGGGAGAATACTCTAAGCTCAGATATCCACTTTCCAGCAAATTGCAGCAGGCTTCGCTTACAAAAACCGTCCCGGGTTTGAGAGCCGGCAGGGCAATAGGTAAATGTTGGAACGTCGTCCGTTGACCATGTTCTAGTCGAAACCGTCGATTGCTCTTTGATCATTTCAGAGTGCACAACGGGGTAATCAGTTTTTTGAACGCAATAATCTGCCGGCAAGGGCCCTTTGGCATCAGCGCCAAATCGGGCGCCTGACCAAAAGAACGTGCTTGGCGTTGCGCCTTGGTTGCAAACCTCATAGACCGCGCGGTTTTTATCTGCCTTTGCTGATGAAAAATGATGGCCGCTCGTTGAGTGTTCAAGCACTTCTTTTACTTCAAAAGCTTGAACTGACGGGGCAGCGGACACAAAGGTCAACAAAATTGCTAATGTTTGTTTCATGATACCCTCTGACACCGAAAGAGCGGCCGGCTACTAGGTTACCGCGCGAACTTCTTGTACTTCACCCGCTTCGGCTCCACCGAGTCCGGGCCGAGGCGGCGGATCTTGTCTTCCTCATAGGCCTCGAAATTGCCCTCGAACCATTCGACATGGGCTTCGCCCTCGAACGCTAGAATATGCGTGCAGAGCCGATCAAGAAAAAATCGGTCGTGGGAGATGATCACGGCGCAGCCTGCGAAATCCTCCAGCGCGGCTTCCAGCGCCTGCAGGGTTTCCACGTCGAGGTCGTTGGTGGGTTCGTCCAGCAGCAGCACGTTGCCGCCGGACTTCAACAGCTTGGCCATGTGGACGCGGTTGCGCTCGCCCCCCGACAACAGCCCCACCTTTTTCTGCTGGTCGCCGCCCTTGAAGTTGAAGGCCGAGCAATAGGCGCGGGAGTTCACCTCGGCATCGCCCAAGACCACGATGTCGAGCCCGTCGGAAATTTCCTCCCACACGGTCTTGTCGCCGTCGAGTGCGTCGCGGGACTGGTCGACATAGGAAAGGCTCACGGTGTCGCCGAACTCGATGCTGCCCTCGTCGGGCTGTTCCTGCCCGGTGAGCATGCGGAACAGGGTGGATTTGCCCGCGCCGTTGGGGCCGATCACGCCGACGATGCCGCCGGGCGGCAGCGCGAAGGACAGATCCTCGATCAGCAGCCGGTCGCCGTAGCCCTTTTTCAGCCCCTCGACCTCGATCACGCGGCCGCCGAGGCGCGGGCCGTTGGGGATGATGATCTGGGCGCGGGAAAGTTTCTCGCGCTCGGACTGGCCGGCCATTTCCTCATAGGCCTGGATCCGGGCCTTGGATTTGGCCTGGCGGGCCTTTTGCCCGGCGCGGATCCAGTCGAGCTCGCGTTCGAGCTGTTTCTGCTTGGCCTTGTCCTCTCGCGCCTCCTGCGCCATCCGCTTGGCCTTTTGTTCCAGCCAGGCGGAATAGTTGCCCTCGTAGGGGATACCGCGGCCGCGGTCCAACTCCAGAATCCAGCCGGTGATGTCGTCGAGGAAATAGCGGTCGTGGGTGACGATCAGGATGGTGCCCTTGTAGTCGATCAGGTGTTGCTGCAGCCAGGCCACCGTTTCGGCGTCGAGGTGGTTGGTCGGCTCGTCGAGCAGCAGCATCTCGGGCGCGTCCAGCAGGAGCTGGCAGAGCGCGACGCGGCGGCGTTCGCCGCCCGACAGGCTGTCGACCGGGGCGTCGTCGGGGGGGCAGCGCAGCGCCTCCATCGCGACGTCGATCTGGCTGTCGAGGTCCCAGAGGTTCTGCGCGTCGATCTCGTCCTGCAGCGCGGTCATCTCTTCCATCAGCTCGTCGGAATACTCCTCGGCCACCTTCATCGCGATCTCGTTGAAGCGGTCGAGCTTCTCCTTCTTCGCGGCGACGCCCAGCATGACGTTTTCGCGCACGGTGAGCTTTTCGTCGAGCTGCGGCTCTTGCGGCAGGTATCCGACGCGGGCGCCCTTGGCGGCCCAGGCCTCGCCGGAGAAGTCCTTGTCCCAGCCGGCCATGATGCGCAGCAGCGTGGACTTGCCCGCGCCGTTGACGCCGACGACCCCGATCTTGACCCCCGGCAGGAAGTTCAAGCGAATGTTTTCAAAACATTTCTTGCCGCCCGGATAGGTCTTGGAAACGCCATCCATGTGGTAGACATATTGGTACGAAGCCATGCGCCGGCGCCCCTCGTGAGTTGTCAGGTATCTGGATTGCGCATATAGAACGCGCCGCACCTGCATGCAACGCGGGGTTTGGGGAGGGCCGGTGGGCACGCTTTTCATTCATATCGGCCACGACAAGACCGGGTCGAGCTACCTGCAGGCCTATCTTGCCCGCAATGCAGATGCGCTGGGGGCGCGGGGTATCCTCTATCCCGGCCGGACGCGCGCCATGGCGCGGGCTGCGGCAGGCGGCGTAAGTTCCGGAAACGGGCGGTTTTTCGAGGCGCCGGAGGCGCTGGAGGCGGCGGCGCGCGAGCGGGCGGGGCGCGACGTTCTGCTCAGTTACGAGGGGTTTTTCAACGCGCTCAACGCGCGGCCCGGCGAGACACTGGCGCGGTTTCAGTCCTGGCGCTCGGCGCTCGGGCTCGACGAAATCAGAGTGCTGCTTTTTACGCGCAATCCGGTGGGCCATGCGGCGTCTGCCTATCAGCAGATGGTGAAATCGGGAAAGGTGCGCCATGCTCCGGACCGCTATTTCCTGAACTACCGCCGCCCGCAACAGGTCTGGAAGGTGATGGGAAGGGTGGGCGCCGCGCCGGGGGTTACACTCGATCTGCGCAACTACGACGCTTGCCGAGCCGATCTTCTGGGAGAGCTGTCGCGATGGCTGGGGCTGGCCGATTTTGACTGGGCCGCGCCGCCGGTCGAGCAGGTGAACCGGTCTATGACGGCGGCGGAAATCAGGCTGTTGCTGGCGCTGAACCGGGTTCTGCCGCGGGCCAGCCTGATCGTCGCGAACGGGTTTGCCGAGGCGATGCCGGGGCTTGCATCCACTCGGGCGCTACCCGGGCGCGGCGTGCAAAAGAAGATGATCGACGCCAATGCCGATGCGATCGCGCGTGTGAATGCCCGCATGCCAGACCCGGCTCAACGCTATCGAGTCGACTATGCCGACCCCGGGGACGCAGGCGCCGGGCGCGGGCTGAGCCTGCGTCATTACCTGGTGATGGCCGGGTGCCTCAGCGCGCTGCCCGTCCGCGCCGCGGCCGCGGCACTGGGCCGGGCGTGAGGGGCGCGGCATGATCCGGGCGGGGCTGCCGCGCGCCGCTGCGGGAATGTCGGTCGGGCTGCTGGGCGGGTCGTTCGACCCGGCCCATCCCGGCCATGTGCATATCACGCGCCAGGCGCTGAGACGCTTTGCGCTGGACCGCGTGTGGTGGCTGGTCAGCCCCGGCAACCCGCTGAAGACCGAGGGGCCGGCGCCGCTGGGCCGGCGGCTCGAAGCGGCGGCGGCGCTGATGTCTCATCCCCGCGTCTGCATCACCGATCTCGAGGCCCGCATCGGTACCCGCTACACCGCGGCGACGCTGGGCCGGCTCCAGATGCTTTATCCGGAGGTGCGCTTTGTCTGGCTGATGGGGGCGGACAACCTGACCGGGTTCCACCGCTGGGACCGCTGGGAATGGATCATGGAGAACGTGCCCATCGGCGTGATCGCGCGGCCGGGTCAAGGCATCGCTGCGCGGCGGTCGAAGGCGGCGCTGCGATACGCCAATGCCCAGTTGCCGGGTCGGGCGTCGTTCACGCTGGCGGGGCAGGCGGCGCCAGCCTGGTGCTATGTCAACGTGCCGATGGTCGATATCTCGTCGTCCGAGATCCGCGCCCGCGGCGACTGGCGGCGCTAGCCGCCTTGCACGGCGTTCAGAAGGCTTGTGCCGAGAGCCTTGCGAGAACTCTTCAGACGCATTCCCGGCGGGGGGCTAGCCGCGCGCAAGTGCCCTGTCGATCAGCGCTACCGTCTCGTCGATGCCGTAAAGCGCGACAAACCCGCCGAAGCGCGGACCCTGGCTGGCGCCCAGCAGCACCTCGTAAAGCGCCTTGAACCAATCCCGCAGCGGCTCGAACCCGTGGTCCTTGCCCACCGCGAAGACCAGCGTTTGCAATTCTTCGGCGTCGAGCCCGCCATCCCAGGCGCGCAGCCTCTGGGCCAGATCCTCGATCGCCGCGCGTTCCTTTTCGTCCGGTGCGCGGACCTGGCGGTGCGGGGCCACGAAATCGCGGAAATAGCGCACCGCGAACTCTGCCGCCTGGTCGAGGTCGGGGTGGGTGTCGGGGCTGGCCTCGGGGGCGTAGCGCCTGATGAAGCCCCAGAGCCCGGTCTTGTCCTCTGCACCGGCCACAGAGGCGAGGTTCAGCAGCATCGCGAAGGACACGACCATGTGGCTTTGCGGCGGCTGGCCGTTATGGATGTGCCAGACCGGGTTGTTGATCTGCGCGGCCACGTCCTGATCGGGGAAGGCGCGCAACTGCTGGTGATATTCGTCCACCGCCTTGGGGATCACGTCCCACCACAGCCGCTTGGCGGTCTTGGGTTTCTGGAACATGAAATAGAACAGGCTTTCGGTCGAGGCGTAGGTGAGCCATTCGTCGATGGAAAGACCGTTGCCCTTGGATTTCGAGATCTTCTCGCCGTTCTCGTCGAGGAACAGCTCGTAGGTGAAATGCTCGGGCTTCTTGCCGCCCAGGATCTCGCAGATCCGGTCGTAAATCGGGGTGTTGGTGGAATGGTCCTTGCCGTACATCTCGAAATCGACGTCGAGCGCGGCCCATCGTGCGCCGAAATCGGGCTTCCATTGCAGTTTCACGTTGCCGCCGGTGACGGGTAACGTCCATTCTCGGCCCTCTTCGTCGTCGAAGGTGACGGTGTGGTTTTCCGCGTCGACGTGTTTCATCGGCACGTAAAGCACGCGGCCGGTTTCGGGGTGCAGCGGCAAAAAGATCGAATAGGTCTGCTGGCGTTCCTCACGGAGCGATTTCAGCATCACCTGCATGACATCGTCATAGCGTTCGGCGGCGCGCTTCAGCACCTCGTCGAACTGGCCGGATTTGTAGAAATCGGTGGCCGAGTAGAACTCGTACTCGAAGCCGAACGTGTCGAGAAACCGGCGCAGCATCGCGTTGTTGTGGTGGCCAAAGCTCTCGTACTCGCCGAACGGGTCGGGGACGGAGGTCAGCGGGCGCTGCAAATGGTCGCGCAGCATCTCGGGGCTGGGCACGTTGTCGGGCACCTTGCGCATGCCGTCCATGTCGTCGGAAAAGCAGATCAGCCGCGTCGGGATGTCGCTGATCGCCTCGAAGGCGCGGCGGATCATGGTGGTGCGGGCGACCTCGCCGAAGGTGCCGATATGGGGCAGGCCGGAGGGTCCGTAGCCTGTTTCGAACAGCACATAGCCCTTGTCGGCCGCGCCCCGCTCGGCCCGTTTGAGCAGTTTGCGCGCCTCTTCAAAGGGCCAGGCCTTGGATTTCATCGCCGCATCGCGCAGTTCGGACATCTCAAACGCTCTCAGAAGGGTCGGGCTGTCTGCCCGTCAAGCTCCGTGTCCTATTGCCCGCCCGGGCCCGCGTCAATATTCTGCGCCGCGACAGTCCTTTTTCGGAGCCGCGCCACGTGACACCCCGCCCCAATCCGCTTACCGCCCAGGACAGCCTGGTGGCGATCATGATCGCCGTGTCCGCCTCGGACGAGAACATCCGCACCGCGGAACTGGTGACGATCGAGCGGATCGTGAACCACCTGCCGGTCTTTGCCGACTACGATCAGGACCGCATTCGACCTGTCGCCCAGACAGTGCTGGAACTGTTCGAGGAATATGACGGGCTCGACGCGCTGTTCGGGCTGGTGCGCGACGCGCTGCCGGACAAGCTGGCCGAAACCGCCTATGCCATGGCCTGCGACGTGGCCGCGGCCGACGGCAAGCTGGGCGACGCGGAGCTGCGGCTGCTCGAGGAAATCCGCTACGAGTTGAATATCGACCGGCTGGCCGGCGCCGCGATCGAGCGGGCCGCCCGGGCGCGGCACATGGTGCTGTGACCGGCGCCATCGCGCCCGGCCTGCCGGACCGGTTCTGGCCCTTCGCCGATGCCTTCGTCGCGGGGGCCACGGTGGTGATCGACCGGCCCCGGGGCAGCCGCCACCCGCGCTTTCCCCAGATCGTCTATCCGCTCGATTACGGGTATCTCGACGGGACGACCGCGATCGACGGCGACGGCGTCGACCTCTGGCGCGGCAGCCTGGCCGGCGCGCGGGTCGAGGCGGTGCTGGCCTCGATGGACCTGACCAAGCGCGACGCCGAGCTGAAGCTCTTGCTCGGGTGCACCCCGGCGGAGATGGAAACGATCATGGCCTTTCATAACCAGAGCGAGTTCATGGCCGCGGCGCTATTGCCGCGACCGGCCGGAATTTGAGCCGCCCGGCGGACAGGCAGGGCATTTGCGCTATCTGCCTGCCGAAGGAGGCACGCTATGCGCAAATTGATGACAGCCCTCGTCTGCCTTCTGGCGACCGCGCCGGGTATGGCAGAGGCCGGGCAGATCGCCTTCGCCGAGGGGTGGAAAGAGCAACGGTTCTCGCTTTTGTCGAGCAACGACTACGCGCTCGACGGTGACAGTCTCGGCGTGCGGTCGGATGGCACCGTGTCGCTTTTGTGGACGGCGCTGCCGCGCGATATGTGGCAGGGACGGCGGGCGTCATGGGAATGGGCGGTCGAGCGGTCCGTGCCGGCGACCGATCTGACGCGCAGGGGCGGGGACGACCGGAACCTTTCGCTCTATTTTCTTTTCCTGCCCGAAGCGGCGGCGCTGGAGGCGCGGGGCAAGGGTGTGCGCGCCCTTTTGGACAACCCGCAGGCGCGTGTGCTGATGTATGTCTGGGGCGGCGCCCATCCGCGGGGACAGGTCCTGCCCAGCCCCTATCTTGGCGCGCGGGGGCGCAGCGTCATCCAACGTCAGGCGGGCACCGGGGCCGCCGCCGAGCGCGTCGATCTGCGGCGCGATCACCGCCGTGCGTTTGGCGAGCCGCCCCAGAGCCTGGTGGGCGTCGCCGTGTCGTCGGACAGCGACGATACGGGCACACGCGTGTTGGCGCGGATCGCGGACCTGCGGGTCGAGTAGCTGCGGGCGGGCGCCCCGGTCTACCCGTAAAGCGCCAGCCACCGCTTGATCAGGTCACTCTGCAACGTCCGGGCCCGTCCCACCCAGGCACGCCCGCCTTCGGGGCGTTCGCGCTCGGCCGGTACCAGGCTGGCGCGGCGTGCAGGATCGGCGGTGAAGATGGCAAAAGCCAGATCCGGGCCGGACGGGGCGCGGATATACCCCGCCAGTGCCGACACGAAATTGAGCGTGCCGGTCTTGGCGCGGATCTCGACCGGATGGGCGCGCATCGGCCGGCCCTGGTCATCGCGCAGCGCGATCGTCTTCAACAGCGGGCGCAGCGGGCCGTCGGGGCCGACCTGTGCCAGCGCGCGCACCATTTCGGCCGCCGACAGGCGCGAGGCATCGCCCAGCCCGGAATGGTCGACGAAGCGCGCCTTGTGGGCGCCGAGGCGCGTCTCCATCCAGCCGGCCATCGCGTCGCCCGACGCGTCAAGCGATAGCGCGGGCAGGCTGCGCGCGCGGGTGGCGGTCAGCCCCACGGCCTCGGCGGTCATGTTGGTCGAGTATTTCAGCATGTCGCGCAGGATGTCGGGCAGCGGGGCGCTTGCGTGGCGGGCCAGCGCCGTGCCGCCGGGCAGCCTGTCGGCCGCCTCGGGGCGGGGCAGGGCAATGCCGTGGGCCCGCGCGAGGGTCTGGAAGACCTCGGCGGTGTAAAGCGCCGGGCGCCGGACCGGCAACCAGCGCGCCCCGCCCTTGCCCAGTGCGCCACGCGCGACGGTCCATTCGTCGACACCGCCCTTGCTTGAATAGGTGTAGACGGGGGCGGCGCGGTTGACGACCTGCATCCGCGCGACGCTGACCTCCGGGCGGTATCGCTGGGCGCGTGCGTCCATGGTCACCGCGTAGCCGCCAGACCCGCGGCGCCACTCGAAATGCACCCGGTTGAAATTGAGGTTCAGCCCGCAGATTGCCGGGTTGTAGCCGACATGAGGTGGTTGGCCGGGGTCGATTGCCGCGACCGAGGGCAGGGCTCCTGCGTAATAGCGAAACCGCCCGGCCACCTCGCGCAGCCCGGCGGCGTGCAGCTGCGCGGCGAGATCGGCCAGCATGTCGGTGTCCAGCGTCGGATCGCCGCCGCCCACCAGGACCAGGTCACCATCGAGCCGCCCGCCCGACACCGGCCCGGTGGCGATCACCTGGGTGGTGAAGCGGTAGGCGGGCCCCAGCGCCTCAAGCCCATAAAGCGCGGTGAGCGCCTTGGTGACCGAGGCCGGCGGCAGGCCCAGAAGCGGGTTTTTCGCCTCGAGGATCTCGCCGGTCCGGGCATCGGCGACGGCGTAGCCGATCTTGCCGCTGAGCCGGGCCTTGGCGATCAGCGCTGCGGCATCGGGGGCGGCGGCGTTTTGCAGACCGGCGGGGCGGGGCGCCGGGCGCGGCGCCTGCAGCGGCGCATTGGCCAGTGCGCCCTGTGCCGCACCGGCCCCAAGCGCGGCCAGAACCCAGCGCCGTGAAAGGTTTGTGCCCCTGTTCGCCATTGCGCGAACTCAAGCAAATCCAGCCGTGTCGGGCAAGCCTCTGTCGCGGTTGCGCGGTCGAAATGGGCGCCGATCGGGTGCGTTCAGGCCACAGCCTTGCGCCAGTCGCGCCACCAGCCCTTCCAGCGGTGAGCGATGGCCTTGGCGGGGCGCGAAAACAGGCGGGTGCCAAGATCGCGCGCCTCGTCCTCCAACTCTGCCTGTCGGGCGGCGGCCAGCCGGTCGAAGCGTGCGCGGGCGTCGGCATCGATCGGAAGGTCTGCGGCGCCGGCGATATGGGCGCGCAGCACCGCCAGGTCGTGATGCGCGCCCAGCAACTCGCCCAGGTCGCGCGCCTTGGCGGCGCGGTCTTTCAGCACCTTGGGCCGCAGCCGGCGCAAGAGCTTGGTGTGGTACCAGTGCGCCTTCACCCGTTTGCGCCAGTCGTGGATATCCTCGTCGCTGGCGCGGTCATGTACGAGCCGCAGGTCGCGCCGCGCCGCGCCAAAGGTCTTTTCGATACCGGGTTTCAGCGCCTTGAATCCTTTTTCGGTCAGCCGCCAATGTTTGACCCGCTTGCGCAGGGCCACCAGTTCGGCGCGGAACCGCGCGAGATCGTCATCGCTATGGGCGTTTTCGGCGGCGTGGTCGCGTGCGGCGGCGAGGTAGGTGCGGATCGTGGCGAAGCCGCCGGAATGGGTGGCCTCCATCAGCTTGTCGAACGTCTCTACCCGTGCCTCGCTGTCGCGCAGGGCAGACAGGCCGCGCGCAGCATCGCGGATCGCGGCGTTTTCGGCGGCGTAGCCGGGAAAGGCGTGGCGGACGAGGCGGATCAGCGCGCGCAACCGCTTGGCCCGCTTGCGCACCTGATGCACCTTTTCGGGCTGCGGCATGTCGGGGTCGTCGATCTCGGCAAGGGCGCGGTCGATCTCTTCGGTGGCGATGCGGCGCAGCGCGGCCTGGACGGAGCGGTCCTTTCGGCTGAGCGCGTAGGCCATCGTGTCATCTCCTCTTCGCGGGATACCGACCGGCTATTGTGAACCGGGGCGGGGCCGCGTGCGTAAAAGTTAACATACACATACAAAGCTCGGATTTGGAGGCAGCATGCGCCGCATATTGTTGGGTTTTTTCACCGCCCTCGCATTGGGCGGTGCGGTCGCGGCCCAGGGCGACGGCGACGCGCAAGAGGTGATCGACGCCCAGATCGAGGCCTTTCTGCGCGACGATGTCGCCGAAGCCTTTACCTACGCCTCACCCGGCATCAGGCGTCTTTTCGGAACGGCCGAGAATTTCGGGGCGATGGTGCGGCAGGGCTATCCGATGGTCTGGCGCCCGGCCGAGCGGCGGTATCTGCAAAGCGAAGGCGCGGGCACCCAGCAACGCCAGATCGTGCAGATCGTCGATGCCGAGGGTCGGCTGCATCTGCTGGAATACGACATGATCGCGACCGAACGCGGCTGGCGCATCGACGGGGTGCGCATTCTGCAGGCGCCAGATCTGGGCGTCTGAGCGTACGGTCGCACAACCTCTGATTATCTTCTCAAGCGTAGACCGCTTTCCCAAGGCGGGCCGGTGGCCGGCCATGGATCACGACGCGCAAGGGGATATCGGATGAACAAGGCGATTACCGAAGGGCTGAATCTGATGCCGCCGTCCTTTGCCGAGGGGCTGGACGTGTGGTCGCGCGAGGACGGCACGCCGGGCACGGACACCTACGAGGGCGCGGCCGACGCGGCGCTGGTGCCGGCGGACGCCGACTTCGCAGGCTGCCTGGAACTGGCCAAGACCGAAACGGTGCAGAAGCTGCGCCACATGGGGCAGACACCCATTCTGCCGGGCTGTTACCTGCGGGTGCGCGCGCGGGTGAAGGCGGTCAGCGGCAACCTGCCGTCGGTGCGCATCGCCGCATGGGCGGGCGATGCCGGGGGCGATCATGTGAGCGGGCTGACCGAGACCGGCCCGTCGGTGACACTGACCAGCTATGGCAAGGTGTTCGAGGTCAGCGCGATCATCGGCACAGGCCTTCGCGGCGGGGTGGACATGGCCTGGGGCACGGCGCCGGCCTTTGCCCATGTCGGGCTCGACCTGACGGGGCCCAATGGCGGGGTCGTGCGGGTCGACGATATCGAGGTCGAGGACGTCACCTCGGTCTTTTTGCGCGACATGATGGACTGGGTCGATGTGCGCGATTACGGCGCCATCGGTGACGGGGCGACCGACGACAGCGCCGCGTTCGAGGCGGCTGATGCTGCCGC
Organism: Rhodovulum iodosum; assembly: GCF_041020385.1. Lineage (NCBI taxonomy): Bacteria > Pseudomonadati > Pseudomonadota > Alphaproteobacteria > Rhodobacterales > Paracoccaceae > Rhodovulum > Rhodovulum iodosum. Next base: position 466,057 of record NZ_JBEHHI010000003.1, on the reverse strand, counting down.
GGGCGGGCGCTCGGTCATGGTTTCGGCGGGCGATTATTGGCTGGCCCAGCATGTGACCTTCGAAAACCCGGTACGGTTCGAGGGTACCGTGTCGATGCCCGCAGACAGGCGGCTGACGCTGACCCGCAATTTCGATCTGCCCAGCTATATCGACGCCTTCGGCGACGAAGTCGAGGCGTTCCGCCGGGCCGTGGCGGTGCTGTTCAACTTCTCCGACCACGAAAGCCTGGACATGAAGGGACGCCGGGTAGAGCTGGACGGCCCCATCGACATCCAGGCGGCGGTGGCCAACAAGGACACGTTCTCGCAGCGCCGGGTGATCCGCAACGGCCAGTTTCGTGCCGATGCCGGCAGCGCGTGGGACACCGAGATCGTGGCGTCGCAGGCCAGCTATTCGACGTCGAACCCGACCGAGTTGACCGCCGTCGACAACATCGCCAGCATTCCTGTCGGCGCGCTGGTCGAGGGGCTGGGCGTGGGCCGCGAAGTCTACGTGCGGGCCAAGAACACGGGCGCCGGCACCCTGACGCTAAGCCAGCCGCTCTTCGCCGCGGCGGGCACCCAGACCTACACCTTCCGACGCTTCAAATACGTTCTCGATTTCAGCGGTTTCGCGTTGCTCGACAAGTTCGTTCTGGACGATATCGAGTTCCTCTGCGACGGCGAGGCCAGCGCGGTCATGCTGCCCCAGGAGGGGCAGATCTTCCACATCCGCGACTGTTTCATCACCAAGCCGAAGGATCGCGGCATAACCTCGGTCGGGGGCGGATGCTATGCGATGCATGTGGACCGCTGCCAGTTCATCTCGAACGAGCAGGCGCTGCGCGCCCAGGACCGCACCACCATCGCGATGAATGTCAACTCCAACGACGCCAAGATCCGCGACAACCGTGTGGTGCGGTTTCTGCATTTCGCGGTGATGAACGGCTCGGGTCACATGATCGCCAATAACCACTGGTTTCAGGGAGATACCGAGACCGACGGTCTGCGAACCGCGGGCCTGGTGCTGACCCAACCCAACGTCAAGACGACGATCACCGGGAATTACATCGACAACAGTTTCGTCGAGTGGACCAACGAACATGACGCGCGTCCCGACTTTTCCGACGAGTATTCCTTTGGCGGGCTTACGGTGACGGGCAACATCTTTACCGTCAACGACGCGGCGGCCTGGTTCCGATGGTTCGTGATCAAGCCGCACGGGACGGGGCATTTCCTGCACGGGCTGACACTGTCTGACAACTGCTTCAAATCGCTCAACGGCGATGTCGACCGGATCGACCGGGTGGACACCACCTATGCTGATCTCGACATGGGGATGGCGCGCAACGTCAACATCGTGGCCAACACCTTCAACGGGGTCGACCAGATCGTGTCGAACCCGGTGACATTGCAGGTCGACCAGAACACCGACATGCGCAACTGGACGCTGAATTTCGGCGGTTACCTTCCCTTCGGCGGCTGGGCGCGGAACGTGACCGCAATCGTCGCCGAAAACCAGATCAGCGATGCCGGCGGCGGCACGGTGGCGGCCATGCCCTATGCAAGGGTCGAGCAGGGGACGAACCGTAACCAGGTGATCCTGACCTGGCCCGATCCCTGCCGCGGGCGGGTGAACGTCACGGTGCGGATGGATAACCCCGTCTAGCGGCGGATCTCAGGCGATCAGAACCGCGCCGGTCATCATGCCGGCGGTCCGGCCCGAGGCCAGCAGTTTCTCGGCCAGCACCAGGACGGCAAGCAGGATGATCCAGTAAAGGTTCATCACCCCGCCGAAGAACAGAAGTGCTATCAGGCTCCAGCAGCAGCAAATGCAGTATCGCCCGTGATCAAGGCCCATGCGCAGCGCCCCGGCGGCCCCGGGGCGCCAATGCCGTGCGAAATAGCCCTTGGGATTGCGACAATGGCGCAGGCAAGTCTGCTTGATCGGAGTGACTGGTAGATCCCCGCCGCCAGCAACAGCACCGCCGCGAACAGCGCGTTGGTGCTGTTCATCATCATCGGCGACAAAAGGCCGGCCCTTACGAACCTGTATTGCAGGGCGACCGCCAGCAGACTGAAACCGCCCCAGGCCAGCAGGTAGGCCAGCAGGAACACCATTGTCCGCCTTGATGGCCACTGCCGCCCATGGCCATGTCCATCGCGCCTTCGCCCGGCCCCTGCGACGCGCAGAGCGCCAAGGAGAGCGAGGGCATCTCTGCCGCCGTTATCGGTATCCCCGCGCCCTTCAGGATGTAAAGCCAGCTGAGCCCGAACGCGACGGCGATCAGCGCGAGGACGGTGGCGCGGTCGAAGCCGAGCGCGCGCAGAAACGGTGAAAAGGGGCGGCTCATGGCGCCAGTTCGGCGGGTATCTCCGGCGCGACTGCTCGGGCCCGTATTTCTTGCCGTCGCGCCCCCAGGGCGACATGGGCCATCGAGCCGTCGTTGCGGTTGAGGTCGAATTCCGATGTGCCTGTGCGCTCGGCAAAACGCGCCGCGCCTTGGGCCTCGTGAAACACCCAGCCGTCGGGCAGAACGGTGCGGACGGGTTGCTCTTGGTCGGTCACCGGGTGCGGATCGGCTCGTGGTGGGTTTCCACGATCACGCGGGCGATCTGGAACATGGTGCCCGGCGGCTGATCCTCTCCGGTCAGGATGAATAGAACCTCGTCGCCCTGTTCGCCGGTGATCGCGGGTTCGGGGATCGGACGCATAGACCCCTCGCCGCGGTGGATCGCCCGCGGGAAATAGCAGGTCGCCGGCGCCTTCATACTGTCTTTCGACAGGACGTGCTCAGGCGAAATCGGCCGCGCTCAGGCCATAGGCCTTGCCGAAGCCACCATTCAGCAGCGCGCGGTGGGGCACCAGCCGGACAAAGCTGAAATCGGCGAAATCGACATATAGCTGTGCCTTCGGGTGGCTCAGCAGGTAGTCCTCGCGCAAGGCGGCGTGATCGGCGGTCGAGCGGGGCACGAAATGGGCGCGGGCCTGAAGCGTGATCCGCGGATAGGTTAGCGGGTCACCCTTGGGACCCGGCTCTCCCAGCAGCAACGAACAGGCGGAATTGGCGCGCAGCGCGGCGGTGTGGGCCGACAACTCCGAGACCAGGGTAAGCGGCTGGCCCGCGGCGTCGGCCCCCACCGCGACGCGCGAGACGAAAGGGTCGCCCGTCTCCGGGTCGAGCACCCCCAGCGCGCCGAACCGCGCGCCGGCGATCAGGCTGCGCGCCAGTTTTCGTGCCGCGTCGTCGGTCGGCAATAGGGGTGTCCTGACGCTCATGGCGGCATCATGCACCCGCGGCTGCGGTTTGCCTAGGGTTGCGTCTGCGGCGGCGGCAGGGTTACCTCGGCGCCGAAAGATGGGAGGACATCATGGGACCTAAGATTCTTCTGGCCGCGGCGTTGGCGCTGACGGCCATTCCGGCCGCGGCAGAAGACCTGGAGGTCAATATCCGCAAGGACAGGCCCACGGTGACCGTCCAGACGCCCTCGGGCCCGGTCGAGATCCGGCGCATTCAGGACACGGACCACGAGGTGACGGGTGAATGGGCGCGCACCTCTCGTGCCTGCCCGCCCTTCTGCATCCAGCCAATGACCCCCGCGCCGGGGGTCGAGACCATCGGCGAGCTGGAATTGCTCGACATGCTGGAAAACCCCGATGTCACGGTGATCGACAGCCGCACCTTGCCATGGTTCGAAAAGGGCTCGATCCCCGGTGCGGTGAACATCCCCTACACGCAGATCATCGACCATTTGGCGGTACTGGGATGCGAGCCCGATTTCGATGGATGGGATTGCGAGAATGCGCAAGAGGTGGCGCTGTTCTGCAACGGGTTGTGGTGCGGCCAGTCGCCCACGGCGATCAGGAACATGATCGAGGCGGGCTATCCGGCCGCGCGCATCCATTACTATCGCGGCGGGATGCAAAGCTGGCGCGTGCTGGGGCTGACGGTGACAGGGCCCGGGGAATAGGGCCATAGGTCTTGAATGGCGGCTCGGTGCCCTCGGCTCGTGTCCGGGGCCAGCGGCGAAACGCGGCTGACCGCTGCTTTCGCTTGGCGTACGCCGATCCGCTGACGCCCGCCTCTCCTGCGCCTAGAACGCGACCCAGGTACCGAGTTTCACCCCGACCCTCGTGTCGCCTAGCGCGGCAGCGGTCAGCCCCAGTTCCAGATGGCCGTGCCGGCCCACCCGTTGGACAAGGCTGGGGGCGAGGCGCAGATAGGGCGCGGCGCCCGGATAATCACCGGTCTGGATCTGCAGGATCAGCATTCGCCCAGGGCGGGGTTTCAACCCCAGCGTTGTATCGGCCTTGAGCGCCGTCTCGGCGCTTTCCACCCGGTGTTCGGCGTAGCTTTCCACCCCGGCCCAGCCGGGCCCCCAACGGGTGTTCAGCCCCATTCCCCATGAAAGCCCCGGGCGCAGCACCGGCTCGGCCCGCCGGCCCGCCCGTCCACGCGCGCCAAGCCCCAGTTCCGCGGCAACGCGGTGCCGCCCCGCGCCCCGGTCGAGCGATCGGCGCAGATAGGCGATCGCCGTCCACGACCCCGCGTCGCGGGCATGCCCGGCATCCAGTCCCAGCGTCAGGCGCGGGCCGAGCCCGTATTCGGCGTAGAGGCCGGCATAGCTGTCGGGTGTGCCGCCCCGCTGGCCGGGGTCGGCGGAATGTGCCTGGCTGAAAGACAGAAACGCCTGCCCCTCGCCGCGCGGCCATGCCCCGGCATGGGCGCCCGGCGCGCCCAGCAGCAGCATGAGAACCAGACAGATCACCCGCATCGCGCCTTCCTTTGCGGGCCAGCGTGCTGCTGAACCGGTTAACCTTTCGTTAACCAGAGCCGCTTTGCGGGAAGGGACGTGCAAATCCGCCCGCCCCATGCCATGCTGCGCGGCAGCATTCCGCAAAAAAGGTGGGACATGGCAGGGCGCATCATCACCATCGCGCAGCAGAAGGGCGGCTCGGGCAAGACCACGCTCGCGGCCAATCTGGCGGTTGCCTATGCGCGCCAGGGGCTGAAAGTGGCGGTGATCGACACCGACCCCCAGGGCAGCCTCGGGCGCTGGTTCATGACCCGTCTCGAACGGCTGGGCGCGCCGGATATCGAGTTTTCCACCGCCTCGGCATGGGGCGTGGGCTATGAGACCGGGAAATATGCCGGCAGCCATGACATCGTGCTGGTCGACACGCCGCCCAAGGCCGACAGCGATTTGCGCCCGGCGCTACGCGCGGCCAGCCTGGTGCTGGTCCCGGTGGCGGCCAGCCACGTCGACCTCTGGGCGACCGAGGGCGTGCTCGACCTCGCGCGGCGCGAGGGGCGCGCGGCGATGGTGGTGTTGAACCGCACCCGCGCGGGCACGCGGCTGGGCGCCGAAGTGGCCGAGAAGGCCGGCGCGATGGAAGCGGCGCTGGCGGTGGCGCAGCTCGCCCACCGGGTGAGCTATGCCGAGACGCTGGGCCAGGGCCTGGGCGTGCTCGAGGCGGCGCGCAAGGGCCCTGCCGCGGCCGAGATCGCGGCGCTGGCCGAGGAGGTCGCCGCCGCCCTCGCCGCATGATTTGCGTCAAGGCGCACGACCGCGCCCGGTGGCAGGATGCACCTCGAAAGAGGGAGCAACGGCAATGTACAAGACCATTTTGGTGCCCATCGCGCTGGATCACGACGCCCATGCCGCCGAGGTGCTGGCCATCGCCCGGGCGCTGCGGGCCGAGGGCGGCAGGATAACCGCGCTGACCGTGGTGGAGGAGATCCCCGCCTATGTCGCGCAATACCTGCCCGAGGGGCAGGAGTCCAAGACCCGCGACGAGGTGCGCTCGGGCATCTCGGCGCTGTTGGAAGGCGCCGGCGATGTCGAGGCGCGGGTGGTCAGCGGCCATGCCGGCGTGACCATCGTCGATTATGCCGCGCGTCACGATGTCGACTTGATCGTGATGGCCTCGCACCGGCCCGGTCTGCAGGATTACTTCCTCGGTTCCACCGCCGCGCGGGTGGTGCGCCATGCCCCCTGTTCGGTGCATGTTCTGCGCTGAGAGGTCCCATACGAGTCGGAGAGAAAGACGCCATGCCCACCATTTCCAAGAACGCCGAGCTGCAGACGGTGATCACCACGTTCGATGTGACGCCAGGCACCTGCCAGGATCTGCTTGACGAGCTGGCCGATGCCTATACCCACTTCATCTCGAAACAGCCCGGCTTCATCGGCGCGGGGCTGCATGTGAACGACGCCCAGACCCGCATCGCCAACTACTCGCAATGGGAAAAGCGCGAGGATTTCCAGGCGATGCTGCGCTCTGACGAGATGCGCGCGCGCAACCGGCGCATCGCGGAACTGTGCAAAAGCTTCGAGCCGGTGATGTACGATGTCTTCGGCGCCTTCAACTGAGGCTGGACGGGCGCGCCGCGGGGCTTAGGTAGGGGCGCGAAGGAGCCCCGCCCATGCTGCCGCCCGAAAACGTGCAGGACTATCCCCGCCCGCCCGCTCTGGAACCCGCCGGCGCGCGGCTGCGGGTGATGTTCGGCGGCGCGGTGATTGCCGATACGACGCGCGGCCTGCGGGTGCTGGAAACCCACCACGCGCCCACCTATTACTTCCCGCCCGGCGACATCGCCGAGGGGGCGCTCAGCCCCTGCCGGGGGTCGAGCCTTTGCGAATGGAAGGGGCGGGCGGCCTATTTCGACGTGCTGTCCGCCGGACAGACCGCGCGAAAGGCAGCGTGGACCTGCCCCAAGCCCACGCGCCGCTTCTCCGATCTGGCCGGCTACGTGGCTTTTTACGCCGGCCCGATGGAGGCCTGTTTCGTGGGCGAGGAAGCGGTGATCCCCCAGCCCGGCGATTTCTACGGCGGCTGGGTGACGGCGAATTTGCATGGCATCGTCAAGGGCGGGCCGGGCACGTTGGGATGGTAACCCCTATTTGCCGTAAAGCGCCCGCAACTCCACCTTGGCCTGCTCCAGCACCGCGCGCTGCGCGGGGTCGAGGCCGTGCCCCGCCCGGTTGATATAGAAGGTCAGCATCGACATGGCCGATTGCAGCGGCGTGCCCTTGCGGTTGGGGCTCTCCTCGGCCGCGCGCTTCAGTTCCGCGGCGATCCGCTTGGGGTCGTCCCAAGTGAAGAGGCCTTCGTCGAGGTCGAGCGCGTGGCTGGTCTGGGTGACATGCTGCGACCAGCGATGGGAGTCTTTCTCGGGCATGGGGAGAGCATAGCCCGTAGGGTGGGTGAAACCCACCATCCGCCGCGCGATGCGGTGGGTTCGCACCCACCCTACGCCTGTCCGATCCGCCGGTTCAGATCGTCGGCGAAGCGCCTCATTGCCGCTCGGTCGCGGCCGAGATAGAAGCCCGAGGCGAGCGCCCGCCCGTCGCGCCGCCAGTCGATTTTCAGGACCGGCCGACCGAGGATCCACTGCCCCGCATGGGCGGTGACGAGCGAGGCGCCCCGCATCGCGCCCCAGGGGATGACGACCTCGTCTTCCAGCAACAGCCGCTTGAACCGCAGCCCGTGGGCATCGAGCGTCAGATGCCCGTTGCCCCGCGCGAAATACCCCTTCGCCCGGTCCCGCCGCCACCAGCGCCCGCCGATGGTCGTACCGAGGTAATTGCCCTGTTTCATCGGGGGCTCCTTTTGGCGGTGTCTTGGGGGGATATGGGGAGGGGGTGTGCGGGTCGGAAGGGCTCGGGTCGAAGCGGTGTAGGGTGGGTGTGAACCCACCACGGCGAGGGCGTCGGATTGGGTGCGGTGGGTTGGCACCCACCCTACGGTTGCTTCACGCCTCATTGTTCCTTGTTGAAAATGGAAGAAGTATGCAATCTTTCATAAGGGCTTCAGCGACTTCTCCAGGGTCTGATGATAGAGTATCTATTTCCATAATCCATTTCGGGTGAGAAACCATAATTTTTGCTGCTTGAGAAAGTGCTTGGCCAATTCCGCCATGAGATCGCACGCTTTCGGAAAATCTACTTTGAAATTCATCCCATGAAAATTCTTTGCTATCAATGCGTAAGTCCTTTACCAGTTTCACCTTAACATTTCTTTGCGAGTAGTTGTTCAGGAAGCCATGAACCCACTGATCTCGTGCATACCTAACTGTCAATTGTAGGTCGGTCGAAACCAGAGAAAGCAACTTGCCTGCGAATTGCGCTTTTACTGCAAGTATCTCACCATTCATGCCTAGAGTGTCAAAGCCCTTTTGCCTGGCCTCGTCTACGAGCCGTGGTAAGCCTCTCTCACTGGCCTCGAAAATATCGTAAAGTGAGCAGAAGTATATTGAGAAGGCTTGAGCGCGCAATTCTTGGTCGTCTGTTGTGGTTGGGTCCAAGAAAAATCTGCCCCAAGCCCGCAAGGGTATTGTTGCCCCACTCACAAGTTGAGCCATGCCGTGAGAAATTCTCACTTTCTCTTTAGAATCTTCAGGCCCCATTTGACAGCTTATCTCCTCCCCCTCTTCCCGCCGCGCTGCCCGGCGCGCCCCGCCGTCGACCGCCCCTTGGTCCCCACGGCGCTTTCCACCGCCTCTTCCACCGCCGATTGCCGCGCCAGCGGGTCGTCGGAAATCGCCAGGTCCACCGCCTCCAACCGCTTGATTTCATCGCGCAGCCGCGCGGCCTCTTCGAATTCCAGGTTCTCGGCGGCCTTGCGCATGTCGGCGCGCAGCCCGTCGAGGTGCGCCTCCAGGTTGGCGCCGTGCATGGGCTTGTCGATCTGCGCGGTCACCCGGTTCATGTCGACATCGCCCTGGTAGAGACCCGCCAGAATATCTTCGACGTTCTTCTTCACCGTCGCGGGGGTGATACCGTGTTCCTGGTTGTAGGCGATTTGCTTTTCCCGGCGGCGGTCGGTCTCTCGCAGGGCGCGCTCCATGCTGCCGGTGATGCGGTCGGCATACATGATCACCCGGCCGTCGACGTTTCGCGCCGCCCGGCCGATGGTCTGGATCAGCGAGGTTTCCGAGCGCAGGAAGCCCTCCTTGTCCGCGTCCAGAATGGCCACCAACCCGCATTCGGGGATATCCAGCCCCTCGCGCAGCAGGTTGATGCCCACCAGCACATCGAAGGCGCCCAGCCGCAGGTCGCGCAGGATCTCTATCCGCTCGATCGTGTCGATGTCGGAATGCATGTAGCGCACGCGGATGCCCTGTTCGTGCAGGTATTCGGTCAGGTCCTCGGCCATGCGCTTGGTCAGCACCGTGCAAAGCGTGCGATACCCCGCGGCGGCGACCCTGCGCACCTCGTCCAGCAGGTCGTCCACCTGCATCTCGACCGGGCGGATTTCCACCTGCGGGTCCAAGAGGCCCGTGGGGCGGATCACCTGTTCGGTGAAGACGCCGCCGGTCTGCTCCATCTCCCACGGGCCCGGCGTGGCCGAGACGAAGACCGACTGCGGGCGCATCGCGTCCCATTCCTCGAATTTCAGCGGGCGGTTGTCCATGCACGACGGCAGGCGAAAGCCGTGTTCGGCCAGCGTGAACTTGCGCCGGTAATCGCCCCGGTACATGCCGCCGATCTGGGGCACCGAAACGTGGCTTTCGTCGGCGAAGACGATGGCATGGTCGGGGATGAATTCGAAAAGGGTGGGGGGCGGCTCTCCGGGGGCGCGGCCGGTCAGGTAGCGCGAGTAGTTCTCGATGCCGTTGCAGACGCCGGTGGCTTCCAGCATCTCCAGGTCGAAATTGGTGCGCTGTTCCAGCCGCTGGGCCTCCAGCAGCTTGCCCTCGGCCACCAGTTGGTCCAGCCGCTGGCGCAGCTCTTTCTTGATCTGCTGGATGGCCTGCTGCATCGTCGGCTTGGGCGTGACGTAGTGCGAATTGGCGTAGACGCGGATACGGTCGAAGGTGTCGGTCTTTTGCCCCGTCAGCGGGTCGAACTCGGTGATGCCCTCCAGCTCGTCGCCGAAAAACGACAGCCGCCAGGCGCGGTCTTCGAGGTGGGCGGGCCAGAGCTCCAGCACGTCGCCGCGCACGCGAAAGCTGCCGCGCTGAAAGGCCTGGTCGTTGCGGCGGTATTGCTGGGCCACCAGGTCGGCGATGATCTTGCGCTGGTCGTAGTCGTTGCCGGCGATCAGGTCTTGCGTCATCGCGCCGTAGGTCTCGACGCTGCCGATGCCGTAGATGCACGAGACCGAGGCCACGATGATCACGTCGTCGCGCTCCAGAAGCGCCCGTGTCGCCGAATGGCGCATCCGGTCGATCTGCTCGTTGATCTGCGATTCCTTCTCGATGAAGGTGTCCGAGCGCGGAACGTAGGCTTCGGGCTGATAATAGTCGTAATAGCTGACGAAATATTCCACCGCGTTTTCAGGGAAGAACCTCTTGAACTCGCCGTAGAGCTGGGCGGCCAGCGTCTTGTTGGGCGCAAGGATGATGGCCGGGCGCTGGGTTTCTTCGATCAGCTTGGCCATGGTAAAGGTTTTGCCCGTGCCGGTGGCGCCCAGAAGCACCTGCTCGCGCTCGCCGGCGGTCACGCCCCGGGCCAGCTCGGCGATCGCCGTGGGCTGGTCGCCGGAGGGCGAAAACTCGGTATGCATGACGAAACGCTTGCCGCCCTCCAGTTTTTCCCGCTCGCGGACAGGGGGCGCTGCGGCGGTGAGCGCGGAGGGTTCGGTGGAATAGGGCATGATCGGTCCTTGGTTGCCTCGATGAATGTAATGCGCCATGGGGCGGCCCGCCAGAGAGCACGCCAACCTTCGCCGCCCCCGTGGACATTGTTCGAGCCGCGGCCCCGTGGTACCATCGCGCCTAGCCAATTTGCTTTCAGGGAGTTTTCGGATGTCGATTTTTCGTCCCGCCCTGGCCGTGCTTGTCGCGCTGGCAACGCCGCTTTCCGCGCAGGCCGCCACCACGCTTTACACCGATGTCGCCAGCTTCACCGCAGGCACCGGTGCCACGGCCCAGCCCGCTCTGCCCTTCGTCGGGGTGTTTACGGGCAGCGAGACCGTGGGCGATCTGACCTTCACCAACGTCTCTGGCAACACAATCATCAACGACACCACCTGGTCGACGCTGATCCCGGGCCGCGAGGTGGCGATCAGCGGGCGCGAGGACCTGGATATCGGCTTTGCCGCGCCGCTGTCGGCGTTCGGCTTCTACGCGCATGAGCCGAGTACCTCGACCGGCGTCACAGACGGATGCAACACGACCTGTGTGCCGTCGCTCTTTTCGCTGACGCTCTACTCCGGTGCGGCCACGGTGGGCTCGGTCGCGTTCAACATCCCCGACGATACGCTCGCCTTCTTCGGGCTCTCCTCCACCCTTGCGTTCGACAGGGTGGAACTGCGCGAGACCACGGGCACCGCGGACAACGAATTCTTCGGCGGGTTCTACACCGCACCGGCGCAGGTTCCGGTGCCGCCGGCGGCACCGCTTCTGGCCATGGCGCTGGGCGGCCTCGCCCTGCTGCGCCGGCGCTGAGGGCATCGACGCCCCCCGGCGCACGTATCTCGCCTGGGTTTCGGCATCGCGGTAGTCCCGCGGCATGCAGGCTCTGCTTGCACTGAACGCGCCGAGCTTTCATATATTGCCCAGCAAGATCTCGGGGAGGACGGAGACAGCCATGCGCGCCCGCATCTACCAGCCTGCGAAGACCGCTATGCAGTCCGGCACTGCAAAGACCCATCATTGGGTACTGGAATTCGCCCCGGCTTCGCCGCGCGAGGTCGACCCGCTGATGGGCTGGACCAGTTCTGCCGACACCCAGGCCCAGGTTCGCCTGCGGTTCGAAACCCGGGAGGCTGCGCTGGACTACGCGCGCGAGCACGGCATCGACGCCCAGGTCTTCGAGCCCAAGACGCGCAAGCCGAACATCCGCCCGGGCGGCTATGGTGAGAATTTCGCCACAAACCGCCGCGCGGCATGGACCCACTGAAACGCTTGAAACCGGTGGCGGCGGGGGGCACAACACGCCAAGCGGCCCCGTAGCTCAACTGGATAGAGCAGGCGACTTCTAATCGCCAGGTTGAGGGTTCAAGTCCTTCCGGGGTCGCCAGGCCATCCGATCGCCGCGCCGACCGCCGATCCCGCCTATCCCGACGCCCACGCCACCAGCCCGATGACGCCGAAAAGCACCGGCTGGTGCAGCAGGTAAACCGCCAGGCTGTGCCGGCCCGGCCAAGCCAGCAGGTGCACCGGCAGCGCCGATGGCCAGCCGGGCTCGATTCCGGCGGGCGGGACGGCCTTTGCCAGTGCCATGCCTGCCAAAAACGCCGAGAGCCAGGGGACGAGCGGCACGAAATCGACCGATGGCCGCACCGCAGCGCTGAGCCCCGTCCAGGCCAGCCATGGCGAGGTAAAGAGCGCGCGGCCCAACGTGGCGTCGGCGATGACGACCGCCAGCGCCGCGGCTGCGACCAGCCATGCCGGCATCCGCAGAAACACCAGGCCGATCACGCTGGCGCCGGCGATGGCGTGCAATATGCCGAAATAGATGAATCGCGAGGGCAGCGCCGCATAGGTGACGAGCGAGATGATGCAGGCCGCCCCGGCGATCCGGATCAGGCGCTTGACCCATGCCCTTGCGCGGAACCGGTTTTGGTAGGCGACGACGAAGCTGACGCCGGAGATGAACAGGAACGACCCGGCGACGATACGGGCAAAGACCGCCCAGCCGCCGGTCAGCGTGGTTCCCGCATCGACGAACCCGAAGAATTCGAGGTCATGGGCAAAGTGAAAGACGACCATGCCCAACAACGCGGTCGAGCGCGCGAGGTCGATCCACTGCAGCCGCGGCCGGCTTTCGGTGCCCAAGGGCCTGGTGCCGGGCGCGTCCGCGTTGTCGTGCGCAGGCAACATCTAGGTGCAGTCTCCCGGCTTGCCGCCGCGGCGGCGGCGTTTGGCGGCGCTGATGCGCGTCTCGGGGATCCTTGCGTTTTCAAAGGGGCCTGTCGAGGTGCGATCGGCGCGGGACCGGCGCCTGGCCCGTTGCGGCCCGCGGGGTGCCCTGCCCGCCAAGGCGGGGGCCTACCCGGCGGCCCCCGGCGCGGTGCAGGGCGCGCGAGAGGCCCGCGTCAGGTCGGTCGTTCTCCGCCGCCCAGCACCTTGGGCGCGACCAGTGGCCAGACAGTGACGAGGGTTGCGGCCAGTAGCATGAATTCCAGCGTGTAGACGAAGAAGTAAGGCGTCGCCGCGCCGAAGAGGTTGCCGATGGGCAGTTGCAGGATGACATCGCGCATCACGCCGCCCAGCGCGATGCCCCCGCCCGCGGCGGTGGCCTGCACGGCGCCCCACGCGCCCAGCGCCAGGCCGACCTGTTCCTTGGGCGCGGCGCGCATCGTGCCGGTCAGCGTGCCGTGGCCGAAGAGCCCCGCGCCGAACCCGGCCAGCAGCGTGCCGAGCACGAAGATTGCGGGCGATTGCCAGGGGGCCGACATGGTGATCGCGGCAAAGGCCGGCAGGCCCACCAGCGCGCCCCAGCCGGCCATCACCATCGGGTCGGCGCCGCGGCTGAGCACACGCGATGCCAAGGCGAACCCCAGCAGACTGCCGCCGGCCAGCGTGGCCGTCAGCTTGGTCGTGGCGGCCACGCTCAGGCCCAGAACCTGCCCGCCATAGGGTTCCAGCAGCACGTCGGCCAGGCCGAAGCCCATCGTCCCCAGCCCGATCGCAACCAGCAGGCGCGTCGCCCGCGTGTCGCGGACGAACATCTTCCAGGCGTCGGTGAATTCCACGTCGTCGTCGCGCCGCATCGCCCGCGCCCGATCGCGCGATTCCATCTTCCACAGGGCGGTGACGTTCAGGATCAGCGTCATCACCGCCGCGCCCTGCACCACCTTGATCAGCTTGGCGTGGTAGAAATTTTCGAGCATCACGCCGAAGACCAGCGCGCTGACGATCATGCCGACGAGCAGCATGACATACATCAGCCCAACCACGTTGGGCTGCTGATCGCGCGGGGCAAGGTCGGTGGCCAGCGCCAGCCCGACGGTCTGCACCGTGTGCATGCCGGCGCCGACCAGCAGGAAGGACAGGCCCGCGCTGGAATAGCCCAGCCACAGCGGCGCGCCCTCGGCCGGGCCCTGGCCCGACAGAACGATCAACGCGAAGGGCATGATCGCAAAGCCGCCCCATTGCAGCAGCGTGCCCTTCCATATGTACGGCACCCGCCGCCAGCCGAGGGCGGATTTATGGGTGTCGGACTTGAACCCGATGATCGCCCGGAACGGCGCGAACAGCATCGGCAGCGAGATCATCACGCCAACCAGCGTTGCCGGCACCTCCAGCTCGACGATCATAACCCGGTTCAGCGTGCCCACCAGCAGCACCAGCGCCATGCCGACCGAGACCTGGAACAGCGACAGCCGCAGCAGGCGGCCGAGCGGCAGGGTCTCGCTGGCGGCTTCGGCAAAGGGCATATACCGAACGCCCGCCGCGGCCACTTGCTGGATGGCCATCTTGGTGAATCGAGTCATGGGATCTGCTCTCCGGGTAACGCGGCGCGTTGGCCGCCCGCCATTGCGGCCCCGGTCACGCCCGATTTCCGGTCGTGGCGCAAGATGTCGTCGGGGCGGGGAGGCTGGGCCGGCCCTCTGCAAGAGGCAAACGAAGGCCAGAGCCAATGGGCCCCGGCCTTCGCGCGATCTGTGACATGCACAGACTTATGCTTCGACGATGCCGTGGGCCGTTCAGGCCGTCGACTTTTCGGCTTGCACGTCGATCATGGCGGCCTCTTCGACCATGGCGCCGCCATTGTGGTACTCGTACATCCAGTCGGTGTTCATCACGAGAGCGACGTGAACCAGGAACGAGCTGATGGCGACGGCGGCCAGAAACACCGGCACACCGACGGTCGGGCTAACAACGAGCCAAACTTTTGCGTTATTCATAAGTCAGGTCCTTTCTTTAGCCCAGCCACGGAGTGGCAACAGCGGCGAGGAAGTGCGCCAGCAGAGCGATCGCACCGAACACGCGGGTGCCATCGATAAGCTGCTTATGGACTTCTTCAGCTTCGGCAAGCGTCAGGCCGGTCGGCCAGACTTTGTCAGGATCGTCAGACATGTTGTCGTCTCCCCAATATGGTTTTCGACTTTGATCGTGCAAACCCTGCACGCGGGCGTCGACAAAGCGAGCCTGGAAACGAAGCGCCTAGGGCGCCCGGACCGCAGACCCGGCATCGTCACCAGTCAAAGATGTCACAAGAAGTTGACGAAGGCAATGTCAGGCAAACGTTACACCGGCAAAAATCATGCGACATTTCGATCCGGCGATGGGCCGGTCGGTGGGGCTGAGGCGGCTGTTTTCTCTTTAATTTTTGGTTCGGCGCGATCGGTGGGCGGCAAAGGCGCGCAGGGCGGGCGGGGGCATATGTGCAGCCCGCCTTTCCGCTGCACAGCAGAATCGCGCGCGCCTGCGGGCCGGACGCACCGCCGCCCGGGCGAATCCGTCCGGGCAGGCCCGGCTGCCGCTCTGTGGCAAGCTGACGCAAGCGGATCGGGGGTGCGCCGAAACCGGGCGTTTCCGCGACATCCGCGCGCCGCGCGCGCCATGTGCGACGAGGCTTCCTCTTGAAATGCGGCGGGAAATATGAGGCCTTGCGCACACGACGATGTGAATTCGCCGTTCGATCCGCTCCGGCAACGACCGAGATACGGGGCCACGACCGTGCGCATGCAATAGCCCTAAGGAGGACTCATGACCAATTATCCCTGGGACAACTACCCGAAACTCACCACGAAAAGCACCATCATGACCGATGTGGACTTCGCCAGCACGAGCTCGACTCCGTTCTCCGACATGTTCGGCTGGGCGCTGCTGTCGGACCGCAAGCCGAAAGTGGACCTGATGACCGAAGAGCCGACCCCGTTGTCGGCCCGCTTCGGCTGGGACGTCCTGTCCGACCGCAAGCCGAGCGTCGAGCTGATGACCGACAACCCCACGCCCCTGTCCAGGCAGATGGGCTGGGAACTGCTGGCCGAGGATAAGTAAGCGAAGGCCGGGCGACGGGCGCCGTCGCCAGGGCGGTACGGCCCGCGCGGCGGCCTGTCGGTCGCCGTGGGGCCAACGACTGGCAAGCGCCGGAAACGGTGCGCGTGTCTGTCGTTTCAGCGCGAAAGCCATCTGAAACCGGGGGCAGGGGCTTTCGCCGACAGGCTTGTGCCGCCCATTGTCGCTGTGCAGCGGGTGATCCCTGCGACGGCCGTCCGCTGGGGCGGCCGTTTGCCATTTGCAGCCAGGCCGCGCCGCGCGGCGCCTCGGTGACCTCGCTCACTCATCCCGCCGACAGCCAGTGGTCTGACGAAGCGCCCGAAGGTGGCCGGCGTTACCGAAAGACGATCACGTTGCGCCGGGCGGCGCCGGATTTGGTGTCGGCGATCGCCTCGTTGATCTGGTCGAGGCTCCAGCGCCCCGAAACCAGTTCGTCGAGTTTAAGCCGCCCCTGGCGGTAGAGGTCGACGATCCACGGGATGTCGCGGGTCAGGACCGTGTCGCCCATCATCGAGCCGGTCATCGTCTGCCCGGTGCGCGCCAGGATGAAGGGTTCGTAGGCGGCCGTCTGCCCCGAATGGGGCATTCCCACCGCCACCATTCGCCCGCCCGGCGCCAGGTAGCGCGGTGCGGTCTGGTAGGCCGGCGCGGCGCCCACGGTGACCAGCACCGCGTCGGCCGCCCGGCCCGCGGCGCGCGCCGCCGCCCGCCACGGCTTGGGATCGGTCGCCAGCACCCCGTCGGTCGCGCCGAACGCCCGCGCCACGGCGAGCTTTTCCTCGCTTATGTCCACTGCGATCACCCGTGCGGCCCCGGCCAGCCGTGCGCCCTGGATCGCGTTCAGCCCCACGCCGCCCGCACCGATCACCACCGCCACCTCGCCGGGGCGGATGCGCGCGGTGTTGACCGCGGCGCCCAGCCCGGTGATCACCCCGCAGGAGATCAGGCAGGCCGCGTCGAGGGCCATGTCGTCGGGCAGCACCGCGCATTGGCTGACATCGACCACCACGCGCTCGGCGAAGGCGCCGCAATCGAGGCCCTGCAGGATCGGGCTGCCGTCGGCGGCCGAGAGCGGCCCGGCCTCTTCGTCGGTCCTGGTGATGCAAAGCACGGGCTTGCCGGAGGCGCAGCTCACGCAATGGCCGCAGGCCCGGATCAGCGTCACCAGCACGGCATCGCCCGGCGCGACCCCTTGCACGCCGGGGCCCACGCTGGCCACGTGGCCGGCGGCTTCGTGCCCGTAGACGGCGGGCAGCATTCCGCCCCAGGCGCCCTCGGCGAGCGAGATGTCGGAATGGCAGACCGCGCAGGCTGCCAACTCGACCTCCACCTCGCCGGGGCCGGGCGCGCGCAATCGCACCTCCTCGACGTTGAGCGGTGCGTTGAAGGCGTGGCAGACGGCGGCGCGGATGGTTTGCATGGGTGGGTTCCCTCGGGGTCGCTAGGGGCAGGCTGTGGTTCAGGCCGGGCGCCGGGCGCGCGGTCGGGCGGCGAAGACCATGCCGCAGACGACCATCACGGCCGCCGACAGCACGAAGGGCGCCCCGGGCATCGTGACGGGCGCGGCGGGCTGGCTGAAGGCATAAAAGATCTGCGTCATCACCAGCGGCGAGACGATCATCGCCACCGAACGAAGCGAACTGACCGTGCCCTGCAACTCGCCCTGCTGGTTGTCGCCTGCCGCTTTCGACATGATCGCCAGAAGGGCGGGGGTGACGACGGCGCCCAGGGCGATCATCGGGGTCAAGACCAGCACGGCAGTGCCGTTTTCGATCAGCGCGATGGCGACGAAGGCCGCAAAATTGTAACCCAGCCCGTACCATACGGTGTTGCGCTCGCCCAGCACGCGCAGGATGACCCGGATCAGCCCGCCCTGCACGGCGGCCACGCCCACGCCGAACATCGCAAGCGAAATGCCGATGGTGCCCGGCGACCAGCCAAAGCGGTACTGGGTGAAATAGGCCCAGATCGCCGGGTAGATGAACATGGCGAATTCGTAGAGGAAGAACAGCAACAAGAGCGGCCGGACGCCCGGCAGGTCGCCCATCGCGCGGAAGGCGCCCAGCGGGTTGGCGCGGCGCCAGTCGAACGGGCGGCGGATGCGGTCGGTCACCGTTTCGGGCAGGACGAAATAGCCGAAGACCAGATTCGCGGCGGCGAGCGCCGCGGCGGCCCAGAACGGCGCCCGCGGCCCCAGCTCGCCCAGAAACCCGCCGATCAGCGGCCCGATCACGAAGCCAACGCCGAATGACGCCCCGACGAGGCCAAAACGCGCGGCCTTCTGCTCGGGGCGCGAGATGTCGGCGATGAAGGCGCTGGCGGTCGACTGGGTCGAGGCGGTGACGCCCCCCACGATCCGTGCCGCCAGGAGCAGCCAGATCGAACCGGCCAAAGCCATCACGACGTAATCCAGCGCCATGGTGGCAAGCGAGATCAAAAGGACCGGCCGCCGCCCGAAACGGTCGGACAGGTTGCCGATCAGCGGCCCGCAGATGAACTGCATCACCGCGAAACAGGTCATCAGGATGCCGCCCCAAACCGCCGCGTCCGACACGTTTACGCCTTCGACGTCCCGGATCAGCTCGGGCATCACCGGCAGGATCAGCCCGATGCCCACGGCATCCAGCGCCAGCGTGATCAGGATGAATACCAGCGGCAGGCGGTGGGCGCGGTCGGTCATCGGGCGGGGTCCCGGAAGTTGGGTGCCAAAGGCTTAGCCGTGGCCTGCACCGTGTTCAAACCCCTTTCACCGCCGCGACGAAACGCGCGGCCTGCTCCGGCGCCTCGCCCATCTGCGCCTGCGGCGTGAAGAGCGCGCCCCAATCGGTGCCGGGCCAGTCGCGCGCGGCGAGCCGTGCCAGCGGCGTGCCGGTGTCGCGCGCCTCTTGCGCCAGCCCCTTGGCCTTGGCCTGGGCATCGGGGCGGGGCATCTGCCCGGCCAACGCAAAGCTCAACGCCTCGGCATAGGCCAGCCCGGTGCCGTCGTCGATATGGGCGGCCATGGCGCTTGGCTGGGGCTCGATGGCCGGGACCAGCGCCTCGGCCACGGCCAGACCGCGCGCCGCGCCCATCACGATCTGCGGCAGGCTGAGCCATTCCACCAGATACGCCGCCGCATCGCGCTGCTGGCGGTGGGCCAGCGCGCCCTGCATGTTGGCGTTGAGCCCCACGAGGTGACGCGCCAGCGCGCACAGCACCGAGGGCGCGATCGGGTTTTGCTTGTGCGGCAGGGTGGACGATCCGCCCGCGCCCGCCAGCCGCACCTCGCCCGTGTCAGACTGGGCCAGCAGTACCAGATCCTCACCGATCTTGCCGAGGCTGCCGGCAAGGCCGGTCAGCCATCCCGAGAGTTCCCCGAGGGTGTCGCGCCCGGTGTGCCACACGTCGCCGGGGTCGCTCAGCCCCAGCGCCTCGGCCAGGCCCGCACGCACCTCGGGGCCTTTCTCGCCCATCGCCGACAGCGTGCCCGCCGCGCCGAAGAGGCTGACGCGCAAGAGCCGCGGGCGCAGTTCGGCCAGCCGGTCGCGGTGGCGGATCAGCGGCCAGCCCCAGCTTGCGACCACCGCGCCGAAACTGGTGGGCGTCGCCGTCTGGCTGAGGGTCCGGGCGGCCATGGGCTGTTGCGCGTGGGCGTCGGCCAGGGCGGCCAGCGCGGCCAGAACGGCCGAAAGCCGCGTTTCGATCACCGTCAGCGCCTGGCGCAGGCGCAAGACCAGCGCGGTGTCGATGATGTCCTGGCTGGTCGCGCCCCAATGGACGTATTGCCCGTGTTCGGGCGCCTCCATCGCCTTGCGGAAGGCAGCCACCAGCGCGGGCACCGGCACCGCGCTGAGCCCGGTCTCGGGGGCCAGCCCGCCCGGGTCGACCTGCAACTCCATCGAGGCGCGGTGGATGAACGCGCCGCTGATTTCGGGGATCACGCCCATCTGCCCCTGCACCTTGGCCAGCGCCCCCTCGACCAGCAGCATGGCGCGCACTTCGGCGCTGTCGGTGAACAGCCGCCCGATCTCGGCATCGTGGAACAGGTCGCGGTAAAGCGTGCTGTCGAAGGGGCTGGTGGCCATTACGCCGCCCTGAGCCCCAGCATGTCGCGCGCCTCGGCCCAGGTTGCCACGGGGCGCTCGTATTTCTCGCAAAGCTTCACCGCGCGCTCGACCAAGGCGGCGTTCGACGGCGCCAGCGTCTCGCGGTCGAGGCGCACGTTGTCTTCCAGCCCGGTGCGCGTGTGCCCGCCCGCCGCGATGGACCATTCGTTGACCCTGATCTGGTTCGGCCCGATCCCGGCGCCGCACCATTCGGCATCGGGGGCGATGCGCTTGAGCGTCTCGATGAAGAAATCGAAGCTGGGCTTGTCCGCGGGCATGGCGTTCTTCACCCCCATCACGAACTGCACGTAAAGCGGTTTTGCGATCCGCCCGTCTTCGCTCATCCTCGCGGCCTGGAAGATGTGGCTGAGGTCGAAGGCCTCGATCTCGGGCTTCACATCGTAGCTCAGCATCTCTGAGGCCAGCCAGTCGACGAGGTCCGGCGGGTTTTCGTAGACGCGCGTGGGGAAGTTGTTGGAGCCGACCGACAGCGAGGCCATGTCGGGCCGCAAGGGCAGCATGCCGCCCCGTTCCGTGCCCGCGCCCGACCGGCCGCCGGTGGAAAGCTGCACGATCATGCCGGTGCAGTGCTTTTGGATGCCCTCCATCAGGCGGGCGAATTTCTCGGGGTCCGAGGTGGGCGTCTGGTCGTCCTTGCGCACGTGGCAATGGGCGATGGAGGCACCCGCCTCGAATGCGGCGTGCACGCTTTCCACCTGTTCGTCGATGGTGATCGGGACCGCGGGGTTGTCCTCCTTGCGGGGGACCGACCCGGTGATGGCGACGCAGATGATGCAGGGCTTGGTCATGGGGTCTCGGCGATCTTGCTCAGGATATGGGCCAGCTTTTCGGGCTGGGCGAAGAAGGGCGAGTGGCCGCACTCCATCTCGTGGATGCAGTCGGCGGGCCAATCGCGTGTCATGTCGGTCTGCGCGTCAATGGGAATCGCCCGGTCGGCCCTACAGCGGATGTAATGGCGGGGCAGGCCGGCGGGCAGGGCAGCGGCGGGCGCCGTGCTGGGCGCGGTGGGCTGCGGGGTCAGGTGTGCGCGGGCATAATCGACGGTGCCGGGGGGGCAGTCGTGGTAGAAGAGCCCCTCCAGCGCGGCTGCGTCGAAGGTCGAGGTCTTGCGGTCGGCGCTCATCACCATGGCCGACAACAGGTCGTCGCAGCCGTAGCGCGCGCGCAGGTCGCGCGCCGACTCGCCCTCGTTCGGGGCCCAGCCGGTGAGGTAGACCAGTGCCGCGATCTTTGCGGGCGCCGCGGCGGCGGCGGCGGTGACCGTGGCCCCGCCCAGCGAATGGCCGACCAGGATCACCGGCGCGTCGATGGCCGACAGCACCGCGTCGCGGCAGTCCTCCAGCGTGACCGTTTCGGGCGGCGTGGGGTCCAGCCCCGCGGCGGGCAGGTCGATGGCGTGGGCCACGTGGCCCGCCGCGGCCAGCGGGGGCAGCACGTCGCGCCAGCACCACGCCCCGTGGCAGGCGCCGTGCACCAGCAGAAAGCGCGCCATGTGCGGAGCCTCAGACATGGCCGATCTCCTTCAGGAATCCGGCCAGGACCTCGGCGTATTCGCCCGGTTTTTCCACGCAGGGCAGGTGCCCCGCGCCGCGGACCAGGTGGAATTTCGACCCCTTGATCAGCTCGGCCGTCTCGCGCACCAGATCGGGCGGGGTCGAGCCGTCTTCGGTGCCCGCGATCGCCAGCGTGGGCAGGCCCAGGCCCGAGGTCGGCGTGTAGAGGTCGGTGCCCGAGATCGCCGCGCAGCAGCCAAGGTAGCCCTCGACCGGCTGCCGGGCCAGCATGTTGCGCCAAAGCTCGCAGTCGGGGCTTTCGCGGAACGGGCGCGAGAACCAGCGCTCCATGGTGGGCTCGACGATGGAGGGCAACCCGTTCTGGCGGATCGCCGCCATCCGGCCCTCCCACAACTCGACGGTGCCGATCTTGGCCGCGGTGTTCGACAGCACCAGCCCGCGCACCAGGTCCAGCCGCTTGACCGCCAGCCCCTGGGCGATCATCCCGCCGATGGAAAGCCCGACGAAGGTGCATTCGGCGACGCCGAGAAAATCGAGCAGCCGCTCGGCATCGCGCACCAGCGCGCCCATCGCATAGGGCCCCTCGGGGCAGGACGACAACCCATGGCCGCGCTTGTCATAGCGGATCAGGCGCAAGCCCGCGGGCATCAGGGCCACGACCTCGTCCCAGAGGCGCAAATCGCAGCCCAGCGAGTTGGCGAAAACCACCGCAGGCCCGTCCGGGTCGCCGTCCTCGCGGTAGTGCAGCGCCACGTCGCCCAGGTCTGCTATCTTCATGGTCTTCACCCTCGTCCTTCGGCGGCGAAGATGACGCCCGCCCCGGGGCCTGTCAATCAGACCAGCCGAAGATGGGCCATGATCTGGCCGTGGTCCGACGCAAGCTTGTTATAGGGCGCCTCGGGGTGGATGCCGTCGGTGATGTGGTCGTTGAAGACCGAGAAATAGTCCATCTCGGCGATGTGCCCGTCCCAGTCGGGGTGGAAGTGGCGCGACATCAGGATCGCGTCGATCGACTCGAACACGCCGCCAAAGGCCGAGGTGTAGACCATGTCGCGCAACGACTTGCGCACGAACAGTTTTTCGGCCGAGTGCAGCCGCACGCGCTCGACGCTTTCGCGAATTTGCGCGGCCTCCTGGTCGCTATACCGGTCGTCGGGGGCGGTGGCGTCGTGGCGGCGCATCCAGGCGTAATTGACGAAGGGCGTCTCGCCGGACACGATCTCGGTCGTCACCGAATGCTCGTTGTCGTTCATGTCGCCCAGCACGATCACCGGGCGGCCCTTGTCCAGCTCGGCCAGCACCTCGCGGCGCAGGACCCAGGCCTCGGCCATGCGCCGGAGCGCGGCCCTAAGAAAGCCCATCGCCCGGCCTTCGGCATGGTATCTCAGCAGATCCACCTCGGGCGAGAACCGCGCGCCCTGGGGGCGGACGAATTCGCCCAGCTTGGATTTCAGATGCGCGTTGAAGACGGTGACGACCGTGTCGCCCACCGGCACCCGGACCTTGAGGATGGGCCGCGACAGGCGCTTGATCTGGTAGCTGCCCGCATCGCCCCCGCCGAGATGGTGAAACGGGACGTCGACCGGCGGGTCGAGCAGCTGGATGACCTCGGGCTCGCCGGCAAAGCCGAAGCGCGAAAGCGTGGCCAGGCCCGGTCGCCGCTCGCCGGGGCCGGCATCGGCGATGTTGGGCGCAAAGGCCAGTTCGGCGCCGTCATAGGGGGCGTATTCCAGCTTGCGAAAGATCGCCTTCTTGGCATAGCCCGCGCGCTTGCCCGGCAGGCTGGCCGCGTTCGAGGCGCGGCCGCGGTCGTCGGCGCCCTTGATGACATCGCTCAGCGCCTCTTCCTCGAAGATCTCCTGAAAGCCGACGATGTCGGGGTTCATCGCAGTCAGCTGGCTGGCCAGCCAGTCTTCCTTCCAGGCGTATTCCTCTTGGGTGTATTGTTCGAAACGGTAATATTCGCGGCCCGGCCCGATCAGGTTTTTCACGTTGAAGGTCGCAATCGTGAAACCCGTCATGGCCCGTCTCCGTACCGTTCCAGCGCCATGCGGAACATGCCCGCATCGACATTGCCGCCCGAGGCGACGGCGATCACGTCATCGCCATTGATCGCGGCGGGATGATAGAGCGCGGCGGCCAGCGCCACCGCGCCCCCCGGTTCCAGCACCAGTTTCAGCCGTGAAAAGGCGGCTTCCATGGCGCGCAGCGCCTCGTCCTCGGTGACCACGAGGCCGGCGCCGCAGAGCCGCGACATGATCGGGAAGGTCAGCTTGCCCGGGCTCGGCGTCAGGATCGCATCGCAGAGCGAGCCCGCGGTGGCGGCGTTGCGTTCGATCCGCCCCGAGGCGAGCGACCGCGCGGCGTCGTCAAAGCCTTCGGGCTCGACCGGGCGCACGGTCAGGCCCGGCGCGCGGGCCTCCAGCGCCAGGGCCACCCCTGCCGTCAGCCCGCCGCCGCCGCAGGGCACCAGCACCTCGGCGCGCGCCACCCCCGCCTCGGCGGCCTGTGCGGCGATTTCCAAGCCGGCAGTGCCCTGGCCCGCGATCACGTCGGCCATGTCGAAGGGCATGACCGGGGTCAGCCCCCGTTCGGCGGCGATCTTGCCGCCGATGGCGTCGCGGTCGTCGGTCGCGCGGTCGTAGATCACCACCTCGGCGCCCATCGCGCGGGTGTTGGCAAGCTTCAGCCGGGGCGCGTCGGCCGGCATAACGATCACCGCCGGCACCCCCATGATCTGCGCCGCCCGCGCCACGCCCTGCGCATGGTTGCCAGAGGAATAGGCGATCACGCCGCGGTTCCGCGCCTCGCGGGGCAGGGCCGACAGCGCCGACCAGCCGCCGCGGAACTTGAAGCTGCCGGTGTGTTGCAGGCATTCGGCCTTGACCCAGACCCGCCGGCCGGCGATCTCGTCGAGAAAGGGCGACGACAGCAGCGGGGTGACCCGCGCCCGCCCGGCCAGCCGCCCGGCGGCGGCCTCGATCAATGCGATCCGCATGGCAGGCGGTCCAGAAAGGCCGAAAGCGCGGCCAGCGACTCGGGCTCGTCCAGAAAGGGCACATGGCCCCGGTCGGGCACCTCGGCGGCGATCATGTCGGGGCGGCGGCGCTGCATCTCGTGCAGGGTCTCGGCCGAGAGGATGTCGGAATTGACCCCCCGGATCACCGCCAGGGGCAGCCCGTCCAGCGCATCGAAAAGCGGCCAGAGATCGGGCATCGCGTCGGTGGCCGATGCCTCGGCCACCGCGTGGCGCAGATTGGGGTCGTAACGCAGCGCCAGCCCGTCGGGCGCCTCGTCCCACAGCCGGGTGGCGTAGGTGCGCCAGGTTTCGCGGCTGACGCCGGGAAAGCGCCTTGCCATCTTGGTGACAAGCTGGTCGGCGGCGTCGTCGAAATCGGCATAGCCCGGCCGCTTGCCCAGGTAGCTCATGATATAGCCCAGCCCCGCCGGGTCGATCATGGGGCCGATATCGTTGAGGCAGACACCCGTCAGCCTCTGCTTGTGGCCCACGGCCAGCGTCATCGCGATCAGCCCGCCCCGTGAGGTGCCCAGGATCGCCACCTTCGCCAGCCCAAGATGGTCGAGCAGGTCGAGCACGTCGCGCCCTTCGCAAAGCAGGCTGTAGTTCATGAAGTCGGGATCGTGGTCCGACCCGCCGCGCCCGCGGCTGTCCAGCCGGATAATCCGCGCGCGATCCGCGAAATGCTCGATCACCGGTTCGAAATCGTCCATGTTCCGCGTGAGCCCCGCTAGGCACAACAGCGGCGGGCCCGACCCGGCGACGTCATAGGCGAGCCGAAGCCCGTCACGAGACCTGAAATGCATGCCTACAGCCTTTGCGCCAGCTCCGGGATGGGTCCGAGATCGTCCAGCCGGTGCGGCGGAACCCAGGGCAGCCGGTCGACGGGCGCGCCGGCGCGGTTGACCCACGCGGTGGTAAAGCCATAGCCGGCAGCGGCCGCCGCGTCCCAGCCGTTGGACGAGACGAACAGCACCTGATCGGGCGTGCAGCCGAAACGCGCGCCCACCAGGTCGTAGACGCTGGGGTGGGGCTTGAACACGCCGACGCTTTCCACCGACAGCACATCGTCGAGCAATGCGCCGATGCCGGCCGAGGTTACCGCGTCGTCCAGCATGCCCGGCGACCCGTTCGACAGGATCGCCGTCTCCTTGCCCGCCTGTTTCAGGGCCGACAGCACCTCGGGGACCTCCGGGTAGGCCGAAAGCGCCCGGTAGAGGGCCAGCAGCCGGGCCCGCAGGCCGGCGTCGTCCAGCCCTGCGGCCTCCATCGCCCAGTCCAGGCCGTCCTGCGTGACCTGCCAGAAATCGGCATGCGCCCCGGTGATCGCCCTGAGCCAGGTGTATTGCAGCTGCTTGTCGCGCCAGTCGGCGGCCAGCCGCGGCCAAAGCTCGGCCAGGGCCTCGTTGCCGGGTTCGGCTGCGGCCTCGCGCGCCGCGGCCGCGACATCGAAAAGCGTGCCGTAGGCGTCGAAAACGCAGGTCGTGATCGTCATGCCGTCCTCCCTCGGCGGCGAGAGTGGCACAGGCGGGGCGGTGGGGGAAGGGCTGACGCGGTCGCTAGGGCCGCCGGGGCCGGGGGGTTTACATCAGGAACGCGCGGTTTAGGCTATTGCCACGTTTAGAGTACCTGCGCGAACGGCGCGCGGCCTCTGCAAACCCATCCCTCAGCATGAAAGAGAGACCCAATGGCGGAAGTCAAACAGGGCGATACTGTCCGTATCCATTACACTGGCACGCTGGCCGACGGCAGCACCTTCGACAGCTCCGAGGGGCGTGACCCGCTCGAATTCACCGTGGGCTCGGGCCAGATCATCCCCGGCCTCGACAAGGCCCTGCCGGGCATGAACGAGGGCGAGAAGAAAACCGTCGAGATCGCCTGCGCCGAGGCCTATGGCGAGCCCAACCCCGAAGCCACCCAGGCCGTGCCCCGCGAACAGGTGCCCGAAAACATCCCGCTGGAAATCGGCACCCGCCTGCAATTGCAGACCCCGCAGGGCCAGGTGATGCCGGTGACCGTGGCCGAGGTGACCGAGGAACAGGTCGTGCTGGACGCCAATCACCCGCTGGCGGGCGAGGACCTGACCTTCGCGATCGAGCTTGTAGCGATCGTCTGATATCCCCGCTACCGTGGCGCGACCGCGGCGGGCCCCGTCCGCCGGGGTCCGGGCCACGGAGGGAACGCCATGACAAGTGCGGTCGAGCGGATGCTCGCGCGGGTGCGCGAGTTGCAGCAGAGCCTTCAGGACGAGCTCGAGGAAAAGCGCGACGAGTTCCGCTACCGCATCGACGGGGGCCGAGTGCGCTTCGAGGGCGAGGCGCTCAGGCGCCACCGCGAACTGCGCGTCACCGTCCTGAGCTGGCTGAAACGCCCGCGCCCGCTCGTCATCCTGACCGCGCCGATCATCTACGGGCTGATCCTGCCGCTGGCGCTGCTCGACCTGTTCGTATGGGCCTACCAGGCGGTGTGCTTTCCGGTCTACGGTATCGCCAAGGTGCGCCGCGGCGAGTACGTCTTCATCGACCGCCATCAGCTGGCCTATCTGAACGGGCTGCAAAAGCTCAACTGCCTCTATTGCGGCTACGCCAACGGGCTGATCGCCTGGGTCCGCGAGGTCGCCGCCCGCACCGAGCAATACTGGTGCCCGATCAAGCATTCCCGCCGCGTCGCCGAGCCCCACGCGCTTTACGGAGGCTTCGTCGATTTCGGCGATGCGGAGGGGTTCCACGCACGCCAGGGGGCGCTCAGGTCGGATCTGCGGCGGGTGAAGGGTCGGTAAGGGCCTGCGATAAGGGGCCCGGGCGCGCGAAGCGCGCATTCGCCGATGAATCGTCGCCAGAATTGGAATATAATCGAAACGTCGCAGCTACCGCACTGGCAGAAGGGCTGATTGCAGTGGTGAACCTCAAATTCAAACGAAGAGAACTTCAGGGTGTGAATGGTGCGGTCGGGCTCGTCGCCGGATTGGCCGGCTATGTCGGCCATCTCTATTCGTTCTCTCTGGCCACGTTCCTCATGCTTGCCATCTGGATCGTCGGGGCAACGCTGGTCAACCTGCTGACCGATCCGCCTGAAAAAGGTTAGAAGCCGGTGCTCCGGGGGTGCCGTTCGGTCGGCTTGGCGGACGGAGCGGACACTCGTATCGTGGCGTCGCAGGGGGCTCTGCCCCCCGTCCTTCGGACTCCCCCCGGGATATTTGGGGCCAGAAGAAACCGCTGCCTGCTTCTTCTTGGTCCAAATACCCATTCGGTCGCCATCGGTCCGAGTGACATTGGCGACGGGGCAAAGCCCCCGACGGGTCGCGTTGCGAAGCACCGCGAAACCTATGGTCGCAAAGGGCTCCCTTCGATCCTCGGGCTTCAGACAGGCGCTCAGATATTCTCGAACCGCGGCATCCCCAGCACGTGGTACCCGCCATCCACGGTGATGATCTCGCCCGTGGTGCAGGCGCCGTGGTCGGAGGCCAGGTAGACAGCCGTGCCGCCGATGCAGTCCAGCGTCGCGTTCTGGCGAAGCGGCGCGTTCATTTCCGTGTGGCGGAAGGTCTTGCGCCCGCCGCCGATGGCCGCGCCCGCCAGCGTCTTCATCGGGCCCGGCGATATGGCGTTCACCCGGATCCCTTCGGGCCCGAGGTCGGACGCGAGGTAGCGCACGGTCGATTCCAGCGCGGCCTTGGCCACGCCCATGACGTTGTAGAACGGCGTCACCCGGTTCGAGCCCTGGTAGGTCAGCGTCAGGATCGTGCCGCCGTCGGGCATCATGGGCTGCGCCCGGCGCGCCACGTCGATCAGCGAGTAGCAGGAGATCGTCAGCGAGGTCTTGAAGTTCTCGCGGCTGGTGTTGATGAACCGGCCCGAAAGCTCGGTCTTGTCGGAATAGGCGATGGCGTGGACCACGAAATCGAGCTTGCCCCAGGCCTCCTCCAGCTTGGCGAACGCGGCGTCCAGCGCGGCGTCGTCGGTCACGTCGACATCGACCAGCAGCGACGAGCCCACGCTTTCGGCCAACGGCCCGACGCGTTTGCCGAAGTTCTCGCCCTGGTAGGAAAAGGCCAGTTCCGCGCCCTCGTCGGCCATCGCCTTGGCGATACCCCAGGCGATCGAGCGGTCGTTGGCGACGCCCATGATCAGGCCGCGCTTTCCCTTCAACAACTCAGGCATCGGGCATCATCCGTGATACTTGCTCATGACGAGCGTGGCATTTGTGCCGCCAAAGCCGAAGCTGTTGGACAGCACGCTGTCGATCTCCACGCCGTCGCGCAGCTCGGTGACGATTTCCTCGGGCCGGATTTCGGGGTCGAGTTCGGTGACGTTGGCCGAGGCCGAGATGAAACCGTTCTGCATCATGATCAACGAATAGATCGCCTCGTGCACGCCGGTGGCGCCCAGGCTGTGGCCGGTCAGCGACTTGGTCGAGGCGATGGGCGGCGTCGCGCCATCGCCGAAGACATTGCGCACCGCCTTCACCTCGGTCACGTCGCCGGCCACGGTCGAGGTGCCGTGGGCATTGATGTAGTCCACCCGGCGGTCGTTGGGCAGGGTGGCCAGCGCCAGCTTCATCGACCGTTCGCCGCCTTCGCCCGAGGGCGCGACCATGTCGTAGCCGTCCGAGGTGGCGCCGTAGCCGGTGACCTCGGCATAAATCTTCGCCCCGCGGGCCTTGGCGTGCTCCAGCTCTTCCAGCACCACCGTTCCGCCGCCGCCGGCGATGACGAACCCGTCGCGGGTGGCGTCGAACGGGCGCGAGGCCGTCTCGGGCGCGTCGTTGTATTTCGAGCTCATCGCGTTCATCGCGTCGAACAGGCACGACAGCGTCCAGTCCACCTCTTCGCCGCCGCCGGCGAAGACGATGTCCTGCTTGCCCATCTGGATCTGCTCGACCCCGTTTCCGATGCAATGGGCCGAGGTCGAACAGGCCGAGGTGATCGAGTAGTTCACGCCCTTGATCTTGAACGGCGTCGCCAGGCAGGCCGAGTTGGTCGACGACATGCAGCGCGTCACCATGAAGGGGCCCATCCGTTTCGGGCTGCCCTTTTCCTTGACGATGGAATGGGCGGTGAAGAAGTTCGAGGTCGACGGCCCGCCCGAGCCCATGATCAGTCCCGAACGCTCGTTCGAGACGTCACGCTCTTCGAGCCCGGAATCCGCGATCGCCTGTTCCATGGCGATGTAGTTATACGCGGCACCGGGCCCCATGAAGCGCAGCTGGCGCTTGTCGATCTTTTCGGCCAGGTCGATCTGCGGGATGCCCGCGACCTGGCTGCGAAAGCCGTTTTCGGCGTAGACCTCTTCAAACCGGATGCCGGACCGGCCGGCGCGCAGGGACGCCTCTACCTCTTCGGCGTTGTTGCCGATGGGCGAGACGATGCCGATGCCCGTGATGACGACGCGGCGCATGGCGCTCTCCTTTCGTGGTGGCTCAGCTTTCGGACAGGGCGACCTTCATGTCCTTGACATGATAAATGGTTTCGCCGTCGGCTTCGACCCGGCCATCGGCCACACCCATGGTGAGCCGCCGGGTCTGCACCGCCTTGGTGAAATCGACGTAATAGGTCAGCATCTTGCGGTCGGGGCGCACCATGCCGGTAAGTTTCACTTCGCCCACGCCCAGCGCATAGCCGCGCCCCTGCCAGCCGCGCCAGCCCAGGTTGAAGCCGGTCAGCTGCCACAGCCCGTCGAGGCCCAGACAGCCCGGCATGATCGGGTTGCCGGGAAAGTGGCAGGCGAAAAACCACAGGTCGGGGTGGATGTCGAACTCCGCGACCACGTGACCCTTGCCATGGGGGCCGCCATCGGCGCTGATATCGGTGATGCGGTCCATCATCAGCATGGGCGGTTCCGGCAACTGTGCGTTGCCGGGGCCGAACAGCTCCCCCCGGGCGCAGCTCAAGAGCGCATCCTTGTCGAAGCTTGTCGGATAGTCGGCCATGCCTTGCGTGTGCCCCCTTGGCAGTGTCGGAAATCGGTCTGGCATCCTCTATCACCCGGCTTCGGGCAGTGGCAATAGCGGCAGGGGGGCGCGGTAAACAGTCGCTGCAAGTGAAAATTATTTGAAATCCAGCTACCGAGCGCTCACATTGCCGCACTATGGAACAGTTGAACCTTACCCCCACCACGGCCGAGGGCGCCGAGCGCAGCGCCAAGTGGCTGGCCGAAGCCGGATTGCGCCCGACGCGTCAGCGCGTCGCGCTGGCTGCGCTCCTGATCGGCGACGGGCTGAACCGGCACGTGACCGCGGAAAGCCTGTTCGCGGCCTCCTGCGCCAGCGGCGAGAAAGTGTCGCTGGCGACCGTCTACAACACCTTGCGCGCCTTTTGCGAGGCCGGGCTGATGCAAGAGGTGATGGTCGATGGCACCAAGAGCTATTTCGACACCCGCGTCGACGACCACCCGCATTTCTTCTGGGAAGACGAGGGCGCGCTGACCGACGCCCCCGGCGACCAGCTGGAAATCACCCGCCTGCCCGATGCGCCTGAAGGGGCGGAGATCTCCAGGGTCGACGTGGTCATCCGGCTGCGCCGGATCTGATCGGCGGCGCCTCCGGCCGATGTCGGCCGGGCGCGCCTAGAACCATTGCCCCGGCTCCATCAGGCCGAGGTCCAGCAATTGCTGCGACGACCATTCGAAGGCCGTCGAATTGTGCCACTTGAAATCGCGGATGTCGAAGGTCGAGCCCGGGTTCGCCTTCAGCGCCTTGGCGGTGCGGAACGAACAGATCGCCGCCGTCAGGTTGTGATGCCAGGGGCAGGCATAGGTGTTGTATTCTTCATCGTCGAAGGTGTGATCGGGCCTCGCGGTCAGCCCCGGCTTGGCGCGGAACAGCGCGATGCGGTCGATCTTGCGCTTGCCCTTGGGGATATGCTCTTCGAACCGCCAGCGCAGCCCGCCGAAGAAATCCAGCTGGCGTTCCTTGGGATAATTGTGGTTGGCGGCATCGGGCCGGGCCAGCGCGTAATAGCCCGATTTGTCGAGCAGGGCGGTTTCCAGCGAAACGGCGCTTGGAAAGGCGCGCAGATTGCCCGCGTAGAGGTCGATCACGTAGGTCAGCATCGCATGGCGGCGTTCGTCGGTGTGAAAGGCCAGCATCTCGCCCACCGTGCGCGTCTCGCAGAACGGGTAGAACAGGTACTCGGCGTTGAAGCAGTAGTAGAACCAAACCCCCGGTGCCGCCGCGATCACCCGGTTCAGCGCCGCCGTCAGCGCGCCGTCGGCCAGCGCGTCGTACCGCACGCGGTGCACCTCCGGCCGCTCCAGGTCGCGCGGCAGTTCCAGCGCGTCGGGCGCGAAGAGCACGATCTCGCGGAAACCCAGCGACTGGTGGTGGCGGATCGTGGTATCGACCTCCACCAGATCCTCGACAAAGATCAGTGCGACCGGCCCCTTGGCCAGCGCCGCCTTGCCCCGGCCCAGAAAATCGTCCAGCCCGTCATAGGTGGTATGCTCCATCGCGCGCCTGCCGATTTTTTCTGCCCGTCCGCAAGGTCGGCCAAAGCCCGGCGCGATGCAAGCCGTTGCGGCGGATCGGCGCATTGTGTAGACCGGCGACCCTGAAGCGGGAGTGAACGCGATGACCAGCGCCAAGAAGCTTTTCATCAAGACCTATGGCTGCCAGATGAACGTCTATGACAGCGAGCGCATGGCCGAGGCGCTGGGCGGGCAGGGCTATGTGGCGACCGACCGGCCCGACGAGGCCGACATGATCTTGCTGAACACCTGCCATATCCGCGAGAAGGCGGCCGAGAAGGTCTATTCCGAGCTTGGCCGGCTCAAGGGCCTCAAGGCGGCCAATCCCGACCTCAAGATCGGGGTGGCGGGCTGCGTCGCGCAGGCCGAGGGGCAAGAGATCATGCGCCGCCAGCCGCTGGTCGACCTTGTGGTGGGCCCGCAAAGCTATCACCGCCTGCCCGAGCTCGAGGCCCGAACCCGCGCCGGCGAAACGGCGCTGGACACCGATTTTCCCGAGGAGGACAAGTTCGACCGCCTCGCCGGACGTCCCAAGGCAAAACGCGGCCCCAGCGCCTTTCTGACCGTGCAGGAGGGCTGCGACAAGTTCTGTGCCTTCTGCGTGGTTCCCTATACCCGCGGTGCCGAGGCCAGCCGACCGGCGGCCCGTGTGCTGGCCGAGGCGCGCGACCTGGTCGAGCGGGGCGTGGTGGAGATCACGCTCTTGGGCCAGAACGTGAATGCCTACCATGGCGAGGGGCCCGACGGGCGCGACTGGGGTCTGGCGCGGCTGATCCGCGAATTGGCCGAGATCGAGGGGCTCAAGCGCATCCGGTTCACCACCTCGCACCCGAACGACATGGAAGACGACCTGATCGCCGCCCATGGCGACTGCGACAAGCTGATGCCGTATCTGCACCTGCCGGTGCAGTCGGGCAGCGACCGCATCCTCAAGGCGATGAACCGCAAGCACACCGCCGAGTCGTATCTGCGGCTGGTCGAGCGCATCCGCGCCGCCCGGCCCGACGTGTTGCTTTCGGGCGATTTCATCGTCGGGTTCCCCGGCGAGACCGAGGCCGATTTCGAGGACACGATGGCGCTGGTACGCGCGGTTGGCTACGGTCAGGCCTACAGCTTCAAGTATTCGCCGCGCCCCGGCACCCCGGCGGCCGAGCGCGGCCAGGTGGACGAGGCGGCCAAGGACGACCGCCTGCAGCGGCTGCAGGCGCTGTTGAATGCCCAGCAGCAAGCGGAGCAGGCGGCGATGGTGGGCCGCACCGTGGGGGTGCTGTTCGAGAAGGCCGGCCGGATGGCGGGCCAGCTTGCCGGCAAGTCCGATCACCTGCACGCCGTTCATGTTGCGGCGGAGGGCGAGTGGCTGGGCCGCATCGCGCCTGTCAGAATCGTCGAGAGCGCCCCCAACTCTCTGCATGGCGAACTGGCCGCCTGAGCGGCGCGGCCCCGGCGAATTCGGGCGGGACCTGGCCCGGTTTCGCCCCAACGACGCGACAGTCGTCGCAAGGGCGAGGGTATTGTCAGCCAATTGGACACAATATCTGGAAATGTTTCTTCACATGACCACGAAATTTGCTAGACTTTGCCATATTCTGTGGCTGCGGTCCGGCTCGCTATTTCCCGGGTCCATAGGCCGATGCAACGCACGGAGGCCGTGGTGGAAAGCTATTTCGGTAAATTGCGCTGGGCTGCCCGTATCGCGTTGCTGGCCTGGGCGGGTGCGATGCTGGCCGGCGGCGCCGTCCAGGCGGAACAGAAGATCATCAAGGGCGAACGCTACGTGCCGACGATCTGGGTCGATCCCGACGGGTGCGAGCATTGGGTGATGGACGATGGCTGGGAGGGTTACATGACCCCCCATGTCACCCGCCAGGGCATCCCCGTCTGCCGCAGGGGCAATGTCTGCGGCGTGATGAATTCCGATCAGCTCTTCGCCACCGACAAACACAACATCTCGGCCGCCGGAAGGCAACGGCTGCGCCAGTTCTTCAACAGCGCGACCGCGCGGGCCTTCGTCATCACCGGCCATACCGACAGCCGCGCCAGCGACGAATACAATCTGGCCCTCTCGCTGCGCCGGGCCAACGCGGTGGCCAAGGTCGCCCAGAGCACCGGTGCCAAGGTCGTCGACGTGCGCGGCTATGGCGAGCGGATGCCGCGCGCCACCAACCGCACCGCGGCCGGCATGCAGCAAAACCGCCGTGTCGAAATCATCTGCATTCGCTGAAGGAGGCAGGGCGATGAAACTGATCAAGGGCCTTGCACTTCTGGCCGCCGCCGCCTCGCTGGCCGCCTGCGATGCGCCGAAAAAAGACAAGACGGTCGATAACTGGATGGATTCCAAAGATCTCAGCCAGTTGCGCGCCGGCATCTGGGTCGATCCCAACGGCTGCGACCACTGGATCATCGACGATGGCATCGAGGGCTACCTGTCGCAGCGGCTCGACAAATACGGCAAGCCGGTCTGCTCGGGCGTGGCGCCGCCCAACACGGCCGTGGGCCCCTTCAAGGCCGGCTCTCCCATCGAGGACCCGATCTGAGCAAACCTGTCTCGTGAGCGATCCGGCGTCGGGTTCTGCGCCCGGCGCCTCTGGCTTGATTCCGGCCCGCGCCGCCTGACGAACGGCGGTTTCTACCGCATGTCGGACCGAAAAGGCGGCGGGAACCGGCCTTTTTTTATCAATTCCATGAAACCTTTCAGCTATCGCTTGCGCCGGAACAAGGCTGTTGGCACCATATCTGCGCAGGCTTTAACCGACGGAGTCCTTTTTGGGCATCAGCGCTCTGACCCCCCCGCCGCCCTCCGAAGATGCGCATGAGACGCTTCTGGAGTTTTCCGACAATCGTTTGTTGATCGACCTCTGCGGCGAATTCGACCGCAACCTTGCCCAGATCGAGCACCAGTTGGACGTGCATATCCTGCGCCGCGGGAATCTCCTGGCCATTGTCGGCGACGCCGCCGCCCGCGATCAGGCGGCGATGGTGCTGCACCAGCTTTACGAGCGGCTCGAGGCCGGGCGCGAAGTCGATGCCGGCGACGTGGACGGCGCGATTCGGCTGGGGGACGCGGGCGAGGTGGGCGCCAAACGCTCGGGCGAGCAACTTGAGATGTTCCAGGGCGGCCGGATCGAGATCCACACCCGCAAGAAGCTGATCGAGCCGCGCACCGAGGCGCAAAAGGCCTATGTGGCGGCGCTCTTCGCCCATGAGATGGCCTTTGGCATCGGCCCGGCGGGCACCGGCAAGACCTATCTTGCCGTGGCCGTGGCGGTGAACATGTTCATCAACGGGCAGGTCGACCGGATCATCCTGTCGCGCCCCGCCGTCGAGGCGGGCGAGCGGCTGGGCTTTCTGCCCGGCGACATGAAGGAAAAGGTCGACCCCTACATGCAGCCGCTTTACGACGCGCTGAACGATTTTCTGCCGGGCAAGCAGCTGGCCAAGCTGATGGAAGAAAAGAAGATCGAGATCGCGCCGCTGGCCTTCATGCGGGGGCGGACGCTGTCGAACGCTTTCGTGGTGCTCGACGAGGCGCAGAACGCCACCACGATGCAGATGAAGATGTTCCTCACCCGCCTTGGCGAGGGCTCGCGCATGGTGATCACCGGCGATCGGTCCCAGGTGGACCTGCCGCGGGGCGTGGCCAGCGGCCTGGCCGATGCCGAGGGCCTGCTCAAGGGCATCGACGACATCGCGTTCACCTATTTCACCTCCAAGGACGTGGTGCGCCACCACCTGGTGGCCAAGATCATCGAGGCTTACGACGCAGCCGACGGCACGGCCTGAAAGGTGGCGACCGGACGTTTCGACAATACTCCTGGCAAGATCCGCCTGAAGGATCGTGCAATGCGCCTGTGACGATGACGGTCGATACCCTGATCGAGGACGCGCGTTGGGCGCAAGCAGGGCTGGACCCCCTGGCCGAGGCCGCCTGCGCGGCCGCACTGGCGCATCTGGGGGTCGACCCAGAGGCCTGCGAGATCAGCCTTCTGGGCTGCGACGACGCCCGCATCGCCGCGCTCAACGCCGATTTCCGGGGCAAGCCCGCGCCCACCAACGTGCTGTCCTGGCCCGCTGAGGAGTTGGCGGCAGAGGAGGACGGCACGGCGCCGCGTCGCGCGGCCGCGGCGTCCGGCGGGATGCCCGCCGAGATTGGCGACATCGCCATCGCGTTTGACACCTGCGCGCGGGAGGCCGAAGAGCAGGGCAAGCCCCTGGCCGACCATGTCACGCATCTTCTGGTGCATGGCTGTCTGCACCTGTTGGGTTACGATCACATTCGCCCGGCCGATGCAGAGCTGATGGAGCGGCTTGAGGTGGAAATACTTGCAAAGTTGGGTGTGGCTGACCCATATGACTGATCACGGGCCAAGAGCCCGGTGAAAGTGGTAAGGACTGATGGGCGACGACGAGACCGACGGGTCGTCTCCGGCAGCGCAGGGCGCGCCGGATTATGAAATACCTGAAAACCGCGGACTGCTGGGCCGTCTGGTGGCGGCTATCCGTGCTCCGGACGACGGGGATGGCGACGAGACCGGGGCGCTGTCGCCGGTAAACGGCGCGATGGCGTCGGCCTTGCCGCCCGGCATGATCAACCTGCGGCGGATGCGCGTCGAGGACGTGGCGATCCCCAAGGTCGAGATCGTGGCGGTGCCGCTGGACATCACGCGCGACGAACTGGTGCAGGTGTTCCGCGACAGCGGGCTGACACGGGTGCCGGTCTATGACGGCACGCTGGACACGCCGGCGGGGATGATCCACCTCAAGGATTTCGCACTGCGCTACGGGTTCGACGGCACCGACAGGGCCTTTTCGCTGAAAGAGATGCTGCGCCCGCTGATCTATGCGCCGCCCTCGATGCCAATCGGTGTGCTGCTGCAGAAAATGCAGACCCAGCGCATTCACATGGCGCTGGTGATCGACGAATACGGTGGCGTGGACGGGCTGTTGACCATCGAGGACCTGATCGAGCAGGTGATCGGCGAGATCGAGGACGAGCACGATGTCGCCGAGGGGATGCACTGGACGCTGGAAAAGCCGGGCTGCTATCTGGTGCAGGCGCGTGCCCCGGTCGACGAATTCGAGGCCGAGATCGGAATGAAGCTCGCCGATCCCGAGGACGAGGAAGAGATCGACACGCTGGGCGGGCTGGTTTTCATGATGATCGGCCGCGTTCCCGCTCGTGGAGAGGTGATCCGCCACGAGGAGGGCGCCGAGTTCGAGGTGGTCGACGCCGACCCGCGCCGCATCAAGCGGCTTCGGGTGCGCCTGCCCGCCGCCCGCCAAACCGCCTGAGCCATGGCGGCACGCACGGCCCTGACCGCCGTGACCCGCCCGCGCCGGCTTTGGGCCGCATTCGGGCTGGGCGCGGCGGCGGCGCTGGGCCATGCACCGCTGGGCCTGTGGCCGGTGGCGCTGCTCGGGCTGGCCGGCATCGTGGCGCTGGTGGCCGGCGCCGACACCGCAGGCCGTGCCGCCCGCCGCGCCTGGATCGCGGGCGGGGGCTATTTCGCGGCATCGCTGAACTGGATCGTCGAGCCGTTTCTCGTCGACATTGCCCGGCACGGCTGGATGGCGCCCTTCGCGCTGGTGCTGATGGCCTTTGGCCTCGCGCTTTTCTGGGCGGCGGCGGGCTGGCTCTCGGCGCGGCTGGTCGCGGGCCGGGCCGCGCGCGGGCTTCTCTTCGCCATCGTCTTGGTGCTGGCCGAGGCGCTGCGCGGCTATGTCTTCACCGGCTTTCCCTGGGCGCTGATCGGCCATGTCTGGATCGGCACGCCGGTGATGCAGCTGGCCGCGCTGGGCGGGCCGCACCTGTTGTCGCTGATCGCGGTGCTGGCCGCGACGCTTCCGGTGGCCCTGGCCGCGGGGCAGGCGCGCGCGGCGGGGCTGGCGCTGTCGGTCCTGCTGGTGGCCGGTACCTGGGGCGCGGGCGCGCTGCGGCTGGCTGCGCCCGTGCCCGGCCGGCCCGATGCGCCGCTGATCCGGGTGATCCAGCCCAACGCCGCGCAGCACCTGAAATGGCGGCGCGACATGATCCCCCTTTTCTGGGAGCGCCAGCTCGCGCTGACCGCTTATCCGCAGGGCCCGCGGCCCGATCTGGTCATCTGGCCGGAAACCTCCGTGCCCTTCATGCTCGAGCGTGCCGGCGGTGCGCTGGACGAGATCGCCGCGGCGGCGCGCGGCGCGCCGGCCATTGTCGGCGTTCAGCGCCGCGAGGGGCGGCGCACCTTCAACAGCCTTGCGGTAGTCGGCCCGGACGGCGCGCTGGGCCAGGTCTACGACAAGCACCACCTGGTGCCCTTCGGCGAATACGTGCCCTTTGCCGGCGTGCTGGGGCGGCTCGGCATCAAAGGGCTGGCGGCAAACGATGTCTATGGCTATGCGGCCGGCCCCGGCGCGGCGCTGATCGACCTCGGCCGGCTCGGCCAGGCGTTGCCGCTGATCTGTTACGAGGCGATCTTTCCCCGGGATGTGCGCGCCGCACCGGGGCGGGCCGACTGGCTGTTGCAGATCACCAACGACGCGTGGTTCGGCCGCTGGACCGGTCCCTATCAGCACCTCGCCCAGGCGCGCCTGAGGGCGGTCGAGCAGGGGCTCCCAATGGTGCGCGCCGCCAATACCGGCGTCTCGGCGATGATCGACGCGCGCGGTCGGTTTGTCGACAGGCTTGCGCTGAACAGCGCAGGCCAGTTTACCGCGCCGCTGCCGCCCGCGCTGCCCGCGACCCCCTACGCGCGCACGGGCGATGCGCCTGCGCTCTTGGTGCTGGTGCTGGCGGGCGCCGGTTTGGTCGCAGCCCGACGTCGCAAATAGCGATTGACCGTTTCGCGCCGCGCGCTTAAGCGAGGACCGTCGAACCGTCACAACGGCTTCCTGGCGTGGCGGGGGTAATCATAACGGAGCACTTTCCATGACCCGCCAAAACTACGTCTTCACCTCCGAATCCGTGTCGGAGGGGCACCCCGACAAGGTCTGTGACCGTATCTCGGACGCCATCCTCGACGCCTTCCTGGCCGAGGACCCCTATTCCCGCGTCGCCTGCGAGACCTTCGCCACCACCGATCGGGTCGTGATCGGCGGCGAGGTCAATGGCCCCGGCGCCGCGATCCGCCGGGTCGAGGAGATCGCCCGCGATTGCGTGCGCGATATCGGCTACGAACAAGAGGGCTTTCACTGGGCCAACATGAAGGTCGACAGCTACCTTCACGCCCAGTCGGCCCATATCAGCCAGGGCGTCGACAAGGACGGCGCCGGCGACCAGGGCATCATGTTCGGCCACGCCGTCGACGAGACCGACGCGCTGATGCCCGCGCCGATCCACTATGCCCACGCGATCCTGCGCCGGCTGACCGAGGTGCGCAAATCCGGCGCCGAGCCCAGCCTCGGCCCCGACGCCAAGTCGCAACTGTCGCTGCGCTACGAGGGCGGCAAGCCGGTCGAGGTGACCTCGGTCGTGCTCTCCACCCAGCACAGCAGCGAAAACCAGACCTCCGAGGATATCCGCGCCATCGTCGAGCCCTATATCCGCGAGGTCCTGCCCGAGGGCTGGCTGACCGGCGCCACCGAATGGTGGGTCAATCCCACGGGATGCTTCGTCATCGGCGGGCCCGACGGCGACGCGGGGCTGACCGGCCGCAAGATCATCGTCGACACCTATGGCGGTGCGGCCCCGCACGGCGGCGGCGCGTTCTCCGGCAAGGACCCGACCAAGGTCGACCGCTCGGCGGCCTATGCCGCGCGCTACCTGGCCAAGAACGTGGTGGCCGCGGGCCTTGCCTCGAAATGCACGCTCCAGCTTTCCTACGCCATCGGCGTGGCCAAGCCGCTGTCGATCTATGTCAACACCTACGGCACCGGCGCGGTGGCGGAAGAGGCGATCGAGGCGGCCGTGGCGCAGGTGATGGATCTCACGCCGCGCGGCATCCGCGAGCATCTGCAACTCAACCGCCCGATCTACCAGCGCACCGCCGCCTATGGCCATTTCGGCCGCAACCCCGAGGCCGATGGCGGCTTCAGCTGGGAACGCACCGACCTGAGCGAGGCGCTCAAGGCTGCGATCTGACGGCGCAACGGGCCGCGCCGCG
This sequence comes from Rhodovulum iodosum, assembly GCF_041020385.1. NCBI lineage: Bacteria > Pseudomonadati > Pseudomonadota > Alphaproteobacteria > Rhodobacterales > Paracoccaceae > Rhodovulum > Rhodovulum iodosum. Next base: position 425,996 of record NZ_JBEHHI010000003.1, on the reverse strand, counting down.
CGCGGCCCGCTTACCGTCGGGCGTGCGCCTCTCCCGGCGCCGGTCTGGCGATACGCCCGATGCGCAGAGCCGGGCCCGTGTTCCCCGGCGGTCGCGCGCTGTCCATTGCGACGCCGCCGCCATCCAACCGCCTGCGCGCTGGGCGGACCGACAGGCCCGCCGAGCGGATTACCTCCCCCGGCGGGCCGCGCGCCCGGCGCCGGCCGACCGGGTATGAGGTCCCGCTTCGGGTCGCTGCCCAAGACAGGGCAAAGGTCGTCGCCCGCTCCGCCGCCGTCGCCTTCATCTGCAAAACCGCCCCCGCCCGGCGTTGCGCCCCCGCGCCGAGGCGGCTAAACCGCCGCCCCATGAGCGAGGCAAAGCATCCCCATGCGCCCTGGCGCAACTTCTACGGCCGCATCCGGGGCAAGACACTGCGCCCGTCCCAAGAGGCGTATCTTGACGAGGATCTGGACCGGCTCTCCCCCGGTCCCGTCGGGTGGCAGGAAAACCCCGACCGCCGCCCGCTGGACCTTTCCGCCCGCTTCGGCGGTCGGCCGGTCTGGCTCGAGGTGGGCTTCGGCGGCGGCGAGCACCTGGTACACCAGACGGGCCTGCACCCCGAGATCGGCTTTATCGGCTGTGAACCCTTCGTCAACGGCGTCGCCATGCTGCTGGGCAAGCTGCGCGAGACGGGGCGCGACAATATCGCGGTCCACCCGGGCGACGTGCGCGACCTCTTCGACGTTCTGCCGCCCGAAAGCCTCGACCGCGCCTTCGTGCTCTACCCCGACCCCTGGCCGAAAAAGAAACACCACCGCCGCCGCTTCGTGACGCCAGAGTACCTCGGCCCCCTGCGCCGCGCGCTGCGTCCCGGCGCGCTGCTGCGCATCGCCACCGACATCCCCGATTATGTCCGGCAAAGCCTCGAAGAGGTGCCGCGCGCCGGTTTCGACTGGTTGGCCGAGCGTCCCGCCGACTGGCGCACCCCATGGGACGACTGGCTCTCCACCCGCTACGAGCAAAAGGCCCTGCGCGAGGGCCGCACCCCCCATTACCTCACCTTCCGCCGCCGCTGAGGTCGCCGCGCCGCCCCTCGCTTCTTCTTGGTCCAAATACCCAATCGGCGCGCCGCCTGCCGCCCGGCGCCGCGTCTGGGGCAGAGAGGCTGGACGCGTCCCACGCCATTCGCTAAGCCCGGGCGGGCAGAGAGAGCGAGGAGTGCGCGCATGTCCGCCCATGGCGACCCGATCCCGATGACCGCGCGGCGCGCCGGCCCCTTGAAGGGCACGGCCCGGGTGCCCGGCGACAAGTCGATCAGCCACCGCGCGCTGATCCTCGGCGCGCTTTCGGTCGGCGAGACCCGGATCACCGGCCTGCTGGAAGGGCAGGACGTGCTCGACACCGCCCGCGCCATGCGCGCCTTCGGGGCCGAGTTGACGCATCTGGGCCCCGGCGAATGGGTGATCCACGGCGTGGGCGTGGGCGGCTTCGCCGAGCCCGAGGACGTGATCGATTGCGGCAATTCCGGCACCGGCGTGCGGCTGATCATGGGGGCGATGGCCACCTCGCCGATCTCGGCCACCTTCACCGGCGACGCCTCGCTCAGGAAACGCCCGATGGCGCGGGTGACCGATCCGCTGGCGCTCTTCGGCGCGGCGGCCCACGGGCGCGCGGGCGGCCGGCTGCCGATGACGATCGTGGGCGCGGCCCAGCCCGTCCCGGTGCGCTATGGCGTGCCCGTGCCCTCGGCCCAGGTGAAATCGGCCGTGCTGCTGGCGGGGCTCAACGCCCCGGGCCAGACGGTGGTGATCGAGCGCGAGGCGACGCGCGATCATACCGAGCGGATGCTTGCAGGCTTCGGCGCCGAGCTCGGCGTCGAGGACACCGACGAGGGCCGGGTGATCACGCTGACCGGCCAGCCGGAACTGGCCCCGCAAACCATCGCCGTGCCCCGCGACCCCAGCTCGGCGGCCTTTCCCGTGGCCGCGGCGCTGATCGTCGAGGGCTCCGAGGTGCTGGTGCCCGGCATCGGGCTGAACCCCACCCGCGCCGGCCTCTTCACGACGCTGCGCGAGATGGGGGCCGATCTGGTCTACGAGAACGAGCGCGAAGAGGGGGGCGAGCCGGTGGCGGACCTGCGTGCGCGCTTTTCGCCGGCCATGACAGGCATCGAGGTGCCGCCCGCGCGCGCGCCCTCGATGATTGACGAATACCCGATCCTGGCGGTGGTCGCGGCCTTCGCCGAGGGGCCCACGGTGATGCGCGGCGTCAAGGAGCTGCGGGTCAAGGAAAGCGACCGGATCGCGGCTATGGCCGCGGGGCTTGCCGCCTGCGGCGCCGGGGTCGAAGAGGGCGAGGACTGGATGATCGTGCACGGCCGCGGCCCCGGCGGCCTGCCCGGCGGGGCGAGCTGTGCCAGCCATCTCGACCACCGCATCGCGATGGCGTTCCTTTGCGCGGGCTTCGCCGCGCAGCGCCCGGTGACGGTGGATGACGCCGGCCCCATCGCCACATCGTTCCCCGATTTCGAGCCGCTGATGGAAAGGCTGGGCGCGCATCTGGCCCGGGCCAACCGGTGACCGGCGGCTCGTGCCTCTGCGGCGCGGTGCGGTATCGCGTCTCGGGCCCACTTCGGCCGGTGATCGCGTGCCACTGCACCCAGTGCCGCAAGACCAGCGGCCACCACGTCGCCGCGACCTCGGCGCCGCGCGAAAACGTCGAGATCGAGGGCGCGGTCACCTGGTACGCCTCGTCCCAGTCCGCGCGGCGCGGGTTTTGCGGGACATGCGGCTCCAACCTTTTCTGGGACGGGCCCGGCGAAAATCTCGGCGTCTTCGCGGGCAGCTTCGACGGCGACCCGGGGGTTCGGCTGGCCGGCCATATCTTCTGTGCCGACAAGGGCGCCTATTACGAGATCGAGGGCGATACGCCCCGGGCGGCCGGCGCCGACCCGCGGATGACGGTGCAGGTGACATGAGCTTTACGGTGGCCATCGACGGGCCCGCGGCGGCGGGCAAGGGCACGATCAGCCGCGCCGTGGCCGATCATTTCGGGTTCGCCCATCTCGACACCGGGCTGCTCTACCGGGCCGTTGGCGCGCGGATGCTGGACGGCACGGACCCGGCGGAGGCCGCCGAAACCCTGACCCAGGAGACGCTGGCGCGCGGCGACCTGCGCACGCCCGAGGTGGCCCAGGCCGCCAGCAAGGTCGCGGCGATGCCCGAGGTGCGCGCCGCGCTGGTCGATTTCCAGCGCGCGTTCGCCGCGCGCGCCGGCGGCGCGGTGCTGGACGGGCGCGACATCGGCACGGTGATCTGCCCCGAGGCGGCGGCCAAGCTCTTCGTCACCGCCTCGGACACGGTGCGGGCCGAGCGGCGCTATCGGGAACTTGCCGATAAGGGCGTCGAGACCACCTTCGACGAGGTGCTGGCCGACACGCGCGAACGCGATACGCGCGACAGCGCCCGCGCCGCTGCGCCGCTCCGGCCCGCCGAGGACGCGGTGGTGCTGGACACCTCGCAGATGAGCATCGAAGAGGCCGTAGCCGCCGCCATCGGGGCGATCGAGGCCGCACGCAAAGGACAGGGGCGCTAAAATGCAGACACGCCGCTTGGGCAAGGACGGCCCGCAGGTTTCGGCGCTGGGCTATGGGGCCATGTCGTTCACCGATTTCTACGGCCCAACCGACGAGGCCGAGAGCCACGCCATCCTCGACCTGGCGATGGAGACGGGGGTGACCCATCTCGACACCTCGAACGTCTACGGCATGGGCCGGTCGGAATCGGTGATTGGCGCCTATCTGCATGCCCGCCCCGAGGCGCGCGATTTTTTCAGCATCGCCACCAAGGCCGGCATCGCCACCGATGCCCAGGGCCGGCGCGCGCCGGACAATTCGCTTGCCCATCTCGAGGCGGAACTGGACAAGAGCCTGAAACGGCTGGGGGTCGAATGCGTCGATCTTTTCTATGTCCACCGACGTCAGGTCGACATGCCCATCGAGGCGGTGACCGAGGGGCTGGCCACGCTCGTGGCCAAGGGCAAGACGCGCGGCATCGGGTTTTCCGAGATCGCGCCGACCTCGCTGGCCCGCGCCCACGCGGTGCATCCGGTCGCGGCGGTACAGTCGGAATATTCCCTTTCCACCCGCGCGCCGGAACTGGGGCTGGTGCAGACCTGCGCGGCGCTTGGCACCACGCTGGTGGCCTTTTCCCCCGTCGGCCGGTCGCTGCTGACCGACACGCCGCTCGGGCTCGACGCGATCGCGGATATCGGCTTCCTGCGCGACAACCCCCGGTTCCAGGAGCCGAATTATAGCGCCAACATCGCCGCCTCTGACCGTCTGAGACGGTTGGCCCGCGACATGGGCGAGCCCACGCCGGCGCTGGCCATCGCGTGGCTTCTGACCCGCGGCGATCATGTGCTGCCGATCCCGGGCACGCGCTCGCCCGCCCATTTCCGCGCCCTGCTGCGCGGGGCCGAACTGACGCTTTCGCAGGGCGATCTCGACGCCATCGAGCGGGCGCTGCCGGTGGGCTGGACCCATGGCGACCGCTATGGCGATGCCTACTGGACCGGGGTCGAACGGTATTGCTGACCGGGCCCGGTGTGGCCTCCGGGCCGCATCTGCGCGCGGCCCGGACTTGAGAGGCTAGGCGACCGGGCCGGTTCGTGGCATAAGGCGGCCATCCGAAACACGCATTACTCAAAGGAGGCGTGACATGCAGATCACCTATCGCGCCTTTGTCTCGCGTTTCGGACCCCGTGGCGCCCATTGGGTATCGCAGCGAACCCGCACCCAGCGATGACCCGCCCGGCCTGATCCGTCAGGCCACCGACGCCACCCTTTCAGACCAGCAACCGTCCTGACATCGTCTGCCCGCGGCACCCGTCTGTCCGGACTCCATTCATCTCAGCCATAGGGCACGGGGGTCCCGGCTTCGGGTCGATCCGTGCAAAGGAACCATGAACGCAATCGCAGACCGGCAGGCGGGCCGGACAGAACCGCCGACGCCCATCGCCCTTGTCATCGAGCAGCACGGCGCCTGGCGCGTGCTGGCCGCCGCCATACTCGGCATCTTCGAGGGCAGGGGCAGGCCGGGCCACTGCAGGCTCGGCGACCTGAACAACCATCTGCGGCAGGATATCGGCCTGCCGCCAATGCCACCGCGCCGGTCCGAACCGCTGCGCTGGATGTGACCCGGGCCCCGTCCCCGGCATGGGGGCGGGGCGCATTCCCCTTGCGAAAAGGGTGAAAACGTCCTATAGCCACGCGCGTCGACAAGGTGCGCAAGCCGAATAACAAGACGAGCAGGGGTCGGACATTTCCTCCGGCCCTCTTTGTTTTTCTCTGAGCGGCCTGAAATGACCAACCCAAGACCGGCGGAGACAACCGCCCGGCCGGAAAAAGCGTAAGTCAAAGGAAACCCGAGACCACATGGCTCAGAACACATCCATGGAGGAATTCGAAGCCCTCCTGAACGAAAGCTTCGAAATCGACACGCCCAGCGAGGGCAGCGTCGTCAAAGGCAAGGTGATCGCCATCGAGGCGGGCCAGGCCATCATCGATGTCGGCTACAAGATGGAAGGCCGCGTCGAGCTCAAGGAATTCGCCAACCCCGGCGAGGCCCCCGAAATCGAGATCGGCGACGAGGTCGAGGTGTTCCTCGACCGTGTCGAGAACGCGCGCGGCGAAGCCGTGATCAGCCGCGACAAGGCCCGCCGCGAGGAAGCCTGGGACCGCCTGGAAAAAGCCTATGCCGACGACGCCCGCGTCGAGGGCGCGATCTTCGGCCGGGTCAAGGGCGGCTTTACCGTGGATCTGGGCGGCGCCGTTGCGTTCCTGCCCGGCTCACAGGTCGATGTGCGCCCGGTGCGCGATGCCGGCCCGCTGATGGGCCTCAAGCAGCCGTTCCAGATCCTCAAGATGGACCGCCGCCGCGGCAACATCGTGGTCTCGCGCCGCGCCATCCTCGAGGAAAGCCGCGCCGAACAGCGCGCCGAGGTCATCGCCAAGCTCACCGAGGGTGACGCGGTTGACGGCGTGGTCAAGAACATCACCGAATACGGCGCCTTCGTCGATCTCGGCGGTGTCGACGGCCTGCTGCACGTCACCGACATGGCGTGGCGCCGGGTCAACCACCCCTCGGAAATCCTGTCGATCGGCGAGACCGTCAAGGTGCAGGTCATCAAGATCAACAAGGAAACCCACCGCATCAGCCTGGGCATGAAGCAGCTGCAGGACGATCCGTGGGATACAGTGGGCGCGAAATACCCGATCGCCACCGTGCACAAGGGCCGCGTGACCAACATCACCGACTACGGTGCTTTCGTCGAGCTGGAGCCGGGCGTCGAAGGTCTGGTCCATGTCAGCGAAATGTCCTGGACCAAGAAGAACGTCCATCCCGGCAAGATCGTCTCGACCAGCCAGGAAGTCGACGTCATGGTGCTGGAAATCGACCAGGCCAAGCGCCGGGTTTCGCTGGGCCTCAAGCAGTGCATGCGCAACCCTTGGGAGGTCTTTGCCGAGACCCATCCGGAGGGCACCGAGGTCGAAGGCGAGGTCAAGAACATCACCGAATTCGGTCTGTTCATCGGTCTCGACAACGACATCGACGGCATGGTCCACCTCAGCGACCTGAGCTGGGACCAGCGCGGCGAAGAGGCGATCCAGAACTACCGCAAGGGCGACATGGTCAAGGCCGTGGTCACCGAGGTGGATACCGACAAGGAGCGTATCTCGCTGTCGGTCAAGGCGCTGGAGGGCGACCCCTTTGCCGAGGCCGTGGGCGGCGTCAAGCGCGGCTCGGTCATCACCGTGACCGTGACCTCGATCGAGGAAGGCGGGATCGAGGTGGAATACGAGGGCATGAAGTCGTTCATCCGCCGCTCTGACCTCAGCCGCGACCGTGCCGAACAGCGCCCCGAGCGTTTCCAGGTCGGCGACCACGTCGATGTGCGCGTGACCAATATCGACAGCAAGTCACGCCGTCTGGGCCTGTCGATCAAGGCGCGCGAGATCGCCGAGGAGAAAGAGGCCGTCCAACAGTATGGCAGCTCGGACTCGGGCGCCTCGCTGGGCGACATCCTGGGCGCCGCGCTGAAGGGCGACGAAAAGTAAACCGGCTGAATCGCCGGCAGAGCGGCCCCGCCCGGCTTCGGGCGGGGCCGCGCCTTTTTGGAACGAATCATCTCGCGTTCAACCTGCGGGGGATTGCCCCTCGAAGGCCGATTCGCCGGTTGCATCGGCGAAAAGGCCTTGGTCCATGCGTCCCGTCGCCGCGATAGATGCCGCCGCGACGCGGTTTTCAAAGGCTTTTTCTTTCTCCGGACCGCAAAGCCGCCTATAGTCGCCAAGCGCCCACTTGCGCGGCGCGGGGTGCTCAAACGGGACCAAGTGACATGATCCGATCGGAATTGATTCAGAAGATCGCCGAGGAGAACCCGCATCTCTACCAGCGCGATGTCGAGCGCATCGTGAACACGATTTTCGAAGAGGTCATCGCGGCAATGGCCCGCGGCGACCGGGTCGAACTGCGCGGCTTCGGGGCATTTTCGGTCAAGAAACGCGACGCGCGCATCGGCCGCAATCCGCGCACTGGGGAATCGGTGCATGTGGAAGATAAATACGTGCCGTTCTTCAAGACCGGCAAGCTGCTGCGCGACCGTCTGAACGGCAAATAAACGGAATCCCATCCATGCGCTACATCCGCTACCTGTTTCTGCTCGTTCTCGCCGTCTGCCTCATCACCATGGCGATCGCAAACCGCGAGGTGGTCACGCTGACGCTTCTGCCCGAAGAGGTGGCGGTCTTTGCCGGCGTGAATTACTCCACGGAGCTGCCGCTGTTCATGGTTGGGCTGATGGGGGTGGCTGCTGGCCTGTTGCTGGGCTTTCTGTGGGAATGGCTGCGCGAGGCCAAGTTCCGCAGCGAGGCATCCAAGCGCCGCCGCGAGGTCAACAAGCTCAAGCGTGAGGTGGGCCGTCTGAAAAAGGACAAGCACCGCGACGAGGGCCGCGACGAGATCCTTGCGCTGCTTGAGGATGGCGGCAAGGCGGGGTAAACCCCGCCCATGGCCTATGACATCCGGGTAAAGATCTGCGGCATCACCGACGCCGCCGCGCGCGACGCGGCGGTGGGTGCGGGCGCGTCCTATGTGGGTTTCGCCTTCTTCCCCAAATCGCCGCGTCACCTGACCCACGAGGCCGCCCGTGCGCTGGCCCTCGGCGTGCCGCCGGGGGTGGCCAAGGTGGCGCTGGTCGTCAATGCCGACGATGCGGCGCTGGATGCGCTGCTGGCCGCGGTGCCGATCGACATGCTGCAGCTTCACGGCGCCGAAACCCCCGCACGCGTGTCCGAGGTCAAGGCGCGCACCGGCCTGCCGGTGATGAAGGCGGTGGGACTGGCCGACGAGGCCGACCTGCCGGCGCTGGCCGAGCACGCAAAGGTGGCCGACCAGTTGCTCGTCGACGCCAAACCGCCGAAAGGGGCGGAGTTGCCGGGCGGCAACGGCCTTGCCTTCGACTGGCGGCTGATCGCCGGGCGGCGCTGGCCGGTGCCGTGGATGCTGGCCGGGGGGCTGACGCCGGCAAACGTGGCCGAGGCGATCCGCCTGACCGGGGCGCGGCAGGTCGATGTCTCTTCTGGCGTCGAAACCGCCCCAGGGGTAAAGGATGCAGACCGGATCGCGGCCTTCGTCGCTGCGGCCAAGGGAGGATGAAATGGCCGAAGACCTGATCAACAGCTTCATGACCGGGCCCGACGAAAAGGGCCGTTTCGGCATGTTCGGCGGCCGCTTCGTCAGCGAGACGCTGATGCCGCTGATCCTGGAGCTTGAGGCGCAGTACGAGCACGCCAAGACGGACCAGAGCTTCTGGGACGAGATGCACGATCTCTGGACCCATTACGTCGGCCGGCCCTCTCCGCTTTACCATGCCGAGCGCATGACAGAGCGGCTGGGCGGGGCCAGGATCTATCTCAAGCGCGACGAACTGAATCATACCGGTGCGCACAAGATCAACAACGTGCTGGGCCAGATCATCCTTGCCCGCCGCATGGGCAAAACCCGGATCATCGCCGAGACCGGCGCGGGCCAGCACGGCGTGGCCACCGCAACGGTCTGTGCCAAGTTCGGGCTGAAATGCGTGGTCTACATGGGGGCCCATGACGTCGAGCGGCAAAAACCCAACGTCTTTCGCATGAAGTTGCTTGGCGCCGAGGTGATCCCGGTGACATCGGGCCGCGGCACGCTGAAGGACGCGATGAACGACGCGCTCCGCGACTGGGTTACAAATGTGCGCGACACCTTCTACTGCATCGGCACGGTAGCGGGCCCGCATCCGTACCCCGCGATGGTGCGCGATTTCCAGGCGATCATCGGCCAAGAGGCGAAAGAGCAGATGATGGCCGCCGAGGGCCGTCTGCCCGACACGCTGATCGCCGCCATCGGCGGCGGGTCGAACGCCATGGGCCTGTTCTACCCGTTCCTCGACGATAAGTCGGTCGCCATCATCGGCGTCGAGGCCGGCGGCCGCGGCGTGAACGAGAAGATGGAGCATTGTGCCTCGCTTACCGGCGGACGACCGGGCGTGCTGCACGGCAACCGGACGTACCTTTTGCAGGACGAGGACGGGCAGATCCTCGAGGGCCACTCGATCTCGGCGGGGCTGGATTATCCCGGCATCGGGCCCGAGCATTCATGGCTGCACGATATCGGCCGGGCGGACTATGTCTCGATCACCGACGACGAGGCGCTGGCCGCATTTCAGTTCTGCTGCGAGACCGAGGGCATCATCCCCGCGCTCGAACCGAGCCATGCGCTGGCCCATGTGATGAAGATTGCGCCCGAATTGCCCGGCGACCATCTCATCTGCATGAACATGTGCGGCCGCGGCGACAAGGATATCTTTACCGTCGCGCGCCATCTCGGCGTCGATATGTGAGCGACGCTGTAAACTCAGGTTTATATCGGTAGGTCAGTGGTTTAAATCTCCGGGCCTAAACCCTCTCTCGATAGCCGCGCGCCCTCGGCTCCGGCCAAGCTCTCCTTATGCGGACGGGAATGTCTCCCGCCGGTTGATAAGGGAGTAAGAATATGAGGGCGAAATTCATTGCAGTGACGGGCCTGGCGATCATGGCTGGGACGGCACCTTGGGCCGACCGTGTGACCGACCGGGTGATCGAGCAGCTGCGGGCCGACGGCTATGTCGATATCGAGATCGACCGCGCGGGCAGCCGGCTGGAGGTCGATGCCAAGCGGCGCGGGCGCGAGCGCGAGATGGTGATCGACGCCGAAAGCGGTGCGGTACTCTCTGACGAAACCGGGCGCTATGGCGGCATGGTCCGCAATCGGGTCGAGATCGCGGACGGTCTGCGCGACCCGGAGCGGGACCGTTCCCGCATGATCGGGGACAACATGCGCGAACGGTCCCGGGACCGGTCGGGCTACCGCGAATTCGACGATGACAGCGTGTCCCGCGACCGCGGGTACGACGACCATGGGTCCGACCACGATTCCTCGGGGCGCGACCATGGCCGGTCTGGGTACGATGACAGTTCGTCCCACGACAGCGACCATGACGATGACAGCTACGATGACGATTCCTCGGGGCGCGACGATAGCGGCCGCGATTCGTCCAGCCGGGACCGCGACCATGACCGCGACCATGACCGCGACCATGATCGCGATCATGACCGCGACCACGACGACGACCACGACGACGATCACGACGACGATCACGACGACGATCACGACGATAGCTGACACCGGACGTGGCGATGCCCGTCCTCAACCCCCTTGGGCGGGACTTGCCACAGTGCCCCTGGCCCGATCATAAAGGCCGGGGGCGCGATATTGGCGCATAAACGGGACGCATCATGAAGCGCAGACGCTTTATCGTAGGTCTAATCGCGCTCGGCCTGACGGCCGGGGCGCCAATGGCCGTCGCGCAGGGGCTGAAAGATCGCATCATCGACCAGCTCAAAGGGCAGGGCTACACCGAGATCCGCATCTCGCGCACGCTGCTGGGCCGCACCCGTATCGTGGCGACCGGCCCGGAGGCACGCCGCGAGATCATCGTCAATCTTCGGACCGGCGAAATCCTGCGCGATTTCTGGGAAGAGGCTGACAGCGCCGACGACGATCGCCCCGGACGCCTGTTCGAGCGACGCGACTCCGACGACCGCGACCCAACCGGTAGCCGCGATGACGACTCGGGTGGCGGCGGCTCGGATGACGGCGGCTCGGATGATGGTGGCTCGGGCGGCGGCGGCTCGGATGACGGCGGCTCGGGCGGTGGCGGCTCGGGCGGCGGCGGCTCGGGTGGCGGCGGCCACGATGAAGAAGACGAAGAAGACGAAGAAGACGAAGAAGACGAAGAAGACGAAGAAGATGAGGAAGATGACAGCAGCGACGACGAAGGGGACGACGAAGATGAAGATTGATCCGTGCAGGGCCCGCAACTGGCCCAGGGTCTGGTGAGGGACGGTTTCTTCATCCTCGCAATTCTCTCCGTGCAGGCCGTCTGCGCGGTGTTCTTCGTTTCCGATATCGCGCTGACCGTGTTGGGGCTGCGCAGCCAGCCGCTCAGTTGGCAGACCCGCGAATTTCTGGAAATCGGGGCGGCCGTCGGGCTGATCCTGGGGTTGGTTCTGGGCGGGCTGGCCTTGCGGCGCACCATGCAGAAGGCCGCCCGCGCCAAGGCGCAACTGCGCGTCGCCGCGGGGGCCTTTGCCGAGTTGATGCAGGAACGGTTCGACGAGTGGGCGCTGACCCCCGCCGAGCGCGAGGTGGCGCTGTTTTGCATCAAGGGGCTGTCCACACCCGAAATTGCCGGCCTGCGCAACACCTCGGAGGGTACGGTCAAGGCGCAGACCAACGCCATCTACCGCAAGGCCGATGTCAGCGGGCGGCCCCAGTTGCTGGGCCTCTTTATCGAGGATCTGCTGGCCGAAGACCTGGTGCCGGCCTCCGGCTTTCAGTCCGAAACGCAGGCATAACGCCGCAGGATGTCGAGCGGGACAACCTCCGTCGCGCGGATATGGGTGGCCTCCAGGTCGATCTGCGGCGCGCAGCCCTCGTCATGGGCCTGCAGAAAACGCCCGGCGCAGAGACACCAGCGGTCGCCCGGCCTCAGCCCCGGAAAACGGAATTCGGGATGCGGGGTGGACAGGTCGTTGCCCACGTATTTCGAATAGGCCAGAAATTCTGCCGTCATCACGGCGCAGACGGTGTGGCTGCCGCGGTCTTCGCGGCAGGTGTTGCAATGGCCGTCGCGGAAAAAGCCGGTCAGCGGCGCGTTCGAGCAAGGCGCGAGCGCGCCGCCCAGTACGTTGACCGGTGGCTCCATCTTGACCGTCATGGCTGTCCTTTCATCGCGTTGCGCCTGCTGCTGCCGGGGCGGGGTTCCACCTGACCCAGCGGCCGTGAAAATCGACCCGGCCGAGATCGACCCGCTTGCCCCCGGGCCAGAGCGTGACGGCCAGGCCCGCACCTGGATCGTCGCCGTCCGTTTCCATCGCCACATGAGCGAGGGGGGCCGAAGGGGTCGCACGGGCGCCCGCCACGGCCAGCATCTCCGCCCCCGCCGCCCGGGCCGGGGCGGACAGATACTGCCACGCCACGGTGTGGAATACCACATGCAGCGCGCCGGGCCGGGGCCGGGCCAACCGTCGGGCCAGCCAGGGCAGGGCATCGCCCCGGTCGACCGGGGCCGCCGGCGCGCCGAGCGCGGCGCGCGTCAGCGCCAGACGCTCGGGCTGGTCGGGCCAGAGATAGGCGCAGAGCCTGAGCGCGCCCTCGGGGGTGTCGGCGTCGATCGGGCTGAGATCGACCCCGCGCCGGCCGACGACACGAACCTGCGCATCGGGCGGCAGCAGCCCCTGCCAATCGGGGTTTAGCGTCAGCAGCGCCGCGCGCGGGCCGCGCCGGCTGCCGTCGGGCAGGGCCAGGGCAAAGCGATCCCAGTTGAGGTTCAGCCCGGCGCTGGCGCCGATTTCGGACAGCACGAAAGGCAGGCCGACACGCGCCGAAAGCCAGTGCCCCGCCGCGATCAGCGCTGCAGAGCGGCGGACCTCGTTGGTTTGCGGCGGCCTGTCGAGCCATTCCAACAGCCGGGGTTCATGGGCGCGAAAGGCATGTTCGATTTCCCTCCAGAGCCAGTCGTCGTCGACGGCATGGGGCGGGTAGGCGGCCGCAAGCCCCGGCGCCAAGCCGGACAGCACCAGCCCGTGCAGCGCCCCGGCCAGCCTGAGCGGCACCGACTGGCCCGCGGGCCCCAGATCGCCCTGCCAGCCCAGCAGGCGCTCTGCCACTGGCAAGCCGGGTGCCAACCGATCCGCCGCGAGCCGCAAAAGCCGCGCCATGAAGGGCGACCCGAGCCCGGCGCAGGCCGTTGCCTGCGCTCGTAGCGCCGCGATCAGCGCGGGCTCAGCGGAACCGGTCGGCAAGCTTTTGCAGGGGCGAACGGGTGTCTTGCGGCGGCTCGGGCTCGGGCTGGGCGGGTTTCGCCTCGGGCTTCGGCGCCGTGGTGCTGCTGCGCGGGGGTGCCACCCGCAGCGCCACGGCGTTGAGGAATTTCCCGCTATCGCCGCGCGCGAGGTCGGCCGCCCCGTCGGAAATGCCGCGCATCAGGTCGTCCAGCCAGTCGCGGTCGGCCTTGGCGAAATCGCTGAGAACATAGCCCGACACCCTGGCCTTGTCGCCCGGATGCCCGATGCCCAGCCGCACCCGGCCATACTCGGCCCCGATATGGGCGTGGATCGAGCGCAGGCCGTTATGGCCGGCATGGCCGCCGCCCTGCTTGACCCGGCACTTGCCCGGCGCGAGGTCCAGCTCGTCGTGGAACACCACGACATCCTCCGGTTCCAGTTTGAAGAACTGCACCGCCGCCTGCACCGCGTCGCCCGAGCGGTTCATGTAGGTTTCGGGCTTTAAAAGCACCACTTTCTCGGGGCCCAGCCGCCCCTCGGCCACCTGGCCCTGGAACTTGTCCCGCCAAGGCGAAAAGCCGTGATCCTCGGCGATCCGGTCCACGGCCATGAAGCCGATATTGTGCCGGTTGGCCGCATATTTGGCGCCGGGATTGCCCAGCCCGACGAAAAGTCGCATTCGTGAACTCCGCCCGGTTGCACTCGGTCTCTTGATGCCCTGAATTGGCACGAAAGGCCAGCCATGGCCGGCAGCAGCGAAGGGACAGCCCATGTATCTGACGATGAACCGGTTCAAGGTGGTCGCCGGCAGGGAAGCGGAGTTCGAGGCGGTCTGGAAGACCCGCGACAGCCATCTCAAGGCGGTGCCGGGCTTCGTGTCCTTCCATCTGCTGAAAGGGCCCGCGAAAGAGGGCTACCGGCTTTACGCCTCGCATACCTTCTGGGAGAGCGAGGCGGCGTTTTCCGCCTGGACGAAATCCGACGCGTTCCGGGCCGCGCACAAGGGGGCCAAGGGGTCGTCGGAGCTCTATCTCGAACCGCCCGAGCTGGAGATTTTCCAATCGGTGCAGGAACTGAGCTAGGCCGCTGACAGGCGAAAAAGGCGGCGCCGGGGCCGCCGGCCCCCGTTCGGTGAGCGATTAAGAATTGGGCAAACGGCCCGAAACGTGCACGGGTTTTTTCCAATCATCCGATTTTGCACCTGCAGCAATTAGGTCAGAAGTGCTGTTCATTTAACCTCGTGTCACATTGTGGTGACGGCACCGTGAAGAGCGCCGTCGCGTCAAGACACACCGGCCCGGAGGGAGGCGGGCCGCGCGAAGCGAAACGGATGGCCTCCCATGTGCCCGACACGACAGACTTCTCCCTTGCCGAACTCCCGCCCGGGGCGCCAGGCAAGAAAACGCGCGCTTGCGCGCCTCGGCTTTGGCCTGGTCCTGGCCACCCACCTTTCGGTCCCGGCCACGGCCGGTGCCCGTCCGCCGCAGCTGGCGACCGAAATCGCCCGGCTCGTCCTGGCCGATGACTGGGTAGAGGTGGAGGGCGAGCTTTCCGACGCGGTGGAAACCGCACGCCTGAAGGCCGGCATCCTGTGCGTGTCCTGGGCGCGCGACATGATCGACCAGCACTGGCACCTGATCGACCGGAGCGAAGGGGCCGGCTCATGGCCCCCCGAGCGGCAGAACCTGTGGCGGCAGATCGGCTGGGTGGACGCGTTCGAAACGCAGTACCTGCGCCCGCGCATCGATGCAGACAGCCAGGCGGCGCTGCGCGCGGCCTGGTGGCCCGAAGGTGTCGCCACCCGCGCCACCAGCGACGCGGCACGGGAGATGCACCGCTTTTGCATGTCGCTGCCGGGGCTTCTGGGCAGCATCGACCCGTATTCCCCCTATTTCGACTACGTCATGGCCTCGCAATAAGCGCGGGCCGGCGGGTGGAACGAAAACGGGGCCCCGAAGGGCCCCGCGCGTAACCTTCTGAGGCCGAAAGGATTACTCCTCGGTGGCCTCCACCTCTTCTTCGGTCTCGTCCTCGGCCTCGTCCTCGGACGCGCGCAGGCCCGACGGGGCCGAGACGTTGGCAATGACGAAGTCGCGGTCGGTGATCATCGGGCGGGTGCCCTTGGGCAGCTCGATGTCCGAGATGTGCACGATATCGCCGATATTCATCGCCGAGACGTCGACGGTCAACTTCTCGGGGATGTCGCCGGCGGTCACCTTGAGTTCCACCTCGGGGCGCACCACGGTCAGCACGCCGCCTTTCTTGAGGCCCGGCGACGTTTCTTCGCCCACGAATTCGACGGGGATGTAGAGGTTGATCCGCGAGTTGCGGCGCAGGCGCATCAGGTCGACATGGACCGGGAGGTCCTTGACCACGTCGCGCTGAACGCCGCGGCAGATCACGCGCACGTCCTCTTCTCCATCGACCTTGAGGTTGAACAGCGTCGCCAGGAACCGGCCCGCCTTGAGGCGTTTCAGCAGCGCGTTGTACTTGATGTTGATCGGCAGCGGGTCGCTGCCGCCGCCATAGACGATGCCCGGTACGAAATGCTCGCGGCGAGCTTGACGAGCGGCCCCCTTGCCTGTCCCCGTCCGTACCGTGGCGTGAAGATCTGGGATCTCACCAGCCATTGGTTGTTCTCCTAAAATGAAAGGGCATCCTCCAAGGGTGTATGCCCGGATGAGGCCGTGCCCTTAGCCGAGATGGGCGCGGTTGGAAAGGGTAAAACGCCCGCTCAGGTCCATTTGCCCTCGAAATCGTCGGGCACCAGCAGGATGTCGCGGCTCAGACCCTCGATGGTCTTGCGGCCGCACAGCGCCATGGTGGTGTCCAGTTCCTTGTGGATGACCTCCAGCGCCCTGGTGACGCCCGCTTCGCCCATCGCGCCCAGCCCGTAGATATAGGCCCGGCCGATATACGTGGCCCTGGCCCCCAGCGCGAGCGCCTTGAGCACGTCCTGGCCAGAGCGGATGCCGCTGTCGAAATGCACCTCCACCTGGTCGCCGACGGCGCGCACGATCCCGGGCAGCGCCCGGATCGCCGAGAGCGCCCCGTCGAGCTGGCGCCCGCCATGGTTCGACACCACGATCGCGTCGGCGCCCACATCCAGCGCGCGGCGGGCGTCTTCCTCGTCGAGGATGCCCTTGAGGATCAGCTTGCCGCCCCATTGCTCTTTCAGCGCCTTCACCCGGTCCCAGTTCAGGCGCGGGTCGAAATTCTCGTGCGTCCAGCTCATCAGCGACGAGGCGTCGGTCACGCCCTTGGCGTGGCCCACGATATTGCCGAACTGGCGGCGTTTCGTGCCCAGCATCTCCAGCCCCCAGCCCCATTTGGTGGCCAGGTTCATCATCGTGGGGATCGTCAGCTTGGGCGGCGCCGAGAGGCCGTTTTTCAGATCCCTGTGCCGCTGGCCGAGTATTTGCAGGTCGAGGGTGAGCACCAGCGCCGAGCATTTGGCGTCTTTCGCGCGCTGGATGATGTTGGCGACATATTCCTCGTCGCGCATCACATAGAGTTGGAACCAGAAAGGTTTCGTCGTGTGTTCGGCCACGTCCTCGATGGAACAGATCGACATGGTCGACAGGGTGTAGGGCACGCCGAATTTCTCGGCCGCGCGTGCGGCCTTGATCTCGCCATCGGCGCATTGCATCCCGGTCATCCCGACGGGCGCGAGGGCCACGGGCATCGCCACATCCTCGCCCACCATGGTGGTCGCGGTCGACCGCCCCTCCATGTCGACGGCGACCCGCTGGCGCAGGCGGATATCGGCGAAATCGCTGGTGTTCTCGCGGAAGGTTTGCTGGGTCCAACTGCCCGTTTCGCAATAATCGTAGAACATCCGGGGCACGCGCCGGTGGTAGATGCGGCGCAGGTCTTCGATTTCGGTGATGACGGGCATGGGCGGACTCCGGGGCTTTGGTAAAAAACGATTACCAATCGGGCGCAGCACAGGCAACGGGCATTACCGCTTGCCGCGTTGGGTCGATTGCGCGAAGAAACCTCATGAGCATCGTCGCCCTGGGCCTTTTCGCGTCGCTTGCCGCCGGTCTGATGACCGGGGTCGGGGCCTTGCCGGTGCTGGTGGGGCGCTCCATCTCGCGCCGCGCGAACGACACCATGCTGGGCTTTGCCGCGGGTGTGATGCTGGCGGCCTCGTTCTTTTCGCTGATCCTGCCCGGCATAGACGCGGCGGAAGACCTGTACGGCAGCGTCCTGCTGGCGGCGCTGATCGCGGGGGCCGGGGTCGCGCTGGGCGCGTTCGCCGTGGCCATGATGAACGAGGCCCTGCCGCACGAGCATTTCATCGAGGGCCGCGAAGGGGCCGAGGCCGCCGCGCTGGCCAAGATCTGGCTCTTCGTCATCGCCATCACGATCCACAACTTTCCCGAGGGTATGGCCGTGGGCGTGGGCTTTGGCGGCGGAAACGTCGCCAACGGGATCTCGCTGGCCACCGGCATCGGGTTGCAGAACGCGCCCGAGGGGCTGGCCGTGGCCGTGGCGCTGGCGGGCCAGGGCTACACGCGGATGCGCGCCTTTCTCATCGCGCTTGCGACCGGGCTGATCGAGCCCGTGGGCGGCGTGCTGGGCGCCGCGGCCGTGTCGGTTTCGGCGCATGTGCTGCCCTGGGGGCTGGCCTTTGCCGCGGGCGCGATGATCTACATCATCAGCCACGAGATCATCCCCGAGACGCACCGCCACGGTCACCAGAACCGGGCGACCGTCGGGCTAACGGGCGGTTTGATCCTGATGATGATCCTGGACGTGACGCTGGGCTGAGCGCCTCACCGGCCCCGCAGGCGGAACGCAACGAGCGAAAGCGCGGCGATACCGAGACAGGCAACGGCGATCCAGAGCGGTGCGGCGGGGGTCCCCGTGATGTCGCGCAGCCACCCTGCCAGCGGCGGCACCGCGGCCATGCCCAGGTAGTAGCAGGTAAAGTATATGCCCATGCCCAGCGCGCGGGCCTCGGGGCGCACCGCCTGCACCGGCAGGGTCATGATCAGCGGGCCCGGCGGACCGAAGACCAGCCCGATCAGCGCCAGCAGCGGCAGCGCCGGCGCGCCCGCGGGCAACAGCAGAATCGAGGCGCCGACCAGCGCGAAACAGCCCAGCACCGTGGTGTCGGGCCGGCCCACCCGCGCCGAGATCCACCCGCCCAGCGCCAGGCTGGGAATGATCAGCCAGCCCACGAGGCTGACCATTGCGGTGGCCTCGGCCGGGGGTGTGCCGCGCGCGATCAGCAGGTCGGGGGCGAAGGCGATCACCGCGATCAGCCCGGCATTATAAAAGGTCCAGACCAGCCCCGCGAGGATCGCGCGCACGGTCTCGTCGCCCGTCAGGCGGACCCGTCCGGGCCTTGTGGCGGCCGCACCTTGCGGCGGCGCGCGGTAGATCGCCGCGACCAGCACGAGGGCGAATCCGGCCAGCGCGGCGGCGATCAGCGCACCGGCCCCCACAGGCAGGCCCGCCCCCAGCACCGGCAGCACGACCATGGCCAGCGCGATGCCCATCGGCCAGCTCGTGATCAACAGGCCCATCGCCGGCACGATCTCGTGCTCTGCGAACCAGTCGGCGACCATCTTGGTGACCAGCACGTTCAGCAGCACCGCGCCCGCGCCCGACACTGCCCGGCCGGCCAGCATCGGCCCTGTTTCCTGCGACAGACCCAGCGCCGCGCCGCCCAGCGTCATCAGCCCCAGCCCGATCAGCACCAGCCGCTTGTCGCCGAACCGCTGGCCCAGCCAGCCGCCCGGCAGCGCCAGCAACGCGCCGGGCAAAAGGTAAAGCCCGATCAGTGTGCCCAGCATCGTGTGGCTCAGCCCGGCCTCGCCGGTCAGCCGGGCGCCCACGGCGGCCACCGACTGGAACTGCACCCCCATCGCCGCCCGCGCCAGCGTCAGCACGGCGAGCATTTGCCAGCGTCCCGCCACGACGGTTCCCCTTGCAGCTTTTTTCCCGGCGGCGAACGTAGCATGGCCGCGCAGTCCGCGATAGACGGCCGGGCAGGGCGCTTGACCCGGGCCCCGGGCGGCAGGCAGGCTGGCGGCGATGGTCAAGGGCGTCCTTCTCGACATTTCCGGCGTCATCTACGCGGGTGACGAGGCCCTGCCCGGCGCGGTCGAGGCGGTGGCCCGGCTGCGTGCCGCGGGCCTGCCGGTGCGGTTCCTGTCAAACAGCACGCGCAGCCCCAGGCGTCGGCTGGTGGAAAAGCTGACGAAGATGGGCGTGCCGCTCGACGCGGGCGAGTTGTTCACGCCGGCCGCCGCCGCGCGCCGTTGGCTGGAAGAGACCGGTCACAGTGCCCATTTCCTGATCCATCCCGACCTGGCGGAAGATTTCCAAGGCGTGCCCGAGGAGGGGCCCAAGGCGCTGGTTCTGGGCGATGCCGGGCGGTTTTTCACCTACGAGGCGCTGAACGCGGCCTTCAGGGTGCTGGAGGGCGGCGCGCCGTTTCTCGCGCTCGCCGCCAACCGGGTGTTCCGCGATGCCGATGGCGGGCTCAGCCTGGATGCCGGCGCCTTCGTGCGCGCGCTGGAATATGCCAGCGGTACCGAGGCGCGGATCCTGGGCAAACCCGCGCCGGGCTTTTTCGCGGCGGCGGCGGCGGATATGGCGCTGGAACTCGGTGCGGTGGCAATGGTGGGCGACGATGCCGAGGCCGATGTCGCCGGGGCGCGCGCCGCCGGCGCGGGTGCGGCCTATCTGGTGAGGACCGGCAAGTACCGGCAAGGCGACGAGGCCCGCGTCACGCCTCCGCCCACTGCGGTCGTGGACGATCTGGCCGCGGCGGCCGCGCGCATCCTGGGCTGATCGCTCAGGCCCGGTGGGCGCCGTCGGCCAGCCCCTTCACGTAGTCGAGGATCTCGGTCACCGGCCGTCCGTCCTCGATCTGCTTGACGATGGCCGAGCCCACGACGGCGCCGTCGGCCACGCCTGCGATCGCCTCGGCCGCCTCGGGGCTCTTGATACCGAAGCCGACGATGACCGGCAGGTCGGTCTGCGCCTTGATCCGCGCCACCTCTGGCCCGACGTCGCCGGCCTGGGCGTTGGCCGCGCCGGTGATGCCGGTGATCGAGACGTAGTAGACGAAACCGGAGGTGTTCTGCAGCACCTTGGGCAGGCGCGCGTCGTCGGTCGTGGGCGTGGCGAGGCGGATGAAGTTCAGCCCGGCCGCCTGGGCGGGGATGCACAGCTCGTCGTCCTCTTCGGGGGGCAGGTCGACCACGATCAGCCCGTCGATCCCGGCCTCTTGCGCGTCTTTCAGGAAGGTCTCGACGCCGCGGTTATAGATCGGGTTGTAATAGCCCATCATCACGATCGGCGTGGTGTCGTCCGCGGCGCGAAAGGCGCGCGCCATGTCCAGCGTCTTTTGCAGGGTCTGGCCCGCCTCCAGCGCGCGCTGTCCGGCCAGCTGGATGGTCGGCCCGTCGGCCATCGGGTCGGTAAACGGCATGCCCAGTTCGATGATATCGACTCCAGCGTCCGGCAGCCCCCTCACGATCTCCAGCGACGTGGCGTAGTCGGGGTCGCCCGCCATCACGTAGGCGACGAAAGCCTTGCGGTTCTCTGCCTTGAGCGCGGCGAATTTGGCGTCGATGCGGGTCATGGGGTCCCCCTCTTTCTGGCTTATGCGGTTTGCGGCAGCAGCGCGGGAAAATCAATGGGCGCTTTGGTCTCCATGGCCGCAAGAGGTTTCGAAAAGCCCTGGCAAAATTCTTCGAAGAATTTTGCGCGGCACTCCGGCTTGACCTTCGTGCCCCCCGACCCCTACATGCGCGCGGACCAAGCGGAGAGACGGAAATGGGCTTCAAGACCGGCATCGTCGGCCTGCCGAACGTGGGCAAATCGACCCTTTTCAACGCGCTGACCCGGACTGCGGCGGCGCAGGCGGCCAATTTCCCCTTCTGCACCATCGAGCCCAACGTGGGCGAGGTGGCCGTGCCCGACCCGCGGCTGGACAAGCTGGCCGGGATCGCCGGGTCGAAGGCGATCATCCCGACGCGCATGACCTTCGTCGACATCGCCGGGCTGGTGAAGGGCGCCAGCAAGGGCGAGGGGCTCGGCAACCAGTTTCTGGCCAATATCCGCGAATGCGACGCCATCGCTCATGTGCTGCGTTGTTTCGAGGATGGCGACGTGACCCATGTGGAGGGCCGCGTCGACCCGGTGGCCGATGCCGAGGTGATCGAGACCGAACTGATGCTGGCCGACCTGGAAAGCATCGAGAAACGGCTGCAGAACATCGTGCGCAAGGTGCGGGGCGGCGACAAGGAGGCGGTGCAGCAGGAACGCCTGCTGAAAGTGGCGCTGGCGGCGCTGGAAGCGGGACGGCCTGCGCGCACCGTCGAGGTGGCCGAGGACGACCGCAAGGCGTGGGACATGCTGCAACTGCTGACCGCCAAGCCGGTGCTCTACGTCTGCAACGTGTCCGAGGACGAGGCGTCCGAAGGCAACGAACATTCCGCGGCCGTGGCGAAGATGGCCGAAGAGCAGGGCGCGGCCAGCGTGGTGATCTCGGCGAAGATCGAGGAAGAGATCAGCCAGCTCGATGCCGATGAGGCCGAGATGTTTCTTTCCGAACTCGGGCTTGAAGAGGCCGGTCTCGACCGGCTGATCAAGGCAGGTTACAAGCTATTGGAGTTGCAGACCTATTTCACCGTCGGACCCAAGGAGGCCCGCGCCTGGACGATCCCGACCGGGACGACCGGGCCAAAGGCGGCGGGCGTGATCCACGGCGATTTCGAGCGCGGTTTCATCCGGGCCGAGACAATCGCCTATGACGATTTCATAGCCTGCGGCGGCGAACAGGGCGCCAAGGATGCCGGCAAGATGCGCGCCGAGGGCAAGGCCTATGTCGTGCAGGACGGCGACGTGATGCACTTCCTGTTCAACGCCTGACCCCGCCTGCGCCTCAGGCGTAGGTCCGCTCTTCGATAGGGGTCGTTTCGATCATGCGATTCAGGGTGGCCAGCATCGCCTCTTCGGCGCGGTTCATCCTGGCCTGCGGGTTCCAGACGACATGCACGTCGATGGCCGGGCGCCGGTCATAGGGCGGCAGGGCCCAAAGCAGCCCGTCCTCGACGTCGCGGCGCACCACGTGCACCGGCAGCGGCCCGACGCCCAGGCCGGCGATGATCATGCGCCGGACCTCTTCGAGATGGCTCGACTGGCCGACGATCCGCTCGCCCAGCTCGGCCTCGGCGCGCATCAGCGTGACCGGGCGCAGCACGTCATGCAGCCTGTCGGTCTCGAAACTCACCGTCGGCAGGCCGGCAAGATCCTTTTGCTGCACATCCGCGCGCCCGAACAGCGCATGGGGCGGGCCGCAATAAAGGCCGAAGAACTCGCGATAGATGCGGCGGTATTCCAGCCGGGGGTTACGGTTGCGCACGAGGCAGATCGCCAGCGTCGCCGCCTTGGCGGTGACGGCGGCCAGCGCATCGCGGCTGGCCATGACGTCGATCGACAGCGTGGCCCGGGGATGTCGGGCGTGGAACTCGGCCAGGGCGGCGTCGAAGAGCGGACAGACAACGTGGCTGGCCACGGCGATCTTGACGCGGCCCTGCACCTCGTCGGCGACCTCGCGCATCAGGGTCGACAGCCGCAGGATCGAGCCCTGGATATCGACCGCCTCGCGGTACAGCAACTCGCCCGCCTCGGTCAGGTGGAAATGGCCCGGCCGGCGTTCGACCAGGCGCTTGTCCAGCCGCTCTTCCAGACGTTTCAGCGCGGCCGAAACGGTGGGTTGCTTGAGCCGCAGTTTCTCGGCGGCGGCGGTGACCGACCCCGATTCCGCCAACACGACGAAGGTACGCAGCAGGTTCCAGTCGAGTTCGCGCATCAGCCGGTCGGGGGCGTCGGGCGAAGGGTTGAGTATAGGTTTCATCTATAGCAGAAATTCCAATTATCTATTTGATCTATGTGTGGCATCCCGCCACGCTTCGTTCAACACCTCCTTGAACACGCAGGCTGGAATGTCCGTCGAAACCCGCGAAGCGCGACAGCCATGGATCTTGCTATCCCCCGCGCTCGGCGCGGTCGCGCTGCTGCTCTTCGTGCCGCTGGTTTTCATCGCGGTCTATTCGTTCTGGCTGCGCACGGCCACCGGGGCCGACCAGGTGGGGTTTTTCCTGGACAACTGGGCCGAGGCGCTGACTGACGAGTTTTACCGCGACATTCTGCTGAACACGCTCAAGATCGCCGCAATCACCACGCTGGTATGCGCGCTGATGGGGTATCCTGCGGCGTATTTCATCGCGCGGTCGAAGGGCAACAAGGCGGTGTTGCTGCTGCTTTTGATGCTGCCCTTCTGGATCAGCTACATCATCCGCACGATGAGCTGGATCAACATCCTCGGCGTCTCGGGGGCGGTGAACTGGCTGCTGACCGGCCTCGGGATCGTCTCCGAGCCGGTCCAGATGCTTTATAACGAGACCACGGTCATCCTGGGGCTCGTGCATTTCCTGCTGCCCTTCATGGTGCTGAACGTGTTTGTCAGCCTCGACGGGATCGACACCACGCTGGAAGACGCCGCCAATTCGCTGGGCGCCACGAAATGGCAGGCGTTCCTGCAGGTCACGCTGCCCCTGTCGCTGCCGGGGCTGGCCGCGGGGGGGCTGCTGTGTTTCGTGCTGGGGGCGGGCACCTATATCACGCCGCTGGTTCTGGGCGGACCCACCGACGCGATGTTCGCCAATCTCGTTTTCGAGGCGATCATCACCCAGCTCAACTGGCCGCTGGGCTCGGCGCTGTCGCTGATGCTGCTGGCTGTGCTTGGCGCGCTGGTGCTGATCTACAACCGCTACCTCGGCATGGCGCAGTTGATGAAGGGGCTGGGCTGATGGGCTGGACGCTGGTGCGGATATGGACGCTGCTGGTTTACAGCTTCATGTTCCTGCCGGTTGCAGTGGTCGTGCTGCTCAGTTTCAACGCCTCGCAGTTCGGCAGCTTTCCGATGACCGGGTTTTCGTTCCGCTGGTTCGTGGAACTGGCCCAGAACGAGGCGATCCTGAGGGCGTTCCGCACCTCGATCATCCTGGGGCTGATGACGGCGGCGATTTCGACCACGCTGGGCGTGCTGGCCAGCCTGGCCCTGGTCCGCTACCGGGTGCCGGGGGCGAACATGATCTCGACCCTTCTGATCGCGCCGATCCTGGTGCCCGAGGTGGTGCTGGCCGTCGCGCTGCTCTTGTTTCTCAACTTCCTCAACGTGAACAAGAGCTTCGCGCTGCTGTTGGCGGGCCATGTCATCTTTACGCTGCCCTTCGTCATCCTCGTGGTGCAGGCGCGGCTCGTCTCGATCCGGCGCGACATCGAGGAGGCGGCGCTGAGCCTGGGCGCAAGCCCGCGGCAGACCTTTTTCGAGGTGACGCTGCCGCTGATGCTGCCGGCGGTGCTGGCCGGGGCGCTTTTCGCCTTCACGATCAGCTTCGACGACATCACCGGCACGCTGTTCTGGAAACCCGGCGGTGTGGAAACGGTGCCCACCCAGATCTTCGCCATGCTCAGAAATTCCATCAGCCCCGAGATCAACGCGCTGGGCACTGTGATGATCCTCTTGACCGTGGGCCTGCCGCTTCTGGGCCTCGCCCTGGCCCGGGCGCTTTCGACAAGGCGCGGCGGATAGAACCGCGCCACGCATAAGAGATATCCAACAAGGAGACCGACATGACGAGACATATGGACGACACAACACGCTACGAACGCCTGCGCGAGCGCTACCTCAACGGCGATCTCGACCGCCGCGGCTTTTTGGGGATGCTGGGCGCGGCGGGGCTGGCCTACGGCGTACAGACGCCGTTTGCCAAATACGCCCGTGCCGCAGCCGAGCAGGTGCGCTTTGACGGCTGGGGCGGCGTGGTCAGCGAGGCATTCCGCGAATATGCCTTCGACCCCTATACCGCCAAGACCGGCGTCAACGTGGTCGACGGCACCTTCGGCGGGGCCGACGAATATCTCAGCCGCGTCAAGGCCAGCCAGCCCGGCGAGTACAACATCGCGCACCTGTCGGGCGTGTTCGACTATGTGCGCTACCACAACCTGGAGCTGTCCAGCGAGTTGAACGAGGCCAATATCCCCAACCTCGAAAACGTCATCACCGCGCTGGTCGATGTCTTGCGCAAACCCACGGGCGGGTCGCTCTCGGCGGTGCCCTACGATTACGGCACCACCGGGCTGGCCTATAACCGCAAGCATATCTCCGACGAGGAGATGAAGGAAAAAGGCGCCAAGCTGATGATCGATCCGGCCTACGAGGGCAAGATCGGCGGCTGGGGCGAGTGGAAGACGCGCATCTGGTACGCCGCGCTGCAGACCGATCAGGACCCCAACGCGGTTGCCGATATCGACGCCGTCTGGGACGCCGTGCGCACCCATCGGGACCTGGCGCTGAAATACTGGTCGTCGGGGGCCGAGCTGATGAGCCTGCTGGCCGAGGAAGAGATCTACGTCACCGAGGCGTGGTCGGGCCGGGTCAAGGCGTTGCAGGACCAGGGCCACGACATCGGCTATTACGACCCGCCGGGGGGCCTGGGCTGGCAGGAATGCCTGTTCGTGCTGCGCGGCTCGCCGATGCCGGAATGCGAGGAGTTGCTGAACTTCATGCTGGCGCCCGAAACCGCCATCGCGGTGGCCGAGGGACAGAACTATCCGCCGGCGCTGGACCCCAACAAGGTCGAGCTGACCGAGCAGGTCAAGGCGCTGCCGGCGTTCGACCCGACGGGCACGCTGGCCGGGCTCAACTTCTTCGACCCGCCTTACTGGAACAGCAAGGAGGCCGAGTGGTCCAAGACCTTCGGCCGCGTGCAAAAGGGCTATTGATGCCAGACGCCCCCGCCGGTTTGCGGCGGGGGCACCCTTCTGAAAGGTCCGGCCATGAGTTCCGTCATCCTGCGCGATATCGTCAAGCGCTTCGGCAGTTTCACCGCCGTCGAGAAAACATCGCTGGAAATTCCAGAGGGCGAGTTCGTGACCCTTCTCGGGCCGTCGGGCTGCGGAAAGACCACCACGCTGAGGATGATCGCGGGACTGCTGGACCCGACCGAGGGCGATATCGAGATCAAGGGCAAGCGGTTCAACGACATCCCGATCCACAAGCGCAATCTCGGGATCGTGTTTCAGAACTACGCGCTGTTTCCCCACAAGACCGTGGCCGAGAACGTGGCCTTCGGGCTGAAATACCGCGACGTGCCGCGCGACGAGGCGGCGCGCCGGGTGGCCGAAGCGCTGGCGCTGGTGCAGCTTCCGGACGTGGGCGACCGCTACCCCAAGCAGCTTTCGGGTGGTCAGCAACAGCGGATCGCGCTGGCCCGCGCCATCGTCATCGAGCCCGACGTGCTGCTCCTGGACGAGCCGCTCTCGGCGCTCGACGCCAACCTGCGCGAGGATATGCGGGTGGAGCTCAAGCGCATCCAGGACCGGATCGGCGTGACCACCGTGTTCGTCACCCATGACCAGTCAGAGGCGCTGGCCATGTCCGACCAGATCGTGGTGATGAGCGACGGCCGCGTGGAACAAGTCGGCCCGCCGCAAGAGGTTTACAACACCCCCGCCTCGGAATTCGTGGCCCAGTTCCTCGGCGCGTCCAACATCCTGCCCGCCCGCTGCACGGCGCGGGCCAATGGCCATGTCGCGCTCGATTCCGATGTTTTCGGCCAGATCGACGTCCCTGCTGAAAAGGCGCCGCTTGTGGTCGGCGAGGGCCCGGCCAAACTGGTCCTGCGGGCCGAAAAGCTTTTGCTGGCCGCGCTGGACACGCCCGCCAACGGCGAGATCGCCGTCGATGCCACGGTGGAAACCGTCGATTACCAGGGCCAGGCGGTGCGCTATTTCGTGCGCGCCGGCGACGCCCAGTTGCAGGCGATCAACATGATCGACCAGCGTCCCTTCTCCGAAGGCGCCCAGGTGTCGCTGCGGCTGCGCCCGCAGGACTGTGCAGCCCTTCCCGCATGAGGCCACGATGATCGACCGCCCGCCCAGCCACCTGTTCTACCAGGGCCGCAACCGCAAGCCCGTTCTCGACCAGGCCCGCGGCGTTTACATGTGGGACGTCGACGGCAAGCGGTATCTCGACGGCTCGTCGGGGGCGATGGTGTGCAATATCGGGCATTCCAACCCGCATGTGCTGGCCGCGATGCGCGACCAGATGGAGCGGGCGACCTTTGGCTATCGCCTCCATTTCGAGACCGAGGCCAGCGAGAAGCTGGCCGTGATGACCGCCGCCCGCACGCCCGAGGGGCTGAACAAGGTGTTCTTCGTTTCCGGCGGGTCCGAGGCGGTGGAAAGCGCGATGAAACTGGCGCGGCAATGGGCGGTGGCCACCGGGCAGGGGCAGCGGTGGAAGGTGATCTCGCGCACGCCGTCCTATCACGGCTGTACGCTTGGGGCGCTGGCGATCACCGGCTACGCGCCGCTGACCGCGCCTTTCGACCCGATGATGCGGCCCATGCCGAAAATCCCCGCGCCGCGCGCCTATCTCGACGGGCTTGACCCGGGCGACCCGCTGACGGGCCTGCATTACGCCGACATGCTGGAGGACTGCATCCTGCAAGAGGGCCCCGAGACGATCCTGGCCTTCATGGTCGAGCCCGTCGGCGGCGCGTCGACCGGCGCGCTGGTGCCGCCCGCGGGCTATTTGGAACGGGTGCGCGAGATCTGCGACACCTATGGCATCCTGATGATCGCCGACGAGGTGATGACCGGGGTGGGGCGCACCGGCCGCTTTCTGGCGACCGAGCATTGGGGCGTGGTGCCCGACCTGATCGTGATGTCGAAGGGCTATGCCGCCGGCTACGTACCGCTGGGCGCGATGGTGGCCCATGACCGGCTGGTCGACCCGGTGCTCGACGAGGGCGGGTTCCAGCACGGGTTCACCTATGCGGGCAACCCGCTGTCCTGCGCGGCCGGCGTCGCGGTTCTGGAAGTGGTCGAGCGGCAGGGCCTTTGCGCCAATGCCGATGCGATGGGCGACGTGCTCAAGGCCCGGCTCGAGGGCTTGATGGCGCGGTACCCGGTGATCGGCGACGTGCGCGGAAAGGGGCTGCTGCTTGCCTTCGAATTCGTTGCCGACCGCCACGGCATGAGACCGCTGCCGCGCGAGATGGCGGCCTATGACCGTTTCGTGCAGATCGCCTACGGCAACGGGCTGATCGTCTATTCGCGCCGCACGCGCGGCGGGATCGAGGGCGACCACATTCTCGTCTGCCCGCCGCTGATCGTGACCGAGGCCCATATTGACGAAATCATCGAAAAGCTGGACTTGTCGCTCGGCCAGTTCGTGGCCGAGATAGAACCGGCGCTGGCCGTGGGGGCGTGAGGGCAAACCATGTCGAAGATCATAATCACCTGCGCGCTGACGGGCTCGATCCACACGCCCTCGATGTCGCCCTACCTGCCGGTGAGTGCCGGCGAGATCGTCGAACACGGTCTCGCGGCGGCCGAGGCGGGCGCTGCGATCCTGCACCTGCACGCGCGCGACCCCGAGACCGGCCGGCCCTCGCCCGACCCGGCCCATTTCCGCGCCTTCCTGCCGCGGTTGAAACAAGGCTGCGACGCGGTGCTGAACATTTCGACCGGGGGCAATGCGACCATGACCCTCGAACAGCGGCTGGCCGCACCGCTGGAGGCCGAGCCCGAGATGTGCTCGCTCAACATGGGCACGATGAATTTCGCGCTTTATCCGATGGCCGAACGGCGCAACGAGTGGAAGCACGACTGGGAAAAGCCGTTCCTCGAAGGCTCGAACGATCTGGTTTTCAAGAACACGCCGCTGGATATCGCTACCGTGCTGGACAAGTTGGGCCGCGCGCGCGGCGCGCGGTTCGAGTTCGAGTGCTACGATATGAGCCATCTCTACATGCTGGCCCATTTCGCCGAGCGCGGCGCGGTCGAGCCGCCGTTTTTCATCCAGTTCGTCTTTGGCGTGTTGGGGGGGATGGGGGCCGACCCCGAGAACCTGACCCACATGGTGCGCATCGCCGACAAGCTGTTCGGCGACGGCTACATGTTCTCGGTGCTGGCCGCCGGGCGCCAGCAGATGCCGATGGCCGCGCAATCGGCCGGGATGGGCGGGCATGTGCGCGTCGGGCTGGAAGACAGCCTGATGATCGCCCGCGGAGAACTGGCACAAAGCAACGCCCAGCAGGTCGAAAAGGTGCGCGGCATCGTCGAGGCGCTGGGCCGCGAGGTGGCCACGCCCGCCGAGGCGCGCGCGATGCTGGGCCTGAAAGGCGCGGACAGGACAGCGATCTGAGCGATGGGCGAGACGATTATCCGCCCGGCGACCGAGGCCGACATCGACATGCTGGACGCGGGCCTGAGGCGCCTGTCGGAAGGGATGGGCGACAGCCACCGCGCCAGTGTCGCGGATTTGCGCCGGGCGGGTTTCGGCCCCCGGCCGTCCTTCCGGGCGCTCCTGGCCGAGGTCGACGGGGCGCTTGGCGGCCTCGCGCTGTTCTCGCCGGTGTTCTCGACGATGCGCGGGGCGGCGGGGCTATATGTCTCTGATCTGTGGGTCGCGGAGGCGGGCCGGGGGCAGGGGCTGGGCCGGCGCCTGCTGGCCCGCGCCGCGGGCGAGGCCGAAACGTTATGGGGCGCGCGTTTTCTGCGGCTGGTCGTCTACGACGACAACCCGGCCGCGCAGCGCTTTTATCGCCGACTGGGCCTGAGCGCGGACCGGCGCGAGATCCTGATGACACTGGACGAGGACGGGCTCGACGCCCTGGAAGGACGCATATGAAGGCGGTTTTCGACGAGCGGCAATGGGGCCACGACCCAAAGCATTTCATGGCCAACGGCGCGCGGCTGGCGAACCCCGAACAACCCCGCCGCATCGAGGTGCTGAAAGCGGCGGCCGAGGCGGCCGGCTGTGGCTTCGAGGTGCCGCAGGACGCCGGGCTTGGCCCCATCGCGGCGCTGCACAGCGCCGAATACCTGACCTTCCTGCGTAACATCTACACCCGCTGGCGCCGGATCGAGGGCGCCGGTGAAGAGGTGATCCCGAACATCCACCCGGCCAATCGCAGCGACAGCTATCCGAAATCGGCCGTGGGCCAGGCGGGGTACCACCAGGCCGACACGGCCTGCCCGATCGCCGCGGGAACCTGGGAGGCCGCCTATTGGTCGGCGCAAAGCGCGATCGCCGGCGCCGACCTGATCGCGGGGCCCGAGCGGGCGGCCTACGCGCTGTCGCGCCCGCCGGGGCACCACGCGTTCGGCGACCTTGCGGGCGGGTTTTGCTTTCTCAACAATTCCGGCATAGCGGCCGAGCGGCTGCGCGCGCGCGGGCTGCGCCCCGCGATCCTCGATATCGACGTGCATCACGGCAACGGCACCCAGGGCATCTTCTACGACCGGGACGATGTGCTGACCGTGTCGATCCATGCGGACCCGGCGCGGTTTTACCCCTTTTTCTGGGGCCATGCGCAGGAACGCGGCAGCGGGCGCGGGATGGGCTGTAACCTCAACCTGCCCCTGCCGCGCGGCACCGCGGACGACGACTATTTGCGCACGCTCGATACCGCGCTGGAGCGGATCGCGAATTTCGGCACCGACGCGCTGGTGGTTGCGCTTGGGCTTGACGCCTATGTTGGCGACCCGTTCAAGGGGCTCGCCGTCACCACGCCCGGCTTTGCCCGGATCGGCGCCGCGATCGCGGCGCTGGGCCTGCCGACGCTCTTCGTGCAGGAGGGCGGCTATATCTGCGATGGGCTGGGCGGCAATCTGACGGCCGTTCTGTCCGGATTTGAGGGCGCGCACCCATCCTGACCCGGCGCCGTGGCCGACGCTCCGCGCTGCTGCCATGTATCGCCTCTTGCCATCGCGCACCGCCGCGAACTGTCGCGGAAAACGGGCCCGACACCCGACCGGGCATATAGTGTCGGTCCACGGAACATTCATTGACAACAAGATTACATCAGGCAATTCGTCCAAGCGCGTTGGACCTCCGCAAAAAAAAAGATATGCAACTCTGAAGTCTCAACACAGGTGCACTGCATGAACGGCGGCGGCAACTCTCTTCTGCTCATTGCGCTTCTCCCCTTTCTGGGTGCCCTCGTGCCCGGCCTCATGATCCGCGCCGGCCGCACCGCCTGCGCGACATTCACGGCGGTTCCGACGATCCTGGCCCTGATCCTGCTGGGTGGCCTCGTGCCCTCGGTCCTGGCCGGAGAGACAGTGCAGGCCGAGATCGCGTGGCTGCCGCAACTGGGCCTGTCGGCCAGCTTCTTCCTCGACGGGTTGGGCCTGCTCTTTGCCGGGATGATTCTCGGCATGGGCCTCTTGATCACGCTTTACGCGCGCTACTACCTTTCCGGCGACGACCCGATGGGGCAGTTCTATACCTATCTGCTGCTGTTCCAGGGTGCGATGCTGGGCATCGTTATCTCTGATAACATTCTGCTTTTGCTTATTTTCTGGGAACTGACCAGCCTGACGTCGTTCTTGTTGATCGGCTATTGGAAACACCTGCCCGAGGGCCGGCAGGGCGCGCGGATGGCGCTGGCGGTGACCGGGGCAGGCGGGCTGGCGATGATCGGCGGGATGCTGATCCTGGGGCAGATCGCGGGCAGCTACGAGCTGACCGACATCCTGTCGGAAGGTGACGCGATCCGGGCGTCGGACTGGTACCTCCCGGCGCTCATCCTGATCCTGATCGGGGCCTTTGCCAAGTCGGCGCAGTTCCCGCTGCATTTCTGGCTGCCCCATGCCATGGCGGCACCGACGCCGGTGTCGGCCTATCTTCACTCGGCCACGATGGTCAAGGCGGGCATCTTCCTTATGGCGCGGATGTGGCCGGTGCTGTCGGGGACCGAGGCCTGGTTCTACATCGTCTCGACCACCGGTCTGGTAACGATGGTCCTGGGTGCGCTGATCGCGCTGTTCAAGGATGATCTCAAGGCGCTTCTCGCCTATTCGACGGTCAGCCACCTTGGGCTTTTGACGATGCTGCTGGGGTTCGGCACCAAGATTGCCGCGGTGACTGCCGTCTTTCACGTCATCAACCATTTCACCTTCAAGGCCGCGCTTTTCATGTCGGCCGGGATCATCGATCACGAGACCGGCACGCGCGACATCAGGCGGTTGGGCGGGCTCGCACGGCTGATGCCGGTGACGGCCGCGCTGGGCGCGGTCACGGCGCTGTCGATGGCGGGTATCCCGCTGCTGAACGGGTTCCTGTCGAAAGAGATGATGCTGGAAGAGGCCGCGCACACCGTCTGGGCCGGCAGCCATCTGGCGGTGCCGGTGGTGGCGACGCTGGGCGCCTTGTTGTCGGTGGCGTATTCGTTCCGCTTCGTGGCGCATGTGTTCCTCGGACCGGAGCGTGACGACTACCCGTCCAAGCCGCACGACCCACCCTTCGGCATGTGGGCGCCGCCGGCGCTGCTGGCGCTGCTGGTGGTGCTGATCGGCATCTTGCCGGCGGCCGTCGCGGGGCCGCTGGTGGCGGTGGCCGGCGGTGCCGTGGTCGGCGGGGAATTGCCCTATTATTCGCTCAAGATCTGGCACGGGATCACGCCGGCCCTGTTCATGTCGATCGCTGCGGTGGCCGGCGGTGCGGTGTTGCTGGCGTTGCATCGCCCGCTCGACCGCGCCTGGCGGGCCGCGCCCCGCCCCGAGGCCAAGGCCATCTTCGATGCGTTCGTCGCGCGGGCCGTCGCGCTGTCGGGCCGGATCACCACCGGTCTGCACAACGGCGCGATCAGCCGCTACCTGGCGATCTTCGTCTTGACGACCGTCGCGCTGGGCTTTCTCGCCTGGATGGGCGGCGACATGTCCGCGCCGACGCGCGCGCTGTTGCCGGTCCCGGCCGTTGTGGGCGTGGGATGGGTGCTGCTGATCGTGGCGACGATGCTGGTGGTCACGATGCATCGCTATCGGTTTCTGGCGCTTGTCCTGATCGGGGTCGTCGGGCTGATGGTCTCGTCGGGGTTCATCTACCTGTCCGCCCCCGACCTTGCGCTGACGCAGATCTCGGTCGAGACCGTGACGATCATGCTGCTGCTGCTGGCGCTGCATTTCATGCCAAAGACAACCCCGAGGGAAAGCCCGGTGATGCTGCGCGTGCGCGACGGGGCGATCGCAATTGCCGCCGGCGTGGGCGTCGCGGCCCTGTCGATGGTCTTTCTGCTGCGCGACTTCTCTTCGATCTCGCAATACTTCCTTGCCAATTCCTATGAGGGCGGGGGCGGCACGAATGTCGTCAACGTGATCCTCGTCGATTTCCGCGGCTACGACACCTACGGAGAGATCATCGTGCTGGGCATCGCCGGTCTGACGATCTTTGCGCTGATGGAAACATTGCTGAGCGGGCCCGCGGGCCGGCGGTTGCTGAACCGGGATTATTCCCGCGACCGGTCGCGCGACCGGCACCCGCTGATGATGGTGGTGGCCACGCGGGCGATGATGCCGATTGCGGCGATGGTGGGGGTCTTCATCTTCCTGCGGGGCCACAACCAGCCCGGCGGCGGGTTCGTCGCCGGGTTGGTCATGTCGATCGCGCTGTTGATGCAATACATGGCGTCGGGCTTTGCCTGGA
This sequence comes from Rhodovulum iodosum, assembly GCF_041020385.1. NCBI lineage: Bacteria > Pseudomonadati > Pseudomonadota > Alphaproteobacteria > Rhodobacterales > Paracoccaceae > Rhodovulum > Rhodovulum iodosum. The sequence goes on along the minus strand of NZ_JBEHHI010000003.1, from coordinate 392,055 downwards.
CGCAGGCGCGGCAACGGATCGAATATCACGCGATGATCGGCATCGGCGTGCTCGTCGCCGGGCTGACCGGGGCCGGTGCCTGGTTTGCCGGACAGCCCTTTCTGACCAGCGCCTTCGGCTATGTGCACCTGCCGCCCATCGAGGAATTCGAGCTGGCGACAGCGATGCTGTTCGATCTCGGGGTGTTTCTGACCGTGCTCGGCGCGGTGATGCTGATGCTTTACAGCCTTTCGCGCATCGCGCGGCGCGCTGGCGAAACCGTGAATGTCGAACCGATGGATTACGACCCCTCCAAGAGGGTGCAGGCCATCGAGCAGGAAGGGTCTTGATGTGGAGCTGATCGTCGCGAGTTCGGTCGGGATGCTGACCGCGGCCGGAGTTTACCTCGTGCTGCGGCTCAGGACTTTTCCGGTCATCCTCGGCCTCGCGTTTTTTTCCTACGCAGTCAACGTCTTCCTCTTTGCGACGGGACGGCTGGCCAGCGATATGCCGCCGATCCTGTCGAAATACGGCGAGGCCAGTTATACCGATCCACTGCCGCAGGCGCTGGTGCTGACGGCGATCGTGATCTCGTTCGGGATGACCGCGGTGCTGGTCATGGTGGCGCTCGGCGCCTACCTGGAGGCCGACCATGACCGGATCGACATGACCGACGACGAGACAGAACAGCCGCAGGGGACTGATACGGTCAAATGAACCACTGGATCATCGCGCCCGTCGTTCTGCCGGCCCTGCTGGCCCCGCTGATCGCCTTCGTGATGCGGCACGACTTCACATTGGCCCGCGCGGCGTCATTCGCCGGAACCATCGCCCTGACCGCCACCGCGCTGGGGCTGTTCGTTCTCGCCGCCGACGGGGGAACGCATGTCTACCGGCTGGGCGGCTGGCCGGCGCCGTTCGGGATCGTGCTGGTGCTCGACCGGTTATCGGCCATGATGGTCTTGCTTACCGCGCTACTTGCGCTTGTCGTATTGCTGCACGCGGTCTCGACCGGGTGGGATACGCGCGGCAGGCATTTCCATGCCCTGTTCCAGTTTCAGCTCATGGGGATCTGCGGTGCCTTCCTGACCGGCGACGCCTTTAACCTGTTCGTCTTTTTCGAGGTCCTTCTGATCGCCTCTTACGGGCTGATGATCCATGGCGGCGGCCGGGTGCGGATACAGGCCGGGCTGCAATACGTGGTGATGAACCTCGCAGGATCGACCCTTTTCCTGTTCGCCCTCGGCACGCTCTACGCGGCCACCGGGACGCTCAACATCGCCGATCTGGCCCTCAAGGTGGACAGCATTCCGGTCGAGGACGCGGCGCTTGTTCGCGTGGCGGCGACGCTGTTGCTTATCGTCTTCGCCATCAAAGCGGCGCTCTTTCCGATCCAGTTCTGGCTGCCGGCCACCTATGCCAACGCCCCCGCTCCGGTGGCTGCGCTCTTTGCGATCATGACCAAGGTCGGGGCCTATGCCATCGTGCGTATCTACACGATCGTTTTCGGCCCCGAGGTCGCCGCGACCACCGGCCTGCCCGAAACCTGGCTGTTCCCCGCCGCGCTGGTGACCATCGCCATCGGGTCTATCGGTGTGCTCGGCGCGCGCCGGCTGATGCCGATGCTGTCGTTCAGCGTTATCGCCTCGATGGGCACGCTGATGGTGGCGGTCGCGGTCTTCACGCCCTACGCCACGACCGCGGCGCTTTACTATCTGGTGCATTCCACCTTTGCGGCGGCGGCGCTGTTCCTGCTGGCCGATCTGATCGTCTCTCGCCGCGGCGGCGAAGACGGGCTGAGCCCGCGGAGCCCGACGGTGCAGAACGGGCTGTTCGCCGCGCTGTTTTTCGGCGCCGCGATCGGCATGGCCGGGATGCCGCCGCTCAGCGGGTTTCTGGGCAAGCTGATGGTGCTCGATGCGCTGCGCGACCCGTCCCATATGGTTTGGGGCTGGACCGTGATCCTTGTGGGCTCGCTTTTTCTCATCGTCGGGTTCGCGCGGGCGGGCAGCATCCTGTTCTGGAAATCGACGGTGACGCCCGTGCCCGAGGCGGCCGACAGCGCGGAAGACGAAGAGGAAGACGGCCAAGACCCGGCGAGCCCGCCACCGGCCGGCGCGCTGGAACTGGCGCCGGTGGTGGCCGCCATGGCGGCCATGGTCCTGCTTTCCGTACTGGCCGGGCCGGCGGCCTCATACCTCGAGGCGACATCGGCGCAATTGCACGACCGGTCGGGGTACATCACCGCCGTGCTGGGCATTCAGGAAAGGGACTGAGCAATGCTCAAGCGCGTCTTCCCACATCCGCTGTTGTCCCTCGCGCTGACCTTGGTCTGGCTGGGGCTGGTCAACACGATCACGCTGGGCAATCTCCTGCTCGGGGCCGTTCTGGGGATCGTGCTGTCCTTGTTGACGGCGCCCTACTGGCCGAACCGTCCGAAGATTCACAACCCCAAGGTGATCGTCGAATACGCCCTCGTCGTGCTGTGGGACATTGTCGTGGCCAATATCGAGGTTGCGCGGATCATCGCCTTCCGGCGCAATGCAGACATCCGCTCGAAATGGATCGTCGTGCCGCTGGAGCTGACCTCGGCCGAGGCGATCACCGTGCTGGCCGGCACGATCACCATGACGCCGGGCACGGTCTCGGCCATGCTTTCGGCCGATGGCGGCAGCATCCTCGTCCACTGCCTGCATACGGACGACCCCGACGCTGTTCGTGACACGATCAAATCCCGCTACGAGTGGCGGCTGAAGGAGATTTTCCAATGATTGAGGCCGCGCTGCACTTCGCTTTCGGCTGCTATGGGTTGGGGCTTCTCTTCAATCTCTGGAGGATCACGCGCGGGCCGGCCCTGGCGGACCGCATCCTTGCGCTCGACACGATGGTGATCAATCTCATCGCGCTGCTGATCCTTTTTGGGATATCGCAGGGCACCGTGATCTATTACGAGGCATCGATGCTGGTCGCGATGGTCGGCTTCGTTTCGACCGTCGCCTATTGCCGCTTTGTGTTGCGCGGCGACATCATCGAGTGAGGGCCGCAGATGGACGTTCTTATCGAAATCCTGGTCTCGCTCTTTCTCGTCATCGGGGGGCTGTTCGGCCTTGTCGGGTCGTTCGCGCTGATCAAGCTGCGAGACACCATGCAGCGCCTGCACGGGCCGACCAAGGCGACGACGCTGGGCGTGGGCGGGGTTCTCATCGCGTCGATGCTGTATTTCACCCTGGTGAAGGGCGGCTTTTCCTTCCACGAGCTGCTGATCACGCTGTTTCTGTTCCTGACCGCGCCGATCACGGCGAATTTCATCGCAAAGACGTTCATGCAGGCCCATGTGCGCAACGACGATCTGCCGGCGACCGAGCGCAGCTTCGGCTGGTCCCTTTTCGACGACCCGCCCAAAGCCATGGGCAACGGAGACGAGCCGGATGTCACGGAGGCCGAAAGCTATCCGCGCAACAGCTAACCGCTCCGCGGTGCTGTCAGACGAATGCGAACTGGTCTCTGCCAGGACGGTCACGCTGCCCCTTATCCCGCGCAAGGACCGCGCCACTCGGCGATAGCGGCGGTGCGGTTGGCCTTGAAGAGATGTCTGTTTGAGAGGCTGCGTTCCTGATTGGATTGGGTCGTGACGGAAGCGTGCACGGCGGCGAACTTCTGAAGGCTTCGTATCCACCGAAACCGAAGCATCGCTCACTCTCGTCATCGGAATGGCGAATGCGAATTCTCCGCTCTGTCGTTCATGCAACGACCGGTTTCCCGTCGAGCATCAGCACCGATCTTCCTAAAGGCGGCACAATCGGCACGGAGCTTGTCGCTGACGATGACCTCGGGTTGGCCATGCGTCCGCATGGCTTTCCTGCGGAATTTCAGCGCGGCGTTCTTGTCTCGTGTCTCAGCTACGAAGCTTTCGAGCACCTCGCCCTCATGATCCGTAGCTCACTGACGTGGCCACTGCTCAGCCCCTCCTTCATAACCCTCGAATACAACGGAAAAATCCGGCCGCAGCCGGATCGGGAGAACGCTTTCGCGGGGGCAAGTGGCGGAGGGGGTGGGTCTGGGGGCCAACGTTCTCCACCTCCTCGACGACTATTTTCAGGCAGTAAACCTATTTCGGATCAATAGGTTAGGATGCTCTGCTGATATCGATCGCCGCCGCGACTGCCTCCCCTAGTTCAGCATTTGAAACGGATTCCGGCAACCGAACCGGCTCGTGTCCCTTGATCCCCTCCCAAGCGCCGCGGCCGAGATGGAGCAACGGACGCAGTTCGATTGCGCCATCTCGCATGGTAACGGAAACCAGTCCTGCTCCGTTGTAGAGCGCCTTGCGGGTCTTGATGCCTGCACGACGTTTCAGGTCGTCCTCCTGCGCCCTGATCTCGTCTTCGGTCGGCGGGCGCATAACGGTGTCCCACTCGGGATGGTCGGGGGTGATGAAGCGGCTCGCGGCAAGCGCGTCGTGCACCGCTCTGCCGAGGTCCTCGCGCGGAGGTTCCGGATCCAGAAACGCCGCATAGCCCCTGGGATCGCCAACCGCCGCCCGATACACAGCCTGCGAGAAGATATGGGTAAAATGGCGGAGGGCTTCGACCGTCGCGACGCTCCTTCTCGCGGGTGGCGGCGAGGGTGGCGGTTTCGGCTTCCGTGCGTTCTGGGCCTTCAACTGGGCCAGTGCCTTTGCAAAGCTCATTGCACGAACCTCACGTTCACCTCGATCCCGCGATCGGTAGCATAGTCGATGGCGCGTTGAATTTGTATCACCTGTTCCGGGGTCGTGTTGAACGGCACAGCGAGTTCGAGGCGACGCGGCTCGATCTGCCCTGGTTGGATAGTGAAGTTGCGTCGCTGGCCATCCTCGAACAGCTCGATCCGGTCGATGTAGTCCCGCAGCCTGCCGAAGATGCGGCTCGGGCGATCGACATATGTGGGCGCTCGAGTGTCGAGCGTCTTGGCGCTCGTCGCGAGACCGCTATCAAAATCAAAGAAATCAAAGGTCGGGAACGTCGGCGGCGAACGCAGGCCATAGTCACCTCCGGCCTCCAGAAGGTCCTCCCACGGCTCGCCTTGCGACCGGATCGGGCCGGACCAGGCGATGCCGGGATTGTCGAGAACGTCCCAATCCGGCTCGGCCGGATGACGCCGCAGGCGCGCGATCTCCGCCGCGAGGGTGCCCACGAGACCATCTGGCGCATCGGGGCGGTGCCGCCGACCAAGTCGAGCCAGAAGTTTCGGCGCCAAAATGCCCGGCGCAATGTTGAGCCCCAGCATGGTCTCGAGCCACGCCCGTTCACGGATCGCATCCTCCAGTTGCGCTTGCGTCGCGAGACCCTCGCGATAGGCCTCATCGATCAACGCCACCCGGCGTTCGGTGGCCAAGACGTAGTCGGCAAATGCCTCTGCCAGCTCAGTCGCATTCTGAAACGCCGCGACGAACGTGGCGACGGCGGCGTCGATCCGGCGTCGTATCTCGGCAAGGTCTTCCGCCTCCTGCGGCGAGAGCGTGCCCAAGGCCTCTTCGACACGAAGGTTCACATAACGCCCGACTGCGCGGGCTTGGTCGGGGAACTCGGAAATCGACGTTACGACCTGCCCGAGGAATTCGCCGACGGCATCCCACGTGCCATCCCATTCCGCCGCCGCCCGTCCCGCCCAATAGGAGGCGCCCGTGTCAGGCAGATAATCGGGTTCATCCGGTAGATGGGGTACGGCCCAGCAGCGACAGTTGATGTCCTGGCCCGGGTGCTTGCCCTCCGGCGGCGGCGTGTCCCAATCGAAAACCTGGCCGGAATAATCCGCGTGGCTCTCGCGATCCTTTCCGTCGCCCTGCGATCTCCAGATGTATTGTTCGATTCCGAGCGCGCGCTGGCGCAACTCGTTGACCAGCCCGCGAAACCCGAGCGCGAGCCCCGCCTCCATCGCCTGCCGCACCGGCCGGAGCCTGGCGGGATGCGAATGCCATTCCGCCCATAGCGTTTCCATCCGCTGGTCCCAAGCGTCCAGCGTTGCCTCGCGGGCTTCGGTAAAGTCGGCTAGGTCGTCCCCGGTCAGGGGCGGCGAGAACGAGTCTGCGATCGCCGCGAGCAGCAGCCTGGCGTTTTCGGCGGCGATGTCGTCGAGTTGCTCCGCGAAGGCGTTCCGAAGCATCAGGTAGTTCGGGATCTCGGCCTTGATCGACAGATCGACCCGGCGCCCGAACCAGCCATGCGCCGATTTTAAAAACACAAACTCCCCGTTTCCCCCTGTCCGAAGAAACCGGTTGAAATCGTTCTGCATTAGGACACCGGTCATGGATTTCTTGGCCGGCAGCATGCCGCGTACCAGTCAACGGGTCGGCAACCGTGCGTGCGCACCCGATAAACGGTTGGATTTCAGGGGCGTTCGGGTGGCGGAGGGGATGGGCCTGACGTCCAACCTTCGCCAGTTGTTAAGTAATTGATATTGCTTGACTTAAATCAGCTGGCGCATGCCAGCCCTTCCGTGATGTCATCAGACAAGCCCGATGTCCGTCCCGCCTCTTTGGGCTAGGAACGCGTCGTTTTGAGCCGAAGCACTCTCCACTCTTACACATACATCCATCGACAGCAGATCGACGTTCGAACCAAGGAACGTGCCTGCCACCGGCGTGACCTGCGCGATGTTCCGGGCCACTGCGAGAGGTATTAAGTTTCCGGACCCGACGCTCCGGTTCGTTGGATCGAAGGCAATCCAACCAGCACCGGGGATAAATATTTCGACCCAGGCATGTGTAGATCCTGAACCCGCCGACCCTACGAGGCTTGTTTCGGGATCCGACAGATAGCCCGAGACGATGCGGGCCCCGAGGCCAAGACGGCGGGCTGCCTCTGCCAGCAGGACCGCGAAATCGCGGCACGAGCCCCATCCCCGGTCGAGGGTCTCGATCGGCGACTGGGTGCCTTCGTCATCGCGGCTTTGGTAGGAAATCTGCGTGAACACGCCATTGCTGATGTCCTTCAGCAGAGACAGTGTGTCGGTTGGGCGCGCCATGACAAAGCCCTCGACCCATCGGGCAAGGCGGTCGTCGGCGTCACCGTATTGCGGTACCGTCAACGCCCCCAGATCCGTCCATTCGTCGACGCCATAGACAAAGGGGTACTGGGCAGCCGATGCAGCGATGGCAAAGACCGGCCAGGCTGGCGCGGTCAGTTCCACGCTGGCGCGGCTTTCGATCACCAGATGATCTGTCGGACCGTCAAAGACGGCGGTGGCGATGGCGTTGCCGGCCACATCATGCGCCCAAGTTACGGTCGCAGTCGGCGCAATGGACAGATCATGCGAGAAAAGCCGCAATTCCCGTGTTTCGCGGGGACGCAACATCAGCCTGTGTGGTCCGAGAGAGACCGCATGACGGTATCGATAGGTTGTGGTGTGAACGATGTCGAGGCAGGCCAAATGAGGGTCCAGTGTGGTTCGAGGAAGACGGCACGCACGTCGATGCGGATCAGCGGCGGCGCGATGACCCGGAGCTATCGGGCACGGCGTTTCGCCAGGCGTTCAATCCCTTGCAGCGCCGGCAGATCCGCTCTCCGAAACCTTCGCTCCAGAACATGGTTTTGCACCGCAGGCATTGGCGTTCCTGCGGAACGTCGCGCCGGGCCCTTACGGTCACAATGTATGGCATTGCGCCTTCGGCCATGGCCCTGTCCGACATCAAATCTGTCCCGCTAAGTGGCGGCTGCGCGATCGCGACAGTGTTTCCGATCTTGAAGGCATTCCTTCGTTTTCGGCGGCCCGGATTGACGCATCGTCCCGCGTTCTTCGGGTGGTCGTCGCCGACGCCGGCACATTCAGATCGGGATCAGGCGTCCGGAGCCCAGAATAGAGATGTCGCAGATGTGCCTCGGAGACACCGTCGGCCTCCATAACGAGGCGCACCATCGGATCGGCCAGCATTTCCTCGAGAAAGAGGTCGGACAACGCCTTGCCCGTCAGCTTGTCTCTGGCGCGTGCGTGGTCGAGGTCGGCAAGGGAAACGGTCAGGGCCCGCGCAAGCCCGGGATGCGATATCCGCGGATGAAGCCTCACCAGGACGGAAGCCTTCCAGGCTGCGGGATCCTTTTGATCCGGGGGTGAAACCAACTCCGTTTCGATCTCGTACTCTCCCGCCGGTAGCGTCTCGTTGAAGCCGGGTACAGTGAACGGTCGGGCGAACACCGCGACGGTCTTGCTCGTCAGATCTTCCATCGACGTGTTCTTCCGTGCTGCTGCTGCTGCGGTTGGTTCGCGCCCCCTTTGAAAAGGGGGCGCGTGGCTTGTGTACGTCTCAAGATGTCTTGGACTTCGCTGGCGCTTCCTTGCCGGCGGCCTTGGACTCGTTCTCCTTGGCAGGGGTCTTCGCGGTCTCGGCCGGCTTCGGCTTCATTGCGGCCGCAGCCCTGGCGGTCAGGTCCTTGAAGGACATGTCATCGATCCTTTGATTGGCCGACGCCATCTCCTCGTCCATGGCGGACCGGGATGCTTGGCATCGGCACTATCTATATGGGGATCGACGACCCGATTTACGATGGCGCATCGACAAGGAGGCCGAGGTGAGTCAGGCCAATTCATCCGTCCACACCTTGAATTCCGTCAATATGTTCTGACCGAATGTCTGGGTCAAAGGGACATCGGCGGCATCGCGGCCGCGCGCGATCAGAATTCTCGCAAACCTCGGCTTGTTGTTGCGCGGGTCAAACATGTGCCATTCACCAGAAAGAAAGACCTCCATCCACGCGGCGAAATCGCCGGGCGGGTGAGGAAGAGGCTCCCCGATGTCGCTTAGATATCCGGTGCAGTAGCGGGCCGGAATGTTCATGCAACGGCATAAGGCGATGGCGAGGTGGGCAAAGTCGCGGCAAACACCCTGCCGCTCGGCCAGGGTCTGCGATGCGGTTCGCGTCGCCTTCGCCTGCATGTAGTCGAAGCGGACATTTCCGTGCACGAAATCGCAGATCGCCTGAACGCGCGGCCATCCGGGTTCAGTGATCTCGAAAAGGCGCCACGCTTCCTCAGACAGAAGGTCGGTATCGCAATATCGGCTTCCCTGCAGAAACACGAGGGTCTCGAACGGCAGATCCTGAACCGCGTGCTGCTGCGCGCCCGGGGACGCGGGATCCGGCAGGCCCGTGTCGCGGAAGATGCCATCCGTTGAGATGCAGAAGTCGCCCGCCGGCGCCATGAGGCGCGTACACCAGTTGCCGAAGCCGTCCCGGTAGCTTTCGAGCGGCACGCTCGGCGACGCAACCAGGTAATCGGCGCGCTCCAGATCGCCAAAGCGCGAGTAGTGGACGTTCAGCAGCGCGATCAGCGGCGTCGGCTGGGGGAAGCTGTATCGCAGACGACACCCGATGCTGACGCGCATGCCGGATACAGGGCCGCGCCTTGTCATATCACGATCACCGTCCAAGGATGCACGCCCCGTCGGAGAGCTGGAAGCCTCTATTGCAGCTCCACCGATTGCCGGATCGGTCGAGATAGGCGTTCAACGGCAAATCGATAGCGACGCAGGCGCCGCTCAGCGGCTTGTATCCACGCTCACAGCTCCAGCCCCGTCCATAGGATGCTTGGTCGAGAAACGCGTTTGCAGGCACCACGATGGCATCGCATCGGTCGTCGATCCTGACGAACCCTCTCTCGCAAGCCCAGACAGCGCCATAGTTTGCGTTGGTCAGATATGCGTTGGCCGGCACGGCAATCGGCACGCAGGCGCTGGAACTGGCCGTGAAACCGCGCTCGCAGGTCCAACCGGAGCCTGAGGTGTCGTCGGTGAGATAGGCGTTGTCTGGCAGGACGATTGGCACACATGCGTCGCGCTCTTGCCGGTAACCGCGTTCGCATTTCCAATCGTAGCCCGAAGACCGGAGGAAGGCGTTGGCGGGCACCGGGATGGAATTGCAGGACGTCCCGCTCACTTCCTCATATCCACGGTCGCACTCCCACCCCGTCCCGTAGGAGCGCCCGGTTGGATAGGCATGCTCGGGGATATCAAGCGCCAGGCATTCGTCGCCTTCCACCCGGTAGCCGAGATCGCAGACCCATCCGCCACCATAACTGCGCGCCTGAGCGTTCTGAGGCATCGGGCCGGTGCCATCCTGCGCAAGGACGGGGAAAGCGAAGGATGCGATCACACCGGCCGCGAAAGAGAGTTTCGAGATCAGTCGTGCCAGCGGATGCCTCCTTGGTTTCCTGTCGAGCGCTCGTCTTCCGGGTTCGGTAGGCTCCGAAGGTGTCGCCAGCGGGGTTTCCGCGTGCAACATGGACTGTTCCGCTCTGAATGACGTGGCGTGAACCATTTCGTTGCCGCTCAAAGCTCGAGGGCCGCGAGACAGGCTTGCGCGATGTCCCGGTCAGGCGCGTCGGCTCCGGGAACCGTCGCCCAGCCCGCCGCCATGACGGCGTCGCGCCGCTGAAAGGCCGAGGCGGCCCGGATCGTTTCCAGCTTCTCCGCCCGCGCCGGATCGGACTGCGCCATGTCGAGGCACACCGGTACCATGGAGGCGACGACATCGTCTCGGAACATCGCCATCGCCCGGTCATTTGCGGTTCCGCCGGTCACCCAGCCGCCCCACGAAAATCCGACGACGCCGACGAAGACAGCGCCGATCACGGCACCATAGATACCGGGTTTTAGCCATTCGGGAGTGTTCATGTTTCATCCTCCTGCGGGGAAAGCGCCGCATCGCTGTGATCGTTCTTCTTGGTTGCGCCCTGGTCCCGGCTCAGCGCCTCTTTAAAGTCGCTGTCGGAAATTGCGCGTAGCTCGGAGCGTCCCGCATGACGGCCCCTGCCGCGCACCGTCAGGTAGGTCGCCGTCCGACGGTAAGCCTCGAAGCTCAGCCCGCGGAGAAGCTCCTCTTCGACGAGAACTTCGTATTCACCCGCGGGCAAATCGCCCGGGTATCCCGGCACGGTGAACGGGTTCGAAAACCTCACCGTCGATCTGGTCGACCGCATGTTCATATCTGGTCTCCGCAATTTTGGCAGATGCGTCGCTCATCACTGTCGACGGCTCCTTGGAGTCCGGGCGCGACCTGTCGAACGCTTTCCCCGTTTGTAGTTCATGATCGTTCGCCTTGCGCTGACACAGGTTAGTCCCTGGCACCGAACCGTTTGCGAACTCACTCGGAACACTCAACGACACTGACCTGTGTAAGGGCGCAAGGATCGACCTGCGTCTATGCATGGGGAAACAGAGGCGAGCTGCGTCCCTGCAACCAAGGAATGGAACGACGATGGCCACACCCAATGTCCTCAACCCGCACCCGCCCGAATTCGAGCGATTTCTCTATGCCTCGGTCGGCGAGGACCGAAACGGTTATGTCGTGACGGTCCTCTCCACGCTCGCGCGCCTCGGCCTCGATCCATGGAAAGAAGCCGCTGAACTGGTCACGCTGGGACGTGACGCGGCGCAAGCGCGGTTGGGAACGCGGCTTGCCCGATTTCGGGATGTTCCCACGCTCGCAAGCGATCACGGCAGAGTCGCGCGAGACCTGAGCCAACTGCTCCCAGATGGCCCGACATCAGGTACCCTGAAGCGAGCTTCCGCGACGGTGGCGGACGGCCACTCGGGCACAACCGGGGTGATCTGGGCGGTACTCGCGATCATCTTTGTGCTGTTTCAAGTGCTTACGTTTGGCGGATCGGGGTCAGGCGAATGACCGTTTCCACTCAGACCACCAAGACAAAAGGTCATGCGGCGCACAAGGCTGGGACGCTATCGCCTGGCGAACAAGGCGTACTATGGGACATGGAGGAACACTTCTGGACCAGTGGCACCGACAATGCGCGGGCGACGACAGCAACCAACGCCGTCATGGTCTTCCCCTATCCGCCCGGCATCCTCCAGGGCGACCAGATCTGGCCCCATCTTCGCGAGAGAACGGGCTGGCGCTCCGTCGTCATGGCCGAACGGCGCGTGACGCGGTGTCATGACATCGCCATTCTCACCTACCGGGTCTCGGCAGAGAAACCCGATGTGCCGATCTACAAGGCGCTCTGCGCCTCTACGTACCTCAACGATGACGACACCTGGCTGAGGATCTCCCACCAGCAAACCATGGTGGCCTGAGGGCCGCAGTGTCATTCGACCTGCCGCACGCGCCGGGACTAATCTGCGTCAGTGCGGCGGGGCGCTGACATCGGCTAGGTGAGATGTGCCCGCCGTATATTTGGTAAGGCATTTTTTTCCGAGTACCTGAGAAGCGTGTGGGCGTGCCGAACCCCAAAAGGTCGGCATGTCGGCGCGCTTCTTATTCTCGGAACGTCCATGAAAGGACAATCCCAATGACTCGCGAACAGACGAAGATCGCCGACAAGATGACCTCCGTGAAGGCCGCGTGGGACAAGGCGCCCGCTGGTCCGAAGAAGGACGCGGCGCTGAAGCATTACCAGGCCGCCGAGAAGGCGAACACGGCGAAGAACGACGCCGAGACCAACAAGGAACTCGATGCGGCGACCCACGCCCTCGCGTGACGTGATGGCGCGACTGCCTGGAGCCACGACCCGGGCGGTCGCACGCGGGAATACGAGCTCGGCGTCATTGCCGCAGGATATTTTTGGCCACCAAACGTTTTGGCGGCCGCAACCCTTGGAAAGGGATAGACAATGGACAAGGATCGGGTGATCGGCTCGGCAAAGGTCGTCAAAGGCAAGGCCAAGGTTGCACTTGGCAGGGCGATCGGCGACGCGAAGCTCGAAGCGGAGGGTGAGGCCGAAAAGATCGAGGGCAAGAGCCAGAACGCGGTCGGCAGCATCAAGGATACGATCCGTGACGCTTGAAGAACCGCAACCCATGCGCGTGTCTTGCCTTTGTGGCAACGGGCCAGACAGCAAGGCCATGGACCGGCGCGTGTCCGCCCGGGCCGCAGTCCCCGAAAACTGTCAGGAATGATGTCAATGAGCCGAAACTTGCTTCTTATCCTGACAGGAGTGCTCGCCGTCTGTCTGATCGGGGCAGGCTATCTCTACTATCAGGAACGCCAAAGCGGCATCGATATCGAAATCAACGAGGACGGTGTCACAGTCGAGGGCAACTGAAACGCCCCGTAAAGACAAAGTCACCACCCGAGCGCAATCCCCTATTGGGCGCGCGCCAACAAAGGAGAATGCGCCATGTCACTCGGCACGATTCTGATCATCATTCTTGTCATCTTTCTGCTCGGCGGGTTCAGCGGGCGCTTCGGGGGCTACGGATATGGCTTCGGTCATGCCGGGACAGGTGTCGTCGGCACGATCCTGATCATCGTGGTCATCCTGATGCTGCTTGGCCGCATCTGACCTCCTAGCCGCGTCTCCTGCGGTTTCAGGCGAGCAGCGGCCCCGTCTGATCCAGGTATTCCGGATCGAAGTCGGCGAAATCCGTCAACCTGCCATAATCATGAAATGCCACGTGGCCGTCTCGAAAGGTCACCAGCCCACTCTCACGAAGCTGGCGCAGGACGCGGTTCACGTGGACGGCACTTAGCCCGAGAGCATCCGCCAAGTGATACTGCGTCAGCGGGCAGTCATACCCTTCCTTGCTGCCCATGCCGACCAGCGCAAGCCTCGATCCCAGTTCCAGCAGGAAATGCGCCATTCGGGCGTCGGCATCACGCCGACCGATGCCGACGAGATGCTCGACGACCATCGCCTCGTCCCTTGATGCCGCCCAGAGTATGGCTGTCGCCAAGCGAGGGGTCTGCGCGAACGCTTCCAGCAGGTCGCTCGTCAGCACTTCGGCAGCCTCGATGTCCACGATAGGCTCGAAGCTGTGGTCCGAGGTGCGTAATAGAACACTCCGCAACCCCAGAAAATCCCCGGGTACCTGGAAATCCACGATCTGCCGCGTCCCGTCGGCCTGTAGCTTGTAAGAACATACCCAACCCGCGGACAGAATATAGGCTGCCCGAGCCGTCTGGCCTTGATGCACCATGTCGCGCCCCGCGACGAAGGATCGACGACGCTGGTGCAGTCGTTCAAGGACGGCCAGCTCGACCTCCGACAGAGCGACGAAGGCCGAGAGCTTGCGCGTCAGAGGGCTGTGTTCAACTGATGTCATGGGGCCTCCCGGCGTGTCGTGACCCAAGAGCGGAAATCGGCCCGGACACTGCTCTGGATCAGTCCAGCATAAGGCACTTCCTGCAAGAAGTACGGATGCATTTGAACCTCACCTTTTCCCGGGTTCACGATGCCAGGGAAGGAAATCCGTATGACAACGGCGAGTAAACACGCGGGCCAGGCCGCCCTATCAATCTGCGAGGCGCTCCTGCTTGCCATGAACGATCGCGGGTTGCTTCCGGAGCACGAGATCGTGGGGGTTCTTCGCGACGCCGCAGCTACGCATGAGAACGCCGTAGGCACCGAATTCGAAACGGAAAATCACCGCGCCGTGGCAGATTTGATCAACGCGATCATCGCCGGCGGAAACTCGGTTCGTCGCTTGTGAAGTCGAGCTTCGACGATGTGTCGGAGCATCTACAGCTTCAAATTGATAGGAAGCAGATAGATATTCTTGAGACGCTATTGTGGAACCCCTGCTGAGCCATCATTTCAATACAATTGGCACTCCGGCATGGCGAGTGTCAAAGCGCTTCCGAACATCGCCATGCTCCCTTGGAAATCCGACGAAGGAGCACCTAAGTGCCGTTCACTCCACTCCACGACCGAGTTCTCGTCCGCCGCATTGAAGGCGAAGCGAAGACCTCAGGCGGGCTTATCATCCCCGACACCGCAAAAGAGAAGCCGCAGGAGGGTGAGATCGTCTCGGTCGGCGCCGGCGCCAAGGACGAGGACGGCGACCGCATCGCCATGGATGTCAAGGCCGGCGACCGGATCCTGTTCGGAAAATGGTCAGGGACCGAAATCAAACTCGATGGCGAAGATCTCGTGATCATGAAGGAGAGCGATATTCTCGGCGTCATGGCCTGACCCCGACCGCGACGCCGAAATTTCATTCTCAGGAGCACCCGACCATGTCCGCCAAAGAAGTCAGATTCAGTACCGACGCCCGCGACCGCATGCTGAAAGGCATCAACATGCTGGCCAACGCCGTGAAGATCACCCTTGGACCCAAGGGCCGGAACGTCATCCTGGACAAATCCTGGGGTGCGCCGCGCATCACCAAGGACGGTGTGACCGTCGCCAAGGAAATCGAGCTGTCGGACCATTTCGAGAATATGGGCGCGCAGATGGTCAGGGAGGTCGCGCAGCGTACCAATGACGAGGCGGGCGATGGCACGACGACCGCAACCGTGCTCGCCCATGCGATTGTCCGGGAGGGCATGAAATCGGTCGCGGCCGGCATGAATCCGATGGATCTCAAGCGCGGGATCGACAAGGCCGTCGCCGCGGTTGTGGCCGAGATCAAGACCATGTCCCGACCCGTCGGCGACAGCGACGAGATCGCGAAGGTCGGCGCCATTTCAGCCAACGGAGAGGTCGCGATCGGCCGTCAGATCGCAGATGCGATGGCCAAGGTCGGCAATGAAGGCGTGATTACCGTCGAGGAAAACAAGGGACTGGAGACAGAAACCGAAGTGGTCGAGGGCATGCAGTTCGACCGCGGATACCTCAGCCCCTATTTCATCACGAACTCTCAAAAGATGGTCGTCGAGCTGGATGACTGCGTGATCCTGCTTCACGAGAAGAAACTGACCTCTCTCGCATCCATGGTGCCGCTGCTGGAGGCCGTGATCCAGGCCGACAAGCAACTGCTGATCGTGGCCGAGGACATCGAGGGCGAGGCGCTGGCGACGCTGGTCGTCAACAAGCTGCGCGGCGGGCTGAGGGTCGCGGCCGTCAAGGCGCCCGGCTTCGGCGACCGCCGCAAGGCGGTGATGGAAGACCTGGCCGTGCTGACGGGCGGTCAGGTGATTTCCGCGGAGTTGGGCACCAAGCTGGAGAATGTCACCATGGACATGCTCGGCACGGCGAAGAAGGTCGCGATCACCAAGGATGACACGACGATCATCGACGGTGCCGGCGACAAGAACGCGATCGCGGCGCGCGTCACGCAGATCCGGGCGCAGATCGAGGAGACTACTTCGGACTACGACAAGGAGAAGCTGCAGGAACGGCTGGCCAAGCTTGCCGGCGGCATTGCCGTGATCCGGGTCGGCGGAGCGACCGAGATCGAGGTGAAGGAGCGCAAGGACCGCGTGGACGATGCGCTGAATGCTACCCGCGCTGCGGTTCAGGAAGGTGTCGTGCCCGGTGGCGGCGTGGCACTGGTTCACGCTGGCAAGGTGCTGGCGACGCTGAAGGGTGAGAACAATGATCAGGATGCCGGCATCAAGATCGTCCGCCGCGCGATCCAGGCACCGCTGCGCCAGATTGCCGAAAATGCCGGGGTGGACGGATCGGTTGTCGTCGGAAAGGTGATCGAGAACGACAGCCCGAGCTTCGGTTTCGACGCACAGGCCGAAGAATACGGCGACATGCTGAAGGCCGGTGTCATCGATCCGACGAAAGTCGTCCGGATCGCACTCGAAAACGCCGCGTCCATTGCCGGGCTATTGATCACGACCGAAGCGATGATCGCGCAAAAGCCGGAAAAGGCCGGCGCCGGCAGCGAAATGTCCGACATGGGTGGAATGGGCGGAATGATGTGAACGGCTGCGTCCTGTGGGCAGGAGCCTCGGGGCGCGAAATCACATAGTTGATGGAATAGGCTCCGGTTAATTCGCCATGAAAAACCGGAATCAGGAGAAACTGAAATGTCCAAAGGTGACAAGCAACGCGGCAACCGTGAAGCGAAGAAGCCCAAGAAGGTGAAGGAAAAGGTCGTTGCGACAGCCGACTTCACGAAGGGCAAGGCATTAACCAATCTTGGCGAGCACAAGAAGAAATAGGTAGCGGTCCGAGAGATTACCTATCACTAAGGACGGAGCCAGATGGCAGAGGGAGACGCGGCGACTTGCCCGATCGGAAAGCCTCTGGCTCGCCAAAAAGAACGATGATGAAGAGTTGCCGGAGAGAATGCGCGACATGCGTATTTTATCGAGAAGCCGCGAGGTAGCGAATGCAACCCCGCGCCTGGTCTCGCATCACTGCGTAGTCGCTCAACATCTCCGCGATCGCAGAGCCCTCTGGCAGCAAGGCCAGCTCTTCTGCCGCCCGTGCCTGGAACTCCCGGCTGTACTCGACGACCGGCGGACAGGCACCGAGCCCGCCCCCGTCAGAACTGACCGTCGCGCAGCCGCTCAGCCAGATCGTCGCGAGACCGAGGGCGACGCGCCGCAGCCTCGAGCATCCGTCGTTGTGCATCATGGGTCTTCTCCATGGCTTCGAGCCGTTCGGCCAGACGCCCGGCGTGCTCACCGGATCGGCGCAGGGCCAGCAGGAACAGAAGGAGCGCAAGTGCGGTGACGCCGTAGCGGAGCGCCGTGCGCGCCCATGCTGATCGGGCGAGCGCGGCGATCACCGCCGCCCCCGGCGCCAGTCATCGAGGCGCGCGTAGATCGTGACTGCGATGCCCCCGAGCGCGACGGCGATGAACACCCAGCGAAGCGTGTCGAGATACGGAATTAGCGGTAGGATCGCGGTCTGGGTCTCCGCCAGGACGCTCTGCGCGACCTCGACCCCGGCTGCACCCAAGGTCGCGACACCGGCCGCTCCACCGCCCTTCATGGTGCGGCTCTCCGCGAGAACCTCACGCGCCGGCGGGGTCTCGGCGGCGAAGGACACCGGCCGCGCCGGAAAGTGTTCCCCCCACTGGCGTGCCGGGCCGAGGTCGACATGCATGAACCTCGATCGGGGATAGAAGCCGAAGCCGAGGAACCCGACTTCGCGCGCCGCTGCCTCGAACGCCACCGGGTCGTGGTTCGCCATGGCAATGTCGAAGGCGGCGCCGTCGAGGTGCTTGGAGCGGGTTGCGCCGCCCACCGCCCGGTTGTGCTCTGGGCTGCGATAGGCCGAGCGGACGATCAACGGCTTGCCCCGCCGGTCCCGCAGCGCCTGCAGCTTGTTGAGGGCGGGTAACCGAAGCCGACCTGCGCGACGTTTCGGACGCAAAGGAAGAGGTGCTGCGCCAGTGGGACGCGCGCCTGACGGCCATCTTCGAGGAATATGAGACCCACCCGCAACGCTTGCGTCCGTTGCGGACAGCGATGGAAGAACGCCTGCTTCGGGCCTTCGCGGGCTTGATCAACCAGCTTCGGCAGCAGGACCTTGGCATCGAACGTTACATCTGGCGCTCCCAAGACGACGCCAAGGTTCGCGAAAGCCATACCGAGTACGACGATCAGGTGTTCCGCTGGGACGAGCCGCCCGCAGGCGGACATCCGGGTCAGGCGCACAACTGTAGGTGCTATGCGGAGCCGGTCAGCCCCGATGTACCGAATGACGTCACACTTGTTGATTATGTCCCCACTGACGGGGGCTATCCTCTCCAAGACCTCGCCGAGCACGAGGCCTCGGGCGGGTACACCATCGCATTGCATGTCGGGAAGAGCGAAGAATTCCTGCTGAGAGCCGTTAGAACCGATCAGGTTCGAGGTCCATTCGTCAGTCAGTTCCGCCGACGCCACGGATCTTTTCCATCCTTTCAAGCCGCGCAGAGGCTTACCAACTCCAACCTTTCGCAGAATGCACTTGTTGTAAACGCAGTGGCTACGGGTCAGAGACGACGGGCCTTCATAACCCGCATATTCCCGACAGAAACGGGCGTCGAAGCCTATCGCATTGGACCCAGAGCGTCGGCACCCGTGATTGTAAGGCCTACATTCGGCATAGGTACAGTTATCGAACACGCACCCGACATGCCGAACGGCTTCATCATCATCACCTCTTATCCAAGGAACGACTGACGTGAAACCTCCTCAGGCCTTTTACGATTTCACGTTGCAGCTGCATCAGGATTTGGATCTTGTGTATCCCGGCTGGTCGTCAGAAGCATCAGACGCTCGTCGAGAGCTCTACGAGGACTTTCGGCAAGGATTTGGGGATCGATCTGTGGCAAAACTCTCCGCTTATTTTGGACTTCTGCTCAATGACGAATATGCCGACCTCGAAGCCATTTGGACAAAAGAGTCGAGAGCAGACTGGTTGTTCGAAAGACAGGGGATTCGTCGGCTACTTGAGGACTTCAGGGCTTGGGCCTCTGCCTCCTGACATTAAATCCTCGCCTCCACCCAATTCGCGACGATCAACTCCGGCAAGCTGTCATGCGCCCGGTCTGCGTGCCTCGCCAGATCCAGCCGCTTCGGCAGCTTGACCTGCGGCACCAGCAGGAAGATCGGCGCGGTGACCTTGCTGCGCCCGGTCTTGGAGCGCGACACCACCGCCTGACCCTTCGTGTTCAGCCGGCTCTCCGCCACCAGCAGGCTGGGGCCTGTGCGACGGTAGACGAAGCGCAGGCGAAGACCGCGTCGCCGCACCCATTCGACTGGAGTGATCCGGCGACCGCGCAGGCCTCGACCCGCTGCTTCCGTCGGGATCGCCAGCCAGAACCCATCTTTCGAGCGGATCAGAGGGCCTGCATCGTGTGCACCGACGATGGCCGGTGCTTTCGACCAGACCAGCGCCGCCGCGTCGAGGCTTTCGCCAGCGCGTGGGAAGGTCTGATTGCGGATCGAGTTGGCGAGCCGTCGCCCGAGCCCCGCACCGGTGATCTGAGCGCGCCAAGCAGATCTCAGCCCGGTCCCGGCCTCGCGCATGGCGGCGGTGACAGCCTTCTCGTCCGCCTTTACCTCCGCGGCCATGGCGGCGACGAGATCGGGCGTGATGTCGAGCTTCAGTTTCACGCGGGCCTCAGATCGACGGTCCAGACCAGCCGCTCGCGGTCGCTGACGGGCTCGCCCTGTATGAGGAAGGCGTCCCCGTCGATTTCCAAGCGGTCGCCGGGGCGCGGGTTCGCCACCTCGGCTGAGCGCAAGTCGATCCGAGTGGTCTCGGACCAGAGCCGCGCGTCGCCAAAGTCGGTGACCGCATCAGCCTGCCGAGACGCGACGCGTACCAGGACAGGCGCGCCGCCATCGGAGGTGTAGACCGCTTCCCGAACGATATTCGGATCGGCAAAAGCGCGTCAATCACGGCGGCAAACGCCGTCATCAGAACGAGGCGTTCAGGCGCACCCGGCCGATGGTGTCACCGGCTCCGCCCGCGACGGCTTCGGTTGCGACGCCAATCAACGTGTTCGATATGGCCACGCTCGTGGTGCGCTTATTGGTGTCGTTCCAATAGACCTTGGCGCCCACGGTCCAGGCCTGGGAGCCGACCTTGGTTATGTCGAACACGCCGGTCAGGGCGGCTTCGACAGGTTCGTTTAGAGCAGCGTCCCCGGCCGCCACGCCGACGATGGCACCGACGAGCAGACCGTCGCCAGAGGCACGGCGTAGGGCGCGGTCAGGGTGAGGGTGTTGCCGGTCTTGTCCGAATGCGCCTCCGGCTGGCCCTTGCACCACTGGAAGCAGAGCCGCCCACTACGGTGATCGCGTCGGGCCAGGCCGCGTATTTGCGCTCGGGCAACTTGAAGGCGATGTCGACATACTCGGCCGGGTCGTCCCCGGCGGCGCGGATCCGCTCGACCATGGCGGCCAGCCGGGACTGGTCCCATTCGACCCGTTTCGGCAGGTCGGCGACCACGGTGAAATCGCCGTCGTCGAAGCGGACCGTGCCGGTGTCCTTGGCCTGCGCCTGCCGCTCTTCGGCAGCGCGCGTGGCGTAGCGGACGGTCAGAGCGGCATCGAGCCGGGCCTTCGCGGCCTTGTCGTGCTTCAGGCGTTCGTCGATCTCGCGCTGGAGGATGGCCAGCAGTTCGACGGGCAGCCCGGCAATCTCCTGCGGGCTGAGGCCCGGCAGGTCATCGGGCGTGGGTGTGTTCTCGGGATAGGGCATTGGGGTCTCCGGAATGGGGGATGGGGATCAGGCGGCCTCGAGCAGGCGCATCGAGAGCGCCGCGCCGGACGGGCCGGGCTTCGGGCGGGCGACGGCGATGTAGGCAAAGGCGTCGGGGCCGAGCCGGGACTGTACGAGGTGGACGAGGTTCTGCTCGGCCGCGCGCCTTGCGGCGGCCGCCACCAGCTGCAGCGTGCGTTGGCGATCCGCCGGCAGCTTCGAGATGACCGACGTGGCATCGACGGCGAGGAAGCCGCGGTGATAGACCAGCGCCTCGCCGGGCTCGGCCTGCGCGATCCAGGCGGCGAGCCCGACCTCGTCGAGCCCCGGCCCGTTCGCGCCGTGCAGCGGCACGACCTCGGCCTCGGTGATGGGCGACAGGCGTCCCATCAGGCCGCTCCCGCGCGCGGCTGGGTGTCCATGGTATGCTGGAGCTGATCGCGCTCGAAAGCGACGATGTCCTCGAGCCGGTAGACGACCCGTCCACCGATCTTCATGTAGGCCGGGCCTTCACCCGCCCACCGCCAGCGCTCCAGCGTGCGATGCGAGATCGTCCAGCGCCGGGCGAGTTCCTTCTGGTTCAGGCAATGCTTCTGCTGCATCGGCTCTCTCCGTTTGCGTGTGCTTCGGAGAGAGATTGCGAAATCCCGCTATGGGATGTCGTCAGGATCGCAGGGGGATGTGGTGGGGGATGGATATGGCCTTGCAGGACAGGCTTGGACGGCGCGCTGGGGGATGGTCATCCCCTTCCATCCCCCAGCCGATCCCACACCAGTCGGGCCGGAGGCCACGCTCGTGGGATCGCAGGCGGTTCAGTCGATGTTCAGGCGGTAACCGCCGCGGCGGTCGGAGCGGATCAGCTGCCGCCAGTCCTTCTGCGACTTGAAGACGTCGGCCATGCGCAGGCTCTTCGAGCCCGCCGAGGACAGGATGGCCTTGCCGCTCTGCCAGGGCTCGCCCCGCTGCGCGGCCTCGTGCAAGGCACGGACAACCTGCGCCTGGATCGGGCCGAGTCGGAAGCGGTAGCCGTTGCAGCGCACCTCCTGGTAGTCGGCCGACGCGATGAAGGTGCTCTCTTCCATGGCCGAGCCGCCGGAGGAGAACCCGGACTGTAGCTCGAAACGGTCGCGTTCCTCGCGCCTTAGCAGCAGATCGCCGATCATCACGAAGACCGGCTGGGCCTCGCCGTAGAGCGACGCATAGTCCGCGCGCGGCGTGCGAAACTCGCTGACATGGAGCTCGCCGCAGCGGAACAGCTGGAAGACGTCACAGGCGTACAGGTCGAGCAGCCCGCTGAAGGGCTTCTGCTCCCACGGCACGCGGAACCGCTCGCCGTCCTGGCCCTCCTCGTAGTCACCGAACTCGACCGGCTCGCCGAAGACGCGCACCGACAGCCGGAGTTTGTCGTTCTCGGCCAGGTAAACGAGGTCCGTCTCGGAGATCCGCCAGCGCTCGAGCACCTCGGGGAGCGTGAAATACAGCTTGTCGATGTGCACGCGCCCCTCCGATTCCCCTGCCTGATGTTTACGTTATGTTCTTATTCGCTTGACGGGCGTCGATCAATCCGATTTTATCCTATTTCATCCACAGATGGGTGGGGAAACATGAACGAGCATCACACGCTTGCCGACCGTCTCAGGGCCCGGGCCAACCAGCTCGGCCTCAGCCCCGCCCATGTCGCCGAGATGGCCGGCGTGAACCGGTCCTTCGTCTACGACATCCTGCGCGGACGATCATCCCGCCCCGGCATCGACCGGCTGGCCGAGGTCGCCCGCGTCCTGAAGGTCGACCGCGACTGGCTGATCCATGGGATCGGCGATGTCGAGGGCACGCCCCCCTTCATAGAGAACCCGGACGAGGCCTTCGTCTCGATCGCGCATGCGAGCCCGCGCCCGTCGATGGGCGGCGGCGCCGTGGTCCTGGAACAGGACGACCCCGCCGGCCGCGCCTACCACTTCCGCCGATCCTGGATCCGGCACAGCCTGAAGGCCAGCCCCTCCCAGCTGCGGATCATGCATGTCGAGGGCGACAGCATGGCGCCTACGCTGCTCGACGGCGACACGGTGCTCGTCGACATGGCGCGCCGCGCGCCGAACCCGCCCGGCATCTTCGTGCTGGACGACGGCATGGGGCTGGTGGCCAAGCGGCTCGAGCACATCCCGAACAGTGACCCACCCGCGGTCCGCGTCATCTCGGATAACGGGTTCTACAGTCCCTACGAGCGAACGGCCGACGAGATCCACATCGTCGGCCGCATCCGTTGGTTCGCGCGAGAGATCTGAGATGGACTTAATTCGGAAGGCACAGAATGACTGATCAAGGAAACTTTGAGATCAAGGGCGACCGCGCTCTTTCCTCTGGGGACACCGATAAGCTCGGTTTCCGTCAGGTTTCCAGGAGGATAGCCGCATCACTGGTCGATCGCGCATCTCAAGATGGATTTGTGGTTGGCATCGAGGGTGCGTGGGGATCCGGTAAGTCAAGTCTTCTATTTCTCATTGGCGATGAGCTTCAAAAGCTGCCCTCCACTCAACGCCCATCAATAATAAATTTCCGCCCCTGGTTAATCGGTAGCAGGGACGCCCTTATTACTGGCCTATTTAGTGATCTTTCAAGTGAACTTGAAAAGTTTGCGTTGGAGGCTGGGGATGCGACACCACTTTACAAGTCGAAGGCACAGGAGGCCAGCAAGGCGCTTCGAAGCTTCATGAATGGCTTGAGCAGAACTGGCGCTGCAATTGAAGTCGTGGGCGAAGCTTCTGGATGGGCTCCAGCTAAATTGATTGGGAAGAGCGTCAGAGCCATTGGTGACATCACACGCGGGGAATCAGCATGCCCTCAACTCTCTGAACTCAAAGACAAGCTTGTAAAGTCACTCCGAGAACTGGACCACAGATTCATTATCACTATTGATGATGTTGATCGCCTTGAACCTGCTGAGGTAATTGAGATTTTGCGGCTTGTCAGATCGGTCGTCGACTTGCCGAACGTGATCTATATCTTATGTTACGATTCTGAAATCCTGGCGCAGAGCATCGAGCGAGCCGCAGGCGTAAAGAGCGGTAAAGCATATCTAGAAAAAATCGTACAGTTAACTGCTATGGTGCCACAGCCAGAGCCATTTCAGCTACGGCAATGGTTTACTGATGAACTCCATCTGATCGCTTCCGTCAAAGACGACGATGAACTTTCGAGATTGCATGCAGTAATAGATCATGAAGGTGGTAGGCAGCTTCTAACACCTCGGTCCGTGATACGCGCGCTTGATGCGGTTCGTTTCTTCTGGCCAGCGCTACGTGAGATTCGGGCAGACCTAGCTGATCTTGTGTGGCTCCAAATAATCAAAGATGGAAATCCAGCATTGTACCGTTGGATTGAAGCGTATTGCGCGACTTTTTCTGCAGTTTCAGTCGGAGCTGCACGCATCGAAGAAGCAGAGAAATCCAAAGAGCTTTCAGCATTGTTCGAGGCCGTGCCAGAAGGCCATTTTGACGACATGATGTATCGGTATTATTTTGCCGAGCAACTTCCCGGTGTTGAAGTAGACTATGCCGAAGAAGGACGCGGATTCAGTATATTTCAACGCATGTCTGAGCACGAACGTGACCTAGCCGTCAGGGCCGGAAGGCTTAGTAGCCCAGATCATTATCGGCTTTATTTTGCCTTAGCAGCTCCTTCTCATGCACTCACGAATGATGAGTTTGCGACTATATGGGAGGCATCCAATTCCGGGCCGCGGCAAACCAGTGATTCCTTACTGGACTTGCACAGCGCCGCCCAATCAGGATCGCTCACGAAGGCGGATGTTCTGCTTGAGAGACTGAAAGGTCAAGTTTATGAAGATCTTTCCGCAAAGCAATGCGAGAACTTTCTGACTGCGTTTTCTTATATGATGGATGAAGCATATCGCATGCACCCATTTGATCACTTTTGGATAAATTCATTTTGGGACAGAGCGGAACGCCTTGTGCCATTCTTTGTTTCAAACCTTGAAGATGACGATCGCAAGCGCGTTCTAAGATTGATGTTTGCACATGGCGATGCGATCGGCTGGCTAACATCGATGTTTCGGCGCGAGACGTTTGCGCACGGTCGGTATGGGGAACGACCCCGGCCGGAGGAGGAGTGGTTATTCCGGGAGGATGAGCTCGATGATATTAATGCGATCCTCTTGGAACGCTACCGCTCAATGAGTTTTCAGGACGTCATTTCTAGTCCAAATCCAGTTAGCCTTCTCTTTGCTTGGATGCAGGGAGGAGATAAGGAGGGGCCGTGTAATCTAATTGCACGTCATGCAGAGTCCGATGCAGGCTTCTTGGATGCGCTAGAAGGCCTCACCAGTTGGATCAACAGCAGCGACAGAGGCCGCTTTAAAGTCCTAAAAAGGGAAAACCTTGAGATTTTCATGGACCTGGAAAGTACGACGGCCAGGCTGCAGGGCTTAGTTGAAGATCCACAACTGGGCGAACGTGCTAGACGCATCGTGGAGGTGCTGAAGTTGGGAAACGAGTACTGATTTTTGAACCGCCAAGAGCCCCGAGCTTTTTGCGTTGTAAATCTCTTTGGGGACGCCCAATGCAGAGCGGTTGAAACATCCGCGTCCGCTCCGCTGCCTTAGTCTTCGCGCAACTACGACAACTCTCTGTTTTCACTTGAATTCCTTTGGCGCTCGCGGTGAACACGGAGCAAACCGCCTCAGGAGGTTCGCTCCCCATGCAAGACGACATCGCCTTCGCGCAGCCTGCCAAGACGCTCACCACCGATGAGCGGCTGGCGGAACTGGCCGCCATCCTCGCCGGCGCCATCGCTCGCACCAACCCACCGGAAATGAACGGGAATACTCCGCTCGGCGGAGACAGTTCGCTGGACATCCTCGCCCTGAGACGCCGTCGTCGGAGACAGGTTCGCAACCGAGATGGAGATGACTCATGAGGAAAAACACAAGAAAATCAGGCGTGGAGGCCGCGCGCACACGCCAGGTGGAGGGGATCGACGTCCTGGCCGAACTGGCGGGGCTGAAGGCGATGACGGTGCCCGAGCTGCAGGAGAAGTGGCAGGCCATCTTCGGGGAGCGCGCGCCGAACGCCAGCCGCGGCAATCTCGAGCTTCGGCTCGGCTACCGCATTCAGGAACTGGCCCATGGCGGGCTGCGCCGGGAGACGCGTCGCACGCTCGATGCGCTGGCCGACGAGGTCATGAGTGGCAAGCTGGGTGGCATGGTTGCGGACCCGCGGAAACCGGCGCCCGGCACGAAGCTGGTCCGAGAATGGGGTGGCGAGGAGCACATGGTCACCGTTCTGACGGATGGCTTCGAATGGCAGGGCCGGCGCTTCAAGTCGCTCTCGGCCGCCGTCCGCGCGATCACCGGCGCGCACTGGAACGGCTGGCGCTTTTTCGGACTCGACCGGACTCGAGGCGCGCGATGACCAGAAGGACCCAGACCGAACCGGCGCGCCGCCTGCGCTGTGCCGTCTACACCCGCAAGTCGAGCGAGGAAGGGCTCGACATGGAATTCAACAGCCTCGACGCGCAGCGGGAGGCCTGCGAAGCCTACATCGCCAGCCAGCGCGCCGAGGGCTGGGCCTGCCTGCGCGAGCGCTACGACGACGGCGGTGTCTCGGGCGGCACGCTGGACCGTCCCGCGCTGACGCAGCTGATCGCCGACATCGAGGCCGGGCTGATCGACGTGGTCGTGGTTTACAAGATCGACCGCCTCAGCCGCGCGCTGATGGATTTCTCGAAGCTGGTCGAGATCTTCGATCGCCATGGCGTGACCTTCGTGTCCGTCACGCAGTCCTTCAACACCACCACGTCGATGGGCCGGCTGACGCTGAACATCCTGCTCAGTTTCGCCCAGTTCGAGCGCGAGGTGATCGGAGAGCGGATTCGCGACAAGGTCGCCGCCTCGAAGAAGAAGGGCATGTGGATGGGCGGCTACGTGCCGCTCGGCTACGACGTGGTCGACCGCAAGCTGATCGTGAACGATACCGAAGCCACGCAGGTCCGGACCATGTTCGAGCTCTTCGCGCGCTCCGATTCCACCGCCGCCGTAATCCGGGAGCTGAACGCCCGCGGCATCCGGTCCAAGCGCGGCCGGCCCATTGACCGTGGGGCGCTCTAAAAGCTGCTGCACAACCGCATCTACCGCGGCGAGATCACCCACAAGGACGAGACCTATCCCGGCATGCACGAGCCCATCGTCGATGCGGACCTGTGGGATGCCGCCTATGCCGTGCTGGCCGGCAACCGGAACCAGCGCGCCGGGCGCACCCGGAGCACCGAGCCGGCGCTGCTGCGCGGGCTGATCTTCACCGAGACCGGCGCCGCGATGACCCCGCACCACACGAAGAAGGGCAACAGGCGCTACTGCTACTACGTCTCTATGGACGTGATCCAGAAACGGCCGACGGCCGAGTTGCGCGGGCCCCAGCGGCTGCCCGCCGCCATGGTCGAGGAGGCGGTCATCGGAGAAATCCGGCGGCTGCTGCGCACGCCGGAGATCATCGCGCGCACCGCGCGGGCCCTGAAGAAACAGCGGCCCGACCTCGACGAGGGCACTGTGACCGCGGCACTCACGCAGTTCGACGATCTCTGGAAGGCGCTGATCCCGGCCGAGCAGGCCCGTGTCGTCCAGCTGCTCGTTGCGCGCGTGACGGTGGGCGAGGACGGGCTCGACATCGATCTCCGCCATGACGGGCTCGGCGCGCTGGCAAGCCTGATGGCACCCGCGCGGGAGGACGCCGCCTGATGCCCGTGAACGAGACGATCCGCGTCCACATCCCGCTCACGATCCGCAAACGCGGTGGTCGGCCGCGCATCCTGCCGCCGAAGGATATCGAGACATCGGACCAGCCGCCGGGACAGGATCCCCGCGTGCTGCGCGCCATCGGCCGGGCATGGGCGTGGCAGCAACGGATGGAGCGCGGCGAGGTCACCACCATCGCCGATCTCGCCGCCGGGGAAGGCCTCTCCGACCGCTATGTTAGCCGCCTCTTGCGCCTCGCATGGCTGGCGCCTGATGTTCTCGAGCGGCTGGTCGTGCGCCGCGAACCCTGCGCGATCAGCCTCTACGACCTGTGCTTCGTCGCGTCCCTGCCGTGGGCCGAGCAGCCGTCGCGGGTGTTCGACTGACGGTCAGTGAAAGCTGGCCTGAAACGACGTCGGCGTCAGCGAGACATGCGCATCGAGCGGCGGGTACAACTCGAACGCCCGCGGCTCGCGCGAGAAATTCCACATCCGGAACAGGCACCACTCCGCGCGCCGTTCGTCGGCAACGGCCAGCTCGTTGCGCGTGGTGTGGAAGGGCGTGCGCTCCCAGCCGTTCTTCGTTTTCACCTCGATCAGCCGCTGGCGGCCATCGGGCGCGTAGCTGGCGATGTCGTAGCCCGCGCCGTCGCCGTCTTCTTCCGAGACCCAGCGGACCTTGCGCGCCAGGTCATCGCGCCCCGCGGCCTTCAGCGTGGCATGCTCGTGCGCCAGGACGCGCTCCTCACCCGCACGGCCGAGAGCGCGATTGCGCTCGTCCCGGCCCGCCACGTCGAACTTCCTGGCGATGTGCAACATCTGGTCCAGCTCCTGCGGCGGAGGCTGGTTGGAGAGCGTGGGCGGAGGACCGATCCAGATCTGCGCGGCCTCGCGCATGCCGGTCGCAGGGCGCGTTTCCGGCAACCGGCCCAGCCAGTCCGGGTTAAGCGCCAGCCACCGCGCTACCGCGTCGACCAGCGTCATCTGGAAATTGAAGGCGGGCTTGTACAAACCCGCGTTCAACTTCCAGGCCAGCTTGATCGACGCCGTCGCACGCTGGCTGGCGATGAACCCAGACTGGGCGCATCGTTCCCTTTCTTCCCGGCCGATGGAAGGCATGGCCGAGGCGGCGCAACTCTGGGTCGGGCCTGCACCGACTCTGACCAACCAGCCCCCGCCCGACGAGCTCGAGCAGATGCTCCACATCGCCAAGAAATTCGACGTGGCCGCGCGGGATGAACGCAACCGTGCCCTTGGCAAGGCAGGGGAGGAGCGCGTCTTGAAGCATGAGCGTGACACGCTGACTGCAGCGGGGCGGGAGGACTTGGCGCAGCAAATTCGCTGGGTGTCCGAAGAAGACGGCGATGGCGCGGGCTATGATATTGCCAGTTTCGATGCAGACGGACGGCAGCGTCTCATCGAGGTGAAGACCACAAACGGCTGGGAACGCACGCCGTTCCACGTCTCACGCAATGAACTTGCAGTGGCAGATGAACGGCGCGAGGAATGGTGCCTGTTTCGCCTCTGGAACTTCGCACGAACGCCCAAGGCTTTCGAGTTGCGCCCGCCGCTTGATGCGCATGTGTCGCTCACGGCGACCAGCTTTCAAGCAAGCTTTCATTGAATTGTGTTGACGAGACATGGCCTGAAAACGGCGCATCAATGGAGCGCGAGATAAAAGGGTTGCCGCATTCGGCACGCAACTGGTTGTGGTGACTGACTCTATTCAGCCGCACCCCTTTACGTGATGCGGCGACTATACGGTCAAGGCCCTGACTTCGCGGGAATAATTCAGCGGCACATTCCCCATGGGCGCTTTCTGCGGCGTCAAAATCAACGCAAAATCAGATATTTAGCTGCATTTAAACGGCAAGGATTGGAGGGTTGCCGTGCGATTTCTTCATCAACATCAGACACCTAGGCACGTGTTGCCGCACCTCTTTTATCTTGCGCTCCCATTGTTGGGCGCAAGATACCAACTCTTGATGCTCGGACTCTTCGCCTCGTCTACGGAGTAGCTGCCAAAAGCAGGTTTTCGCATTGTGCATACCAGTGGTCTGAAAACACTGCGAAATTGCAGGAAACCTGCACACGACCGATTTGCTTGCACGCGAAAACGCTAGTCACGTCAGTGACTTGCGGAATTCGTGGCAGGCGCTTTTATCTTGCCCTTCTTCCTGTTGTCTTCCGCAGCCCTCCTAAACCAGCTCTTGGCGCGCGTTCAAAGCCTCAAGATTGCAGGCTCGGGCGACGCTCCCAGACGCATGAGCCGGGCGCCACCGCCAAGATGCTCACTTCGGTGCTTCGATTTGAGCCGCGCGTTTGGAGGGCTCCCCATCCGATTTGCACGCTGTTACAGGCCGCTTTACGCGGCGCGTTCGCGCGCCCTGCACAAGCCAAATGCTTGGCCCCATGCTTGTCGGCATGACACCGTCTCGCCCATCCTCCCGATGTACGCGCTCGGCCCAACCGGTCGATGCCACGCGGCTCGAGGTGGCATTGATGAAGGTCGCGATGCTTGTTGCGGAGGACCCGGTCTTCGCGCCGATCTTCGAGCGGTTGGAG
Source organism: Rhodovulum iodosum (assembly GCF_041020385.1). Taxonomy (NCBI): domain Bacteria; kingdom Pseudomonadati; phylum Pseudomonadota; class Alphaproteobacteria; order Rhodobacterales; family Paracoccaceae; genus Rhodovulum; species Rhodovulum iodosum. Next base: position 361,959 of record NZ_JBEHHI010000003.1, on the reverse strand, counting down.
GCAGAACTGGCCGCGGCCGTGAAGAAAGAGAAGCGGCTTTCGGAGGCGCAGCGTCAGGCGCGGACGCTGTTGGCTCAGAAGGCGATGCGGGCGACGAGTTCGGCCACGTGTTCAAGCGATGCGCCCTTGCCGTACCGCTCCCGGTCGAGCCGGTGACCGAAGAGGTCGCGGCGGATAAGGTCGTCGATCCCGGCGGCGAGCATCCGGTCCTCGAAGGCATGGCGCAGCGAATACATCGAGTGGTGCGGCGTCTCGAGCAGGCCATTCGCGCGGAGAAACTTGTTCACGACCGCGCTCAGGGTGGCGCGGTTGCGGTAGCGGGGAAAGCCCTCGGGGTACTGCTTGAATGCTTTCAACGAGACGCCCGTCAGCGGGATCACCCGGCGGGCGTAGTGGCTCTTCAGCTGCCGTCCCTCGGGTTCGATGGAGATATGCGGCACGTCGCAGTCCAATCGGATCGTCTCGGCCGTCAGCGCCGCTCCTTCGGACGGCCGATAGCCGGTGTTGATCATCCCGAGCAGCAGGGCACGGGCCTGGCCGTTCAACCCGTCCAGCGCGCCGGGGGCGAGCAGACGCTTCCTGATCCAGTCCTCGCTGAACGGCGGGCGCGTCTGCTTCTCGCCTTCCTTGAAGGATAACTCGCCCAGCGGCAGGGACAGTCCCAGCCGCTTCATCGTGTTCACGGTCTTCAACACGTCGCCCAGGTGGATCAGGTCCTTGTTCGCAGAGTTTGCGGTCACTTCACCCGCCTCGATCCGGTCGAGCCAGTGCTGTCGAAAGTCCAGCATGTCGTCGCGGGTGATGTTGGCGATCTCCTTGTTGCCGACGACTGCGACAAAGTTCTTCACCGCCTTCTTGCGCGGCGCCTCCCAGCGGCGCAGCTGATCCTCGCTCTTGCCAAGCGTCTTCTCCTTGGCAAACGTCCAATAAAGCTCCAGTGCCTTGGTGACCGTGATACGGGGTTCCGGGACAGTTCCGAGTAGGGCGGCGGCTTCGACCGGGTCAGGCTGGTTCGCAGGCGCGGGGATCGCCTCGACGCGCTCGACGACATCCACGACAGGCAGCTTTGCCACCGCACCCGCGTCTAGATAGCGAAAGCCTCGCGCCTGGGCGAGGTCACGCGCGGCCTCGTAGCGCGCCTCGGCATCTTCACTGTTCCCGGCCAGCCGCGCCTCCCAGGCCTCGATCATCTGGCTCCACGCCCGATCCGCCTTGCTCCGAGCGATGGTCTCTGAGTCGGTGTGAAGGCTGATCCAGACGGTTTCGCGCGGCTCGATACCCCGATACCGGCGCGGCACGCGGCGGCGGAGGTGGAAAAGGCGGCCTCGTTTGGCAATGCTCATGGCGGAGAAATCCCCCGTTTGTGCAGCAAATTGTGTAGCAAATTGTGTAGCAAATTGTGCAGCAAATCAAGCGGACCAAACACCGCCGTCAGCGCGAAAACGCCGAATTTCGCCCTACTATCAGGCGATTATGAGATGGCGATATTGAGGAAAATGGCGGAGACGAAGGGATTCGAACCCTCGAGACGGTTTCCCGCCTACTCCCTTAGCAGGGGAGCGCCTTCGACCACTCGGCCACGTCTCCGCCGAGGGGTTTACCAGCATAAGCGTACGGAAAACAAGCCATGATATGGGCTTTGAGAGACACAGGCCACCGCCCCAGTACCAGGCCTCCGGCGGAGGCGATCCGGAGTTGCTCCGGCCCTGCAATTCGCGGTTGCCTCAGTAGAGACCGGCTACCCGTGCCCGCAGCTTGACCAGGGCCAACACGGTGTCGATCGTGGGCGTCGGCGTGCCTGTGACCTGCCCGAGTTCCTGTACCGATCCGACCAGCGCGTCGATCTCCATCGGCCGGCCCTGGTCGAGATCCTGCAGCATCGAGGTGCGGTGCGCCCCCACCGCGGCGCCGCCGTCGATCCGCCGTTCCACATCGATGGGGAATTTCACGCCCAGCTTTTCGGCGATCTCCTGCGCCTCCAGCATCATGTCTCGCGCCACCGCCCGCGTGCCGTCGTCGGTGCAAAGCACGTCGAGCGTCGCGTGGGTCAGCGCCGAGATCGGGTTGAACGACAGGTTGCCCCAAAGCTTCACCCAGATCTCATCACGGAGTTTCGGCCGCACCGGGGCCTTCAGCCCCGCCGCCGACAGCGCCTTCGACAGCACCGCCGCGCGCTCCGACTTCGACCCGTCGGGCTCGCCCAGGGAAAACCGGTTGCCCTCGATATGCTTGACCACACCGGGTTCGATCACCTCTGCGGCGGGATAGACGACACAGCCCAGCACCCGGTCGGGGCCAAAGCCGTTCCACTGGGCGTCGCCCGGGTCCACGCTTGCCAGCCGCGTGCCTTCGTAGTCCCCGCCGATCTTGTGGAAATACCACCAGGGCACCCCGTTCACACCGCTCACGATGGTGGTGTCGGGCCCGATCAGCGGCTGCATCTTGTCCACCACCGGCGGCACCGAATGCGCCTTGAGCGTGACGATCACGTAGTCCTGCGGGCCCAGGTCGGCGGCATTGTCCGAGGCATTGACCGGCACGGTCGCGTCCGTCCCGCTCTCCTCCTCGATCAGCCGCAGGCCGTTGGCCTTCATCGCCGCCAGATGGGGCCCGCGCGCCACGAGGCTGACCTCGGCCCCGGCCTGAGCCAGCTTGGCGCCCATATACCCGCCGATCGCGCCGGCCCCGAACACACAAATCTTCATCGTTCCGTCCCCGATTGCAGCGGCCGGGCCGATCGCCCGCCGCCCTGTCTTCTTCTTGGCTCAAATACCCCCGCCGGAGGCACCGGCCCGCGCAGGCGGGCCGGCCTCTTTACGCCGCGCTCTCGGCCAGGCCCAGCTTCTCGGCCAGGCCGATCCGCTGCAGCTTGCCGGTCGCGCCCTTCGGGATCTCGTCGAGGATCACGACCTTGCGCGGCACCTTGAAATCGGCCACCCGCTCGGCGGCGAAGGCGCGGATCTCTTTCTCGGTGGCCTCGGCGCCCTCTTTCAGCACCACCGCCGCGGCGACCTCTTCGCCGAGCTTGGGGTGGGGCAGGGCGAAGGTCACGCATTGGGCGATGGCAGGGTGGTCCATGAGCACGCCGTCCACCTCAAGCGGGCTAACCTTTTCGCCGCCGCGATTGATGATCTCCTTCAGCCGCCCGGTCAGGTGCAGGTAGCCGTCCTCGTCGAAGGCGCCCTGGTCGCCGGTGCGGAACCAGCGCCGGCCGTCGGCCTCGAAAAAGCTCTTGGCGTTGGCGTCGGGATTGCCCTCGTAGCCCGGAGTCACGTTCGGCCCCGAGATCACCACCTCGCCGGTGCCCTCGACCAGCCGGTCTTCGGTCTCGTGGGCGGTGCGCACCACCGGGCCCGCCTCGACCCCGACCGAGCCCGGCTTTTGCCCGCGCGGCGGCAGCGGGTTGCAGCACATCTGGTGCGCCGCCTCGGTCATGCCGTAGGCCTCGACCAGCGGCGCGCCGAAGGTCTCGACAAGCTTGGTCATCACCTGGGCCGGCAGCGAGGCCGAGGACGAGCGCAGGAAGCGCAGGTCGGCCGCCTCGATGATCTCGGCGTTGCGCGGAGCGCGCGACAGGATCGCCTGGTGCATGGTCGGCACGGCGGTGTACCAGGTGGGTTTGGCATCGGCGAGCCAGCCAAAGAACCTCAGCGCATCGAAGCCCGGGGCGCACCAGATCGAGGCGCCGGCCGAGAGCGATGCGGTAACCGCCGCCACCAGCCCGTGGATGTGGAACAGGGGCATCACGTTCAGGCAGCGGTCCTGGGGCGTCAGTGCCAGCGACTCGGCGATGTTGCGCGCCGACGCGGCAACGTTCGATTGCAGCAGCGGCACGATCTTGGGCCGCGAGGTGGTGCCCGAGGTGTGCAGGATCAGCGCCACGTCATCGGCTTCTGGCGCGGCGGTGTCGCAGGCGCCCCCGCTGCCCTCGGCGGTCAACTCGAACGTGCCGGCCGGCGCGGCCTCGTCGGCGCCGAGCCACAGAATGGTCAGCCCGGAGCGTTTGGCCGCGGCCAGCGCAGGCCCGTCATAGCCCGTGGCCAGGACGATCGCCTTGGCCTTCAGATCCTCCAGGTAAAAGGCGTATTCGTCCTCCCGGTAGGCGGGGTTCAGCGGCGCCGTGACGGCGGCCTGGGCGATGGTGACGAACGCGGTGGCCATCTCCGGGCCGTTCGGCAGCACGATCGCCACCCGGTCGCCCCGGCCAATGCCGGCGGCGTGCAGGTCCGCGGCCACCTTGTCGGCCTGCGCCTTCAGCCCGCCATAGCTCAGCCAGTCGCGTCCGGGTGCGCCAATGGCCGGAAGGGCGTCGTCATGTCCCGCGATCAAGTCCGTGATGGTCTGCACCTGGATTTCCTCTCTTCTCGTTTTGCCCGATCACTCGGCCGGGGCAGTGGATTTGGATCTTCTGCGGGCCACCATCTTGATGATCGGCAGAAGGAAGAACAAGACCGACAGTGCGACAAACAGCGCCGAGAGCGGACGCTCGACGAAGACCAGGATGTTGCCCTGCTCGCCGATCAGCGCCTGTCGAAAGCTTTTTTCCATCAGCGGCCCAAGCACCAGCGCCAGCACCAGCGGCGCCAGCGGGTAGTCGGCCTTTCTGAGAACATAGCCTGCGATGCCGAAAACCGCGATCAGCCAGACGTCGTGCATCTTCTGGCTGGGGGCGAAGCCGCCGACGATGCAAAGCACCAGCACCATCGCGCAGAGCACCGAGAACGGCATCCGCAAGGCCCAGACGAAGATCGGGATCAGCGCGATGTTGATCAGCACGGCGGCGAGGTTCGCGGTGTAGAGCGAGCTGATGAGGCCCCAGACGAAATCGGGGCTTTCGATGAACAGCATCGGCCCCGGCACCAGCCCCCACATCACCATCCCGCCCAGAAGCAGCGCGGTGGTGGGCGAGCCCGGAATGCCCAGCGTCAGCATCGGCAGCAGCGAGCCGGTGGAGGCCGCGTTGTTCGCCGTCTCCGGGGCGGCCACGCCCTCGATATTGCCGCGGCCGAAGGTCTCGGGCTTTTTCGACATCGACTTGGCCATGCCATAGCTCATCAGCGCGGCCGGCGTGGCGCCGGCGGCCGGCAACATGCCCACGAAAAATCCCAGCACCGAGCCGAAGCTCATCGTCCTCCACAGCCGGTTCATGCGAACCAGCCCTGCGCGCAGCTCGGCAAAGCTCAGCCGGGCCGGGGTAACGGCGGGCGAGGTGCGCGAGGTCTCGATGGTATAGAGAACCTCGCCCACGCCGTAGACGCCGATGGCCAGCACCAGAAACGAGATGCCCGAATAAAAGCCCGGCATGTCGAAAAAGATCAGCCGCGGCTGGCCCGAGATCAGGTCGAGCCCGACGGTGGACAGCACCAGCCCGAGGCTGATCATCACGATGGTCTTGAAGATGTCGTCGCCGCCGAGACCTACGAAGGTGGTAAAGGCCATCAGGACTAGCGCGAACTCCTCGGCCGGTCCGAAGGCGAGCGCCAGATCGGCCAGCGGCACGGCGAAGATTGTAAACAGGATCACCGAGATCGTTCCGCCCACGAACGACGCGACGGCCGCGGCGATCAGCGCCAGCCCCGCCTCGCCCTTTTGCGCCATGGGTCGGCCGTCAAAGGTGGTGGCCACGGCGGTCGAGGCGCCCGGGATGCCCAGCAGGATAGAGCTGACCGCGCCGCCGTACATCGCCCCGTAATAGATCGCGGCCAACAGGATGATTGCCGAAGATGGCGGCACGATGAAGGTGAGCGGCAGCACGATGGCCACGCCATTGACCGAGCCCAGGCCGGGCATCGCCCCGATGAACAGCCCGGCGGTGACGCCGATCAGCACGATCATGATGTTCAGCGGCGAAAGCGAGGTTGCGAAACCTTCGGCGAGAAGCGCAAGTATCTCCATTCCCGGGCCCCCTCAGAAGAACTGTGCGTAAAGCGGGATGAAAAGCGGCTCGGTGATCCCCTTGGGCAGCAGGATCTTCAGCGTGACCTCGAAGAAGAAGAACAGAAAGACCGGCGTGGCAATCGTGAGTATGCCGATCAGGAGCCAGCCGTGGTGCCCGAAGATACGCAGGTAAAACACGAGAAACGCCATCAGCGCCACATAGGCCCCGACCAGCGGGGTGGCCGCGATGGTTGCGATCAAGAGGCCCGACACGCCCAGGATCTGCGGGATCGCGTCGGCGTCGGGGATGAATTTCTCGTTCTTGTGCGGCGCCGCGCGGGTGAAGCTGCGCAATAGGACGATGGCCGATGCCCCCAACATGATCGCCGACAGCCAGAACGGGAACGACCCGCCGCCGGGCCCCGAGCCCTCGACCCATCCGATCGGCAGCACCGTGGCGTGCCACATGAAATAGAGCGACAGGCCCATCAGGGCGACAGCAATGATACGGTCGGCGGCCAGCATGGCGGCTCCTTGGCGTATGTGTAGATGCAAGGAGCCGGGCGGGCTGGCGAGCCCGCCCGGCCAATAAGGGTCAGAAGAGGCTTACGAGCCCAGTTCGCCCATGCCGTCGAGGATGTTGCGGTGAACCTCGCGGCCGTTCAGCAGGAATTGTTGCAGATCATCGCCGCTCAGGAACTGCGCGTCGAGCGCTTCGTCGGCGGCGTATTTCTGCCATTCCTCGGTTTCCGAGACCTTCTTGAACAAGTCGGTGTAGTAGGCAACCGCCGCATCGGGCATGTCCTTCGGGGCGACGAAGCTGCGCTGCATCGTGTAGACGAGGTCATGGCCCAGCTCGCGCATGGTCGGCACGTCCGGGAACGCCTCGAGCCGCTCTTCCGAGAAGGTGGCGATGGGACGCGACTTGCCCGCCTTGTAAAAGCCCATCTGCTCGGCCGGGTTGTTCACGGTCGAATCGATGTGGTTGCCGATCAGGTTCTTGGCCACGGTGCCGCCGCCGTCGAACGGAACGTAGGTGTATTCGAGGCCGAACTCGTTCTCCATCATGGCGGTGACGAGGCTGTCTTCCTGGCCCGAGCCGGTGCCGCCCATCTTCCACGTGCCGCCAGCTTCCTTCACCGCGGCGACGTAGTCGTCGAGCGTCTCGATATCGCTCTCGGAGTTGACCCACAGGATGAAGTTGTCGTTGGCCATCCGGGCGATCGGGTTGAAATCTTCGATGTCCACGCCGATGTCGGTCCGCAGCGGGGTGGTGTAATAGCTGTTCAGCGTCGCCATGATGGTGTGGGCGTCGCCTTCCTTGTCCTTGAGGTAGCGCAGCGCCTCGGCGCCGGAGCCGCCGCCCTTGTTGACCGGAAGCACGGGCATGTTGGACAGATTGTTCTTCTGGATGATCGACTGGAACAGCCGCGCCAGACGGTCGGCGCCGCCGCCCTGGCCGGCCATGATGACCATCTCGATCGGTTTATTGGGCTGCCAGTCTTCGGCCATCGCCGGGCTGCCGATGGCCAGTGCGGCCGCGGTCAGGGTGGCAAGCGCCGAGCGTCGTGTGAATTTGTTCATCATGTGTATCCTCCCATTTGGAAACGCTACGTTTGTCCGCCTGATCTGCGTTGGAATTATCGCCGACGGTTCGTCTCCCGCGCTGCAAACTATTGCGTTCTTGGAAAATTCCACGAAAAAGAGAGTCGGTGTGTTAATGTGTCATTTTACAAGGGCGGATCCTGTAAGGTTGTAAACGATGGCCAAGGCACTGATCGGGTCGCAGTTGCGGCAGTTGCGCCGCCAGCACGGCCATACCCAGGCCGAAATGGCCCGCCGGCTGGATATCAGCCCGGCCTATGTCAACCTGCTGGAAAACAACCAGCGCGCCCTGTCGGTGCAGGTGCTGATGGCCCTGACCGAGGTCTATGGCGTCGACATGCGCGATTTGGTTTCGGATCGCGACACCGCGCGGCTGGCCGATCTGCGCGCGGCGGTGGCCGACCCCGCCTTTGCCGAGGACAAGCCCGACCTGCAGGAGTTGCGATCTGTGGTCGACCACGCGCCGCGGTTCGCCGACCTGTTTCTGCATCTCTACCGCAGCCATCGCAGCGCGGTTGACCATCTGGCGCGGATGGGCGGCACCGGCGCCGAGGGCGATCTGTTGCGCACCGCGCCCGAGGCCGCCATCCACGATTTCTTCCGCGACAACCGCAACTATTTCGACCCGCTGGAAACCGCCGCCGAACAGACCCGCCACCAGATCGGCGGTGCGCCCGACGACATGTACGCTTTACTGAAACGGCACCTGCGGGTGCAATTCCACGTTGACGTGACCGTCAAGAGTACCGGCGAGATGCCCGACACCCTGCGCGTGTTCGACCGGGCGGCTGGGCGCGTTCTGCTGTCCCAGTCGCTGGACCATCCCAACCGGGTGTTCCAACTGGCGCACGTGCTGGCGCTGGTCACCGCGCCCGAGTTGCTGGACCGGCTGACCGAGGCCAGCGGCATCGCCGCCGAGGCCACCCGTGCCCGCTGCCGGGTGGAGCTGGCCAACTATTTCGCGGCGGCGCTGCTGATGCCCTACGAGCGGTTTCTCGACCTTGCCGAGACGACCGAGTACGACATCGACCGGCTGGCCGCCGCCTTTGGCACGACGTTCGAACAGGTCGGCCACCGGCTGACCACCTTGCAGCGCGACGGGGCGCGGGGCGTCGGCTTTTTCCTGCTGCGGATCGACCGGGCCGGCAACGTGACCAAGCGGGTCAACGCCACCGCCTTTGCCTTGGCCGAAAAAGGCGGGGCCTGCCCCGTCTGGAACATTCACAACGCCTTTGCCACGCCCGGCGCGATCCTGCCGCAGCTGGTCGAACTGCCCGACGGCGCGCGGTATTTCACTATCAGCCGCACCAGCGACCGGCCGTCGCTCGGCACCGGGGCGGCGGAGGCGCGGCTGGTGGTGGCGCTGGGCTGCGAGCGAAGCGAGGCGCACCGCGTGGGCTATGCGCGCGCGCTCAACCTCGACCGCGGCGGGGCGGCCGCGCGGATCGGGATCAATTGCCATCTTTGCCCGCGGCCGTCCTGCCCGCAGCGCGCGCATCAGCCCATCCACATGGAGCTGCCCATCGACGCCAATCGGCGCGGCAAGACCCGCTACGAAAGCTGACCCGCGCGACGTCGCACGATCCCCGGCCCCGGGCCGGGGGGCGGTCGAGCGACGTCCGCGCCCGCTTCGATACCGTGCGCAGGGGCCGCCGGTATCCCGGCTTGTGGCGTTTCGCCCGGCGGTTTGCCTTGACGCCGCCTGTGGCGCGCGCGAACACTTAACGTGACGCAATGACGGAGCTTTTCGCAGGCATCGCCCGACAGGGCGCGGGCCGTGGCCGGGCCGGCCCTCGGTGCGGAAAGACACCTCCGTTCGGCCCGGCTGCCCAAGGCGCGCCAGCTGTGCGCCGTGCCAAGAAGGAGGGGCTGATGCGGGTCTTTACTGTACTCGGGCCGTCGCATTCGGGGAAGACGACGCTGGTGGAAGCACTGGCCGGGCTCGACGGGGGCAAGCCCCGCAAGCTCGACTTCTTCGGAGGCGCGACGGCGACCGTTTTCGATTTCATGGACGAGCCCTGGGCGGCCTTCGACATCCCCGGCGGCATGGAAAACATCGCCGAGGCGGGCCCGGTGCTGGCCGCCAGCGATGCGGCCGTGCTGTGCGTTCCGCCCGAGACCGACGCGGCGGTGCTGAGCGCGCCCTACCTGCGTGTGCTGGAAGAGGCAGGATTGCCCGTGCTGATCTTCGTCAACCGCATCGATACCGCGGCCGACCGCATCAGCGATATCGTCTCGGCGCTGCAGACCTATTGCGCCCACGGCATCGTTCTGCGGCAGGTGCCGATGCGCCAGGGCGATCAGATCGTCGGCGCGGTCGACCTGATTTCCGAGCGCGCCTGGGAATATCACGAGGGCACGCGGTCTTCGCTGGTGGAACTACCCGAGGGGATGCGCGACCGCGAGCAGGAGGCGCGCGCCGAGCTTCTGGAACAGCTGGCCGATTTCGACGACGCGCTCTTGGAACAGTTGATCGAGGACCAGCGCCCGATGACCGGCGAGGTCTACGACGTGGCGACCAAGGTGTTGCAGCATCACGACCTGGTGCCGGCGCTTCTGGGTGCGGCCTCGCACGGTAACGGCATTCTGCGGCTGATGAAGACCCTGCGCCACGAGGTGCCCGGCGTAGACGAGGTCAAGGCCCGCCTGCCCGGCGGCGACGCGGTGCTGGCGGTGGGATGCATGGCCGATCAGGTCAAGCATCTGGGCAAGACCGTGCTTGTACGCGCGCTGGACGACGGGCTGGCCGCGGGCGCGCCGCTGTGCGGCACCTCGGTCGGCAACCTCACCGAGATCGACGCCCGCACCCAGATCCAGTCGTTGAACCCGGGCGAAATCGGGCTGACGGTCAAGACCGACCACCTGACCCTCGGCAGCCTTTACGCGTCCGACGGCGCGGCAGATATGCCGGGCTGGGCGCAGCCCCACGTGCCGGTGCACCGCTGGATGGTCTCGCCCGTCCACGAAAAGGATGAAACGCGCCTGTCCACGGCGCTGGCACGGCTGACCGAGATCGACCCCGGACTGGGCATCGACCAGGACGAGAATAGCGGGCACGCGATCCTGTCGACCCAGGGGCCTTTGCACCTGCGCCGGGTGATCGACAAGCTGGCCGATTGGGTGGGAATCGAGGTCGTCACCGAAGAGGTACCCGCCACGCTATACGAGACGATCTCGAAGCCGGTCGAAAAGCACCACCGCCACCGCAAGCAATCGGGCGGGGCCGGGCAATTCGCCGATGTGCTGATCGCCGTCGCCCCGCGAGAGCGCGGCGCGGGCTTTGCCTTTTCCGAAGAGGTCAAGGGCGGCGCGGTGCCGCGCAACTATATCCCCGCGGTCGAGGCCGGGGCGCAGGACGCGCTCAAGGAGGGGCCGAACGGATACCCGGTGGTCGATGTCGCGGTGGTGCTCAAGGATGGCAAGCACCACGCGGTCGACAGCTCGGATTTCGCCTTTCGCACCGCTGGCAAGAACGCCGTCCGCGAGGCGCTGGCCGAGGCCCGGCCGTTGCTCTTGCAGCCGATCATGCGGGTCGAAATCCACGTGCCCTCGGTGTTTGCCGGGGGGCTGGTGCCCGTGATCAGCGGGCTGAAGGGCCAGGTTCTGGGCTTTGAGACGCATCCCGACCATGCCGGCTGGGACGTGTTCCGCACGCTCTTGCCGAAATCGGCCGAGCCCGAGCTTTTCCGCACCCTGGGCGGCGCGACGCGCGGCACCGCCTGGTTCACCGCCGAGCTGGACCATTACGAGGAATTGCGCGAGGCCGCGCCGGCGCATTGAAGCCTGGTCAAGGCCCGTGCTGTTCGCGGGCCGGCGGCGGGAAACCCATTTGGCAAAGATGATACGGGGCGCTCCATGTGGGCGCCCCGATCATCAACGCGGGGGCCGAGGCCGGGCGCGTTTCCTGAAAATATCGGTCGGTCGAAGCGATGTGGCGGTCCTAGCCGCCGATGCCCGGCGCCGCCCGTAGCGCGACGTTGATCCGGCTGCGGCTGGCGCCTTGTTATCGTCCCGCCGCGAAGTACGGCTGAAGAACCGCGGTCAGGCGCCCAGCCGTTTGACGTTGCCGGTTGTGATCGCCGATGCGGACGGCCCGCTCTGCATCAGGCGGTGCATCAGCCCCACGATGCCCGTCGTCCCGGTCTTGCCGTAGATCGAGTGCAGGTGCGACCGCGCGGTGGACTCGCTGATGCCGAGTTCGCTTGAAATGTCGCCGGTGTTCATCCCCTGCATGACCAGGGTGCAAATGCGGTATTCCGACCGGCTGAGATCATAGGGGTTGGACATGTCTAGGATGGCGCAGACCTCTATCGCGTCGCGCTGTGTCCGGTTGCGCGCGTGCTTGCGCCCTATCTCGCGCGTGGCGATGCCGGGTTGGCGCTGCCGCCAGCTGGAGGCCAGGTTGGGCGCGACGATTTTCAGCAAGGTGGCGTCCTCGACGCTCGGGGCGCGGTCGGCGCACAGTTCCAGCACGTCGCAATGGCGCACGTTTACGTTGAGCACGACCACCACGACCTCGGTCAGTTTGCGCGACTCCAGCCAGTCGGTGAGCGCGGTGTCGATCAGCAGGTCCTGGCGCAGCTCGGACAAAAGCCAGATCGAGCCGGGGCGCGCCTTGAACAACTGATCGCCGAGCAATGTCTGGGCGAAATGCGGTGCGGTGGCGTGCACGCCGTCGCGGTGCAGCGCGCCCTGAGAAATAAGCCGCGGCTTGTCGTTGCCCTTGCCATAACGTACCAACTGGCCGATTTCGCTGTGCAGCGCACCGGCGAGCCGGGCGAGGGAATCCTCGAAGGCGCCTTGGTTATGCAGCGCGCCCACCCAGGCGGTGACGGCATCTATACTGCGGGCCAGGTCGGCCGCCTGAAATCGCGGCCCGGTGCCGAGGTCATCGAAAAATTTTCGGTCACTAATCATCGTTTTGCTACGCTTTCCAAATGTGGCCAGTTGTGGGCCCCGAGAGCCAGATTATTGCCACATTCCGGTCTGTGAACAAATCACGACTCACCTCCTGCAAGGCCGAATTTTTCCCCCTTTCCGGACGCTCTGACGCCAAGCCCATGAATTCTCACTGAAAACCCTCGGCCAGGTTTCTGCAGTGCAACACATGGCGTGGTGTCGCGTTGTTGCCGGGCGTGGCAACAATCGCCGGAGTTTCGCCTTATTTCTGCTTAAATCCAAAGGGTAACGAGTCGGCCGGGGCGATTCGCGTTCGACATGCCGCTCGCCAAAAACGCGGCAAAAACGCGCGGGGGAAGAAGTCGGCAAGATTTTGCGCAACCCAGGGGTGAAATCCTCGTTGGTTTGATGGATGCGGGCCGATACGGCCGAGGCGTAAAATGGGGTCGATACCGGGCGACATCCGGTGTCGCTGCGGGCAAGCGGACGAACAGCCCGACAAACGCGCGAAACTGGTTAACAAGGAGTAAGACCATGCGTATCGATCTTTCCAAAGCACTCAAGAAATTCCGCCGTTCCGAATCCGGCGCCACCCTGGTGGAATATGGCATCGCGCTCATCCTCGCCATCGCGGTCGGTGGCACGCTGCTGACCAACCTGGCCACTGCGGTGCAGACCCAGATGACCGACGCCGCCGATCAGATGACCGGCACCTGATATTGGTCTCTGCTTCTTGGAGGGAGCGGCTCTTGCAGCCGTTCCCTCAAATACCCGGGACATTGTCCGCGTAGACGCTACGCGGCCTTCACAAAAAGGGTTGTCCCGATATTTCGGGACACCGGAACGTTCGCAAGTATGCCCGTTGTGACGGGGGTGGTACGTGTCGTCTTGGCCGTGCCCGGCTGTTTGGGCCGGGGGCCTGCAAGGCGCCCAGTGCGACTAGAACCTGAGAGGAATTCACCATGCGCTTCAGGTCTCTGTTGATGATGCTCATCGGAATCGCAATCGCCGGGGGCTCGGTCTTCTTTGCACAGGATTTCCTGTCCGATACACAGTCGAACACGGCCAGCGCCAAGGTAGAGCCGGACCTCGTGGATATCGTGGTCGCCCGCGCTCCGATCAGCTACGGAATGGCCATCGAGTCGCATCTCGTGACCACCCAGAAATGGCCGAAAGAAGCCGTGCCGCCCGGTGCGCACACGTCCTATGCCGCAGTACTGCCGCAGGGTAGCGGCGCGCCGCGCCGCGCGAAATACACCATGGCGCCCGGCGAGGTGCTGCTCGATTCCAAGCTGTCGGGCTTTGGCGAAAAGGTGACGATCGTCCAGAAACTTGGCGCCAACAGCCGCGCGATGGCCCTCAAGGTCGACGCGGTCAGCGGTGTGGGCGGCTTCGTGACGCCGGGCGACCGCGTGGATATCGTGCTGACCCAGGGCCGAGGCTCTGACATGAGCGCGGTCACGGTTTTGCAGAACATCCTGGTGATCGGCGTCGACCAGCAGGCCGACCAGAATACCGACCAGCCCTCGGTCGCGCGCACGGTGACCGTCGAGGTGGCGCCGGACCAGAGCCAGATCCTGGCGCTGGCGCAAAAGGCCGGCTCGCTGAGCCTGACGCTGCGCACGCTCGACTCCGACGGCGAAGAAGACAAGCCGCTGGACAAGGTCAAACTGCGCGACCTGCTGCGTGAGAAATCGCCGATTCCGCAGGACGAGCGCGGCCCGACGATCATCATTCGCCGCGGCACGACGGCCGAGGTCGTCGACGTCAACTGAGAACGCATCGCGGCATGACCCGAAGCGTTTGCAACATTGTGAGGATTGGGGCGATGGAACGGCGTTCGAAAATTGCACAGTTCGCACATTCGACAAAGGGGTCGATAGCGGTACTGTGGGCGATGAGCCTGGTGGTCCTGCTGGGCCTCGTGGCGCTGTCGTTCGATTTCGGCCGCATGGCATCGACCCAGGCCGAGCTGCAATCCTACGCCGACCACGTGGCGCTGGCCGCCGGCGGCGAGCTGGACGGAAAGTCCGACGCGATCACGCGGGCCCAGGCCGCCGCGGCCAACCTGGTCTCCGACAGCCAGACCTTTGCCGAGGGCGTTCGGGCGCTGAGCGGCGACACCAACTACACCCTGAGCTTCCATTCCTCCCTGCCCAGCAGCGATCTTTCGGCGGTCGGCAGCACGACCACCGACCCGGCGCTTGCCAGCTACGTGCGCGTCCTCGTGAACACGCGCAATGTGCGCTACACCTTTTACAGTGCCTTCAACGCCCTACTGGACGGCACGACGCCGGCGGACGCGCAGGTCAATGCCGTGGCGGTGGCGGGCTACACGCAATACGCCTGCGACGTCACCCCGCTGATGTTCTGCCTGCCCGAGGTTCCGTTCCCGGCCGAAGACAATGTCGGACGGCTGATCCAGCTGCGGTCGGGCGGCAACGGCGCGGGGGCCTGGGGGCCCGGCGATTTCGGGTTTCTTCTGCCGCTCGGGTCGGGCTACGACATTTCCTCGGTTATCGACGACGAGGGCGCGTGCAGCGGTCTGAGCAGCGCGGTGCAGATCGCCTCGTGCATCATGGGTGCCTACGGCAACCTCGCACGGTGCTACAGCACCCGCGGCGTCGACGTGATGACGGGCCAGGGCAACGGCCTGACCTCGGCGGCGTTCAACACGCGTTTCGATCTTTACCGTGCGACGATGACCGGCGAGCGCAACGTCGCTGATTTCGCCCCGGCGCCAAACGTCATCAAGGGGATCATCCCGAACGGCGGAGGGTCGTGTATCGGCAATCGCGAACGGCCTTCGCCGACGTCCATGGGTTTGCCGCGCGACAACTGCTTTTACCCCTTTCCCGGCACCTGTACCAACCGCGTCGGCAGCGGGAACTGGAGCGATAATTGCAACGCCTATTTCCAGACGAACTATGTCGACAACGGCGTCGCCATTCCCGCCTGGGCCGCCGGCGCCTGCACCTGGGACCCGCTTGCCGGCGAAATGGGCATGACCCGCTGGGAGGTCTACAAGGCAGAGATCGACGCGGCCGGCGGGCTGGCCTCGACCACGCCGCTGTTGAACAGCCCCGACGAGACCGGCCGCGGGTCCTGCAGCAGCCAGCCGCAAATTCAGGATTACGATCGGCGGATGGTCATCGCGGCGGGCATCGATTGCGTTTCCCACCCGATCAACGGCCGCGCCACGGACGTGCCGGTGGAAGAGTATTACAAGGTCTTCATGACCGAGCCGGTCGGCGATGACGGCACCACGCCGCCCAATGTCGATATCTGGGGCGAGATCATCGGCTCTGCCGGTGGCAGCGGCGCCGGCAGCGGCGGGCTGGGCTCGGTTTTTCACGATGTCGTGCAGCTTTACCGGTGATGGACATGGCCGCTCTCAAACGCAACATCGGACGGTCACGGGCAGCACGCTTCGCGCGGGCCGAGGGCGGGGTGGCGCTGATTGAATTCGCCCTGTTCCTGCCGCTGGTTCTGCTTGTCTTTTCGGTGATGCTCGAGGCCTCGCGCACCTTCTGGTCTTTCCAGAGCGCGATCTCGGGCGTGCGGGACGCGACCCGCTATCTCAGCCGCGTCGTGCCCGGCGATATCTGCCAGCCGACGCCGCCGGGGCCGGGGGCGCTGGTGGGCTATACCGCGACCCTCACGACCATCGTCTCGCAATCCTACAGCTCGACGCGGTCGGCCTTCGGCACCGGGGTAAGCGTGGATTCCGTGACGCCCACGCTGGCCTGTATTGCAGGCTCTTACAGGGGCGGCTCGGCGCCCGTCGCCACGGTGACCGCCGCGGTGACCATCACCCACCCGCTGGCGGGGGCGTTCACACTGTTCGGGGCGCCCTTCGGCCCGACGACGACAACGATCAGCGACCAGGCGAGGATTTACGGCCAATGACCCGCGGTCCCCTCATATCCCTGCTGCGGCGCCGTCTTCGCCATGCCCTGCTGGATACCGCGGGCACGACCCTGGTGGAATTCGCCATCGTTCTGTCGCTGTTCCTGCTGCTGTTTCTCGGGCTGATCGATTTCGGCCGGATGTCGTTCAACTGGGTGATGGCGCAAAAGGCGACGCAGATGGCCGCACGCATTGCCACGGTGCGCCCGCCGGTCTGCGGCGGCTTGCCCGAGTTCCACTCCCGCGGCACGGTGCCGACGGGCACCACGGCGCCCGGCTACGGCACCTTTTGCCGCACCGCCTCGTGGGTTTGCGCGGACCCCGGCACGTTCAGCTGCCCCGGCGCGTCGACGAACGCCACGGCGCAGGAGATCTGGGACCGGGTCGCCCCGCTTTTGCCGAACACCGCGACCGTGGCCAACCTGCAGTTCACATACGATTTCGACTCCCAGTTGGGCTTTCTCGGTGGGCCGTACACGCCGATGGTGACGGTCGAGCTTCAAAACATGCAATTCGATTTCGTTTCGCCGCTGGGAGGGCTGGCGCAACTGGCCGGTGCCGGGTCGTCGAGCCTTGGCTCGCCCATCTCCATGCCGTCTTTCAGCGCGTCGCTGCCGGGCGAGGATCTGGCGGCTGGGAATGACGGGTAGGGGGCAGCCATGGAAAGCCGAAAACAGGAGAGCGACATGATTGAGAAACGACAGAGCGTGCTTGTCATCTCGGACAACACTTCGGTTGCCTCCGCGATCTCGGATGCGCTGAGCGAAGACGGGTCGATCTCGGTCAAGACCGAGCAGGGCGGATTTGCCCAGATGAACGGCCACGCCGCGTCGCTTGCCTTCGAGAACGACGTGGTCGTGTTCGATGCCGACCCCGCCAATCATGAAGAGATCCGCGCGATAGAGGCGCTGCTGAGCAAGCAGACCGGCCAGACCCGGTTCATCGCGTTGACCGGCGACGACCTGACCCTCGCCGAGGCCACCAAGCTGCGCAAGATGGGCATCGACGAAGTGCTGCCCTTCGCCTCTTTCGGGGCCGAATTGCAGAGGGCGATACACAGGCCGCGCGAAGCGTTGGTGCCCGAGACGCATGGCGGCGGCGGGCGGCAGGGCGAGGCTCTGGCGGTGCCGGAGTACCACGGCGGCGCCGGGCGGCAGGGCGAGGTTCTGGCGGTGGCGCAGGCGCGCGGCGGTATCGGCGCGACGACGCTGGCGGTGAACCTGGCCTGCAGCCTGCTGGACCGTCGCGGCCTGCGAAAGAAAGAGGTGCGCAACCGCGTCGCCCTCGTCGATTTCGATTTGCAGTACGGAAACGCCAACGTCTTTCTCGACATCGAGGACGATGGCGCGATGGTCGAGCTGATCCGCAGCCGCGGGTCGATCGGGTCGTACCTTACCGAGACCGTTATGGTGAAACATTCCTCGGGCCTGCACGTGCTGCCCGCGCCGGCGGATTTCGTGCCGCTCGACGCGCTGACCGAAGACCGGGTGGCCGAGATCATCGACTCGCTGCGGCGCGAATACGATTACGTCGTGATCGACATGCCCCGCGCGATGGTGAACTGGCTGGCGCCGATCCTGTCGCGCGCGACGCGGATGTTCGTGGTGACGGATTCATCGGTGCCCTGCATGCGCCACGCAAAGCGGATCATCGATTTCTACCGCGAAGATATCGTCAACTTGCCCGTCGAGATCGTCGTCAATCACGAGTCCAAGCCCCTGTTCCTCGCCGAGCACCACAAGGAGGCGTCCAAGCTTCTGGGTGTGAAGCTGACGCACTGGATTCCGAACGATCACAAGACCGCCCGGCGTGCGGTCGATCTGGGCAAGCCCGTCGTCATCGATTCCAGCGGATCGGCGATGGCCAAGGCTTTGAAGAACATTGCTTCTGCGACCCTCAAGTCGCTCGAAGTGCAAGATACTATTGGAAGATAGAAAGGGCGTCGGAACATGTTCAAGAATTTTAATGCGCAGGGCAATACCTCCGACGACCCGGTCGTAGCGATGTCCAAGACGACTGGCATCGCGGTCGCCAGGTCGGCGATGAAACCCGTCGTGACCGAGACGATCGACGAAGAGCTTCAGCACCATCTCGATCTGAAGAACCGCCTGCACGAGGCGCTGCTCGACCGTCTGAACCTGTCGGTGATCGAGAAGGTCGAGAAATCCGAGCTGCGCCGCCAGATAGGCAGCCTGGTTGCGGACATCCTGAAGGAAGACGGCATCCTGATGCGCGCCGACGCGACGGCACGCGTCGTCGACGAACTGATCGACGAGGTGCTGGGCCTCGGCCCGCTCGAGCCGCTGCTCGCGGACCCGACGGTGAACGATATTCTCGTCAACTCGCACAAGACGGTGTTCGTCGAACGGTTCGGTGTACTGGAACGCACACCTGTGCGCTTTCGTGACGAGCGGCACCTGCTGCGGATCATCGACAAGATCGTGTCGCGCATCGGCCGGCGCGTGGATGAATCGCAGCCCTGGGTGGACGCCCGCCTGGAGGACGGCAGCCGGGTCAACGCCATCATTCGCCCTTGTTCGATCGACGGGCCCTCGCTGTCGATCCGCAAATTCTCGCGCAATCCGCTGACGCTGGAGCGGCTGATCGAGCAGGGCTCGCTGACACCGATGACGGCCGAGCTGTTGCAGGGCCTCGTCGAGGCGCGGCTGAACGTTCTGATCTCGGGGGGCACCGGTTCGGGCAAGACGACGATGCTGAACGCGATGTCCTCGTTCATCGACCCGCGCCAGCGCATCGTCACCATCGAGGACGCGGCCGAACTGCAGCTTCAGCAGGAACACGTGGTGCGGCTGGAAACCCGCCCGCCCAGCACCGAGGGAACCGGTGCGGTCAGCCAGCGCGACCTGGTGCGTAACGCGCTGCGGATGCGGCCCGACCGCATCATCGTGGGCGAGGTGCGCGGCGCCGAGGCGTTCGACATGCTGCAGGCGATGAATACCGGCCACGACGGTTCGATGACCACGATCCACGCCAACAGCGCGCGCGATGCCATGGGCCGTCTGGAACAGATGGTTACCATGATGGGCGCCGATCTGCCCGCGCGCACGATCCGGGCCACGATCGCCTCGGGCATCCATGTGGTGCTGCAGCTGGCGCGTCTCAGCGACGGCAAGCGCAAGGTGGTGAGCCTGAGCGAGATCACCGGCATGGAGGGTGACGTGATTACGATGCAGGACATCGTGGTCTTCAAGCGCCGCGGCAAGTCGGAAGCAGGCGAAGTCCTGGGCGATTTCGTCACCACCGGCATCCGGCCGAAATTCATCGAGGACCTTCAGGCGGCTGGCGTCGACATCCCGCCGGAGATGTTCCTGCGCGATGAGGTGATGTGATGTTTCAGTATTTCGGCAATTCGGAGATCCTGTTCGTCGTCTACGTGCTGGTTTTCGTAGGCGTGCTGCTGGCGTTCGAGGGGTTGCGCCAGGCCCTGATGTATAATTCCAGCGACGCCGCGGCGCGAAACCGCCGCCTCAGGGCGATGCGTCGGGGTGCCAGCACGGCGGAGGTTCTGGAGCTCCTGCGACCGCCCAAGCAAGGCGGCCTTTTGGGCCTGATCCCCTATTTCGGCAACCTTCGGCAGCTGCTCAGCCAAGCCGGGCTGACGATTTCACCGCCGGTATTCATCGCGATTTGCCTGCTGTCCTCGGTGCCGGTCTACATTTTCGCGTCGCGCTACGTCGATCCGGGCCTGGCCGCCATGGGTGCCATCGCGGTTGTGCTGTTCTTTCCCATGGCCCTGGTCTACGACGCCCGGAAAAAGCGCATGGAAAAGCTTGAAAAGCAGCTTCCCGACGCGCTTGACCTCATGGCACGGGGTCTCAGGGTCGGCCACCCGCTGAACGCGACCGTGGCCAGCGTGGCGCAGGAAATGCCCGATCCCATAGGCTCTGAGTTCGGCATCCTCCTCGACCAGGTCAGCTACGGCGACGACATTGCGACAGGGTTCGCCGATCTTGCTGAAAGGATCGGCACCGAAGATGTGCAGATGCTGTCGGTCAGCGTCGGTATCCAGCACGGCACGGGCGGCAACCTGGCGCGGATCCTCGAGGTCCTCGCGCAAGTGATCCGCGACCGATCGACAATGCGCCGCAAGATCCGCGCCTTGTCCTCGGAAGGCCGGCTGTCGGCCAATATCCTGTCGGCGCTGCCGGTCCTGATCTATGCCATCATGTCGGTCCTCGTGCCCTCGTTCTACGGCGATATCAAGGACGATCCGCTGTTCCTACCGATTGCCATTGCCATCGTGACCCTCGTGTTTCTCAACTTTATCATGCTGAAAAAGCTGGTGAATTTCGATTTTTAAACGCCGAAAGGTGGGTGCGCCATGTACGAAGATTTCGTGGAACTTCTACAATCCTTTGAGCTGACGCCCAACACGCTGGCGTTGATGGGCGTGGGTGTCGGGGTTCTCATCATCTTCTACGGATTGGCGGGCGCAACCGCTGAACCCTCGCCGGTGACACGCCGTATGCGCGCGTCGCGTGCGAAAGCGGCAGCGGGCTTCGACGGCCAGCTGATCCGGGCGGGCGACAGCACACCGAGCGGCCTGATGAAGACCGTTGTACCCGTCTCGAAAGAGCGTCGGTCCGACATCGCGCGCAAGCTGGCGATGGCCGGCAAACGCGGCGACCACGCGGTGCGGAACTTCTTCCTCGTGCGTTCCGTGCTGGCCCTGTGCTTGCCGCTTCTGTTCATCGGCTTTCTTCTGCTGAACGCGGCGGTCGATCTGCCGGCCCCCATTGCCGAGTTCGTATCGCAAATCGGCCGCAACGATACGCTGAGGATTCTGACGGTTCTGGTCGCCGCCGGCTTTTTTGCCCCTTCGTTGTGGCTGAAATCGCGGATCGAAGAGCGACAGAAGGCGATCAGAAAGGCGTTTCCCAACACGCTGGACCTGTTGCAGGTCGCGGTGGAGGCCGGCCTCGGGTTCGACGCGGCGATGCTGCGGGTGGCGCAGGAAATGTCGAAAACCTCTCCGGAAATCTCCGAGGAATTCATCGCGGCGCAGCAGGAAATCAACGCGGGCAAGGAACGCGACCGTGCCTTGCGCGACATGGCCAACCGCATGGGCGTGGAAGAGGTGACAGCCTTCGTCAACGTGATCCTGCAATCGATGGAATTCGGCACCAGCGTTTCGCGTGCCCTGACCACCTACGCCGCCGAAATGCGCCTGCGCCGCGAGTTGAGAGCGCAGGAAAAGGCGAACCGCCTGCCGGTTCAGATGTCCGCTGTTCTGGCGACGCTGATGCTGCCCGCGCTGCTGATGATTTCGCTGACGCCGACGGTGATCCGCTACATTCGGTTCTTCGAAACCTACTGAGCGCGGCGCGGATCGGCCTCAGGCCGCATTGCGAACAAAGTCGATCAACGCTGGCGCGATCTCGTCGCGCCAGCGTGCGCCGTGAAACAGCGAGAAATGACCGCAATCCGCCACCACCAGGCGCCCGCGGCGCCGCGCGGGCAGGGCAGGGCAGAGCGCATGGGCGGCGGCCGTCTGTCCGGGTGCGGCGATATCGTCAACCTCTCCCTCGACGGTCATCAGCGCGGTGCCCGACATCGCGTCGGGCCGGACCGGCGCGCCCTCGAATAACAGCCGGCCGCGCGCCAGGGCGCGCTCGTGAAAAACCCGGGCGATGTTCTCGACATAGTTCTCGCCGTCGATATCCATCACCGAGGTGCACAGGTCGAGAAACGGAAAATGGCCGGGGTCGGTCCCGTCGTCGTGGCGCATCTTTCGCGCGATCTCGGCGTCGCCCGTGGCGCGGCGGCCGATATAGCTGTTGACCGCGGCAAGTTGCATCCAGGCGGGGTAGACCATGCGCCCGGCGCCGGCATAGCGGTGCGACACCGGCCAGAGCGGCACCGTGCGATACCAGCTGATCGGCCGGTCGCGCAAAAGCCGCACCAGGCCCGTGGGGTTGGCCATGGCGTCGACGGGCGCGGCGATCAGCGCCAGCGCCGCGGGCACCGCCGGGTCGCCCGCCTCGCTCAGCCGGGCGGTGGCGGCCAGCGCCGGCACGCCCCCCTGGCAAAGCGCCACCACGTGCCCGCCGGACCCCATGGCGCGGATTGCCGCATGCACGGCGGCGATATTGGCCTCGAAGCCGAAGCTGCCGGCCGTGCGCGGCACGTGGCGGGCGTTGACCCAATCCAGCACGAAGACCCGGTACCGGGCCAGAAGCGTCACGATCATGTCGCGCAAAAGCGGTGCGAATTGGCCCGAGATCGGCGGCACGATCAATAGGGGTTCCGCCGGCGGCGCGTCGAGCCGGGTGAGTTCGGACAGGATGTAGAACGGGTGCGCCCGCACCTCGCGCCGGCCGACGGGCGCGCCCTCGGTGCCGACACGCATCCGCGCCACGCCGAGCGCGCGCAGGGCAGGCTGGTCGGCCCCGGCCCAGAGCCGGCTGCCCGTCATCGGGCTGTCGCTGCGTGAATAGGCGCCGTCCATCCCACGTTGCCTCAACGGTAGCAGAACGCACAATAGCATGCCCCAGCCCGCTACCGGCGTTATAATTATTTCACGGGCTGCCTCTATGCTGCAGGTGCGAAATGGCGTATCCGCCCAGCGCGACACGCACCGCAGGCAGCAGCAGGAGACAGGCCATGTTTTCACTCCAGGGCACCACGGCGCTCGTGGTCGGGATCGCCAACGATCGCTCTATCGCATGGGGCTGCGCCCGGGCGCTGAAGGCGCAGGGCGCCAGGATCGCCGTCACCTATCTCAACGACAAGGCCGAGCCCCATGTTCGCCCGCTGGCCGAAGAACTGGGCGCCGAGATCATCCGGCCGCTCGACGTGCAGGACGCCGATCAGATGACGGCGCTGTTCGGCGAGATCGCCGAGAGGTGGGGCCGTCTGGATACCGCGTTGCATTCCATAGCTTTTTGCCCCCGCGAGGATCTGCATGGCCGCGTGGTGGACTGCTCGGCCAAGGGGTTCGGGCTGGCGATGGACGTCTCGGTGCATTCCTTCCTGCGGATGATCCGCCATGCCGAGCCCCTGATGCCCGATGGCGGCACCTGCATGACCGTCTCGTTCCAGGGGGCGAGCCGCGTGGTGGAGCACTACAACATCATGGGTCCGGTCAAGGCTGCGCTCGAATCCGTCGTGCGCTACGCCGCGGCCGAGCTGGGCCCCAAGGGTATTTCCGTGCATGCGCTCTCGCCCGGGCCGATGGCCACACGCGCCGCATCCGGCATTGCCGAATTCGACGAATTACTCGATGCTGCGGCGCAGCGAGCTCCCACTCACCACCTTGCCACCATCGAAGACGTGGGCGCCTATTGCGCCTTCCTGGCCAGCCGACAGGCGTCGAACGTCACCGGCGGCGTGCACCCCATAGACGGCGGCTACGGCATCGTCGGCTAAAGGAGACGACCCATGGAAAAAGTTCTCGGGCATTCGGCAAGTCACGATGCCAAGGACCTGATCAACGCGGCGCTCGATGGCGCGCGGGCGCTGCCACAGGAACGCATCGCAGCACTGGCCGATGCCTATGGCACCGGCGCGCTGGGCGGCGACATCCTGCGCGAGGCCGCCAGCCGCCACGGCAACGCGATCTATGCCGACCACACCGCGCGGGCCAAGTCCGCCCTCGACAAGATGGCCGCGCTGGCGGTCGAGGCGGCCACCGGACAGGGCCGCGAACGCGCCGCGGATTTCACCGCATACCTGCGCGACGCGTCCGAACGCTGGGTGCTGGCGATGGACGTGCTGCGCCGTCGCGGCGACATTTTCCGCGAGCACGAGGCCGCGGGTTGCCCGCCGGTGCTGATCTACGATTACGAGGTGATCGTCGACGGCGCCGATCTGCGCCATCCGTGCAACTACCAGCTGCTGCGGATCATCCCGCCCGAGGGCTGCCAGGTCTATGACACCAAGCGCCCCTATATCATCATCGACCCGCGCGCGGGGCATGGCGGCGGCATCGGCGGATTCAAGCCCGACAGCCAGGTGGGCGTGGCGCTGCGCGACGGGCACCCGGTCTATTTCGTGGCCTTCAAGCGGCTGCCCGAACCCGGCCAGACGCTCGCCGATGTCACCCGCGCCGAGGCCGAATTCGTGCGCGAGGTGACCCGCCGCCACCCCGACGCGGCCAAGCCCGTGATCACCGGCAACTGCCAGGGCGGCTGGGCGACGCTGCTGCTGGCCGCCACCAACCCCGACCTGACCGGCCCGATCGTGCTGAACGGCGCGCCGGTGGCCACCTGGTCGGGCGAGATCGGCAAGCACCCGATGCGCTATAACGCGGGTATCCTGGGCGGCACGTGGCAGCCCATGCTGTGGTCCGACCTCGGCGGGGGCGTGTTCGACGGCGCCAACCTGGTGATGAACTTCGAACAGCTGAACCCCAGCCGCAACTTCTTCCGCAAGTATTACGACCTGTTTTCCACCGTCGATCACGGCGCCGAGCGTTTCCTCGAGTTCGAACGCTGGTGGGGCGGGTTCTTCATGCTCAACGAGGCCGAGATCCACTGGGTCGTCGAACAGCTTTTCGTCGGCAACCGCCTGACCAAGAACACCGCGATGCTGGAGCCCGGCCGGCTGGTCGATATCAAGGCGATCCGCGCGCCGATCATCGTCTTCGCCAGCCACGGCGACAACATCACGCCCCCCCAGCAGGCGTTGAACTGGATCCTCGATGCCTATGCCAATGTCGACGAGATCCGCATCCGCGGCCAGCGCATCGTCTACATGGTGCATGAGGAGGTGGGGCATCTGGGCATCTTCGTCTCGTCGAAGATCGCCAAGAAAGAGCATACCGAGGTCTCGTCCACGCTGAAGACGATCGAGGCGCTGGCGCCGGGGCTTTACGAGATGAAGATCGACGCGGTCGAGGGCCATGGCCACGACAAGACCTTCCTCGTCAGCTTTGCCGAGCGGCGCTTTGCCGATCTCGAGGCGCTGAGCGGGGGCCGCCACGAAGAGGCCGCCTTTGCCGCCGTGGCGCGGGCCAGCCAGATGCAGTCGGAGGTCTATGATACGATGGTCCGGCCGTTCGTCAAATCCATGGTCAGCGCGCCCGTGGCCCAGGCGTCGCGCGCATTGCATCCGCTCCGCGTGCAGCGCTCGGTGCTGTCTTCGATCAACCCCTCACTCGCGCCGCTGACCACCGGCGCCGAACATGTGCGCGAGACCCGCCAGCCCGCCGACCCGTCGAACCCTTTCCTTCGGATCGAGCAACTGGCCGCCGACATGACCGAGCAATGGATGGACCTTGCCCGCGACATGCGCGACGCGGCCTACGAGATGACCTTTTACGCGATCTGGAACACGCCTTGGGCGCGCGCCTTCGGCCAGCCCAACGCGGTGCGCCGCACCCGCAAGAGCATCGAAGAGCTGCGCGCCCTGCCGATGGTGCAGAATGCGCTGTCGCACATCTCGCAGGGCGGGTTCGTCGAGGCGGTGCTCAGGATGCTGGTGCTGCTGGCTGAGAATCGCGGCGCGGTGCGGCGCGACCGTCTGGAACGCTCGGCCCGGGTGATCAACCGGGACGCCCCCTTCGCGGCGCTGAGCATGGAAGAGCGCGCGCGGATCATCCATGAGCAGACGCTGGTGGCCACCTTCGATCCCGAGGGCGCCATCGCATCGCTGCCCGACCTGCTGCCCGACCCCGCCGAGCGTGAATTGGCGGCCAAGGTGGTGCAATATGTGCCCGGCCCGGTCGACGAGATGGAACCACGCACCCTGACCATGATACAGCAGTTCCGCGAAGTTCTCGGCCTGCCGCCGGCGGTGGAAGACGTGCTGGACGACCCGCTGCAGCCGGCCGAAAAGCCCATCGGGAGTGCTGCCGAATGAAGATCGAGGAAAATCGGACCTACGACGAGATCTCTATCGGGGATTCCGCCGAGACGGTGCGGGCCTGCACGGTGGACGATTTCTATGTCTATGCCAGCTCGTCGGGGAACCATAATCCGATGCATCTGGCCAAGCATGACGGCGATGGCGACGGCAAGGAAGAAGCGGTGGCGCCCGCGATGTGGGTGGCCTCGCTGATCTCGGCGGTGATCGGCAACGTCCTGCCCGGGGCAGGAACGCTTTACCGCAACCAGACGCTGAGATTTCTCAAGCGCGCGCATGCGGGCGATGAGCTGATCGCGCGGGTCACCGTCACCGAGAAGCGCGCGGACAATTGCATCGTCATGGACACGGTCGTGACGCGCAAGTCCGACGGCGCGACGATCCTGGAGGGCGAGGCCGATGTCCTGGCGCCGCGCCGAAAGATGGTTTTCGACGATCTCGAAATTCCGGGTCTGCTGGTCGAGCGCCACCGCCATTTCGACGCGATGATCGAGCGCGCCGAGCCGCTGGCGCCGCTGCCCACCGCGGTGGTGTGCCCCGAAGAGATCAACTCGCTGGGCGGGGCGATCCTGGGCGCGCGGCACACGATCATCGCCCCGATCCTGGTGGGCAGCGCCGCCAAGATATCGGCCGCCGCGGCCGAGCTGGGCATCTCGCTCGACGACTACGAGGTGATCGACGCCCCCGACCACGCCAAGGCCGCCAACCTCTGCGTCGATCTCGTGTCCGAGGGCCGGGTGGCGGCGCTGATGAAGGGGCACCTGCACACGGAGGTCCTGCTCAAGGCGGCGCTGCGAAAGGAAAACGGCCTGCGCGCCGGGCGCCGCTTTACCCATGTCTTCGTGATGGACGTGCCGGGCGTTCCGCACCCTCTGCTGGTCACCGACGCGGCAATCAACATCTCCCCAGACCTGCGCACCAAGATGGACATCGTGCAAAATGCCATCGACCTGGCCATTTCGCTCGGGATCGAAACGCCCAAGGTCGGCGTGCTGTCGGCGGTCGAGACGGTGAACCCCGACATTCCCAGTTCGCTCGATGCCGCGCTGCTGTCGAAGATGGCCGAGCGCGGGCAGATCACCGGCGGCATGGTGGATGGGCCGCTGGCGATGGACAACGCGGTGGACATCGCCGCGGCGCGTACCAAGGGCATCACCTCCGATGTGGCGGGGCGGGCCGAGGTGCTGGTGGTGCCGAACCTCGACTCGGGCAACATGCTGGCCAAGCAGCTGGCCTATATCTCTCACGCCGAGGGGGCGGGCGTGGTGATGGGGGCGACGGTCCCGATCATCCTCAATTCGCGTTCCGACGGCGACAAGGCGCGGCTTGCCTCCTGCGCGGTGGCAGCGCTGCACAATGCGCGGATCACAGGCCAGATGACGGTCAGCAAGGCGGCGGAGTAGCCCCCATGGCCCACGCGCTTACCCTCAATGCCGGATCGTCGTCTCTGAAATTCGGGTATTTCCACCTGGATACCGACGCGGGCGAGCCCGACGCGCGGATCGTCGGCCTGGTCGAGCGCATCGGCCAGGGTCAGCGCGCCCATATGCGCGCCAAGGGACCCGATGGCGCGGTCCTTATCGACAAGGAATTCGGGCGAAACCACGTATCCGATCACGGCACCGCGCTGGAACGCGTGGTCGCGTTTCTGCGCGACCGGCGCCCCGACGCCACGCTTTCGGCCGTCGGCCACCGTGTCGTCCATGGCGGCCCCGATTTCGACGCCCCGGTCGAGCTGACCGACAAGGTGATCAAGCGGCTGGCCGAGTTCGAACCGCTCGCGCCGCTGCATCAGCCGCACAACCTGTCGGGCGTGCGTGCCGCGCTGGAGCTGTTTCCCGACGCGGTGCAGGTGGCCTGTTTCGATACCGCCTTTCACCGCAATCACCCGTGGGTCAACGATACCTTCGCGATTCCGCGCCGGTTTTACGACGAGGGCGTGCGCCGCTACGGCTTTCACGGGCTGAGCTACGAGTACATCTCCAGCAAGCTGGCCGAGATTGCGCCGCATCTGCACATGGGCCGCACGATCGTCGCGCATCTGGGCAATGGCGCGTCGATGTGCGGGCTGATGGGCGGGCGCTCTGTCGCCTCGTCGATGGGGTTCACCGCGCTCGACGGGCTGCCGATGGGCACGCGCTGCGGCCAGCTCGACCCCGGCGTGCTGCTCTACATGCTCCAGACCGAGGGGATGGGGGCGGACGAGATTCAGAACGTTCTCTACAGGGAGTCGGGCCTTCTGGGCCTGTCCGAGCTGTCGAACGACATGCGCACGCTGGAAGCGGCGGCCAAGGAGAACGAGCGCGCGCGCGAGGCCATATCGTATTTCGTATTCCGCATCCGGCGCGAGCTGGGCGCGCTGGCCGCGGCGCTGGGCGGGGTCAGTACGCTGGTCTTCTGCGGCGGCATCGGCGAGAACTCGGTCCATATCCGCGAAAAGGTGTGCGAGGGGATGGGCTGGCTCGGCATGGAGATCGACGAAGGCCGCAACCTGCGCAGCGAGCAGATCATCTCGACCGATCTGAGCCGTGTGCGCGTCCTTGTCATTCCCACCAACGAAGAACTCGTGATCGCGCGGGCGGCCCGCGACATGCTGGCGCAAAAAGAGGAGACGGCGGCATGAAGCAGCGGGCCCTGAAACCCGAAGAGGCGGCCGAGCTGATCCCCGAGGGCGCCGTCCTGCTGATCGGCGGCTTCATGGGGGTTGGTTCGCCCCACCGGCTGATCGACGCCATCGCGGCGCGCGGGGTCGGGGGGCTGACCGTGGTCGCCAACGATACCTGCCGCCCGGGCCAGGGCATCGGCAAGCTGGTCGATGCCGGGCTGGTGGCCAAGGCCATCGTCAGCCATATCGGCCTGAACCCCGAGGCGCAGCGCCGGATGATCGCCGGCGAGATGGAGATCGAGCTGGTGCCCCAGGGCACCCTGGTCGAGCGCATCCGCGCCGGCGGTGTGGGCCTGGGCGGCGTGCTGACCCATACCGGCGTCGGCACGCTCGTCGCCGAGGGCAAGCAGATCATCGAGATCGACGGGCGGAAATACCTGCTGGAAAAGCCGATTCGGGGCGATTTCGCGCTGATCGACGCGCGGCAGGCCGACTACGTGGGCAATCTCGAATACACGCTCACCGCGCATAACTTCAATCCGATCATGGCGCTGGCGGCCGACACGGTGATCGCAGAGCCGCATCACATCATGCCGGTGGGCGTGATCTCGCCCGACGCGGTCAAGACGCCCGGCGTCCTGGTCGATTACCTGCTGGAGAGGGCTCAGTGATGGACGTCAAGGAAATCATCGCCCGCCGCGTGGCGCAGGAGGTGCGGGAGGGGATGCTGGTCAATCTCGGCATCGGCCTGCCCTCGATGGTGGCCAGTTTCGTACCCGACGACATGCACGTGTTCTTCCAGGCGGAAAACGGGGTGATCGGCCTCGGCTCCCGTCCGCCCGAGGGGATGGAGGACCGCGACCTCACCGATGCCGGGGGCGGTTTCGTCACCGCGGTGCCGGGCGCGGCCTCGATCGACAGCGCGATGAGCTTTGGGCTGATCCGCGGCGGGCATCTGGACATGACCGTGCTGGGCGGTCTTCAGGTCGATGAGAAAGGGTATCTGGCCAACTGGATGGTCCCTGGCAAGATGGTGCCCGGCATGGGCGGCGCGATGGATCTGGTCACCGGCGCCAAGCGCGTGATCGTGGCGATGGTCCACACCCAGAAGGGCAAATCCAAGATCGTTCCCGAATGCACCCTGCCGCTGACCGCCGACCGGCGCGTCAGCCTGATCGTCACCGAAATGGCGGTGATCGAGCCCACCGACGACGGGCTGGTGCTGCGCGAACGGGGCCCGGGTGTGTCGGTGGAGGACGTGCAGGGCGCCACCGAGGCGGCGCTGGTGGTGCACGGCGAGGTGCCCGAGATGGCGCTGGGCTGACATCCGACAGGGCGTTGCCGGGCCGCAACAAACCTGTTGCAGGCAGGCCCGCCGATCTCCTTGCCGATCTGCGCGCGGGCCAATCCATGACGCGCGTGTTTTCGACCGCGCCCGCCGAGACCTGCCTTGGGATGGGGCTTCCGATCGGCTCGGACGACAGCCTTCTCGCCTGAGCCGCGCAATCGGGCACCTCTGCTGAGGAAGTGACCGCCCAAGGGCGCCTCGGGCCCCGGCTGCGCACGTTCTGGTGTGTTGCAGTTGCAGCCGGGGCGGTTCTTGTGAATAAGGCTGCGGTGACTTCGATGACAGTCGGCCGGGTCGCCAACGCCCCGGTCGCTTCCGCCTTGGAGGGCGATCTCGTGACCTCAGCCGATCTGCGCGACAGCATCCTGCGCCACCTGACCTACGACCTGGGCAAAGAGCCGGAGATGGCCGAAATCCATGACTGGCGCATCGCGCTGTCGCTCGCCCTGCGCGAGCGGATCGTGGACCACTGGTTCGCCTCGATGCGAACGGCGCGCCATTCCGGGGCAAAGCGGGTCTACTACCTGTCGATGGAATTCCTGATCGGCCGGCTTCTGGAAGATTCGATGGTCAATCTCGGTCTGGAAGAGGCCGCCGACAGGGCGCTGACCGATCTGGGCCTGAACCTGCAGGACATCCTCGCCGACGAGCCCGACGCGGCGCTCGGCAATGGCGGCCTCGGCCGGCTTGCCGCCTGTTTCATGGAGTCGCTGGCCACCGTCGGCTGCCCGGCCTTCGGCTATGGCATCCGCTACGAGCACGGCCTTTTCAAGCAGCGCTTCGTGCAGGGCCGGCAGGTGGAAGAACCCGAGGACTGGCTGCAACAGCGCCCCGCCTGGGAGTTCGAGCGCAGCGACATCGCCTTCAAGCTGTGCTTTGGCGGCGAGGTGTCCGAGGATGGCGGCAAGGCCGTCTGGCACCCCGAAGAGGCGGTGGTGGCCAAGGCCTACGACACGCCGATCATCAGCTGGCAGGGCCGCTGGGCCAATACGCTGCGGCTGTGGAGCGCGCGGCCGCTGCACGGCTTCGACCTCGAGCGGTTCAACCGCGGCGAATTCGCCGCCGCTGCCGAGCCCGAGGCGCTGGCACGCACCATCAGCCGGGTGCTGTACCCCGACGACACCACGGAACAGGGCAAGGAGCTGCGGCTCAAGCAGGAATTCTTCTTCACCGCCGCGTCGCTGCGCGACATCCTGCGCCGGTTCGAGGCCGAACATGACAACCTGCGGCTGTTGCCGCAAAAGGCCGCTATCCAACTCAACGACACGCACCCGGCCATCGCCGGGCCCGAGATGGTGCGGCTGTTGCATGACGAGCGGGGGATGGAGCTGGACGAGGCCATCGTCACCGCGCGGGCGTGCCTGTCCTACACCAATCACACGCTGATGCCCGAGGCGCTGGAACGCTGGCCCGAGCACCTGATGCACCGCCTGCTGCCGCGCCACATGCAACTGATCGAGCGGATCGACGCGGCGCACGCGGTCAAGCAGCCCACGCGCCAGGTCAGCGCGCTGGAGCACGGCGAGGTCAAGATGGGCGAGCTGGCCTTCATGATGGCGCACAAGGTCAACGGCGTGTCGGCGCTGCATACCGAACTGATGAAAAGCACGGTCTTCGCCGAGCTGCACCGCCTGCACCCCGACCGCATCGTGAACCAGACCAACGGCGTGACCCCGCGCCGCTGGGTTCTGTCGGCCAACCGGCGGCTGTCGGCGCTGATCACCGACACGATCGGCGAGGGCTGGGTCGACGACCTGGAACAGCTGGAGCAGCTCGAGCCGTATTTCGGCGATGCGGGCTTTCTCGACCGCTACGCCGCGGCCAAGCGCGAGAACAAGGCCGATCTGTCCAACTGGCTGGCCACCGAGATGGACCTCAAGGTCGACCCCACGGCGCTGTTCGACGTGCAGATCAAGCGCATCCACGAATACAAGCGCCAGCACATGAACCTGCTGGAGACCATCGCGCTGTGGAAGGAAATCGCGGCCAATCCCGATGCGGGCTGGACGCCGCGGGTCAAGATCTTCGCAGGCAAGGCCGCACCGGGCTATGTCTTTGCCAAGGAAATCGTGCACCTGATCAACGAAGTGGCCGCCGTGATCAACGCCGATCCGGTGACCGCGCCCTATCTCAAGGTGGCTTTCCTGCCGAACTACAACGTGACGCTGGCCGAGCGGCTGATCCCGGCGGCCGATCTCAGCGAACAGATCTCGACCGCCGGCAAAGAGGCCTCTGGCACCGGCAACATGAAATTCGCGCTGAACGGCGCGCTGACCGTGGGCACGCTCGATGGCGCCAATGTCGAGATCCGCGAGCGGGTGGGCGAAGAGAACTTCTTCCTCTTCGGGATGACCGCCGACGAGGTGATTGCCCGGCGCGAGGTGCCGGGCCACGCCGCCCAGGCGATCGAGGCCGACGCACGGCTTGCCGGCGCGCTGGCCGACATCGGCGAGGGGCGGTTTTCGCCCGACGATCCCGGGCGCTACCACGGGGTGACGGGCAACCTCAGCCACCACGACTATTTCCTCGTCTGTTCGGATTTCACCGCCTATTGGGAGGCCCAGCGGCGCATCGACGCCGCCTTTGCCGACCAGAACGCCTGGATGCGCATGGCGGCGATCAATACCGCGCGGTCGGGCTGGTTTTCGTCCGACCGGGCGATCAGGGGCTACATGGCCGACATTTGGAACGCCGAGGCGCTTGAGGTACCCGGCCCCGGGGATGTGTTGCATTCGGGACGTCAGGCCCTAGGCTAGGGCGCATGTCACACCCTGCAAAGACGCCCGCCGCGCCCGACCCCGAGTTGCAGCGCCTGCTCGCCGCTGCCCATGACGACCCGTTTGCCTTGCTCGGTCCACATCGTCGGGGTGGGCAGACCGAGGTGACGGTCTGCCACCCGGGCGCCGCCGCGATGGCCGCGCTGGTGGGCGGCGAGGCGCATCCGCTGGCGCCTGTGCCGGGCCTGCCGGGGCTCTTCCGCGGCCCCGTTGCCGACACACGGGACTATCGCCTGCGCGGCGAGGCCGCCGACGGCACGACATGGCAGGCCGACGATGCCTACCGCTTCGGCCCGGTGATCGGCGAGATGGACGAATACCTCTTGGGCGAGGGCACGCATCAGCGGATCTGGCAGGTGCTGGGCGCCCATGTGCGCGGCCACGAGGGCGCGCGCGGCACCCATTTCGCCGTCTGGGCGCCGAATGCGGCCCGCGTGTCGGTCGTGGGCGATTTCAACCAGTGGGACGGGCGGCGCCACCCGATGCGCCGGCGCGGCGCGACCGGCGTTTGGGAGATCTTCATTCCCGACCTCGGCGAAGGTACCGTCTACAAGTACGAATTGCTGTCGGGCGACGGTACGGTGCTGCCGCTCAAGGCCGACCCGGTGGGCTTTGGCGCCCAGCACCCGCCGGAAAACGCCAGCGTGGTGCGCGATATCTCGGGCTACGGCTGGGATGACGGCCCCTGGATGGGCCACCGTGCGGGCAACAACGCGCGCACCGCGCCGATCTCGATCTACGAGGTGCATCTTGGCAGTTGGCGGCGCCGGCTCGACGAGGGTGGCCGCCCGCTGTCCTACAAGGAGGCGGCCGAGGAGCTGGTCGATTATGTCGCCGACATGGGATTTACCCATATCGAGTTCCTGCCGCTCACCGAGTTTCCCTTCGACGGCTCCTGGGGGTATCAGCCCATCGGGATGTTCGCCCCCACCATCCGCCACGGCCCCCCGCACGAGTTCCGCGACCTCATCGACGCCGCCCATGGCCGCGGCCTCGGCGTGGTCATGGACTGGGTGCCCGCCCATTTCCCGGCCGACAGCCACGGGCTGGCGCGCTTCGACGGCACCGCGCTTTACGAACATGCCGACCCGCGCGAGGGGTTTCACCGCGACTGGAACACGCTGATCTACAATTACGGCCGCACCGAGGTGGCCAATTTCCTGATCTCCAACGCGCTATACTGGCTGGAGGAATACCACGTCGACGGCCTGCGCGTGGATGCCGTCGCCTCGATGCTCTACCGCGATTATTCGCGGGACGAGGGCGAATGGGTGCCCAACATCCATGGCGGGCGCGAAAACCTAGAGGCGATCGCCATGCTGAGGCGGATGAACACCACCGTCTACGGCGAGGTGCCGGGGGTGCTGACGGCGGCCGAGGAAAGCACCAGCTTTCCCCAGGTTTCGCAGCCGGTCGACAGCGGCGGCCTGGGCTTTGGCTACAAGTGGAACATGGGCTGGATGAACGACACGCTCAATTACATCGAGCGCGCGCCGATCTATCGCAAGCACCACCATTCCCAGATGACCTTCGGGCTGGTCTACGCCTTTTCCGAGAATTTCATCCTGCCGATCAGCCATGACGAGGTGGTGCACGGCAAGGGCAGCATGCTGTCCAAGATGCCGGGGCCGGACTGGGAACAGTTCGCCAACCTGCGGGCCTATTACGGCTTCATGTGGGGGCATCCGGGCAAGAAGCTCTTGTTCATGGGCCAGGAGTTCGCGCAGCGGTCGGAGTGGAACCATGCCGCCCAACTCGAATGGGGGCTGCTGGAGGCGCCGGCGCACGCGGGCGTCCAGGCGCTTGTGCGCGATCTCAACCGGCTTTACCGCGACACGCCGGCGCTGCATGCCAAGGATTGCGAAGGCGACGGCTTCCGCTGGATCGAGGCCGACGCGTGGGAGGACTCGATCTTTGCATGGCTGCGCATCGGCAACCCGGACGACGAACCGGTGGCGGTGATCTGCAATTTCACCCCGGTCGAGCGTACCGGCTGGCGCTGCGGTCTGCCCGCCGCGGGGCGCTGGCGCGAGGTGCTGAACACCGATGCGGCGCTTTACGGCGGCGGCGACCGGGGCAATCTGGGTGGTGTGACGGCAACAGACACGCCCCATCACGGGCTGCCCGCGTCGGCCGAGGTAACTTTACCGCCGCTCTCGGTGCTATTCCTGAAGCAGCAGCGGACGTGAGGAAAGGAAACGGCACCGATGGAGATGCGCTATAGCAGGCTGTCGAGTCGCAGCATGGCCTTCGTTCTCGCCGGCGGCCGCGGCAGCCGACTGAAAGAGCTGACCGACAGCCGGGCGAAGCCGGCCGTCTATTTCGGCGGCAAGACGCGGATCGTCGATTTCGCGCTCTCCAACGCGCTGAATTCCGGCATCCGCAAGATGGCGGTGGCCACCCAGTACAAGGCGCACAGCCTGATCCGGCATTGCCAGCGCGGCTGGAATTTCTTCCGCGCCGAGCGCAACGAATATCTCGACATCCTGCCCGCCTCGCAGCGCGTGGCGGAAAACAAGTGGTATCTCGGTACCGCCGACGCGGTGACGCAGAATATCGATATCGTCGACAGCTATGGCGTCGATTACGTGCTGATCCTGGCCGGCGACCACATCTACAAGATGGATTACGAAATCATGCTGCGCGAGCATGTGCAAAGCGGGGCCGACGTCACCGTGGGCTGCCTGACCGTGCCGCGAGACGAGGCCAGCGCCTTCGGGGTGATGGCGGTGGACGGGACCGACCGCATCACCGATTTCATCGAGAAACCGGCCGATCCGCCGGCAATGCCCGGCGACCCGGACCACAGCCTCGCCTCGATGGGCATCTACGTCTTCAATTGGAAATTTCTGCGCGATCTGCTGATCCGCGATGCCGAAGACCCCAATTCGACCCACGATTTCGGCGGCGATCTGATCCCCGACATCGTGAAGAACGGCAAGGCGATGGCCCACCGCTTTACCGACTCCTGTGTCAAGGACCGGCCCGCCGCGCCGGCCTACTGGCGCGACGTGGGCACGGTCGACGCGTTCTGGAAGGCCAATATCGACCTGACCGATTTCACCCCCGATCTCAACCTCTGGGACCGCGACTGGCCGATCTGGACCTATTCCGAAAGCGTGCCGCCGGCGAAATTCATCCATGACGAGGAAGACCGGCGCGGCTCGGCGGTCTCGTCGATGGTCTCTGGCGGCTGCATCATCTCGGGGACGGAGGTTCGCAACTCGTTGCTCTTTACGATGGTGCACTCCAATTCCTTCTCGGTGCTCGATCACGCGGTGGTGCTGCCCTACGTGACGGTGGGCCGACATGCGCGGCTCAGCAATGTGGTCATCGACCGGGGCGTGGTGATCCCCCAGGGCCTGGTGGTTGGCGAAGACCCCGAGGAAGACGCCAAGTGGTTCCGCGTGACCGAGGGCGGCATCACGCTGATCACCCAGAACATGCTGGATCGGAGAGCGCAGGGATGACGCGCGTCCTGTCGGTCGCCTCGGAATGCGCGCCGCTGGTCAAGACAGGCGGGCTGGCCGATGTCGTGGGCGCGCTGCCCGGCGCGCTGGCCGCCGAGGGCTGCCAGATGCGCGTGCTGCTGCCCGGGTATCGGGCGGTGCTGGATAAGGCCGGCGATTTGCGCCCGGTCCACGATCTGCCCTACCTCTTCGGCGCCCAGGCGCGGGTGCTTGCGGGCCAGGCGGCCGGGCTGGAGCTCTACGTGATCGACGCGCCGCATCTCTATGACCGGCCCGGCGGGCCCTATATGGACGAGGCCGGCCGCGACTGGGACGACAACGATCTGCGCTTTGCCGCGCTCTCATTCGTCGCCGCCGTGATCGCCGACGAGGGCATCGACGGCTGGCGCCCCGAGGTGTTGCATTGCCACGACTGGCAGGCCGGGTTCGCCCCGGTCTACCTGCAGGTGCGCGGCGCGCAGGAACGTACCGGCACGGTGATGACGGTGCACAACATCGCCTTTCACGGCCTGACCGCCGCCGACCGGCTGGAGCCGCTGGGCTTGCCCGGCCGCAGCTTTAGCACCGACGGGTTCGAGTATTACGGTGATATCTCGGCGCTCAAGGCGGGGCTGGTGTTTTCCGACAGGCTGACCACGGTCAGCCCGACCTATGCGCGCGAATTGATGACGCCCGAGTTCGGCCACGGGCTGGACGGGGTGCTGCGCACCCGGCGCGCGGATCTGGCAGGGATCCTGAACGGCATCGACGACACCGTGTGGAACCCCGCCCAGGACCCCCACATCGCCCCCTACAAACAGCCCCGCGGCAAGGCGAAAAACCGCGCCGCGCTGATCGAGGAGATGGGCCTTTCCGACGGCGAGGGTCCGCTTTGCGTGGTCGTCTCACGGCTGTCCGAGCAAAAGGGGCTGGATTTGCTGCTCGAGGCGTTGCCGGCGCTTTTGGAACATGGCGGGCGGCTGGCGCTGCTCGGGTCCGGCGACCGGGCACTGGAAGAGGCGTGGCTGGCCGCGGCCGAAACGCAAGAGGGCGTGGCCGTGCGCATCGGCTATGACGAGGCGCTGTCGCACCGGATGTTCGCCGGCGGCGACGCCGTCCTGGTGCCCTCTCGGTTCGAGCCCTGCGGGCTGACCCAGCTTTACGGGCTGCGCTATGGCACCGTGCCCGTGGTGGCGCGCACCGGCGGGCTGGCCGATACGGTGATCGCGGCAAACGAGGCCGGCCTCAGGGCCGGCGTTGCCACCGGCGTGCTGTTCCGCCCCGATTCAGAGGACGCGCTGGAAGAGGCGCTGACCCGCACCTGCGCGCTTTACCGCGACGAGGCGACGTGGCGGCAGTTGCGCCGCAACGGGATGCGCCACCCGGTGGGCTGGGGCCCGGCCGCCGCCGAATACGCGGCCCTTTACCGGAGCGTCGCCCGCCCGTGACCGAGCTGCCCCTGACGATGACTGCCGGCCAGCCCGCCCCCTTGGGCGCCACCTTCGATGGCGAGGGCGTCAATTTCGCGGTCTTTTCCGAGCATGCCAGCCGGGTCACGCTGGCGCTGTTCTCCGAGGATGGCGCAAGGGAACTGGCCGATCTGGACCTGCCCGAGCGTACCGGCGCGATCTGGCACGGCTATGTCGCGGGGCTGCGCCCCGGCCAGCAATACGGGCTTAGGGTGCACGGCCTCTACCGGCCCGACATGGGGCACCGCTTCAACCCCCACAAGCTGCTCGTCGATCCCTATGCCAAGCGGCTGACCGGCCATCTGCGCTGGCACGATGCGCTGATGGGCTACGAGGTCGGCGCGAAAGCCGACGATCTGTCGATCGACACGCGCGACAGCGCGCCCTACATGCCGCGATCGGTGGTCGTGGACCCGGCCTTTTCCTGGGGCGACGACGCCGCCCCGCAGGTGCCGACGGATCAATCGGTGATCTACGAGGCCCATGTAAAGGGGCTGACCGCGCTGCACCCCCGCGTGACCAAGCCCGGCACCTTTCTCGGCCTCGCCGAGGAGCCGGTGATCGAGCATCTGCTGGACCTCGGGGTTACCGCGATCGAGCTTTTGCCGGTGCAGGCCTTTCTCAACGACCGCTTCCTGGTCGAGAAGGGGCTGACCAACTACTGGGGCTACCAGACGCTGGGCTTTTTCGCGCCAGAGCCGCGTTACATGGCCAATGGCGACATCGCCGAGTTCCAGCAGATGGTGGCCACGCTCCATACCGCGGGCATCGAGGTGATCCTCGACGTGGTCTATAACCACACTTGCGAAGGCAACGAGATGGGTCCGACCCTGGCCTTTCGGGGGATCGACAATGCCAGCTATTACCGCCTCGCGGACAACCCGCGCCACTATGTCAACGACACCGGCACCGGCAACACGCTGAACACCGGCCACCCGATGGTGATGCGCATGGTGCTGGACAGCCTGCGCTACTGGGTCGAGGTGATGCATGTCGACGGGTTCCGTTTCGACCTCGCCGCGACGCTGGGCCGGCGCCCGCACGGGTTCGACCGCGACGCCTCGCTCTTGCAGGCGATCCGGCAGGACCCGGTGCTGGCCAAGGTGAAACTGATCGCCGAACCCTGGGATATCGGCCCCGGCGGCTATCAGCTGGGCGCCTTCCCGCCACCCTTCATGGAGTGGAACGACAAGTTCCGCGACGGTGTGCGCCGTTTCTGGCGGGGCGATCCGGGGCGCGCGCCCGATCTGGCCGAACGCATCACCGGCTCGGCGCTGCAATTCGACCATTCGGGCCGGCCTGCCACGACATCGGTCAATTTCCTCACCGCCCATGACGGCTTTACCCTGACCGACGTGGTCTCTTACGTGGAAAAGCACAACGAGGCCAACGGCGAGGGCAACCGCGACGGCCATTCCGAGAATTTCTCGGACAATATGGGGGTGGAGGGGCCGACCGAGACCGCGTCGGTCAATACTGCCCGCGCGCGGCGGCGACGCAACATGATGGCCACCCTTTTGGTCAGCCAGGGCACGCCGATGATCCTGGCGGGCGACGAGATCGGCCACAGCCAGGGCGGCAACAACAACGCCTATTGCCAGGACAACCCCACCGCCTGGATCGACTGGGAGGCCGCCGACGACGCGTTTCTCGCCTTTACCCGGCGGGCCATCGCCTTTCGCAAGGCGCACCCGGTGCTGCGCCAGCGGATGTTTCTGCATTCGCGCGAGCGGGCCATCGACGGGCTGGAGGACATCTTCTGGCGCCGCGCCGACGGTGAGCCGATGAGCCAGCAAGACTGGGAAGACCCGGAATTGCGCCTCATTGCCGTCGAGATGCGCACCGCGTCCGGCACGCCGCCCTATGCCGCGCTGGAAACCGCCGTCTTCGCCGTGTTCAACGCCGGCGCGTCGGTTCGGGTGGTGGTGCCCGAGGCGCCCGAAGGCGAGGCGTGGAGCCTCCATCTCGACAGCTCGCGGCCGACGCTTGCACCGCGCAGCCTGCGCAGCGGTGCCTTTAAGGTGGCGGCGGATTCTGTCGCGGTTCTGGTGCTGGAGCCCACGGCATGAGCGACGAGGCGCTTTACGAGCTGGCCCGCGCCGTCGGGGTGTTCATCGACTATTCCGACCAGATGGGCGTGCACCGCGTGGCCCCGCCCGAGACGCTGCGTGCGGTGCTGGGCGCCATGGGGCTGGCCGCCGGCCACGAGGGCGAGGCGCGCGACACGCTGGACCGGCTGCGCGCCGCCGAGGCCGCGCGGCCCTTGCCCGACTGGGTGATCGGTGAGGCGGGCGAACCGGTCACGCTCCGCCCCGCGCGGGGCGGCCCCTGGGCGCTGCGCCTGGAGGACGGCCACGAATTGGAGGGGCA
Organism: Rhodovulum iodosum; assembly: GCF_041020385.1. Lineage (NCBI taxonomy): Bacteria > Pseudomonadati > Pseudomonadota > Alphaproteobacteria > Rhodobacterales > Paracoccaceae > Rhodovulum > Rhodovulum iodosum. The sequence continues at coordinate 321,826 of NZ_JBEHHI010000003.1, read as the reverse complement.
GGCCGAAGACGGAATGCTGCACCTGCCGCCCTTGCCGCTGGGCCGGCACCGGCTGACGCTGGGCGGACATGGCACCACGATCCTGTCGGCGCCTGCGCGCCTGCCGCTGCCGCCGCGCGGCTGGGGCGTGACCCTGCCGCTTTACGGGCTGGCCGAAGGGGCGGGGCTGGGCGATTACGCCGATCTGGCCGCGGTTGTGGCGGGGCTTGCCCGGATAGGCGCCGGGTTCGTGGGGCTCAACCCGATCCATGCGGGCTTTCCCACCGATGCGAACAATTTCAGCCCCTACGCCCCGTCCAGCCGGCGCCGCTTCAACATCGCCCATGTGCCCGTCGACATCCCGGGCCAGCCCGGCGCGATGATCGACTACGGCGCCGAGCTGCCCGCGCGTCTGGCCGCGCTGCGCGCCGAGTTTGCCGCGTCGAACCCCGATGCCCCCGACTTTGCCGCGTTCCGCCGCGCCAGCGGGGCGGGCCTTGCCCGCTTTGCCACGCACCAGGCGCTGTCCGACCGGCTGGGGCCCTACTGGTGCCACTGGCCCGACGCCTATCGCAGCCCCGACAGTGCCGTGGTGGCCGAGTTTGCCGCGGCGCATGCTGGCGAGGTGACGTTTCACGCCTGGGCGCAATGGCGCGCCGAGGCGCATCTGGCCGAGGTGCGGCGCGTCGCCGAGGCGGGGGGCATGGCCCAGGGGCTCTATCTCGATCTCGCGGTCGGGGTGAACCCCGCGGGGGCCGAGACCTGGGCCGCGCCCGACCAGTTTGCCCGCGGCGTATCGCTGGGGGCGCCGCCGGATGCCTTTGCCGCCGACGGGCAGACATGGGGCCTTGCCCCGTTCAACCCGCGCGCGCTGCTGGCCCAGGGCTTTGCGCCGCTGGCCGAGACGCTGGCCGCGCAGCTCCGCTTTGCCGGGATGCTGCGGATCGACCATATCCTGGGGTTCGAACGCGCCTTCTGGGTGCCCGAGGGCGGCCTGCCCGGCACCTATGTGGCCATGCCCCGCGACGCGCTGATGGCGGTTGCCCGCATCGAGGCCGCGCGGGTCGGTGCGGTGATCGTGGGCGAGGATCTGGGAAATATCCCCGAGGGCCTGCGCGCGGCGATGGATGCCTCGGGCCTTTTGGGCTGCCGCGTGGCGATGTTCGAGCGCGACTGGCACGGTGATGGCCACTTCCTGCCGCCAGAGGCCTATCCCGATACGGTGCTCGCCTCTTTTTCCACCCATGACCTGCCGACCTGGGCGGGCTGGTGCGCGGCGCGTGACATCGACTGGCACCAGCAACTGGGCCATATCGACGGCCATGCCGCCGAAGGGGCGCGGGCCGGGCGGGCCCACGAGGTGCAGCTCTTTCGCGATGCGCTGGGCGGGGGCGAGGCCGACGCGCTGCACGCCTTTCTCGGCCGCACGCCCGCGCGTCTGGTGGCGGTGCAGGCCGAGGACGTGCTAGGCCTCGACGAGCAGGCCAACCTGCCCGGCACCGTGCACGAGCACCCCAACTGGCGCCGCCGCCTGCCCGTGGGCGCGGCCGCGCTGGCGGCCGACCCGCGCATGCGGCGCACCGCCGAAATCCTTTCCAGCACAGCACGATAGGACGAGCCGATGCAAAAGATCACCGTTCAGAGCAAGCCGATCGCGGGGCAGAAACCCGGCACCTCGGGGCTGCGCAAGAAGACCCATGTCTTCATGGAAAGCCACTATCTGGAGAATTTCGTGCAGGCGATCTTTGCCGCCATCGGCGGGGTTGGGGGCAAGACCCTGGTGCTGGGTGGCGACGGGCGCTATTTCAACGACCGCGCCGCGCAGGTGATCCTGCGCATGGCCGCGGCGGGCGGCGCGGCCAAGGTGATCGTGGGGCAGGGGGCGCTGCTGTCGACGCCGGCGGCGTCGAACCTGATCCGCACCCGCAACACCGATGGCGGCATCATCCTGTCGGCCAGCCACAACCCCGGCGGCCCGCAAGAGGATTTCGGGGTCAAGTTCAACACTCCCAATGGCGGCCCGGCCCCCGAAGAGGTGACCAACCGCATCTACGAGGCGACCAAGGCGGTTACCTCCTACGACATCTACGAGACCCACGATGCCGACCTCTCGCAGGTGGCGATCACCACGATGGGCAACATGGAGATCGAGGTGGTCGACCCGGTGACCGATTACCGGGCGCTGATGGAGAAGCTGTTCGATTTCGACGCCATCGCGGCGCTGATCGCGGGCGGATTCACGCTGCGCTTCGACGCGATGCACGCGGTCACCGGCCCCTATGCCAAGGCCATTCTGGAGGGCGCGCTGGGCGCGCCCGAGGGCAGCGTGATCAACGCGGTGCCTTCGCCCGATTTCGGCGGCGGACACCCCGACCCCAACCCGATCTGGGCCAAGCCGCTGGTCGACCTGATGATGGGCGAGGACGCCCCCGATTTCGGCGCAGCCTCGGACGGCGACGGCGACCGCAACATGGTCCTCGGCCGCGGCGTCTATGTCACGCCGTCAGATAGCCTGGCCGTGCTGGCGGCCAACGCGCATATGACGCCGGGCTACAAGGGCGGGCTGAAGGGCGTCGCGCGCTCGATGCCGACCTCGCGCGCGCTCGACCGGGTGGCCGCCGCGCGCGGGCTGGACTGCTACGAGACCCCCACGGGCTGGAAGTTTTTCGGCAACCTTCTGGACGCGGGCCGCGCCACGCTCTGCGGCGAGGAAAGCGCCGGCACCGGATCGGACCACGTGCGCGAAAAAGACGGGCTTTGGGCCGTGCTGATGTGGCTGAACATCCTGGCCGAGACGAAGGTTTCCGTCGCGGCCATCATGGACCGGCACTGGCGTGAGTTCGGGCGCAACTATTACTCGCGCCACGATTACGAGGGGCTCGACAAAACCGCCGCCGAGGCGATGCTCGACGATCTGCGCGCGCGATTGCCCGACCTGCCGGGGCAGAGCTTTGCCGGGCTGACCGTCGCCAGCGCCGACGAGTTTGCCTATGACGACCCGGTGGACGGATCGCACAGCGCGGGCCAGGGTCTCCGCATCGGGCTTGCCGGGGGCGAACGCATCGTCTTTCGCCTGTCGGGCACGGGCACGGCGGGGGCCACGCTGCGCGTCTATCTCGAAGCGGTGGAGGAAGACCCGGCACGGCTCGACCGGCCCACGGACGAGGCGCTGGCCGATGTCATCGCCGCGGCCGACGCGATTGCCGGGATCGAGAAGAAAACCGGCCGCACCGAGCCCGACGTGCGCACCTGATCGGCCGAAAAGCGCCTTGCCGGTCGCGGGGATGATGAGCCGCGTCAGGGCCAGCAGCCCCGCTCAAGCACCGCCTCGCGCTTCGGCCGGGTGACGCTGCGCGCGACCGGCAGGTGCAAGCAGCCCGAATTGGCGCGCCCTACGCGGCGCGGGGTGTCCGTGCGGCGCGGCGCTGCTGTGCCGCCTTGACACGGATCAACGCCAGCGCCGCATGGCCTGTTACCCTCGGCGCCAAAACGGTCATCACATCGGGAGAAGCGGCCAATGGCGGAAAATGTGCTTTGGTTCGAGAATTTGCGCCGCGGCGACGTGGCCACGGTGGGGGGCAAGAACGCCTCGCTGGGCGAGATGGTGGCCGAGCTTTCGGAGCAGGGCATCAAGGTGCCCGGCGGCTTTGCCACCACCGCCGATGCGTTTCGCGCCTATCTCGACCATAACGAGTTGAATACCCGCATCGCCGAGACGCTGGCCGCGCTCGACGCGCACCGGATCGAGCTGGCCGAGGCGGGCGATCGCATCCGCCGCATGATCCGCGAGGGGCACTGGCCCGACGACATCCTGAACGACATCACCGCGGCCTACGAAGAGCTGTCGAACCGGGCCGGGGTGGCCGATGTCTCGGTCGCGGTCCGGTCTTCGGCCACCGCCGAGGATCTGCCCGACGCCAGCTTTGCCGGCCAGCAGGAGACCTATCTGAACGTGCACGGCGTGGCCGCGCTGCTGGCCGCCTGCCGGCGCTGCTATGCCTCGCTGTTTACCGACCGGGCGATCACCTATCGCCGGCTGAAAGGCTTCGACCACTCCAAGGTGGCGCTTTCGGTGGGTGTGCAGCGCATGGTGCGGGCCGATACCGGCGGCTCGGGCGTGATGTTCTCGATCGACACCGAGACGGGCTATCCCGACATGGTTCTGATCAACGCCGCCTGGGGGCTGGGCGAAAACGTGGTGCAGGGCGCGGTTAACCCCGACGAATACCAGGTCTACAAGCCGTTCCTCGACCGCGAGGGGATAGACCCGATCCTGGAAAAGGGCCTGGGCGCCAAGGAAAAGAAGATGATCTATTCCGCCCGCGCGGCCGGCACCACGCGCAACGTGCCCACCTCGAAGGCCGAGCGCGGGCGCTTCGTGCTGTCGAACCCCGAGATCGTGGAACTTGCCCGCATGGCGGCGACCATCGAGAAACACTACGGCTGCCCGATGGACATGGAATGGGCCCGCGACGGGGACACCGGCGAATTGTTCATCGTGCAGGCGCGGCCCGAAACCGTGCAATCCCGTGCCGACGCCGGTGCCTTCCGCAGCTACACGCTGGGCAAGACCGGCGAGAAGATCCTGACGGGGCTGTCCGTGGGCTCGGCGATTGCCACCGGCCATGTCTGCATCATCGAAAAGGCGCGGGATATCGACCGTTTCGTCGAGGGCTCGATCCTGGTGACCTCGACCACCGACCCTGACTGGGTGCCGATCATGAAACGCGCCGCGGCGATCGTCACCGACCATGGCGGCCGCACCAGCCACGCCGCCATCGTCAGCCGCGAACTGGGCCTGCCGGCCATCGTCGGCACCGGCGACGCCACCCATGTGCTGCATGACGAGCAGGAGGTGACGGTCTCTTGTGCCGAGGGCGACCACGGGTTCATCTACGAAGGCATCGCCGATTTCACGGTCGATGACATCTCGCTGACCGACATGCCCGAGACCAAGACGCGGGTGATGCTGAACATCGCCAACCCCGCCGCCGCCGCCCGCTGGTGGCGCCTGCCCACCGGGGGCGTCGGCCTTGCCCGAATGGAATTCGTCGTCAACAATGCGATCCAGGCGCACCCGCTGGCGCTGTTGAATTTCGACACGCTGGAGGACGAGGCCGCCAAGGCCGAGATCGCCGAGTTGACGGCGGGCTACGAGGACAAGGCAGAGTTCTTCGTGGACAAGCTGGCCATGGGGCTGGGGCGCATCGCGGCGCTTTGCTACCCCGAGCCGGTCATCGTTCGGATGAGCGACTTCAAGACCAACGAATATGCCGACCTGCTGGGCGGGCGCGCCTTCGAGCCCACGGAAGAAAACCCGATGATCGGGTTCCGCGGTGCCTCCCGCTATTATTCAGAGGCTTACAGGCCAGGCTTCGCGTTGGAATGCCAGGCGATGAAGCGCCTGCGCGAGGGGATGGGGTTTGACAACGTGGTGATGATGATCCCGTTCTGCCGAACGCCCGAAGAGGCCGACCGGGTGCTTGCGGTGATGGCCGAGAACGGGCTCAAGCGTGGCGAGAACGGGTTGCAGGTCTATGTCATGTGCGAGGTGCCCTCGAATGTGATCCTGACCGAGGAGTTCGCCAAGCGGTTCGACGGGTTCTCGATCGGGTCGAACGACCTGACGCAGCTCACGCTAGGGGTCGACCGCGATTCCGAGGCGCTGGCCGATATCTTCGATGAGCGTAACGCGGCGGTGCAATGGATGATAAAGTCGGTCATCGAGCGCGCGCACGAGGTTGGGTCCAAGGTCGGCTTTTGCGGGCAGGCGCCCTCGAACGATCCGGAATTCGCGCGGCTTCTGGTCGGCTACGGCATCGACACGATCTCGGTCACGCCCGACAGCTTTCTCGCGGTCAAGCGCAACGTGGCGGAGGCCGAATCCGGCGGATGACACGCCAAAGCCCCCGCGAACCGGACACCGGCGCGGGGGCGTCAGCCATGGGGAGGAGAGACATGGCGTTCGAGACGATCACAAAGGCGCCGTCGGTCCGCGCGCACGCCGCGCTGACCGACGAGATACGCGAAAACTTCACCTGGGAAGACGCGCGGGCGATGCTCGACGGGCTGCCCGGCGGCAAGCTGAACATTGCGCATGAGGCGCTGGACCGGCACCTGCCCGACCACGGCGGCCAGACCGCACTGATCTGGCTGGGCAAGGACGGCGCCCGGCGCGAATTCACCTATGCCGACCTCGTGGCCGAGACCGCGCGCTTTGCCAATGTGCTGCACGCCAACGGGCTGAACATGGGCAGCAGGGTCTACGGGTTGATGGGCCGCGAGCCGGAACTTTACATCGCCACGCTGGGCACGCTCAAGGCCGGCTGCGTGTTCTCGCCGCTGTTCTCGGCCTTCGGGCCCGAGCCCATCCGCACCCGGATGGAGATCGCCGACGCCAATGCGCTGGTCACCACCGCATCGCTTTACAAGCGCAAGGTCAAGGCGTGGGCAGACGAGTTGCCCTCGCTGAAACTCATCCTGATCGTGGGCGACGAGGCGCCCGAGGGCTGCGTTGCGCTGAGCCCCGCGATGGCCGAGGCCTCGCCCGAGTTCGACACCGTCCCGATGGACCCCGAGGATACATCGCTGATCCACTTCACCTCGGGCACCACCGGCAAGCCGAAGGGTGCGGTGCATGTGCACGCCGCGGTGGCCTACCACGCGATGACCGGGCGCTACGCGCTGGAGATGCGGCCCGAGACCGTTTTCTGGTGCACCGCCGACCCGGGCTGGGTGACCGGCACCTCCTACGGCATCATCGCGCCCCTGGTGAACCGCACCACGATGATCGTCGACGAGGCGGAGTTCGACCTCGACCGCTGGTACGGCATCCTGCAAGACGAGGCTGTCGCGGTCTGGTACACCGCGCCCACCGCCATCCGCATGCTGATGCGGTCAGGCAAGGACGCCGCACAACCCTATGATTTCTCGGCGCTTCGCTTCATGGCAAGTGTCGGCGAGCCGTTGAACCCCGAGGCCGTGGTCTGGGGCAACGAGGTGTTCGGCCAGCCCTTCCATGACAATTGGTGGCAGACCGAAACCGGCGGCATCGTCATTGCCAACACGCTGGCGATGGATGTCAAACCGGGCTCGATGGGCAAGCCCCTGCCGGGCCAGGTTGCGACCATCGTGGAACGTGACGACGGGAGCGTGCGCGAACTGGGCCCGGGCGAAATCGGCGAACTGGCCTTGAGGCCCGGCTGGCCCTCGATGATGCGCGCCTACCTGCACGAGGAGGCGCGCTATTACAAGGCGTTTGCCGGCGGCTGGTACCTGACGGGCGATCTGGCGATGCAAGACGGCGACGGGTATTTCTGGTTCGTCGGCCGGGCCGACGACCTGATCAAGACCTCGGGCCATCTGATCGGCCCCTTCGAGGTGGAAAGCGCATTAATCGAACATGAGGCGGTCGCCGAGGCCGGCGTGATCGGCCTGCCGGATGAGACGGCGGGCGAGGTGGTGCGCGCCTATGTTTGCCTCAACCCCGGCTTTGAACCTTCTGAAGACCTTGAGAAATCCATTCGAGGGCTCGCGCGCAAGAAACTCGGCCCCGCGGTGGCACCCCGCGAGGTGCTGTTCCGCGAGAGCTTGCCCAAAACCCGCTCTGGCAAAATCATGCGGCGCCTCTTGAAGGCGCGCGAGCTGGGCCTGCCCGAAGGCGATATTTCCACGCTGGAGACCGATGAAAAATGACCGGCGACAAACCCCACCTGACCCGCCAACACGTGCTCGACCTGCTGCGCGGCATGATCCGTATCCGCAAGTTCGAGGACCGCTGTGCCGAGGCGTATACGAAAGAGAAAATCCGCGGCTTCCTGCATCTCTACGATGGGGAAGAGGCCGTGGCGACCGGCGTGATCCCGGTGCTAGCCGAGGGCGACCGGATCGTCGCCACCTATCGCGAGCATGGCCACGCGCTGGCGCGCGGCGTGCCGATGGACGCGGTCATGGCCGAGATGTTCGGCAAGGCGACGGGCAGCTCGGGCGGGCGCGGCGGCTCGATGCACATCTTCGACGCCAGCCACAATTTCTACGGCGGCAACGCGATTGTCGGAGGGGGTCTGCCACTGGCGACCGGCTTGGCGCTGGCCGACCGGATGCGCGGTGCGCCGCACGTCACCGCCTGTTTCTTCGGCGAGGGGGCGGCGGCCGAGGGCGAGTTTCACGAGTCGATGAACCTTGCCCAGCTTTGGGGCTTGCCGGTGCTTTTCGTCTGCGAAAACAACGGCTACGCCATGGGCTCGGCGCTGGAGCGCACCGAGGCGCAGACCGATATCGGCAAGAAGGCCGAGGCCTACGGCATGCAGTCCGCCCATGTCGACGGGATGGATGTGGTCGCCGTCGAGGTGGCCGCGCGCCGCGCGCTGGCCTCCATCCGCGAGACCGGCCAGCCCTTCCTGCTCGAGGCGCGCACCTACCGCTTTCGCGCCCATTCGATGTTCGACGCCCAGCTTTACCGCGACAAGGCCGAGGTCGAGCAATGGCGCGAGCGCGGCCCGATCCTGCGATTCCAGGGCTGGGCGATGGAGGCGGGGCTGATCCACGCCGACGACGTGGCGGCCCTTGAGACCGAGATCGACACCGAGATCGAGGCCGCCCTGCGCTTTGCCGAGGACAGCGCCTTTGAGCCGGTCGAGACGCTGACCCGCCACGTCATGGCCGAAGACCGCCCGGCGCCGCCCCCGCCCGCCGCCCCCTCGGGCGAGAGGGTGAAGATGACCCATCGAGAGGCGGTCAAACAGGGCATCCGCGATGCGCTATCGCGCGACGACCGGGTGTTTTTGATGGGCGAGGACGTGGGCGCCTATGGCGGCTGCTACGCGGTGTCGAAGGGGCTGATGGAGGAATTCGGCGAGGATCGCATCCGCGACACGCCGCTTTCCGAGTCGGGCTTTACCGGGGCGGGCATCGGCGCGGCAGCGGCCGGGATGCGGCCCATCGTCGAGGTGATGACGGTGAATTTCTCGCTGCTCGCGCTCGATCAGATCATGAACACGGCGGCCACCATCCGGCACATGTCGGGCGGGCAGTTCGGCTGCCCCGTCGTCATCCGCATGGCCACCGGCGCGGGCAAGCAACTGGCCGCGCAGCATTCACATTCCCTGGAGGGGTGGTTCGCCCATATCCCCGGACTGCGCGTGCTGACGCCTGCCACGCTGGAAGACGCGCGCGGGATGCTCTGGACGGCGCTCGAAGACCCCGACCCGGTGCTGATCTTCGAAAACGTGATGCTTTATAACCGCGAGGACGAGATCGACACGGGCGCGGGCCCGGTGGAGATCGACGCCGCGGCGGTGCGGCGCGAAGGCACCGACGTGACGCTGATCACCTATGGCGGTTCGCTCTACAAGACGCTCGACGCCGCCGAGGCGCTGGCGGGCGAGGACATCTCGGCCGAGGTGATCGACCTGCGGTCCTTGCGTCCGCTGGACGAGGAAACCATCGCGGCCTCGGTCGGGCGCACCCGCCGGGCTGTTATCGTCGACGAGGGCTGGCGCTCGGGTTCGCTCTCGGCCGAGATCGTGGCGCGGATCAACGAGCGCTGCTTCTGGTCGCTCGACGCGCCCATCGGGCGGGTCTGTTCCGAAGAGGTGCCGATCCCCTATCCGCGCCACCTGGAAGAGGCGGCAATCCCGCAGGTACCCGCCATCGTGGCGGCGGCCAAGGCCGCGCTGGGGAGGGGCTGATGGGCACCTTCGCCATGCCCTCGCTGGGCGCCGACATGGAGGCGGGCACGCTCGTCGAATGGCTGGTGGCCCCGGGCGACACCGTGAAACGCGGCGATATCGTCGCCGTGGTCGAGACGCAGAAGGGCGCCATCGAGATCGAGTGTTTCGAGGAAGGCGTGGTCGAGCGGCTGGAAGCCGAGATCGGCGCCGAACTGCCCGTGGGTGCACCCCTGGCGGTGATCCGCGGGGCAGGGGAGGCGCCGGCGGCGGAACCGGCCCCCGCCGCGCCCGCTGCACCTGTGGCCGCGGCGCCGGCCGAACCCGCGACATCCGCGCCGGCCCCCGCGCCGGCGCCTGCCGCCGTGACGGGCCTTGCCGCTTCGCCCGCCGCGCGGGCGCGGGCGGCCGAGCTGGGGCTCGATCTGGCCACGGTGAAGGGCACCGGCCCAGGCGGCGCCATCGTGCTGGCCGATGTCGAGGGGCCAGCGCCGGCGAGACCTGCGACGAAGGCCGCGGCCAAACCTGCCGACCGCATGACCGAGATGCGCAAGGCCATTGCCGCGGCCATGGCCAAGTCGAAGCGCGAAATTCCGCATTACTACCTGTTTCACAAGATCGACCTGCAAGCCGCGACCGACTGGGTGGCCGAGACCAATGCCGGCCGCCCCCCAGAAAAGCGCCTGCTGATGGGCGCGCTTCTGGCCAAGGCGACGGCGCTGGCCGCCGCGTCGTCCAAGATGGTGAACGGCCACTACGGGTCCGAGGGGTTCGAGAAATCCGACGCCGTGCATCTCGGCATGGCCGTTTCGCTCCGCGGCGGCGGGCTGATCGCCCCCGCGATCCTCGATGCCGAAACCCTGAGCCTCGACGCGATGATGGACGCGATCCGCGACGTGGTGGCCCGCACCCGCGCCGGGCGGCTGCGGTCGTCGGAAATGACCATGGGAACGATCACGCTCTCCAGCCTCGGCGAGAAGGGGGTCGAGGCGATGGCGGGCATCATCTACCCGCCGCAGGTGGCGCTCGTCGGTTTCGGCACGCCCATGCCCCGGCCCGTGGCGCTGGGCACCGAGGTTGCCTTGCGCGAAACCGTCACCGTCTCGCTCGCCGCCGACCACCGCGCCAGCGACGGCAGGCTCGGCGCCCGTTTCCTGGTCGAGATCGACCGATTGCTGCAATCCCCGGAGGCCCTATGACCGAAGATGAGATCCGTACCGCCTATCTTGGCTGCCTCACCGACGTGGCGCCCGATATCGACGCCGCCGATGTGGGCGGCGACGATCATATCCAGGACGATCTGGAGCTCGATTCGATGGATGTACTCAACCTCGTCGCCGCGCTGCACAAGGCGCTGGGCGTCGACATCCCCGAGCCCGACTATCCGCAAATCGCGACCGTCAACCTGGCCGTGCCCTATCTCAAGGGGCGGCTGGGGGCCTGAGCGGGCTGGACGCGGCGCGCGCTTCTTGGGACATCTCGGGCCATGATCACGCAAATCGCCATCGGTGCCGTCCTGATCCTTGCCACCGTCGTCATCGCCGCGTTGGCCTTCTGGCTGTCGGAGACGTTGGTGACCTGGGCCAGCCCTTGGCTGATCCGCCGTCCGCACCCGCCCAAGCTGGTGCTGGTGCTGGTGGCGGCGGTGCTGATGGTGCTTGGGGTGCTGACGCTGTCGGTCTGGGTCTGGGCCTTCGCCTTCGTGGCTCTGGGCGTGTTCGACGCGCTGGAACCGGCCGCGTATTTCTCGATCGTCGCCTTCACGACGCTGGGCTTCGGCGATGTTCTGCTGCCGATGGAATGGCGCATCCTCGGCGGCCTGACCGCGGCCAACGGGCTGTTGAACATCGGGCTTTTCACCGCGCTGCTGGTCGAGGCGCTGCGCCGGGTGCGGTCGGAACAGGTGCGCGGCGTGGTCGACGAGCGGTAAGGGCGCGCGCGTGACGCGATCCCCGCGCGCCGCTTCTTCTTGGTCGAAATACCCGGATTCGGCCGTCGCCGGTCCCGCGCCGTCGCCGGGTCTCAGCCCAGTTCGATGACGCGCCCGCCGGCGGCTGCCGCGTCCTCGCGGTCGTGGGTGACCAGCAGCACCGGCAGGCCCCGCGCCGCCGCGCGCGCGAAGACCAGCCGCCGCATCTGGTCGCGCCGCCCCGCGTCCAGCCGGGAAAACGGCTCGTCCAGCAGCAGCGCGCGCGGCTCGGCCAGCAGCATGCGCATCAGCGCCACCCGCGCCTTTTGCCCGCCCGACAGCGTATCGGGGTCGCGCGGACCAAAGCCCGCAAGCCCGATCTCGTCGAGCGCGGCCTCGATCCGTGCCGCCCGCTCCGCGCGGCCCCGCACCGAGGGCGGCAGCCCGAAGCCGAGATTGCCGGCGACCGAGAGATGCGGGAACAGCAGCTCTTCCTGAAACAGGATGCCCACCCGCCGCGCCTCGGGCGGCAGCGCGCCGATCTCGCGCCCGTCCAGCCGGATGTGCCCCCGCACGCGAAACGCCGGCGCCAGCGTGCCGATGATCGCGGCCAGCAGCGTGGATTTGCCCGATCCCGAGGGGCCCATAACGCTCAGCACCTCGCCCGGCGCCACATGGGCGTCGAGCGCGACCAGGGGCGCGTCGCCGTGCCAGACTTCCAGCCTGTCCAGTGCCAACCCGTCTTCTTGCATCACGCCCCCCTCAAGGCCCGCCGGTTGCGCCAGACCAGCCTCGGCGCGGCCAGCGCCAGCGCAAAGCCCGCGGCGGCCAGCGCGGTCTGTGCCAGCGCCGTCACCCCGATGATCCGCCGGTCCCCGCCCGAGGCCAACGCCACCGCTTCGGTCGTCAGCGTCTGCACCCGGCCCGCCCCGATCAGGAGCGTGGGCAGGTATTGCCCCACCGAGACCGCACAGCCGACCGCCGCCGCTGTCAGCAGCGGCGCCAGCAGCATCGGCAGCCGCACCGTCCACAGCACGCGGGCCGGGCCCGCCCCCAGTGCCGCGGCCACCTGGGCGTGGCGCGCGTCCCAGGCCCGCCAGGGCGCCGCCAGCGACAGAAAGACATAGGGCAGCACGAAGACCAGGTGGCCCAAGATCACCGCGCCGCGCCCCATATCGGCGCCGGCGACCAGCGCAAAGGTCTGCAATCCCGGCAGGAACGCCACCTGTGGCACCAGCAGCGGCAGGTACAACAGCCACAGGCTGCGTGCGCCCGGGCTGAGGCCGAAGCGGTGCTCGGCCTCCAGGCAGGCGACGGTCAGCGCCAGCGCCATGCCCGTGGCCGCTGCCGCGATCACGATCGTCTCAACGGTTGGGCCGGCCAGCGCCGGGGCGTGGCGCAGCCAGCTTTTCGTGCTGAGGGCGTCGGGCAGGATGTCGGGAAAGCCCCAGAAACCGGCCACCGACCAGACCGCCAGCCCCAAAAGCCCGCCGATCACCGCCAGCGCCGACAGCGTTGCCAGGGCCAGCCCCGCGGCCTGCAACGCCCCCTCGCCGTGGCGCCGTCGCCCGGCCTCGGCCCAGCGCCGGCCGAGCGCGCCCAGGCCCAGCTCGCCCAGGCGCCAAAGGCCCAGTGCCGCGATCACCAGCGCCAGTTGCGCCGCCGCCCCCGCCGCCGCCAGAAAGCGCAGCGAAAGGTCGGGGTCGGCCATCCAGCGCACCACCTGCACCGCCAGCGGCGGCGGCGTGCCCGGCCCGAGGATGATCGCAACGTCGACCACCGTCATCGAATAGGCCAGCACGGCGTAGACCGGCAGGCGCACCTGTGCGTAGACCGCCGGAAAGACCGCCTTCAGCCAGCCGGTCACCCTGCCGTAGCCCAGCGCGCGCGCCAGGGTCAGCCGCTGCGCGGGCCGGGCCTGGGGCAGGGCGGCCAGGGTCATCAGGAACAGGAACGGCACCTCCTTGGCCACCAAGCCCATCACCATGGCCAGGCCCCAGGGATCCTGCACGATCAGAAGGTCCGGCGGGCGCATCCAGCCGGTGGCCCAGGGCGACAGCGCCCGCGCGATCCAGCCGGAGGGCGCGATCAGGAAGGCAAGGCCGAAAGCCGCCGCCGCATGGGGCACCGCCAGAAGCGGCGCAAGCGCGCGTTCCAGCGCGGCGAAGGCCCGGCCGCCCTGCCAGCCGGCGACGAAAAGCGTGACGATACCCAGCGACAGCGCCGTGGCCGCCAGCCCCGGCACCACCGACAGCCAGAGCGCCCCGGCCAGCCCCGGCCAGCCCGCCAGCGCCTTCAGCGGCCCCAGTCCGGGCGTGCTGCCGCCCAGCGCCGGCAACACCCCGATGGCCGGCAGCAGCGTGCCGACCAGCCCGGCCAGAACCGGCCCCAGCATCAGGGCGAGCGTCAGCGCCGGGGCCAGGCGCAAGGGGCGCATCGGCCTCAGTCGCCGGTGCCGTAGCGCGCGGTCCAGTCCGCGGCGATGCGGGTCGTCCACGAGGGGTGCGGCTCGGGCAGGGCCGGGCCCAGTTCCTCGGGCGCGAGCGTGGCGATGCCCAGCTCCAGCGCGTCGAACCGCGCACGGTCCTGCGGGCTCAGCCTGTCGAGATCCAGCACCGTGCCGTAGCCCAATACGGCCGGGTCCTGCGCGCGGGCCTGCGCCTCGGGCGACAGCAGGAAATTGGCCAGCACCATGGCACCGGCCTTGGCCGTCGCGTTGTAGGGGATCGCCACGAAGCTGGCGTTGCCGATCGTGCCGCCCTCCAGCACATAGGTGCGTACCGTGTCGGGCAATTGACCATTGGCAATGGCCGTCGAGGCCTCGCCGGGTGAAAACGAAATCGCGAGGTCGATCTCGCCATCGGCCATCAGCTGCAATTGTCGCGGGCCGGTCTGCGGATAGGCCCGCCCCTGTCGCCACAGATGCGGCGTGAGATCGTCGAGAAACGCCCAAAGCGGCGCGGTGACCGCGTCGTAATCGGCGCCCTCCGCCGGGCCTTGCAGGATCGCGGGGTCATCGGCCAGCCCGTAAAGTGCCTGTTTCAGAAAGGTGGTGCCCAGGAAATCGGGCGGCTGTGGGTAGGTGAAGCGCCCGGGGGTCGCCCGCGCCCATTCCAGCAACGCCGGCATCGTGCGGGGCGGCTCTGCCAGCCGGGCGGTGTCGTAATAGAACACCACCTGCGCCATCGCCCAGGGGCTTTCCAGCCCCTCGGTGGGCACTGTGAAATCCGAGACCACGGCGGGTTTGCCCGCGACATCGACATAGGCCCAGTTGGGCAACTCCTCGGCCCAGGGCCCGTAGAGCAGCCCGGCCTCCTTCATCGCGGCAAAATTGGCCCCGTTGATCCAGATCAGGTCAATCGCGCCGCCGGTATCCTTGCCGGCGCTCTTCTCGGCCAGAACCCGGCTGACCGCGTCGCCGGTGTCGGCCAGCTTCACATGCTCGACGGTGACGCCTAAGCGTTCATTCGCCTGCCGCCCGGCCCAGCGGATGAACTCGTTCGTGGCCGTCGCCCCGCCCCAGGCGTTCCAATAGACGGTCTGGCCGCGCGCTTCGTCGAGGACGGCGGGCCAGTCGGCCGGGTCGGGGTCGGCCCAGGCGGGCAGGGCGAGCGAGATGAGGGCGAAGAGTCGGGCGAATGCGCGCATCGGGCAGGTCTCCTTGCGAAACTCCTGCCGCGGTTATGCCCAATCTTCCGGCGGAAACGAAACCGTTGTGATGAAAAACAGCGTGACTGGCGCGTTATGGTGACGTGCGGCGGGTGGTAAGGGCGGATTTGGGTATTTCGGCCAAGAAGAAGCAGCGGGCGGACTTCGCCTATCCTCGCAGAGCGCTCATTTTCTTCTGGCTGCAAATATCCCCGCCGGAGGCGCGCGTCCGCCCAGCGGGCGCGCCGGGCCCAAGTCCGGCCAGGCGGGCAACACGCCCGCGCGGGCCGGGAGCGGGCGCGCCCGGCCTCAGGCGGCCAGGCGCGGGGCGGTCTTTCGTTCTTCCACCAGCACGCCGTGCAGCGCGCGGATCGCGTCATCCATGCGTTCGCGCGGGACGACGAATTGCGCGTCGACATCGCGGGTGGTCTGCTGCAGCGCGACCAGGTCGATATCCGCCGCCTCGAGCGCGGCAAGCCCGCGCGAGAGCACCTTGAGCCCCGACAGATCGCGCCCGATCGCGGCCACCACGGCGAGGTTGCGCGCGCTCAGGCTGGCGGTGGGGTAGAGCTCTTCGAGGTCGCGTTCGACCCTGCGCACCGATTTCAGCGGCGCATCGAGGTAGTGGGTGATCGTGTTGGCGTTCGAGGTCTTGGCCACGATCCGCACCTTGTGGCGCGTCAGCACGTTCAGGATCGCGGTGTCGTAGCCCTTTACGCCCACCATGTCCTGTTCGAAAAGCTCGAGCGCGTAGACGCCGAGCCCGGTGATCATCTCGACCCGGGGCGTCTCGGCCGCGGTCTCGTCGATCAGCGTGCCGGGGTCATGTGGCTCGAACGCGTTGGTGACGCGCAGCGGGATGCCCGCCTGGCGCAACATCTTGGCGGCCTTGGGGTGCACCGCCTCCATGCCCATGTTCGACAGTTGGTCGGCCACATCATAGTTGGTGTGCCCGAGCTTGACCACGTTCTCGGCGCCCACCGTCTTGGGGTCGGCCGAGGAGAGGTGGAACTCCTTGTGGATGATCGCCTCGCCGGCGCCGGTCAGTGCCGCGATCTTGGAAAACGTCACCTCGGAATAGCCGCGGTCGAACTCGTTCATCAGCCCTTCGGTGCACTGGGCATAGCCGGTCACGATCGGCATTTCGCGGGTCAGGTCAACGTCGCGCAGGCCGGCGACGATCCGGTCCTCGAGGCTGTATTCACCCTCGTCGCGCCAGCCCGAGAGGTCGACGAAGCGCGCGTCGACGCCGAACCGGCGCAACAGCGTGGCGGTGACGAAGGCCGAGTGGGCCTCGCCCAGCCCCGACAGCAACTCGCGGATGACCGCCATATGCTGCGAAAGGCGGAAATGCCCGTAGGAGCAGAGCCTTTGCAGGTCGATCAGGCAGGACCGCGCGCCCTCGATCCGCTCGCGCACGAAATCGTCGGCGGCGGCGACGTCGCCGGGGTGGTCCAGCACCTCTGCGTGCGCCTCGCGCATGGCCGCGGCCACGTCGTTGAGCTTGTCCGACCAGCCAAGCTCGTTATCGGCGTTGGAAAACAATGCATAGACGCCGGGCTCGCCCGACTTCTTGTGTTCAAGAAGCAGGTTGGTTACGCCGCTGAAGGCCGACACCACGAAGATGCGGCCGTAAAGGTCGTCGCCCTCTCGGTCGCCGATGAACAGCGTTTCAGAGAGCTCGTGCAGGCGGCTCATGGAGGTGCCGCCGATCTTCTCGACGGTGTGGAATTGCTTGGTCACTGTCATGTCGCCGCCCGGGTTGGCCCCGGGGGCGCCTCTTTGAGAGATTATTCCGCGGCGGTGTCGGCGGGGGCGTAGGAGCCGTCCTCGCGGTGCACCTCGGTGCCGGTCACCGGCGGATTGAAGCAGCAGGCCATCACGAGGTCTTCGTCGGCCCGCAGCGTGTGCTTGTCGTGCTGGTCGAGCGCATACATCACGCCGGGCTTGATCTCGAACGTCTCGCCCGAAGCGAGGTCGGTGATCGCGCCGCGGCCCGAGATGCAATAGACGCTCTCGAAATGGTGCTTGTAGTGAAAGGTATGCTCGGACCCGGCGTAAAGCGTGGTGATGTGGAAGGAAAAACCCATTCCGTCATCTGCGAGCAGCATCCTGACCGACGTCCATTGCGCGTCGGAAACCGCGCGGTTGGTGTCTTTCAGCTTGTTGAAGTCGCGTACGATCATTGGGTTACTCCGCAGCCATCATTGGTTGGGGGACCAGCGCCTCCACGGCGCGGTCGAGGATGTCGAGACCCTCTTTGAATTGCTCCATCGGCGTGGTGAGCGGTGCCAGCACCTTCACCACTTCGTCGTCGGCGCCCGACGTTTCGATGATCAGGCCCTTGTCGAAGCATTCGGCGCAGATCCGGCCGGCCAGCTCGCCCGAGCCCACGTCGACCCCGCGCATCATGCCGCGGCCCTTGATCCGGGCGCCACCAATGCGTTCGGCGATGATGTGAAGGCGTTCTTCCAGAACCTGGGATTTCAGGGCGATCTGGTTGCGCAGCCGGTCATCGGCCCAGAATTTCTCGAGCGCGACCTTGGCGGTCACGAAGGCATGGGTGTTGCCGCGGAAGGTGCCGTTGTGCTCGGCCGGCTTCCAGATGTCGTGCTCGGGGCGGATCAGCACGCAGGCAAAGGGCAGGCCGAAGCCCGAGAGCGATTTCGCCAGCGTCACCATGTCGGGCTCGACGCCCATGTGGTCGAAGCTGAAGAAGCTGCCGGTGCGGCCCATGCCCGCCTGGATGTCGTCGACGATCAGCAGCGCGCCGTGGTCCTTGGCGATCTGCGCCAGCCCCTGCACCCATTCGGCCGAGGCGGCGTTGAGCCCACCTTCGCCCTGCACCAGTTCCACCACGAAGGCCGCGGCGGGCTCGATGCCCGAGGAGGGGTTGTTCAGCATGGTCTCGATATAGGCCAGCGTGTCGACATCCTCGCCCAGCGCGCCCTCGTAGGGCATGCGGGTCACGTCGTTCAGCGAAACGCCGCCGGCGCCCGCGCGCTTGCCATGGTTGCCGGTCAGCGCCAGCGCGCCCAGCGTCATGCCATGAAATCCGTTGGTGAAAGAGATCACGTTCGTGCGGCCGGTTACCTTGCGGGCCAGCTTGATCGCCGCCTCCACCGCGTTGGTGCCGGTGGGGCCGGTCATCATGACGCGGTGTTCCATGCCGCGGGGGCGCAGCACGTGATGCTCGAAGCTTTCGAGGAAGGCGGCCTTGGCGTCGGTATGCATGTCCAGACCGTGCGCGATGCCGTCGCGCGAGATATGCTCGATCAGCGCGGCCTTCATGTCGGGGTCGTTATGACCGTAGTTCAGCGTCGAGCAGCCCGAGAGAAAGTCGATGTAATCGCGCCCCTCGGCATCGGTCAGCGTGCTGCCCTGAGCCTTGGTGAAGCTCACCGGAAAGCTGCGGCAATAGCTGCGCACCTCGGATTCACGGCGCGCATAGATGTCGTGTTCGGCTGTCTTGGCAGTCGACATTTTAAAGTCCTTTGGTGTCTGTGAACGTCGGAGCATGATGGCAGGCCCGTTAGGCGGCCAGGCGCAACTCTTCGGCCAGGGTGATGGTCACCATGTATTCGGTATCATGGCGGCCTTCGAAATGAGCATCGCGGGTGAAATGCGCGTCGTGCTCGAGCCGCGCGCCGAGGCGGCGGGCGAAACTCTTGAACAGGCCCCAGGATGCCTCGTTGTCGCGGGTGATCGTCGTTTTCAGGCGGAACACCTCGGCACAGGTGTCGCGTTCCAGCAGCTCGGCCAGCATGCGCCGGCCCAGGCCGTGGCCGCGGGCCTTGTCCGACACGGCGACCTGCCACACGAACAACGTTTCGGGATCGTTCGGCAGAACGTAGGCCGAGATCCAGCCCACGATATCGCCGTCCATCTCGGCGACGATGCAGGTGTCGCGGAAATGGTCGCACTGGATAAGGTTGCAGTACATCGAGTTTTCGTCGAGCGGCTTGCAATCGCGCACGAGCGACCACACGGCAGAACCGTCTTCGCCGGTCGGCATTCTGAATGCAATTTTGCCCGCCTGGGCGGTCGAAAGGGTGGTCATCGGCTTGATCTTCCTGTCCACTGCTCTGGTTGGCACTGATATATAGTTAGCCTTCATAAGTTTCAAGAGGCTAAGTTCTTGGGCGAAAAAAATGGTCATCTGATGAAAATATGAACATATTCGGGCAGCGCTGCGCTGACGTCATTAACTTTTTACCTGAATTTCGTTCGGGTTATATTCGACTCGCTAACTGTAAGTTCTTGCGCAACCGAAGGATTTAGGGAATGGGGAGAGCAATCTCCGGCAACGGGACGAGGTGATGAGGTGAAACGCTCGGATATCAGCTTGATCGCGTTGCGGCGCATCCTGCGCGCGACCGAGCTTTACGGCCGTGAACTGGCCAAGGCCGCGGGGCTGACCGCGGTACAGATTCGCGTGCTTCAGATCGTGGCCGAAACGGGAATCAGCACGCCCAAGGCCATCGCCTCGCGCATGGGCGTTTCGCAGGCGACGATGACCACGCTGATCGACCGGCTGGTGGCCAAGGGGCTGGTCGAGCGGCACCGGTCGCAGACCGATCGGCGGCAGATGAACATCCTGATCTCGGACGCGGGGCGCGAGGCGATCGAACGCGCGCCCGATCCGCTGCACGACCGCTATGTCGAGGCGTTCGACAAATTGCCCGACTGGGAACAGGCGATGATCGTCGCCGCGCTGGAGCGAGTGGCCGGATTGCTGAACGCCGGCAATCTCGACGCCTCGCCGGTGCTGGATTTGGGCGACATCAAGAAAAGCCCGCCCTCGGGTTGAGGGCCGGGCGCTCAGATCAGCCGGGGCTCGGGCTGGGACGGCCGGTCGGCCAGCCCAAGCGCATCGACGAGATCGGGTATCCTGTCCTTGAAGCGGAAAAAGCCGTGCGTGGCGTGGGGCCAGGCGCGCGCATCGAAAGCGCGCAGCGCACGGTGCAGCGCGATGCCGTCCTGTTCCAGCCGGTCCAGCGCGGCGGCGACGGGGCCGACGGGGGCGTAAGGGGTGACGAGGCCCGCCAGCTTTTCCTGCCGCGCCCAGCGGGCGATCTCTGCCGGGTCGTCGGTCACCGGGCCGAGGGCGCCCAGCCGGCCGGCGTGGCGTGCGACCGCATCCTCGGCCAGCGCCTTGGTAAAGCCCTCGACCGCCGAGGCCACCGCCAGCGGCGACCGCCCTGCGGGCGATAGCAGAACGGCGCTGGCGCGCGGCGTCAGCCCCTCGGCCAGCAGCCAGCCGGGCGAAAGATCCTCTTCGGTCAGCAAAAGCCCGATGGGGGTTTCGGCGGGCAGCGGTGCGGGGACCGGTGCGGCCTGCCGGGGCGGGTGCGGCGGCCCGTCGAGCGGTGCGGCGCCGGTCGCCAGTTCGGCCCCCGGACGGAACCGGCCTTCGGTGTAGCGCGCGATATTGTCGGGTCGGGCGAGGTAATGCTTGCCGTGCGTTTGCAGCCCGGCCACCCAACGCCAGGACAGCGTGTTCGAGGCCGGGTCGCCATCGAGCAGGTGGCGCAGGAAGAAATCGGCTCCCAATTCCCAGGGCAGGCGCAGGGTGAAAATCCAGATCGAGGCCGCCCACATGCGCGCGTGATTGTGCAGATACCCGGTCTCGGTCAGTTCACGCGCCCAATGGTCGAAGGCCGCGATGCCCGTTGCGCCGGTACAGGCGTCTTCCCAAGCCCGGCGCAGCCCGGCCTCTGTCTGCACCCGGTTCACCGCGTGGCGCAGGCCGCGGCGGTAGTCGGCCCAAACCGCGGGCCGCATCTCCAGCCAGCCTTTCCAGTAGGTCCGCCAAAACACCTCCTGCACGAATTTCCCGGACGCCTGCGCGCTGTGGCGGGCCAGCACGGCGCGCAGCACCTCCTCTTCGGTGACGGCCCGATGGCGCAGCCAGGGCGACAGCGTCGAGACATCGGCGTGCCCCTCGGGCCCGAGGTCGTAGTTCCGCCGCGCGGCATAGGCGCGGCCCGCTTTCGGCACGAACGCCTTGAGCCGGTCGAGCGCGGCGGCGCGGGTGGGCGCAAAGGCGGGCGGCATCGGCGGGCTCCGGCGCAAGGGTGCGCGGCAAGCTATGGCGCGGCCCGCTCGGGTCAAGCGAGCAAGGAAACCGCCGGGCCGCCCTTGCAGCGCCCCGGACGCACAACTAAGACTCTTTCGAACCCAAGGGGGCAGGCCGCCCCCCACATATCTGAAGGCAGGCGCACATGAACGACCCTTACGAGCATTTCATGAACAACCTCGTGCCGATGGTGGTCGAGCAGACCTCGCGCGGCGAGCGGGCCTACGACATCTTCTCGCGCCTGTTGAAAGAGCGGATCATCTTCATCACCGGGCCGGTGCATGACGGCATGTCCAGCCTGATCGTCGCCCAGCTTTTGCACCTCGAGGCGGAAAACCCGACGAAAGACATCTCGATGTACATCAACAGCCCCGGCGGCGTGGTGACCAGCGGTCTGTCGATCTACGACACGATGCAATACATCAAGCCCAAGGTCTCGACGCTGGTGGTGGGGCAGGCGGCCTCGATGGGGTCGCTTCTGCTGGCCGCGGGCGCGCCCGGCACGCGCTTTTCGCTACCCAATTCGCGCATCATGGTGCACCAGCCCTCGGGCGGCTACCAGGGCCAGGCGACCGACATCATGATCCACGCCCAGGAGACGCAAAAGCTGAAGGACCGGCTGAACCAGATCTACGTCAAGCATACCGGGCAGGACATCGAGACCGTTGTAGACGCGCTGGAGCGCGACAATTTCATGGACCCCGAGACCGCCAAGAAATGGGGCCTGATCGACGAGATCGTCGAAACCCGCGGCGCCGCTGCCGAAGGCGAAAGCTGAACGCGCGGCAACACCTGACAGCGCCCGGTGCCGAAACCGGAATTTGGCGTTGTGCCCGGAAAACACCTGCCCTAGGCTGGCCGGAAGGGTGGCGCTCAGTATGCGCGCTGCGCCCGGCCCAGCCCGGTGTCCGAACGACAAGCCCTAGAGGATCGAGATGGCGAACAACTCAGGCAGCGACTCAAAGAACACGCTTTACTGCTCGTTCTGCGGCAAAAGCCAGCACGAGGTGCGCAAGCTGATCGCCGGGCCCACCGTGTTCATCTGCGACGAATGCGTAGAACTGTGCATGGACATCATCCGCGAGGAGACCAAATCCTCGGGATTGAAATCTGGCGACGGGGTGCCCAGCCCGAAAGAGATCTGCGACGTGCTGGACGATTACGTGATCGGTCAGGCCCATGCCAAGCGCGTGCTCTCGGTCGCCGTGCACAACCACTACAAGCGGCTGAACCACGCGGGCAAGACGGATATCGAACTGGCCAAGTCCAACATCCTGCTGATCGGCCCGACGGGCTGCGGCAAGACCCTTTTGGCGCAGACGCTGGCGCGCATCCTCGACGTGCCCTTTACCATGGCCGACGCGACCACGCTGACCGAGGCCGGCTACGTGGGCGAGGATGTCGAGAACATCATCCTGAAGCTGCTTCAGGCCAGCGAATACAATGTCGAACGCGCCCAGCGCGGCATCGTCTATATCGACGAGGTCGACAAGATCACCCGCAAGTCGGACAATCCCTCGATTACCCGCGACGTGTCGGGCGAGGGGGTGCAGCAGGCGCTGTTGAAAATCATGGAAGGCACCGTGGCCAGCGTGCCGCCCCAGGGCGGGCGCAAGCATCCGCAGCAGGAATTCCTGCAGGTGGACACCACGAACATCCTGTTCATCTGCGGCGGCGCCTTCGCGGGTCTGGAAAAGATCATTGCCCAGCGCGGCAAGGGGTCTGCCATCGGCTTTGGCGCCGATGTGAAAGAGAACGACACCCGCGGCGTGGGCGAGATGTTCAAGGAGCTTGAGCCCGAGGACCTGCTGAAATTCGGCCTGATTCCCGAATTCGTCGGCCGTCTGCCGGTGATCGCCACGCTGCAGGACCTCGACGAGGGCGCGCTGGTGCAGATCCTGACGGAGCCGAAGAACGCGCTGGTCAAGCAGTACCAGCGCCTGTTCGAGCTTGAGGACACCAAGCTGACCTTTACCGACGACGCGCTTTTGGCGATTTCCAAGCGCGCCATCGCCCGCAAGACGGGCGCCCGCGGCCTGCGGTCGATCATGGAAGACATCCTGCTGGATACGATGTTCGACCTGCCGGGCATGGAAAGCGTCGAAGAGGTCGTGGTGAACGAGGAATCGGTGAGTGCCGACGCCGCGCCGCTGATGATCTATGCCGATCAGAAAAAGGAAGGCGCGACGGCGGGCTGAGGTCGCCATGCGCCGCCTGATCTCGACCGGCTCGCCCTTCGAGGAGAAGATCGGCTATTCCCGGGCCGTCGTTTGTGACGGCTGGGTGTTCGTCGCGGGCACCACGGGCTACGACTATTCCACCATGAAAATGCCCGCCGATGCGGCCGTGCAATGCGCCAACGCGCTGTCCACCATCGAGGGCGCCTTGAAAGAGGCCGGTGCCGGGCTCGACGACGTGGTGCGCGTGCGATTTATCCTGCCCGACCGAGACGACTGGCCGCCTTGCTGGCCGGTGGTCTCGCGCGCCTTCGCCCGCGCCCGGCCCGCGTCCACGATGCTGGTCGCCGCGTTGCAGGAACCCGAGATGAAAATCGAGATCGAGGTCACCGCGCGGCTGCCCGGCGCGGCCTGACCCGCCCCGCCATGCTGCCGCGTTTACAAATGCCGCGCATGCGCTAGGACAGGAACAAGACCCCCGAAAAGGCCGCGCCCCACATGAGCCCCATCGAAGACCACCCGCTGCGCTACATCCTGACGAACGAATTGCACGCGCGGCCTTTCCCGGCGATCGCGCCGCCCTGCCACGCGGCCTATCTGGCGATCAAGCCGCCGCGCGACGCGGTCAACCGCGACCGCAACATCGATCGCGCGCACCTGCTGGATTTGCTCGACAGGTTTGGCGCCCAGCACCCCAAGCCCGGCGCGACCCATTTCTTCGGCCCGATGGGTCGGCACAAGATCAAGTGGGAATCCCATGCCGAGTTCGTGACCTACACGATCTTTATTCCCGGCGTGGGCGAGCGCCCCTTCGACTCGGCGGCGTTCGAGGTGTTTCCCGAAGACTGGCTCGCCAAGGCGCCGGGGTCCCGGCTGACCTCGGCCCTGATCCGGGTCGAGCAGCTGAAAGAAGCCAAGGAGGATATCAACCGGCGCCTTGCCGACTGGTTCGCCCCCGACAGCCTGGCCTGTTCGTCGATTCTCGACGATTGCGCGGTGATGGCCACCGATTTCCGGATCGACAGCGCCGGGCACATGCGGTTCGCGCTTTTCGTGCGCCCCGGCGCGGGCGAAAGGCGCGTCGGCCGGATCGTGCAGCGGGTCAGCGAGATCGAGACCTACAAGGCGATGTCGATGCTGGGCCTGCCGCGCGCGCAGCAGCTGTCGGCGCGCATCGCCGAACTCGACCCCGAGCTGACCGACCTCGTGGGCGAGATGACGACCGGCGGGCGCCAGCCCGAAGAGACGCTGAAGGGCCTGCTGGCCATCTCGGCCGAGCTGGAAAACCTGTCGGCACAGTCTGCCTTCCGGTTTTCCGCGACCTCGGCCTACGAGGCGATCGTGCACCAGCGAATCGAGGTGCTGCGCGAGGTGCGATTTGAGCATCGCCAGACCTTCCGCGAATTCATGATGCGCCGCTACGACCCGGCGATGCGCACCGTTAAATCGACCGAATTGCGGCTGCACGCGATGACCGACCGCGGGGCCCGCGCGGCGAACCTGCTGCGCACGCAGGTCGACGTGGAACGCTCGGCGCAGAACCAGAAGCTGCTGGCCAGCATGGACAAGCGGGCCGACATGCAGCTGCGCCTGCAACGCACCGTCGAGGGCTTGTCGGTGGTTGCGATCAGCTATTACGCGGTCAGCCTGGCGTCCTACGTGGTCTACCCGCTGGCCGACCCATTGGGGCTGAGCAAGGGCATCCTGACCGCGGCGATCACCCCCTTTGTGGTGCTTCTTGTCTGGCTGATGATCCGGCGTATCCGACGCGAGATCGACCATTGAGGGCGGTCTCGGTGGCCAGCGCGCCGCCGGCGATGGCCAGAACGGCCAGGATGGTCGAGACGCCCAGCGTCGGGATGCCCGCCAGCCCCGCGCCCACGGTGCAGCCGCCGGCCAGTACCCCGCCCGTGCCCATCAGCACGGCGCCCGCCAGGTAGCGACCGGTCTGGCCCGGGCCTTCGAAGCTCTGCCAGCGGAACCGGCCGGCGGCCAGCGCCGAGGCCGCCGCGCCCGCGACCACCCCGCCGATCAGCCCCACGCCGAACCCCGGCGCGATGGCGGTCGAGGCCGCCGACCAGAAGAGGGTTTCGGCCGCGGGCCCGGTGAAGGCCAGGCCGGCCAGCGGGATCGGGTCGAAATCGTCATAGAGAAGAAAGCCCGTGCCGAGCCAGGCGGCGGGCACCAAAAGACCCAAAAGCGCCGCCAGCGCCAGCCGGCCCCGACCCGCGCCCGAGCAGCAGGCCAGCGCGAAAGCGCCGGCCGCGATCAGGGCCGCCCATGTCAGCGCCCCGCCCGGCAGGGCGGCAAGGCTGCCCCCGAGGGGCAGGGTGACATCAGACAGCGCGACGCGCAGGGGCGCCAGGACGCCCTTCAGGGTGGCATGGGCCACCAGCGCGGCGACGAGCAGGACGAGCGCCGCCCGCAGATTGCCGCTGCCGGTCAGCACGGTCAGCCGCGAGAGGCATCCGCGCGCCAGCACCATGCCCGCGCCGAACATCGCGCCACCGGCCAGGATCGCCAGAACCGGCAGGTCGCTGGCAAGAAAGCGGTGCCCGCCAAAATCGACCAGCCCGGCAATGGCCGCGCCCTGGGTGCCCAGCACGGCGGTGCCGAGCGCGGCCATCCACAGCCCCAGGGCCGGGCGGCGCGTCTCTGCGCGGCCAGTGACGGCGCGGCGAAAGCACAGCCCGGTCAGCTCGGCCAAAAGCCCGAAGGCGAGACCGATCATGAGCCCCAGCCAGGGGGCCGCCTGCGGGGCGGTTAAGTTCTCGAAGCCGAAACTTTCGAACATGGGCGCGTCTCCTTGGATATAGCGCCCTGTTGCGCCAGACCGGGGCGGCGATCAAGCCCGGCGCCGGGCAGGCGGCGGCGGCCGGTGAGACCGATGTTCGGGGCGGTTATGCGTGGTGAAAACACCGGTTTCGACAGCGCCGCGCCTGCGGCACCGGCGTTCTGCACCCGGCGCGGAACGGAGGTGATCGTTCTTATTCCCGGTCGGGCCGCGGGCCGCCATCCCGGGTCGCGCACGCGCTTGGCCCGCGCGCTTCAGCGCCCCCGGATTCGCGGGTCGAGCGCATCGCGCAACCCGTCGCCCATGTAATTGACGCTCAGCACCGTCAGCGAGATCGCGAGGCCCGGCCAGATCACGCGCTCGGGGTATTGCTGCAGGTAATCGGTGGAGTCGAACAAAAGCCGCCCCCAGGTGGGAAAGTCCGATGGAAAGCCGAGGCCGAGGAACGACAGCGCGCTTTCGGTAATAATCGCGTTGGCGATCCCCAGCGTGGCCGAGACCATGATCGGCGACAGCACGTTGGGTAACACGTGCCGGGTGATCATCCGATGCGAAGGCGTGCCGATGGACCGCGCCGCCAGGACGAATTCGCGCTCTTTCAGTGCCAGAACGTCGCCGCGCACGATCCGCGCGGTCTGCATCCACGAGGTGATCCCGATCACCCCCACGATCAGGATGAAGATGCCGCCCTCGGGGCCGAAGGCCGACCGCAAGGCATCGCGGAACAGCATGATGATGACCAACAGCAGCGGCAGCAGCGGCAGCGCGAGAAAGAGGTCGGTCAGCCGCATCAGAATGCCGTCCAGCCGCCTGAAATAGCCCGCGAGCACGCCGATGAACGTGCCCACGACCAGCGACAGTGCCATCGCCGCCACGCCCACGGCCACCGAGACCTGCCCGCCGGAAAGCATCCGGGCCAGCGTGTCGCGGCCCAGTTGGTCGGTGCCGAAGGGGTGGCCGAGGCTCGGGCCCTGATTGCGGGCGCGGATGTCGATATAGGTCGGGTCGATCGTCCAGATCAGCGGGCCGATGGTCACCGCCAGCAGGATGAAGACGAAAAACGCGGCCCCCATCAGCGCGCCCTTGTGGGTCTTGAACTGGTCCCAGACGTCCAGCCACTGGTTGCGCGGCGGGCGGATGATCTCGGTCTCTTCCACGGGCATGTCAGTCATAGCGGATCCTCGGGTCGAGCAGGCCGTAGAGGACATCGGCGACCAGGTTGAAAAGCACGATCAGGACCGCGAAGATGAAGGTCAGCGTCTGCACCGTGGGCACGTCGCCGCCCTGGATGGCGATGATCAGGAGCTGCCCGATACCGTTCACCTTGAACACCTGCTCGGTGATGATCGCGCCGCCGAAAACCGTGGGCACCCCCAGTGCTATGACGGTGACCACCGGGATCATCGAGTTCCTTAGGACGTGGACCAGCACGACAACCTGTTCGCTCAGCCCCTTGGCCCGCGCGGTGCGCACGTAGTCCTGGTTGAGGTTGTCCAGCATCGAGGCGCGCATGAAGCGGCTGATCTGCGCGGCGTTGTAGAGCGCCAGCACCGCCACCGGCATGATCATCTGCTTGACCTGAACCCAGAAACTGGCGAGGTCGGTCACCTCGTGCGTGGTGTCGTAGATCGAGGGGAACCAGCCGAGCTGGACCGAGAAGATCACGATCAGCAGCACCCCGGTAAAGAAGGTCGGAACCGAAAAGCCCGCCATCGACACGAAGGTGCCCACCTGGTCGAACCAGCTATATTGCCGGTAGGCCGAGACGATGCCGATGGGCAGCGCGATCAGCACGCCGATGATGTAGGACGTGCCCACCACCCACAATGTCTGCGGCATGCGCTGCACGATCAAATCGGCCACGGGGCTGCGCGTTTGCCAGCTGAGGATGCGCTGCATGTCGTCGGTGGCCAGCGACCAGCCAAACGCCTGGTCCAGTATGTGGAGCGGTTCGTAGACGAAAAATTGCCGGAGCCACAGCAGGTAACGCACCAACAACGGCTCGTTCAGCCCCAGCGATTCGCGGATCTGCGCGCGCACCTCGGACGGGATGGACAGCGGCAGGTTGGCGGTGGGGTCGCTGGGGGCCAGCGTGACCACCAGAAAGATGATCAGACTGATGAACAAAAGCGTCGGTATCGCGATCAGCAGACGGCGGATCGTGTAAGTGAGCATCTTGCGGCGCCTCGGGTCAGAAGTCTGGGGCGGGGCGCCCCGGTCGGGGCGCCCCGAAGGTTCACTCGATGCGGTACCAGTCGGCCACGTTCCAAAGCTCGCTGTCCCAGGTGTTCAGCACGACACCGCCCAGCGTGTTGGAATGCGCCGACACGCGGCCGCGGTCGACCAGAGGCAGGATCACGTATTCCTGCATCAGCATGTCGTTCATCGCCTTGGCCAGCTCGGCACGCTCTTCCAGAGCGCCGGTCACGGCCATCTCGGCCACCAGCGCGTCATAGGCCTCAGAGCAGTAGCGGTTGATGTTGTTGCCCTGCCACTGGGTCTCGGGGCTGGGGATTTCCTTGCACAGCCAGTTGGCCATGTAGGATTCCGGGTCGGTTCCGTCGAAGTTGTTGGCGTACATTTCCACGTCGGCGTAGAACTTCTGGAACGTGTCCGGGCTGCCCGGATCGCCGCCGAAGAACACGCTGGCGTCGATGTTGCGCAGCTCGGTCTCGACCCCGATTTCCTCCCACCACTGCTTGATCAGGGCCTGAAAGTCCTGGCGCACGGCGTTGGTCGAGGTCTGGTAGAGCAGGCTCAGCCGGACGCCGTCCTTGGCGCGCACGCCGTCGGGGCCGGGCACCCAGCCGGCCTCGTCCAGCAGTGCCTTGGCGCGCTCGATATCCTGCACCAGGCAGCCGTCGTTGGCGGTGGACTTGTAGATTTCCGGCGCGGGCAGCACGTTGCACGTGGGCCGGCCGGCGTCGCCATACCCGATTTCCACCAGAAGCTCGCGGTCGATGGCCATCGACAGCGCCTGGCGCACCGCCATGTCGGTCAGGAAGGGGTGCGGTGTATCGACGGTCGAGCGGCGGTCGCCCAGTTCGGGCGAGGGATCGGTCATGTTGATCAGGATCCGCTCGACCAGCGTGCCGAAGCCCGACACGATCTTGCCATTGCCGGCCGACACCATGTTGGCCAGAACATCGGGCGCCAGTTGCAGGTTCCACGCATAGTCGAACTCGCTGGTTTCCAGCACCGAACGGCCGGCCGCCGTCGCGTCGCCGCCGCCCTTGAACAGGACAGAGGCGAAAGCGGGCTTTTCGGGGTCGCGGTAGTTGGGGTTGGCCTCCAGCTGGATCACGTCATTGGGCCGGAAATCGACCACGGTGAAGGGGCCGGTGCCCTGCGGTTTGAAGTTGGCGTCGGTGCATTCGGGCGCCTTGGCGCCCAGGCACTCGGCGAATTGCGCGGCCTGGATGACCGGCGCCTGCGCACCCACGAAGGGGCCGTAGGGGAACGGCTTGGCCACGCCGAACCTGACGATGACGGTCAGCTCGTCGGGCGTCTCGACATCAACGACGTCGTTGTATTTCTCCGACTGGGCGCAGCCGCCGCCCTCGGCGGTGCAGTATTCCCACGAAAATTTCACGTCGGCCGAGGTGACTGGCGAGCCATCGGCCCATTTCAGCCCCGGCTTCAGTTTCCAGGTGATCGAGGTCAGGTCTTCGGTCACCCCGCCGTTTTCGACGGTCGGGATCGTTTCGGCCAGCCACGGCACCATGTTGCCGTCCTGGTCGTAGCGGGCAAGCGGCTCTAGCACGAGGCTCGCCGCCTCCAGGTCCTTGGTGCCGCCCGAGAGATAGGGATTCATCGTCGAGGGCGCCTGCCAGTAGATGATGTTCACCTGGCCGTCGCTGCCCCGCTCGGCCATCGCGGCGGGCGCGAAGGCCAGCGTCGCGGCGGCGCCCAGAAGCGCGTGTCTCAGTTTCATGTTACCTCTCCTTGTTGGTCGCTCGGACTTACCTCTTGCGCCGCCGGTTCGCCGGCGGTCCGGGTTTGTTGAATGTCGTGCAGGTGGCAGGCGGCATAGTGGCCCGGGACCACCTCGCGGAATTCGGGGTCGATCTGGCGGCAGATATCCATCACCTGCGGGCAGCGGGTGCTGAAATTGCAGCCCTTGGGCGGGTTGGCGGGCGAGGGAACGTCGCCCTTGAGGATGATGTGCTCGCGGCGGGTCTCGATATTGGGGTCGGGCTCGGGCACGGCCGACAAGAGCGCCTGGGTGTAGGGATGCATCGGCGCGCCATAAAGCGCGTCGCGCGGCGCAAGCTCCACCACCTTGCCCAGGTACATCACCGCCACGCGCGTCGCGATATGGCGCACCATCGACAGATCGTGGCTGATGAACAGGTAGGTCAGGCCGAATTTCGACTGCAGATCCTCCAGCAGGTTGACCACCTGCGCCTGGATCGAGACGTCGAGCGCGGCGATGGGCTCGTCGCAGACGATGAATTTGGGGTTCAGCGCCAGCGCGCGGGCGATGCCGATCCGCTGGCGCTGGCCGCCGGAAAACTCGTGCGGGTAGCGGTTGGCAAAGTTGCGGTTCAGCCCCACCGCGTCCATCAACTCGTAGATGCGGTCCAGCTTTTCGGGTTTCGACAGGGCCGTGTGCTCGTCCAGCGGCTCGCCGATGATGCGGGCGACGGTCATGCGCGGGTTGAGGCTGGCCTGCGGGTCCTGGAACACCATCTGCATCTTGGGCCGCCTGGCGCGCAAGAGCTTGTACCCGGCATCGCCTATCTCTTCGCCGTCGATGCGGATCGAACCCTCGGTGATGTCGTAAAGCCTGAGCACCGCCCGGCCGCAGGTCGATTTTCCGCAGCCGGATTCGCCAACCAGCCCCAGCGTCTCGCCCTCGTAGATGTCAAAGCTAACATCGTCGACGGCGCGCACCTCGCCCAACCGGCGGCGCAGGATGCCGCCATGGATCGGGAAATACATCTTAAGGCCGTTGACCTCGACCAGCTTGCGGCGGGGGGCATCAAACATCGCGCGGGGCCTCTCGCTCGGCATCCCAGAAACAGGCGGCGTCGTGACCTGGGCCAACGGGCACGCGGGCCGGGTTTTCCCGTGCGCAACGGTCGAAGGCATGGCTGCAGCGGGCACGGAAGGGGCAGGCGCGCGGCGGCGCCGACAGCACGGGCGGCTGGCCCTCGATCACCTTCAGCCGGGGTGCGCGCGCGCCTTCCAGGTGCGGCACGGTCTGCAACAGCGCGCGGGTATAGGGGTGCTGCGGATTGGCGAAGAGCTCCTTCACCGGGGCCTGTTCCACCACCTGGCCGCCATACATCACGATCACCCGGTCGGCGATGCCCGCGATCACCCCCAGATCGTGCGTGATCCAGATCACCGCCATGCCGAGGCGCTGTCGCAACTCCTTCATCAGTTCGAGGATTTGCGCCTGGATGGTGACATCCAGCGCCGTCGTGGGCTCATCCGCGATCAGCACCTCCGGATCGCAGGCCAGTGCGATCGCGATCATCACCCGCTGGCGCATGCCGCCGGAAAACTGGTGCGGGTAATCCTCCAGCCGCCGGTCGGCGTCGGGGATGCCCACCAGGTCCATCAACTCGACTGCGCGTTTGTGGGCGGCGGACTTGTCCATGCCCATGTGCTTTCGTAACGGCTCGCGTAGCTGGTAGCCCACGGTAAAGACCGGGTTGAGGCTGGTCATCGGGTCCTGGAAGACAAAGCCGATGCGCGCCCCGCGCAGTGCGCGCAACTCTTTCTCGCGCACCTTCAACAGGTCGCGTCCGCCGAATTCCACGCGGCCTGCGCGCACCTCGGCCGGCGGCGAGGGCAACAGCCCGATCAGCGACATCATCGTCACCGACTTGCCCGAGCCGCTCTCGCCAACGACGCCCAAAAGCTCGCCCGGTTGGAGATGAAAACTGACGGAATTGACCGCATGCACCTCGCCCGTGCGGGTGCGGAAGACGGTCTGCAGGTCCCTCACATCGAGGACGGGCGCCGCCCCATCGGGCATGGAAACTCCCTGAAGCAGAATTCTTTCGGCCTTTTTTACCTGCGTCAAAGCCGTCCGGCCCGCAGGGATTAAAAAAATTGTTATCACGAAAAACCCACCCGGCAACCTTTTCCTGCGCGCATCGCCTCAGCTCGGCCGGACCGGTCGGCGCGGCGTTGATAGCTTGGGCATTGCGGCTTGACCTCTGCTGCCCGCCGCATCACCTTCAGCCCATGCTAGAACGGGATATCTCCGATGGGCGCTGAGCTGACGCCGCGTCATCTTGTTGAAAAGCTTGTGTCTTTCCCCACGGTCAGCCGCGATAGCAACCTCGCGCTGGTCGATTGGGTCGAGGGGTACCTGGCCGAGCATGGCATCGCAGTGACGCGTGTGCCCAACGATGCCGGCGACAAGGCCAGCCTTTACGCCCACGTGGGACCGAAAGCGCCCGGCGGCGTGCTGTTGTCGGGCCATAGCGACGTGGTGCCGGTCGACGGTCAGAATTGGGCCTCTGACCCGTTCGAGGTGACCGAGCGCGACGGGCGGCTCTATGGCCGGGGCACCTGCGACATGAAAGGGTTCGATGCGCTGGCGATCTGGGCGCTCGTGCGCGCGCAGGCGCTGGGCGTGGCGCGCCCGCTGCAACTGGCGCTGTCCCGCGACGAGGAAATCGGCTGCGTCGGCGCGCCGCCGATGATCGCCCATATGCGCGAGGCGGGCTTTCCAATGGCCGAGATCGCCATCGTGGGCGAGCCTTCGATGATGCAGGTGGTCACCGGGCAGAAGGGCAATATCGGCTTTCGCACCCGCCTGAAGGGGGTCGAGGTGCATTCATCGATCCTGCACACGGGCGTGTCGGCGGTGATGGAGGCCGCGCGGTTGGTGATGTGGATCAACGACCAGAACGAGGCCAACCGCGCCAAGACCGCGAGCGGCGCGGACGCGCTGTTCGACCCGCCCTGGACCACGCTCCATGTGGGCCAGATCGCCGGCGGCACCGCGCATAACATCACCGCCGCCGACTGCAGCTTTCCACTCGATATCCGCTGCGTGCCGAGCGAGCCGATGGAGGACTGGCGCGACACCTATCTCGACGAGGTCCGCCGCATCGAGGCCGCGATGCAGGCCGTTCGCCCCGAGGCGCGCATCGAGGTCGAAGATATCTTTTTCGTCCCGCCGCTGTTGCCCGAACAGGAGGGCGCGGCCGAGGCGCTGACACGGCGGCTGACCGGCGACAACGCCACGCACGCGGTCGCCTACGCCACCGAGGCCGGGCAGTTCCAGGGCGGCGGCTATTCCACCGTGATCTGCGGCCCAGGCGATATCGCCCAGGCGCACCAGCCCGATGAATATATCACGCTCGACCAGTTCCGCGCCGGCGAGGCCTTCATGGCCCGCCTGCTGGACCATCTCAAGGAGTGACAGCCGATGCCCGTCAAGAACCGCTTTGCCGAGCTGCAGGACGAAATCGCCGCCTGGCGGCGGGACATGCACGAACATCCCGAGCTGCTGTACGACCTGCCGCGCACCTCGGCGCTGGTGGCCGACCGGCTGCGGGCGTTCGGCTGCGACGAGGTGGTCGAGGGCATCGGACGTTCCGGCGTGGTCGGTGTCATCAGGGGCAAGTCCGACAGCAAGGGCCGGGCGATCGGTCTGCGCGCCGACATGGACGCACTGCCGATCATCGAGGCGACCGGGCTGGATTATGCCTCGAAAAACCACGGCAAGATGCATGCCTGCGGCCATGACGGGCATACCGCGATGCTGCTGGGCGCGGCCAAATACCTGGCCGAGACCCGTAATTTCGACGGCACGGCGGTGGTGATCTTCCAGCCCGCCGAAGAGGGTGGCGCGGGCGGCCGCGCGATGTGCGAGGACGGCATGATGGACCGTTTCGGCATCGACGAGGTCTACGGCATGCACAACAGCCCCGGCCTGCCAGTGGGCAGTTTCGCGATCCGGCCCGGGCCGATCATGGCCGCCGCCGACGAGTTCGAGATCACCGTCACCGGCAAGGGCGGCCACGCGGCCAAGCCCCATGAATGCATCGACACCACGCTGGTGGCCAGCCATATCGTGGTCGCGCTGCAGTCGATCGCCTCGCGCAACGTGGACCCGCTGAAACAGGTAGTCGTCTCGGTCTGCACCTTCCGCACCGAGAGCGAGGCGCATAACGTCATCCCCCAGACCGTGCTGCTGCGCGGCACGGTGCGCACGCTGGAGGACGATGTGCGCAGCTTTGCCGAGACGCGGCTGAAGGCGGTGGTAGAGAACACCGCGGTGGCCTTCGGCGCGAGGGCGGATGTCATCTATCACCGCGGCTACCCGGTGACCGAAAACGCCGACGACCAGACCGAGTTTGCCATTCAGGTGGCCGAAAAGATCTCGGGGCAGGTCAACCCCGACACCCCGCCGCTGATGGGCGGCGAGGATTTCAGCTTCATGCTGAACGAACGCCCCGGCGCCTA
Organism: Rhodovulum iodosum; assembly: GCF_041020385.1. Lineage (NCBI taxonomy): Bacteria > Pseudomonadati > Pseudomonadota > Alphaproteobacteria > Rhodobacterales > Paracoccaceae > Rhodovulum > Rhodovulum iodosum. The sequence continues at coordinate 287,136 of NZ_JBEHHI010000003.1, read as the reverse complement.
TATCTTCGTGGGCAACGGCGACACCGCGTCGGTGCACCACCCGGAATACAATTTCGACGACGAGGCGATTCCCTTCGGCTGTTCGTGGTTCGCCGAGATGGTCGAGACCCGGATGCCGGCGGCCTGATCCGGCGCCGCATTGACGGGGCCGCGGGGCCGGGGCATGAGGGCGCGATGAAGCCGTTTCTGATCCTCCAGCTTCGCCCCGAGACCGAGGCTTCGGACGACGAGTTCGCCGCGATCCTGCGAAAGGGCGGGCTCGACGAGGGCGACGCCCACCGCATACGGCTGGACCAGGCGCCGATCCCGGCCGAGCTCGACCTCGACGCCTATTCCGGCGTTATCGTCGGCGGCGGCCCGGGCTGCGTGTCGGACCCGCCCGAGGCGAAAAGCGCGGTGGAAGCGCAGATCGAGACCGCCGCGCTGGGGCTGATGCCGGCCATCACCGGGCGCGACTTTCCGTTTCTGGGGTGCTGCTACGGCATCGGCGTGCTGACGCATCACCTGGGCGCCGAGGTCTCGAAGCGCCGCTATGGCGAGCCGGTGGGCACCTCGGACTGCACGTTGACCGAGGCGGGCCGCGCCGACCCGCTGCTCGACGGATTTCCCGAGCGCTTTACCGCTTTCGTCGGGCACAAGGAGGCCGCGCAGGAGGTGCCCGCGGGCTGCGCGCACCTGGTCGCCTCGCGCGCCTGCCCCTACCAGATGATCCGCCACGGGGCGAACGTCTATGCCACCCAGTTCCATCCCGAGGCCGACAGCGCCGGGTTCGAGACGCGCATCCGCATCTACCGCCACCGCGGTTATTTCCCGCCCGACACGGCGGATGCCCTGATCGCGATGTGCCGCGCGGCAGACGTGACCTGGCCCGAGCGCATCCTGCGCAACTTCGTGGCACGCTACGCGCGGGATTGACCGGGCGCCACGGGCGCAACAGTCATCGGCGCGGGTGAGGCCGGGCTTGGCAGGCCCGCGGTTTTTTTTTGGAAGTGAAATCTCATGCCCCGGCTGGAGGGGCGTTGCCAATGTCGGGCAGCTACGCGGCGCGGGATTAATTCGGGAACCTGAGGCGCCGCTGCCTAGGCCGGTGGCAGCATCTTGCCGGGATTGAGGATGTTGCCGGGGTCCAGCGCGTCTTTCAGGGCACGCATCGCCCACAGGGCCGGGCCGTGTTCGGCCTCCATGAACTTGATCTTGCCCAGGCCCACCCCGTGTTCGCCTGTCACCGTGCCACCGAGCGCCAGCGCGGTCCGCGCGAGCCGCGCGGTGAATTCGGCCGCGCGGTCCATCTCGGCCGTATCGGCGGGGTCGACCCGCACGCCGCAATGGAAATTGCCGTCGCCCACATGCCCCACGATGGGCGCGGTCAGCCCAAGGTCGCGGCTGTCGGCCTGGGCGGTGCGCAGCGCCTCGGCAAGGGCCGAAATCGGCACGCAGACATCGGTGGCCAGCGTTCGCTTGCCGGGCTCAAGCGCGCCGGTGGCGTAATGGGCCTTGTGCCGCATCGCCCAGAGCGCGGTGCGGTCTTCGGGCCGGTCGGCCCAGGCGAAGCCCTCGGCGCCGTATTCGCGCGCCAGCGTGCCGAAGCTTTCGGCCTGTTCGGCCACGCCCGCGGGCGAGCCGTGGAATTCGACGAAAAGATGCGGCGCCTCGGGCAGGGCCGAGCCGTGGAACAGGTTGAACCCCTTGACCATCACCTCGTCCACCAATTCGATCCGCGCCATGGGCAGGCCCATCTGGATGGTGGCGATCACCGTGCCTACCGCCGCCTCGGCGTCGGGAAAGCGGCAGGTGGCGGCCGACACCGCCTCGGGCTGGCCGTGCAGGCGCAGGGTGAGTTCGGTGATGACTGCAAGCGTGCCCTCCGAGCCGATCAGCAGCCGGGTGAGGTCATAGCCCGCCGAGGATTTGCGCGCCCGGCTGCCGGTGCGGATGATGCGCCCGTCGGCCAGCACGGCCTCGAGCGCCAGAACGTTGTCGCGCATCGTGCCGTAGCGCACGGCGGTGGTGCCGCTCGCCCGCGTCGCGGCCATGCCGCCCAGCGTGGCATTGGCGCCGGGATCGACCGGGAAGAACAGGCCCGTCGCGCGCAGTTCCTGGTTCAGCGCCTCTCGCGTCAGGCCGGGCTGGACAACGGCGTCCATGTCTTCGGCATTTACCTGCAACAGCCGATCCATCCGCGACATGTCCAGGCTGATCCCGCCCCGGATCGGCAGGTGGTGCCCCTCCAGCGCGCTGCCCGCCCCGCGCGCCGTCACCGGGCAGCCATGGGCGCTGCAAATCCCCAGGATGGCCGAGACCTCGGCAGCGGTTTCTGGATAGGCGACCGCGTCGGGCGGCGCGGGTGGAAAATGGGTCTCGTTCGCGGCGTGGCTGTCGCGTTCGGCCGCGCTGGTGGTCAGCCGCCCGCCCAGCACCTGCCCGAGCGCGCCTATGGCCTTGTCGATACTCATCTCGTGCCTCCCCGGGTGCGGGCCGCCGCGTCGCCCGGCCTGTCGGCTCGTCCGCGCTCAGCTCAGCAGCGCGGACAGCCGTTGCAATGCCAGCAGGTAACCCTGGCTGCCGCAGCCGGCGATGACACCGTCGGCGCGCAGCGAGACGTAAGAGTGATGGCGGAACGCCTCGCGCTTGTGCACGTTCGATAGGTGCACCTCGATCACCGGCCCGTCAAACGCCTTGAGCGCGTCGAGGATCGCCACCGAGGTATGCGTGTAGGCGGCCGGGTTGATGACGATGCCCGCGGCCTCGGCGCGGGCGGCGTGCACCTGCTCGACGATCTCGCCCTCCAGGTTCGACTGGAAAAACCGCGTCGCCAGGCCGAGATCGGCGGCCACCTCGGCGCAGGCGGTTTCGATATCGGCCAGCGTTTCGCGGCCGTAGATCTCGGGCTGGCGCTGGCCCAGCAGGTTGAGGTTGGGACCGTTGAGGATGAAAACTGTCTTGGTCACGGGGGTGGGCCTTTCGACGGGGCGCCGCGCGCCGGGGTGCAGAAAGCGCTATCAACAAAGCCCCGTTGCCTCAAGTGAGCCGGGGCAGATTGCCGCCTGGCCGCGCGAGAAGAGCAGGCTGAGAAGCCGCAAGCGCCCGCCCTGGACCCGTTTCTCGGTAGTGACGCACGCAAAGGGCGGAAGGGCCCGTCGATATGGCGCTGTCACGAAACCGTCGGAGATCGGGCCTCGACTCGCCACAAGCTGCCGGTATTGTGGTCCGGCCCCGCGTCGGGGTGACCCTAACCCAGGCGGCTGAACCGGCATATGGAGATCGTTCCGAGTACAATCCTGGCGCTTCTGGCGATGGTGATGCTCGTCGCGCGAGGAACGGCGCGGGGGCGGGCGGTCTTGCTGGCACTTACACCGTTGGGTGCGGCGGCGGCGTTCAATCTGCCCGCATTGGGCGGGGCCTCGATTCTTGTCACCGACATCGCGGCATTGACCTTGTTTACGCTCGTGTTGCTGGCACCGGGGGGTCTTTCTCGGATGGCGGGCACGATGCGGCCCGGTCAGCCGGGCTTTTATCTCTTGTTTCTCGCGCTTTTCTCGGTGGTGGCGGCGCTGGCCTTTCCGCGGCTCTTCCAGGGGCAGACCGATGTGTTCAGCCTTTCTCGGGGCGACCGCGGGATAATCTCTTTGCCGCTGAGGCCGACCAACGGCAATCTTACCCAGCTGTTTCGCATGATGTTGGGCGCCTTCACCTTTTTTGCGCTGGTCACCATCACGGTGCGCCGGCCGGATCCGGGCCCGGTGTTGGCGGCCGTGACGCTGGCAACAGGCGTTCACGTGGCGTTGGGCTGGGCCGATGTGTTGAGTGCAGCGGCAGGGCTGGAGGTGCTGCTCGACCCGATCCGGACGGCCAATTATTCCATCCTCTCCGAAAGCCGAATGGCCGGGATCAAGCGAATGGTCGGCGGTTTCCCAGAGGCCTCGGCCTACGGCGGCTACACGCTTGGGCTGTTTGCGTTCTGGCTGCAGTATTTGGTCTTGCGACGCTCGCGCCTGGCGGGGTGGTGCTTTGCCTTCAGCACGTTGGCGCTACTGCGCTCGACCTCGTCCTCGGCCTACGTGGCGGCTGCGGCCTTCGGCATCACTTTTTTGGGCCTTTCGGCGATGCGCAGCGGGCTGCGCGCGATTCCACGCCGCTCGGCGGGTCTGGCGTCGGTGGCGCTGGTGGTGGTCTGGCTGGGTACGCTGACGCTTTTCGGCGCCTATGAACTGGTTAATCCAGTGACGGATTACCTCGACGGGGTCCTCTTTACAAAGCTCGAAAGCGACTCCGGGATCGAGCGAATGAGTTGGAACGATCAGGCATTCCGGAACTTTGTCGAAACCTCGCTTATGGGCGCCGGGCTGGGCAGTATGCGCGCCTCGAATTGGTTGCTGGCCTGTCTCGGCAGTTTCGGTTTAATCGGCACGACGCTGTACCTGGCTTTCCTGGGAAAACTCGCCAGCGCGCCGGCGCGCACCGGCCTTGCCGAGCGCGACGTGGTGATTCGCTCGCTCAAGGCGGGGGCCCTGGCGTTGTTCTTATCGGCGCTGCTGACGGGGTCGACGCCTGACCTGGGGCTTTTCTTCTTCGCCATCGCCGGGTTGCTGGCCGGGCTGTCGCGGGGCGGAATGCTCGAATCGCAAGCCCTCGCCCGGACGCGGACTGAGGCGATTGTTACTTGATCGTGGAGAAATGACGCGCTTGATCGGCAATTGTGGTAGCGAGGAGGTATAAAAACGGCGATATTTGGGCAAAACTTCCACGAGCGCATGGAATTTGTAATTGTATTTCTGCCCGGCGCGAGTGCGGTGCGTTTTTCCATCGTCCGGGATGGTGGCCTCGTATGCCCCGGGGGAACAACGCCGAGTCTCGAGGTCTTTGAAAGATGAACAGCATTCATCCGACACATAATCTAGGGATGCGCTTCGGGCGCGGCGGTGGTTCGAATCCGTCAGATTCGGACGCTGTCGATTTGCGCGAGTTGTTCCGCATGTTGTGGCGCCGCAAGTGGATCATGATCGCTTGCATGGTGATTGGAACGGTGCTGTCCGCTGTGATGGTCAGCCAGGTGCCGCCTGTCTACACCTCGGTCGCCAAGATCATGCTCGACCCGCGCAAGTCGCGCGTGATTGCGGATGACGCGGTGGTGGCCGAACTCGATCTCAGCGAACAGGTGGTCAACAGCGAGGTGTCCGTCCTGAAGTCGAATGTGCTGGTCGAGCGGGTTATCCGCGAGATCGGCTTCGAGCGGCTGGAGGCGATGGACCCGGCCAACGCGCCGCCCTCGCTGGCTGACAGGGCCAAGGAGCAGATCAAGGCGCTGGTGGCCGATTTCCGGCCTGAGCCCGCGCCCGAGGGTCCGGCCCTGATGACCCCCGAAGAGGCGCGGATGGAACGGCTGATCTGGGCCGTAAGGCGCAACCTGGCGGTCTATCGAGAAGGCGAATCCTACGTCATCGGCATCCGCGTGGAAAACGAAAGCCCGCTGCTGGCGATGCAGCTGGCCAATAAACTGGTGGACGAGTACATCGCCCAGCAGCTCGACGGGCGACGCAATACCGCCGAGCAGGCCACCGCCTGGATCGAACAGCGGGTCGAAGAGTTGCGCGACGAGGTCGAGGTGGACGAGGCCGCCGTCGCCGAGTACCGCGCCAACAGCCTGATGATGGAGGGCGGAAGCCTCGACACCGCGTCGCTGCAACTGGCCGAGATCAACAACCAGCTCATGCTCGCCCGGGCCGACCGTGTGGCCGCCGAGGCGCGGTATTCCCAGATTACCAGCACCATCGCCGATGATGGCATCACCGCGGTGGGCAACATCGTGACCTCGCCCGTCCTGGAGACGCTGAACGAAGAGCGGCTGGGCCTGATGCGGCGCGATGCCCTCTGGGCCGACCGATACGGCGTCAACCACCCCGAGCGCGAACGGCTGGCCAACGAACTGGAACGCGTCGACGCGGATATCGAGCGGGAAGTGCGCAAGATCGTCGATCAGCGCCGCAGCGAGCTGGAAATCGCCCGCATCCGCGAGAACACGATGAAGGAAAGCCTCGACACGCTCGAAGGGCGGGTGATCGAGTTTTCGCGCAACTCCATCGGCCTGAACCAGCTGGAACGCCGTGCCGCGGCATCGCGGCAGACCTACGAACAGTTTCTCTCGCGCCTGACCGAGACGCGCACCCAGGAACAGTTGCAAACCCCCGATGCCAAGCTGATCGAGCGCGCCAAGATCCCGGGTTCGCCCTCGGCGCCGCGGCCGAAGCTGATGACCGCGATGGGCGGCGTGGCCGGGCTGGGCCTGGGTATCGGGCTGGTGTTGTTCCTCGAACTCACGTCGATCACCTTCCGCTCGGTGGGGCAGTTGGAGCGCGAGACCGGGCTGCCGGTGCTGGCCTCGATCCCGCGGGGCAACTTGCGCACGCCCCTGTCGGCATACAAACACCTGCTCAAGGCGCCCTACGGCATCTTCGCCGAACGTATCCGACATTTGCGCACAGCGCTTCTTATGCGGGGCAAGTGTGTCCAGAGGCCAAGCATCCTGGTGATCTCTTCGGTGCCGGGCGAGGGCAAGACGACCACCACGGTGGCGCTGGCGCAGATGTCGGTGATGGCCGGCAAGTCGGTGATCGTCGTCGATTGCGACCTGCGCCGCTCGGCCATGCAGCAGGCGTTCGGCTGGACCTTCAAACACGACCTGACCGATTTCATGGCCGACCGGTGCTCGTTGTCCGAGGCGATTCATTCCGATCCCGAAATCGGTTTCGATGTGCTGGCCGCCTCGTCGGCGAACCCGCTGGCGGCAGACCAGCTTTCGGCCGAATGGCTGCAGCTGACGATCAAGCAGCTCAAGAAGGCTTATGACGTTGTGCTCGTCGATGCGCCGGCCCTTTTGGCTGTCAGCGATGCGCTGGTGCTTGCGCAGGCGGTGGACACGACCGTTTATCTGGTGCGCTGGGATTCGACGCGCCGCGGGGATGTCGAGCGGGGCCTTTCGGCCCTTTCCGAAATGGGGATCAAGGTGGATGGCGTGGTAATGACCATGATCGACCCCAAGGAGAGCGCCGCCGCCTACGCCAAGGAATACGTCTATAATGTCTGAGCCCGCGCCGGCTGTCGTGACCCGGCGCAAGGGTCCGCGGGTGGCGATCGTGCATTACTGGCTGGTGGGTATGCGCGGCGGCGAGAAGGTCCTCGAGGCGCTCTGCCGGATGTTTCCCGAGGCCGAGCTTTTCACCCATGTCTATGTGCCCGACAGGATCAGCCCGGCGCTGAACGCCCACAAGGTGCACACCACCCGCATCGCCCGGCTGCCATTCGCGCCGCGACTCTACCAGAAATACCTGCCGCTGATGCCCCGCGCGCTGGAGGAGATCGACCTGACCGGGTTCGACCTGGTGATCTCCAGCGAGGCCGGGCCGGCCAAGGGTGTGATCGCGCCCCCCGACGCGCCGCACCTGTGCTATTGCCATTCGCCGATGCGCTATCTGTGGGACCAGTACCATGTCTACCGCGACGGCGCGGGCGCGCTGACACGTGCCCTGATGCCCTATCTCGCCCATGAGCTGCGGCAATGGGACGTGACCTCGGCGGCACGGGTCGATGCCTTTGCCGCGAATTCCGGCCATGTGGCCGCGCGCATCCGCAAATACTGGCGCCGCGAGGCCGAGGTGGTGCACCCGCCCGTGGCGGTGGCCGATTTCGCCCCGGTGGCCGCGGGCGAGGTGGGCGACTTCTACCTCTGGGCCGGCGAACTGGCGCCCTACAAGCGGCCCGATCTGGCGGTCGAGGCGTTCACCCGGATGGGCAAGCCACTGGTCGTGATCGGCGGGCCGGACAAGACACGTAAGGCGCTGGCTGCGCAGGCGGGCGACAACGTGCGTTTCCTCGGCCAGGTGCCGTTTCCCACGCTCAAGGATCACATGGCGCGCTGCAAGGCGCTGATCTTCCCGGGCGAAGAGGATTTCGGCATCGTTCCGGTCGAGGTCATGGCCTCGGGCCGGCCGGTGATCGCCTATGGCCGGGGCGGTGCGCTTGATACCGTGCGCGACGGCGAGACCGGGCTCTTGTTCCGCGAACAAAGCGTCGAGGGGCTGACCGACGCGGTCGCGCGGTTCGAGGCCGCCGGGCTCGACCGTCTGCCGCCGGAGCCGCTGGTCGCCCATGCCGCGCGGTTCGATGAGGGGGCGTTCCGCGCCGGCATCCTGCGGCTTCTGGCGGGGCAGGGCGTGGCCCCGGGGGCGGTGGAGGCCGCTCCAGGCCGCAAGACCGGCTGAGGCCGGGGCCAAATGCCCGTCGAAATCGACCTCTGGCTCTGGGCGCTCGACCCGCCGCCCGATCTGGCGGCCCGGCTGGCCAAGCGTCTGGCGCCCGAGGAACAGGCCCGCGCGGCCCGTTTCGTCCATCCGCGCCACGGATCGCGTTTCAGCGCCGCGCGCGGGCGCATGCGCGAGATCCTGGCGGGCTATGTGGGCGGGGCGCCCGAGGCGCTGAGGTTTCATTACAATCCCCAGGGCAAGCCGGGGCTTGAGGCCGGGCCGGCCTTCAACCTCAGCCATGCCGGGGGGTGGGCCGCGCTTGCGGTGACGCAGGCGCAGGTGGCGCTGGGCATCGATATCGAGGCCGTCCGACAGGTCGATCCCGCCGTTGCCGACCGCTTTTTCTCGCCCGACGAAAGGGCCGAACTTTCCCGCTTTGCGCCGGGCGACTGGGCGACGGGCTTTTTTCGCTGCTGGACCCGAAAAGAGGCTGTGGTCAAGGCCTGCGGGCCGGGGCTGTCGATGCCGCTCGACAGCTTCGACGTGACCCTGGGTGAGACCGCGGCGGTCAGGCGGATAGACGGCGGCGCGGCCGAGGACTGGGCGCTCTTGCCGCTGACGCTGGGGCCTGGGCTTTTCGGTGCGGTGGCGGTGGAAAACCACCGCCGCCCGGTGCGGCTCCGCTGGTGCGAAGGCCGGCGGCCGGTGGCGCCCTTGGGGTAGATCTGGGATGCGATCCGGTGTTCACCACTTGAAGCCACCCAAGCGCGAAAATACCCGTGCATGCCCCGTTGCGGGCTGGAGATCCGCGTTGCGACCCACACCGCCCGCGCTGCCGTTGGCGCCGACCTTTCCATGCAACTGATAGGGCGGACCTCAGCCTCCAGCAGCCGCTTTTTCATTTGTCCTCAATTGACTCGCTGGCACATGGATGTTGATGCTAGCCTCATTTCATGAAGTCTTGCCGGGTGCTGAAGGTCTTGTCGGAATGGGTTTCGGTGTCTGCTCTTTCGGGGTTGTCGGCGCAAGACACTCGACCCGAGTCGTCGCTTTTCATGCCGCGGCGGCGGGAAATGGTTGCGAGGGATGGCTTTGTTGACCGGACCGGGCTTTTTCAGCGTGACGCTTTGGATCTTGCCGTCGATGGCTGGGACCAGCCCATGCAGATGAGGCCCGGAATTGAGCGGTGCACCGCCGTTCGACGTACCGATCCCAAGAGGTGGGCTTTGCCCGTTTGACGATATGAACGAGCACACACAAGGACCGTTGCGTCTCGTACTGGTTACCTGCGACGGTGACGACCTGTCTGACAGCCAGGCGCTTTTGATCGATCGACTTGGCGCAGATCCCAGGATCGAACTGGCGGGTCGGGTTGCCGGCGCCGGTCCGCAAGAGACGCCCGGAATTCCACTGGCGCTGCGTGCGGTCTTGTCGTTTGAACGCCTGCTGGTTCGCAGCCGTATACTTCCCTACGACACGGAACCGGCGCGGCGGTTGCTGGAGGGCTTGCCGCGATTTCAGCCGGAGCATGGCGATTGGCAATGTGATCTTGCGGTCGCGTTGGGGGCCGGTCGCCTGCCTCGGGCAGGGCTCGACCGCGCCCGGTACGGGGAATGGGCGGTGTCCTATGCCGGGGCGTCAGACCCGACCTCGTTCGCCGCGGCGCCGGAGGTGCGAGCGCAGCCGCGCACCGAAGTGGAGATCACGGCCAGAACCGCGAAGCAGCCGCTGCCAGTTGTGCGCCGCAAGACGGGGTACAGCCCAAAGCCCGGCGCCGTGCTGAACGGGGCGTTCGTGGCTGAAAAGACAGTACTTTTCCTGATGCACGAAATCCGCTTGCTTGCCGAAGGTCGTGCCGTTGCACCGGAAGCCACAGCGCCGATGCCCGCGCCAGAGCCGCCGGGGATGAGCGCGACAATCGCGTATATGGCCGATTTCTTTCGGAAATCCGTTCGCAAACTGTCGGAGAGCCTGCGCCAACGCCGAAACCGCGCGCGGCAATTCTGGCGCATCGCGCGCGGTGAGGGCGATATCTTCGATTTCGAGCCGGCGAACGCGGAAGACCTGCCCGCAAGACGGCATCTGATGGCCGATCCGTTTCTGTTCGAGCACAAGGATGACGTGTGGGTTTTCTACGAGGCCACCAATGCCGACGGAGGACAAGGCTGGATAGAGGCCGCGCGACTTTCAGGGGCCGAGGCGGGGCCGTCCGAGGTGGCCTTGAAATGCCCCTATCATTTGTCTTTCCCATGTGTGTTCAGTACCGGGGATGAGATTTACATGATCCCTGAAACCCAGGAATCGCGTCGTCTTGAGGTCTGGCGAGCGACAGGTTTTCCAAGCAAATGGACGTTGCATGCCACGGCGTTCGAAGGCCAGTACCTGGCTGATTCCAGCATGTTTCGTGCCGATGACGGGCAGTGGTGGTTGCTGACGAACCTCTCGGAGCACTACGCGTTTCAGGATCATTCGAGCGAATTGTACCTTTTCGCCGTGGACGGCCCCGACCTGAAATCGATTGCGCCGCATAAGGACAACCCGGTGGTCTTCGGTGCGGACAGGGCGCGCAACGCCGGCGCCATCATTCGCCATCAAGGGCGATTGTTCCGGCCATCGCAGAACAACAGCTTTGGCGTCTATGGCTACGGCTTGAATCTCATGGAGATCCTGCGGTTGGACCATTCCGGCTACGAAGAGCGGATCTTCAGGCAGTTCACCCCGGCAGACAAACCGGGCAGCATTGCCTTGCACCATTTCAGTGCCGCCGGGGGCCAGTACGTGTTCGACTGGAGTGGAGAGTGAAATTTGCGCGGGCAGGCATTTCGCGCGCGACAACGGTCGTTGCGCGCCCTCGGATGGATGGGAAGGCCGACGAGCGGCGAGACCGACGCCCGCGCTACGCCTTCGGCGGGGTTTTCGGGAGGGTCACGTCAGCGGCTGGCGTGTCGGGGCGCCGGCGAACGCGGCCGATGCAGAGATTCCGGGGCCTTCAAGCAGGTGAAGTGTGGCGGAATTCCGTGGCAGGGGCCAAACTTATGCTTCAGTGGTAGGATTATGAATACCCCAGCGATTCGGGGGGCAAGCGACACGGGTTTTCACGACATACATTGGAGACAGCATGCCGCGAGTCGGTTTTAGTGAGTTTTTTGCCCTCGGACGTACAGTGGCCAACGGCCAGTTGCTTCGCTATGCGGGGAACGCGCCCGGCTACACGAGGCGTTTCGAAGACGGGCTGTCGCGCCTGACGGGCGCTGAGCACGTTCTGACCGTCAACAGCGGCACCAACGCGCTTGTCACAGCTTTGGCCGCCGCGGGGGTGGGGCCGGGCGACGAGGTTCTCGTCCCGGCCTATACCTGGGTGGCGACCGCGCTGGCCCCTCTGGCCGTGGGCGCCGTTCCGGTCCTGGTCAATATCGACGAAAGCCTCACGATCGACCCCGCAGACATCGAACGGAAGATCACGCCTTATACCAAGGCGATCATCCCGGTTCACATGCTGAATCTGGTCTGCGACATGGACGCGATCATGGACATCGCGCGCCGGCACAATCTGCTCGTGATCGAGGATGCCTGCCAGGGTGTCGGCGTAACCTACAAGGGGCGGCGCGTGGGCGCGATCGGGGATCTGGGCGCGTTCAGCTTCAACCATTTCAAGAACATCACGTCCGGAGAGGGCGGGGCCGTCCTGACCAGTGACGAACGCTACTTCGTGCGGGCGCGCATGTACCACGATCCGGGCAGCTTCATGCGCGGACATGAGCGAACCAACGAGCCGCTGTTCTCGGGCATGAATTTTCGCGTGTCCGAATTGACCGGTGCGGTCCTGCATGCGCAGCTCGGAAAACTCGAACCTTTGTTGAACCGGTTGCGCGCGCGTCACCCGATGGTGGCCGAAACCTTTGCCAACCTGCCCCACTGCCGCCTCTCGCCGCACAACGATCCGGAAAACGCGGTGAGCCTCAGTGTGATCTTCGATGACCCCGAAGAGGCCAAAGCCTTTGGACAGACCCGCGGAGCCGAACGCCTGCTCGAGACCGAGCGGCATGTGTTCACCAATTGGGAAGCCGTGCTGACCAAGAGGTCGTTTCATCCGAAGATGAACCCGCACAACTGGGCCAACCGTGAAATCACCTACGAGACCAAGGATTACCAGCGCACGCTGGACATCCTCGCACGGACATGCCGTGTCTCGCTGGGGGCGCAATACCCGCTGCCGGTGATGAAGCTACAGCAGCGTGTACTGCGCCAGGCCGCCCATCGCCGGACCGCGCCACAGGCCGTGGCGAATGCATAAGGCCGGCTGGACGGTTTTGCCGCCCGCCCAGCCGCCATTCTGAACTCGAGACGTTGCAGCGATGGCGAACAGCATCGAAATCGTCGTGATCAGCCTGGAAAAGGCCGTCGAACGAAGGCAGATGATACTTGGCCAATTTTCCGGGCTGACGATCCCGTGGTCGTTTTTCGATGCCCAGACCTGTCTCGCCAATCCCGCGCTGAGCTATGACGAGCCGCATATCCGACGCAAGTTCGGGCGAACGCTGTCGGTTCCGGAACTTGCAGTCTGGTCCAGCCATTTCAGCGTGATCCAGCGATTTCTGGAACAGGGGCAGACCGATTATCTCCTCGTTTTCGAAGACGACGTGATTTTCGACGCTTCTTTCCCGCTACGCGCTGTGGTCGATCTTTGCGAGGCGAAGGCGATCCACTACATCCGTCTTTTCGGGATGTATTACGCAGACGCGGTTCGTCTGGGCTTTTTCTACGATCGGTCGATCATACGCTACAAATCGAGCCCCGCAGGGGCGCAAGCCTATGTGATCTCGAAGGAAGGTGCGCGGCGGCTCGTGGCCAGCATGACAAGTGTCGAGGCGACGGTCGATCTGGAGATGGACCATTTCTGGAAGACCGGGCTGCCGATCTATGCGGTGTTCCCCTTTCCGGTTATCGAACGGTTTTCGTCAACCTCGATTCCGATGCACCAGCCCGGCGGCCTCAGCGGCGGAGAAAAGCGCGCCTGGCTGTACAATCGCGCCCGAAGAAGGTTGTCGAAAATGCGTGAAAACCGAAGACTTTTGGACGCGGATGCGGAATTCCGGAAATCGTCGATGGTATTCAAACAGATCCAAGACGCGGACTTGCAAGAGAGTTGACCGGTGGCGGAGCTTTGGGAGACCCGGCGCGCATTCGGCGTATGCCTCCGTTGACGGGAGTTGGGCTATGAACGTCGAAGAGCTTGCGGCACTGGCTGATGCCGGAACGCTGCGCTGCGATGTGCTTGTCGTCGGTGGCGGGCCGGCCGGGCTGACCGTCGCGCGCGCGCTGGCCGGAACCCGGCGCGATGTGTTGGTCCTCGAAAGCGGTCGCTTGCAGGAAGCGCCGGAGACCGAAGAGCTGAACACGGTCATCGGCGATCCTGACGCCTGGACGGCAGAGCAGTTGCGCCGGCGAGAAACGTTTCACGCACCCCAGGCGCGGCTCTGGAGCAATGACCGCCAGGCATTCGGTGTTCGCTGCCGCGCATTGGGCGGGTCAACCGCGGCTTGGGCGGGCAAGTCGGCGGCTTTTGACACCATCGATTTCGCTGCAAGACCCTGGGTGCCAAATAGCGGCTGGCCGGTTCGTCGTGATGAGATCGAGTTGCATTTGGATCGGGCGGCCTCTTCGCTGAACCTTGGGGTCAACTGCTACGACGACGGTTTGTGGGAGGTCATGCACCGCCGTCCGCCGGAACCGCGCCCAGATCCCGCGGTGATGGGGTCTTTCTTCTGGCAGTTCGCCAGGTCGACGATCGACCCGATGGACGTCATGCGCGTGGGCGCCGAGTTTCTGGCCAACCCTCCGGAAAACTGTCGCGTGCTGACCGGCGCAACGGTGCTGGAGGTGCTGACCGACCCTTCGGGTGGTCGTGCCACCGGCGTTGCGGCCGGCGACATGTCGGGCCGGCGGCACATCATCGAGGCGCGGGCCGTCGTTCTGGCCGCCTCGGCGATCGAGAATGCGCGCCTTTTGCTGAATTCTCGCTCCGAGGCGCATCCCGATGGGGTGGGGAACCGGCATGGCAATGTCGGGCGCTACCTGATGGATCATCCAAGCGCGGTCGTCGCGCATTTCGAACCGGACGCGGTGGTGCGGATGGCAGAAATGTTCGGCTTCTTCGGGGTCAAGTCCGCAGCCGGCGTGAACATGTACATGCGCGGGCTGGCGCCGACGCAACAGGTGCAGGAGGCCGAAAAGCTGCTCAACTGCGCTGTCTTCATGCCCGGTGAACGTGCCCCCGACGACCCCTGGGACGCCTTCAAGAGGCTGCTGAAACGCAAGAGCGGCAGTCCCGCCTCCGACGTCATGGCGATCGTCAAGTCTCCGGGCCTTGTCGCCAAAGGGGCGGGGCGTCTGGCCTTTCAGAGCAAATATTTCCCCAAGCCCGTTTCACGATTTGTGATCGATCAGATCATCCGTTTCCGGCCCTCTCTGGCGGTTGAGGAGTACATGACCGGCGGCGTGCCGCACAAGCTGGTTGGCCTTCCCATCCATGCGATCTGTGAACAGGCGCCCGACCGCGACAACCGCGTCTACCTGTCAGACCGGACCGACCGCTTCGGCATGCGACTGCCGGCTGTGCGCTGGAAGGTGGGCGAGATGGAGACCGGCACGCTGATCCGTTTGACCGAGATCGTGCAGCGGTCCTTGGGTGCGGCGGGTTTGCCGAAACCGGTGGCCGAACCATGGGTGACCCAAAAAGACGGCGCGGCGGCGGCGATCATCGACATGGCCCATACGGCGGGAACCACACGCATGTCCGAGACCCCGACGACCGGCGTGGTCGATGCGAATTGCAGGGTCTTCGGCTGTGACGGGCTCTATGTTGCCGGCGGGTCTGTCTTTCCGACAAGCGGTCATGCCAATTCGACGCTTATGATCGTGGCCTTCGCCCATCGCCTAGCCGATCATTTGGCCGGACAATTGCGGTGATTTTCACTTGTCATTGGAAGCGCCCGGCGAAGGGCGGCTTCCGCACGCTGGCGATCGGAGGAGTATGGGGCCGGCTATCGCGCGCCATCCGCGTGCAGCACTCTGATCCTGCGCCGCGCCGAGGTCGTCCAGCCGGGTTCGGCCGGACCCAGCTCGAAGTCCAGCGTGTCGCCTTCGGCGAGGTCGAGTTCCAGATCGCCCAGCATGAACGCCTCGTCGGTAATCCTGTCGACTTCGCGCAAGATCGTGCCGTTGTGGCGGATGATCAGCCTTGAGGGCTCGCTGTCTTTCGATGCCTTCCACCAGCCTTCAACCCTGTAGGTCCCGGGTTCGGAGGCCGTGAAGCGTTCGATGGCATGGTATGGCCGGTCGTTGAAACTTGCCGTCACGACCCCCCTGTCGCCGATGCGAAGCGGATTGAGGTCCGTAGCGCCGACATAGGAGGTCCAGTTCCAGTCGATGGTTTCGAGAGGCGTCAGTCCCCTCACCGGACGCCGGGCGAAATACGTCCAGGGGGCGCTGTTGAACTGATACTTGGTGTCTGCGACGACCGGCGTTTCAACTATGCTGACCGAAACACCGTCCCCGAGAATGACGATCGGTACGTCCGACAGCCGCGTTGTCGGCGCGATCTCATCGCCCCGCATGTCAAGAAAGGTGGCGTCGCCCTGTACTTCGATCGCAGCATCGCTTGCCCAGGCGACGAAACCGCGCCCGCCCTCTCCGAATTCGAAAAGGCGCACGGCCGAATTGTCGCTGCGCGAAGCGGCACGGCCGAGCGGCAAGAGCTTGTCCTGGAGTAGACGGAAGGCCGCCGCTGCGGGCTTCTCGACGTCGCCGCCCTGTTCGTACAACCCCATGTTCGGCCACCACTGCTCATCCAGCAGCGCGTACCAATGGGCCTCGGCAACGCCTGCGGCTGCCATGATACTCACCATCTTGACCATGAAGCCCGGCGCATCCGTCGGATCCTCGAACCAGTTTCCGAACTCGGTCACGTAGATCGGCTTCTCACCGCCGAATTCGCGCATAAGCGCCTGCAGCCGCTGTAGCTCCCACGGCAGGCTGTCCGGATTGTCCCGGTAGGGGTGAACCGAAATGGCGTCGCAGGATTGAAGCCCGCCATGCTCGAAGAACGCGCGCAGGAATCCCAGAGAGATCGTGTTGACACCCGAGCAGGAAAACTGCGCCTCCGGATGATCGCGCGCGAGCCTTTCATCAACGGCGGCCACGAGCTTGGCAAAGTAGAAGGGGCGGTCTTCGCTGAAAGGCCCGCGGGTGAAGTTTTCGGTGTTCACCTCGTTGCCGATCTCGATCGCCACCGCGTCGGCCCCGTAACGTGTCAGGATCGCGCTGATATAGGCGGCAAAGCCCTCTCTTCCTTCATCGGTATAGGGCGAGTTCTTATCGTCGTAGAGCGGGTTCGACTCGTTGACGACAATGAAAGGAACGAGCCCCGCGTCGATGATGGGAAGCATGTATTTGTCCGCGACATCGAACGTGAATTCGCCGCGTGTCGTTTCGACCGTATCCCAGTCTATTTCGTCGCGCACCGCGTAGGCGCCCAGATCCTTGGCGGTGTCGATCAGTCCAACATCCCAGCCTTGTTTGAAATGGGTCTGCACGCCCAGCCGGAAAGGCTGCTCGGTGCCCTGCGCCGACGCAGCGGCGGCACTCATCGCAATCGATAAAACAACAAGGTAAATCCAGACCATCCTGCCGGGCAGCCTATCAAGGTTGGGCTGCCTGCCAAAGTCAAATGATGCGGCGTCGGGCATCCTGACCGTATCTTGATCGATCTTCCGCCGCGTCGGCCCTAAGGCGTCGGAAGCACCAACACCCGCCGTTTCAGAAAAAGCAGCATCAAGAGGCTCCAGACCACCGCTGCGGCGGCCAGTTGTGCGGCAAGACCGGCGGTGTTGCCAAGAATATCGGGTGACATTTCCGTTCCGACGATCACCGCCGCGATGGCGGTCGCCAGCCCGAGGCCTGGCACGAAGGTTCCGATCAACTGTCGAAACGACATGTGGAGAGCCCGCACCATGACAGTCATCGAGATCACCGCGACGAGTGCCGAGCTCGTGAGATGCGCATAGCCCGCGGCCTCTGCGCCGTATCTTGCGAAAATCAGCAAGAGCAGCAGCAGCGTCCCCGCACCCAAGAGCCGGATGGCGAACTGGTGCCGCCCCCGTCCGGTGGTCATCAACGTTGGCTCCAGCAATGCGCTGAGAAACGAGATTGCGCGCGACACCGAGAGGATCGAGACAACACCCGCGGCTGGCAGCCACGTCTCGTCGAGGATCGTGGAGACGAGCTCGGGTGCCAGGAGCGCCACGGTTGTGCTCATCGGCCAAAGGATTGCCGCGGCAATCGACATGTTGGCGACCCAGGCATCGCGCAGCGGGCGAATGCCCACCTCCTCCTTCTCGATCCTGCTGAATTTCGACCAGCTGAGTACGCCAAGAGGCTGCAGGACGAGATCGGACGCGGTCATCGCGATTCGCGCGCCGCCGCGATATGCCCCGATCACCGAGGCAGAGGCGAACGCCCCCAAGATGATATCGGTGCCGTAATTCGTGAACAGATGGACGGAGGTCGTGCCCCATAGCGGAAAGGCCGTCGTCGAGGCTGTACTGGCCGTCGCGCGCCGCAGCCGCAGCCGCGGCAGCCGTTTCACCAGCCCGCCTGTTATGATTATCCCGACCAGAAGAGAGAGATAGCGCGGCGCGATCAGGGCCTCTATTCCCCAGCCGCGCTGCAACATGACGATCGTCATGGCCAATGCGCTTGCTTCAGCGACGAGAACGTAGAGGCTGGCCGCGCGTACCCGCTTCTTGCGGACGAGTTGGGCCTCCCACCAAGCGGTCGGCACGAGGAGAAATGGGAGCGGAGCGAGCGCGATCAGGGCAAAGCCCTGCGCCGTTTGCAGCCCTCCGGCGCCGAGGCCGAACAGCGCGATCACAACCATGCAGAGTGCACCGACGGCTGCGTTCAGCCAGAACAGCGTGTCGCGGTCATCGACGAAACGCCTGCTGCGCAAGAGTGCCTGATAAAAGCCGGTGAAGATGAAGGTGTTGCCGATCACCGCGGCGGCCCAGGCCAGCGCATAGGTGCCGAACACTTCGAGGTCGAGATACCGCGAAGCAACCGCGACCGAAATGAACGAGATCACCTGCCCGAGTATTCGTGCGCTCACACCAACGACGAAAGGCTCGGCAAGCTTTTTCAACATGGAGGTCCACGGTCCCTTCGCGCGGGGGGCGGGCAGAGTGCCACCCCACAGCAAAACAAAGCTCACATAGCTCGCGGCGAAGCACGTTCAAAATTTCGGTTAGACGCAATTCACATGGCAGTCAAGAACGGCGCCGGGTCTGAATACGCGCGGCCGTCGGTGTCGGCGCAAGGCCGCGCCCGGCAGGCGGTCCTTCGCTGCGCCGCGCGTTTCCAGCGACACGGCAGGGGCCGGAACTACGACCGGACCGGTCTGGCAGCACGGAGCGATTGGCGGTGTCGGCAAGCAGGAAAACGGCGATCACCGGCGATTGTTCCAGGCCGCAGACGCCGCCGTTGCGCGGATGGCGCGAAGGGTTTCACGCCACCAGTCACGCGCGCAGAAATGCCCGAACGCATGATGGCCCGCGTCGCAACGCCCGGCCTCGTCAGTGATGGCCGCGGTGCCGAGAACACTTCGGTGGCACGTCGGGCGGTCCTGGGTTAACTCTCGAGATGGATCACTCGACGGGGGCAGCCCAATGCGTGTCGTGCGGAAACTCATTGTCTTCGCCATCGTTGCCTTCGGGCTCTTGGTCGGTGTTCAAAGAGTATATGTGGAGACTTACAAACAGGCGCCGGTGAAACGGCCAGTGGGGGCGGTCGTGGTGCTCTCGTCAGGTCCGGTGGGGCCCCAGCGGAACGGCCGGACGGCGGTGCGCACGCGCGCCGGCGTGGATCTCTACTTCGAGCTCTCCAATGCGGGCGACACACCGCGCCTCGTGCTCTCGGGCGGCGGGGGCGGGCAGAATAGCATGGCTGAGGGCATGAAGGAAATCGCGCTCGATGCGGGTGTGCCTGCGGAGGTGATCCTCGTCGAGGGCCGATCCGGATCGACCCTTCAGAACGCCTTGTTTTCGCGCCAGGCGATGGGCGACAACGTTCCGGGCCACCTGGTCATCGTGACTGACCGTTTTCACATTCCACGCGCGTGGGCGAGTTTCCGTTGGGCGGGTATGAGCGACTTTGTCCTGGTGGCCGCAGATGGCGAGGACGAACCGGTGGATTGGGACAACCTGATGGGCGAGGCCGTGAAGTGGCCGGTAAACATTGCCCGGGCTGTCGCCTACTCCGCGCTGAGCGCGGCAGGCTGGCCGCAGCAAGAACTTCTCTGGATGATAGAGTAGCTAACACATCGGCGGTGCAATCCCTGGGCGGCGTTGGTATTGAATTGGGTCCGCCCGCGATTCCACCAAGGCCACGGCACCCATTGCAACAAATGGTTGTGCCCGGCTTTCATCGGGCGATCCGGGAGAGGGCGCCCAAGGTGGGCTTGCGGGCAAAAAACGGACCCGTTGCCGCTTTCCAAGACATTGTTCCAAAAAGATATTTACGTTTTCTCAAGTGGTTCGATCACAAGGAGCGGCCGAGGGCACGCCAACCGGCGTTTCATCTCTGGATAGAGCCACCTTGTCGGCGCGGCTTCCAGGCCGAGCGGCTGCCCGCTGCCGCATCCGATTGACGTTACCAGACCTGTAATGTACGCTTTTCCTAGGCACTTGGAATGTGCCGAGGGACAATTGACGCGTGTTGTATGGTTGTGTGAGCGGCTCGCGCTCTTATTTATTGTGAGCGAACAAAGCATGAATGAACAAAGAACTCTACCGGACAATCGCACCGGCATCTCGAAGATTGATTCTTTAACGATTTTTTCGCACGCATGGGCCGCGCAGAGCATGGTGCAGCTCGTGTTCTATTACCACTGGGCTGTCGACGGGCTGATCCTCGGCTATATTTTCGCGGCTCTGGCGATTGCCGTGTTCATGTTTCCGGGCCGGATTTGGCTGTTCGCGGCGATGATCGTCTCGAGCATCGCATATTTCGTGTCGGAATGGCCGTTCGTCGTGAACCACATCTTTATCGACACCTTCTTGTCGGTATGCATGCTCGCAGCGCTCGGTCTTACCGCATTTCACTTTTGGCGTTCGAAAGAACCGTTCGACCGACAAATCGCCGATGCCTGGTTCCAGAAATTCGCACCGGTATGTGGCGCCATCTTCGCGTTCTTGTACTTTTCGATCATCATATCGAAGCTGAATGCAGGGTTCTTCGACCTCAGTATCAGTTGCCTGTACGGCATGATTGAAGAAGCCCACGCAGAGCGGCCGTACATATCACCATTCCTGTCACTGGCCAGCGTCGAATTCTTCTTCTGGTTCTTCATGGTCGCAGAAGCGCTGCTGCCGGTCATGCTGGCGTTTCGCCGGACCCGGCTGGTCGCTTTCTACTTCGGCGTGCCGTTCCACATCCTGCTGGGCCTGATGGGACACTGGCCGTTCTCGTCCTTCATGATCTCGCTCTACATGCTTGTGGCCATGCCGTCCCTCGTGGAGGTCGTTCGCAGCGGTGCGGGATATCTCGACAGGCTGCGTGAGAAATTGCTGCCCTCGACGCCTGCGCCGTTGGCCTTTGCGGCCTGCAGCGGGCTGTTGCTGGCAAGCGCCGTGCCGTTGAAGCCAAGCCTTGTCTGGCTGGTCTGGACGGTCGTGGCATCGGCCGCGATTCTCTTCGCGGTCGTTCGTGAGCATTGGCGTCACGGCCTGTTTGCAGGCACCGGCGTGACCGAGATGTGGACTGCCAAGCCCGGCGTGCTGTGGGTCTTTTTTGCGCTTGTCGTGCTCAACTCCGCGTCGCCCTATATCGGCTTCAAGACGGAAAACAACGTTGCGATGTACAGCAACATGCGCACGGAAGGCGGGGTGAACAATCACCTGCTGTTGCCGGCTGTGCCCCTGTTCCACTTCCAGGACGACCTGGTCGAAGTCGTCGATTCCAACAACGAAGAGATCCTGAAGCTGAAGACCCATCCGGCGCGCTACGGCTTTGTCGGCCAGGAGTTCGATGTCTACGTCACCTATTTCGAGCTCCGTCGCGCCGTCAACGAAGTGGAAGACCCCGACCTGGAGATTACATATCTCCGCAATGGCGAGATGCGCACCTTCAAGCGCGGCGCTGAGGACAATGCCGATGCCAATCTGGATGTCCCTCTGCCGCTGCTGCTTGAGAAGGTCGGGTATTTCCGCCCGGTGTTCAAAGGGGAGGTGTCCTATTGTCTGCACTAGACATGCCCGATCCGGCCAAGGCGGTGCCGGCCGGAGAGGATAACTGGCTGCTATACGACGGCGACTGCCCGTTCTGCAGCCGGTATGTGGCGCTGGTGCGCATCCGCGACGCCGTCGGTCCCCTGCGGCTGATAAATGCCCGCGAGGGCGGCCCGGAATTCGACGAGGTCATGGCCAAGGGGCTCGATCTCGACGGGGGCATGGTGCTCAAATTGTCCGGCCAGTTCTATCATGGCCAGGACAGCATTCATGCCTTGGCGCTGCTCAGTGCCGCGACAGGGCCGATCAGCCGCTTCAACGGATGGGTGTTTCGTTCAAGGACGCGTGCAGCGGTGCTGTATCCGGTGCTGCGCGCCGGCCGGAACATGACGCTCCGCCTATTGGGGCGCAAACGAATCCGGCCGGAATGACGTCTCCGGCCCGACTGCGACCGCGCCGTATCTTGACATCTTCGAAAGGCGTTTAGAGGTGCATTGATGTGGTTGTCCAGTCGTCAGAGCCGGCCCCGTCTCCTGATCGACGTGAACGCGATTGACGCCGCGCCGCTTCGTAGGCGCGCCTCGCGTCGGACGGTCTGCGCAAGGAGGAGAGCGCCGTGACGCCCTGCTGGCATGGATGCGCCAAGCACGAAATTTTGTCGATATTGCAGCGGTATAGTACGTGAAGAAATAACGATCCCATCGTCGGGCGTGGATTGTCCACTGCTGCCCGGCAACCGGGCAGAAATCCTGTACACCGCAAAACGCCGCAGGTTACCTTCGGTCACAGTAAATTACGAATCGCTTTTTTACGGGGGGCACTGGGATGGAAAAGCTTTCGACGAGCGAAGGCCGTCGCGGCAAAGAGAAGCCGAAATCCGCGGAAATGAGACCCGGACCCGGCTTCATGGTGCGCCGCACTTTCAAGCGGCCGAATCCGTCGCTGGTCGACCGGCTGCGACAGTTCGAGTCCCCGGATATTTCGGACATGATGAATCGCATGTACACGATGGGGCGGGAGATCCATAATCTCGCGAACGACAAACCGCTGTGGGGTCCGGCCCTGACGGTGAAGTGCTTTCCAGGCGATAACCTGATGGTGCACAAGGCGCTCGATCTCGCCGAACCCGGCGATGTTATTGTCGTCGACGCCAGCCAGAGCCTGAGTGCCGCGGTGATCGGTGACCTTGTGGCCAACAAGGCGCGGCACCGAGGCATTGCCGGTTTCATCATCGACGGGTTGATCCGCGATCTGCCGGGCGTCACCGAATGCGGATTGCCGGTCTTTGCCAAGGGCGTCACGCCCTTCGGCCCGCTTCACCGCGGTCCGGGCGAGATCAACTATCCGATCAGCGCCGGCGGCATCGTCGTACAGGCTGGCGACATCCTTGTGGCGGACCCGAGCGGCGTCGTGGTCGTTCCGCAATGGGCGGCAGAGAATGTGCTGGAGCGGCTCGAACTCAACCGCGAACAACTCGAGGCCTACGTTGACAGCGTGAAGCGTGGCGTGTTCTCGAACGAGTGGGTTGACAAGCAACTGGCGGCGGACGGGTGTCTCTTCGATGAGTGATGCCGCCGCGCCGAAGCGCGGCCCTGTTTCCCTTGACGGACGAATGCGTCAGCGCCTCGACTGGATGGCACGTCGCGCACTCAAACTCGCCGATCTTCGCAGCGTCCTGAAGCGGCGCCGGTTCGGCCGGCTGCGCAACGAATTCTACGAGACCCTCTGGCGGGACGCCGCGCAAGAGCTGGGCGCAGACTACAGCGACATTGGCGGGCTCAAGCGCATTTCCCTGAATGGTCTTGTGACGTTTGTTTCGCACTCCGACCTTATGTTGGATGACGTGATCACCACGCGGGTCATGGCGCACAAGGCGGTCACCTATCGATTGCTTTCGGACAAGGGCTATTCCGTGCCGGATCATTGCGTGTTCTCGCTCGACCGGCTGGGCCGCGCGCGGGACTTCCTCACCCGGATGCCGGGACCGATCGTGGTCAAACCTGCCACGGGAACCGGTGGGGGGAATGGGGTGACCACTGGCATTCGCACTCAGGGAGAGCTGTTGCGCGCGGCGTTGCACGCGGCAAGCTTCAACGCCGAGCTTTTGGCTGAGCCGATGCTTTCGGGCAGTTGCTACCGCTTGCTGTATCTCGACGGTCAATTGCTGGATGCGGTCCGCCGCGATCCGCCGACGGTCTGCGGCGATGGGCATTCCACCATCCACGCCCTTGTCAAAACGGAAAACACCAATCGCCTGTCGAGGCGGCCGATCACCGCGCTGAGCCCGCTTGTAATTGACCAGGACGCTTTGCATCATTTGTCGGCGCAGGGCCTGAAGCCCGCAGCAGCTATCCCGGCCGGCAAACCGATCGTCGTGAAACACGCGATCAATGAAAACGCCGACCGAGAGAACCACACGGTCACCGGCGATCTGCATCCCGATATCGTATCGGCCGGCGCCAGACTGGTCACGGATCTGGGGGTCCGTTTCGCTGGGCTGGACATCATCGCCGACGACATCTCGGCGCCCCTTGGCGCGAACGGCGTCCAGTTTCATGAGGTCAATGTCGGGCCGGGTATCCACCATCATTACCTTGTGGCAGACCGATCCAGGGCAACGCCCGTCGCCACCAGGGTTCTCCACTACCTGTTCGAAAACCGCCAAGGGGTGATGAAGGTTTGAAGCTGTCCACCGCAAATGAAATCTCGCAGGAACTGGAGACATCGACTCCGGTGCTCATACTTGGGGGTGCGGCGAACAGCGCGGCGTTGGCCCGCAACCTCGCCCGCGTCGGAATCACTGTCAGCGCCGCCGGAAAGTCGGGCTGCCTGGCGCTGGATTCGCGCCACTGCCATGGCAAGTTTCGCGCACCCGCCGAATGCTCGATTCAAGACTTCTGGCGAGAGTTGCTGCTGGAGAGGCCGAGGCCGGAACTGGAGGGCAGCCTGATCTTTGCCCTTTGCGATGACTCCATCGAATTCGTCACGTCGAACCATGCCGCGCTTTCGCAACGCTATCTCCTGGAAGGGTTCGACCCCGCCTTGCGGCGCGAGATGCTGGACAAGCGGGCCACGCTGGTACGGGCGCGGGCGGCCGGGGTGGCCACGCCGAATTTCTGGGATGTGGACAGCGCCGAGAAACTGGAAGAGATCCGGGAGGACGTATCCTTCCCGGTGATGGTGAAGCCCATCCATTCGCATCTCTTCATTCCGGTCTTCGGCCGAAAGCTCTTTATCATCGAAAGCGATTGGGAAGAGCTGGTTGAAAAGGTTCAATTGGCCCAGGCCGCGAATTGCGACGTAATGGTAATGGAAATGGTCCCGGGCCCTGACAGCCTTTTGTCCAGCTATTACACCTATATCGACGAAGATGGAAAATCTCTTTTTCACTACACCAAATGCATTATTCGCCGCTACCCGGTCAATCGGGGCGGCGCCTGTTATCATCAGTCGAAATGGCTGCCCGAAACCGCCGAGGCGGGCCGCAAATTCTTCGGTTCAATGCCGTGGCGTGGCATGGCCAATATCGAGTTCAAGCGGGATCTGCGTGACGGCAAGCTGAAGGTCATCGAGGTCAATCCCAGATTCACCGATGCACATCGCATGGTGGTTTCCGGCGGTTTGCCGATCGACGAAATGATCTATCGCAGACAGACTGGGCAGGACGTTCCCGCTTTTTCAGGGTACGAAGAGAACGTGCGCATGTGGAACCCGCTGCGCGACTTCCTCGCCTTTCGAGAGCTCAACAAGCGTGGCGAGTTGAGCTTCCCTGGCTGGATCAAGAGCCTCATGTCAGGGCGCAAGGTCTTGCCCATCCTGAGCCTGACGGACCCGATGCCGACGGTGGTACGGTTGCGCGAAGAGTTCGGGCGCGCGTTCAAGCGTCTGGGGAAATGAAGGATGCTGCGGGTTGCAGTTTCCGACCTTCGCGGCTTCGTGGATGCCCTTATGAGCGCCGCTGGCGTCGATGGCGCCGAGGCGGAGGTGCTCTCGGATAACCTGCTATGGAACGATCTCGCCGGCCGCGCCAATCACGGGGTCGAGAGGCTGCCCATTCTGCTGCGCAGGGTAAAGGCCGGACTGATCCGGACGCCCGCGCAGATGAACCTGCAAGAGATTTCGCCGTCGGCGGCGCTGCTGGATGCAGACCACGGCTTCGGGCAGGTGGCTGGTACGCGCGCAACGGACCGCGCCGTGGAATTGGCGCGCGCGACCGGTGTGGGCGCCGTCGGAGTGCAGCGCAGCAATTTCTTCGGCACGGGCGCCTATTACATCAACCGCGCCGCAGAGGCGGGGATGATCAGCCTCGTTCTGAGCAACTCCTTTCCCAAGGTGGCTGCGGAGGGCGGCTACAAGCCCGTTCTGGGCACCAATCCCTTCGGCTTCGGCGCACCGGGGCGCGATGGCCGTTCGCTGATCGTCGACATGTCGACGGCGGGATTGGCCGGGTCAACCGTGCGGGCGTACCAACGAAATGGTCTCGACCTGCCCGAAGGGTTGGTGGTGGACGATCGCGGTCGTCCGGTGACCGACCCCAACGAGGCCATGAAAGGGACGTTGCTGCCGGCGAGCGGTGCAAAGGGATTCGGGCTGGCCCTGATGGTCGAAGTCTTGAGCGGCGTCCTCACCGGGGCCGGCATTTCCTCCCAAGTGGCCTCGATGTACAAGGATTTCGAGCGGCAGGGGAACAGCGGCCATTTCATCGTGGCGCTGGATGTCTCGAGATGGATGCCGCTCGAGAGCTTCTTCGAACGGATGGACGTGCTGGCCGACATGGTTGCGTGCTCGGGCCCGGCGGGCAGCGTGCGGTTTCCCGGCGAGGCACGCTGGAATGCGATGGCTGAAAACCGGGACCGCGGGATTTCGCTAGAAGCCAAGACCTCGACGGGGCTTCGGGAGCTGGCCGCCGGGTTCGGCATCGACGTTCCCTGGCAGGGCTCGGGCCCGGCTGTCTGATGCCGCGGTTGACTGGTGCGGTCCAGTCTTTGGAATGATGCGATGTCCTGCGGAACGGCTTCGCCGTCGAGCCGACTCACCGGGTGCTGGACGTGGGCGCCTGGCACATAGCCCTGAGCGCGCCGCCGATGCATAGTTTCCAAAATCGACGCAGTCCTTCCCAGCCAGACGCAATGTCCTGGCCCGGCTTTCAAAAAAATTTGACCCCGGAAATGGCAATTGTGCCTTGATGTTGGACGCAAAAGACAGGCACGCGCCTCGCGCGGCTTTAGATGCTGCTTGAAACTCTCGTCCACGTCACCGACAATAAAAGCGTCAGGTTGTTCAATTTGGCGACCTGATCAACCGAAGACTGAATCAATGCGCTGGATGCACCCTGTTTCTAGGTCTCATGAGGCCGTTATGGCGGGTTCGATGCCGCAGGGTGGGGCATCCACAGAATCGGTTCACACCTCGACAAGAGTTGCCGCTGCTTCACCATGCGCGGGACACGGTCCCGCGTTGTTGTGCGGAAACAACCTATCCTTGGTTTCGCAACAAAAAACTGCGACGCATTGGACTGCAAATAGGTGTACGATGAGGCGTATGCGATTCTAGTACTTGCTGGCTGGGGGCGTTGCTAAGCAACGTGTGTTCAATGATGTTTCGATCTGATTTTGACGCAGGCGTCAGAGTGTGTGATGCACAAGGCGCGCTGCGACTTCAAGACAACTGGCGAGCGCGCCGGGTTCCGTTAAAAAAGCAACTCTTCGACCGGGCCTTCGCTGCGCTGGCGCTATTGTTTTTCCTGCCATTCTTCATTCTGATCACGGTGTCGCTTATCATCAGCGACGGACGGCCCGTGTTCTTCGCGCAAGAGCGGATCGGACGGAACGGTCGGCCGTTCCGCTGCTTTAAGTTCCGGACCATGGTCCGCGATGCCGAAGAGCGTCTCGAGGAATTGCTTCGCACCGATCCCGTGGCGCGGCAAGAGTGGAACATGTCGCGCAAGCTGACCAACGACCCGCGGGTCAGTTGCGTCGGGGAGATCCTGCGCAAGACCAGCCTCGATGAGTTGCCGCAGTTCTTTAACGTGCTGCGTGGCGATATGTCGGTCGTCGGCCCGCGTCCGATCCTCATGGAGGAAACGGTCTACTACGGCCGCAATTTCCAGGATTACATGTCGGTCAAGCCCGGTGTGACAGGCGCCTGGCAGGTCAGCGGACGCTCCAACACCACCTTTGAAGAGCGTGTGGCGATGGATGTGGACTATGTCCGCAACTGGACGTTCCTGCGAGACCTGCAGATCGTGCTGCGCACTGTGTCGGTCGTGCTCAAGCAGGACGGCGCACGGTAGCGATGACGCCTCATGTCAGCGCCAGGCCGACGATCGCCAACCAGGTGAACGCGCAGCCGGCGATGACAACACGCCAGGCCGTGGCCGTGCCGATCTGGTTTGCGACTTGCCGGCAAGGGTCCGTCGACATATCTGCCCCAGCGTTTTTGTGCATTGTGCCCCGATCCCGTTCCCAAAGCGCTTATCGACTGTGGCCCCGCCCGTACCAATCTCATCGGCAGAGACCTCGGTCGGGCCAATGACATTTGAACCACGAAACATGAATGACTTACTAATGTGTCCAAAATGAGGCTAGTTTTTGCAATCGCATCGACCGGGCGTGAGCGTATTTTGGCCGATTGCCTGGCTCACATCGCGCTGCAAGACCGCCTTCCAGACCTTGTGATACTCAGTCTGGGCGCGCCCGAGGACGCCCCGGCGAACGGGTATGATGCGTTGCCCTTTCCGGTGCGGGAAGTGATCGGCCCCAAGGGCCTGACGCGCCAGCGCAACCGCGTCCTCGACGCCCTGGAGCCGGGTGACATCCTCTTGTTTTTGGACGATGATTTCCTGATGGCGCCTGATTATCTGCGCCAGACGCTGCGCCTGTACGAAGAACACCCCGATATCGTGATGCTGACGGGCACGGTGGTGGCCGACGGCATCAACGGCCCTGGTTTCAGCTTCGAGGACGGGCTCAAGTTACTGGCCGATGCGGCGCGGCCCGCTGGCGACGGGCTGACCGACACCTACAACGGCTATGGCTGCAACATGTCGTTGCGCGCCGACCCGGTGATCTCGCTAGGGTTGCGATTCGATGAGCGATTGCCGTTTTATGGCTGGCTTGAAGACGTCGATTTCGGCCGCCTTCTGGCGCGGCATGGCCGGATCGTCCGGGCCGAGGCGTTGGTCGGCGTGCATCTGGGCACCAAGACAGGGCGCGGCACGGGGCTCTTGCTGGGCTACTCTCAGATCGCCAACCCGCTTTACCTCATCGGCAAGGGGACCATGCGGCGCGACAGGGCGCTGCGCATGATGCGCAGGAATGTAACGGCCAACCTGGCAAAGGCGCTATGGCCCGAACCCTGGGTCGACCGCGTGGGACGGTTGCGGGGCAATCTGCTGGCCCTCGGCGATCTCGTGCGCGGCCGGATCGCGCCGGAACGGGTTTTGGACCTGCGATAGGGGCGGGGAGGCGGCGCCATCCCCTGACCGGCCGCCCGAGGGCCGCCCCCTTCGTTGACCCGGCGGTGTGGCCGGCAAGGTTGCCCGCGACGGACTGCGCAGTTAGGCCGCCGATGCCGCGAGCGTTTTCCCGTAGAGCGCCATCACCGCGTCGGCCCATCCATCGGGTTTCAGGGCAATCTCGGCTGCGCGGGCGCGTTCGCTGAGCGCCCGCATCTCTGCGACGGGCTTGTTCTTGATCTGGCGCAGGCAGGCGGCCAGCGCGGCCGTGTCCCGCGGCGGGTAGGTCAGCCCCAGGTCCCCTGCGCGAAGCTCGTCGACCAGAAACGAGAGTTCGGTCACGATCACCGGCAGCCCGCTCATCAGCGCCTCGGCCGCGACCAGCCCGAAGGGCTCGGGAAAGCGCGACGGCATGACAAGCACCCGCGCGTGGGCGGCTTGGCGGGCGATGCCGGCGCGATCCTGCCAGCCGACGAAGGTTACCTCGGGGTGCTGCGCGGCCAGCCTTTCGCGCAGCGGCCCTTCTCCGACCACACTGACCGGCATGTCGACGGCGCGGGCCGCCTCGATCAGGTCTTCTACGCCTTTGTCGGGCTCGACCCGCCCGACGAAAAGCGCGCCGGCATTCTCTTCTGCCGGAATGCGATGGTCGGTATAGGGCGAGGCGGGGTTGCGTACCGTGACCAGCCGCTCTGCTGGATAACCGGCGCGCTGCAATGGCTCGGTCATGCCCGGGTGAATCATGGCGATGCCGGCCCAGGGCAACGCCTGGCCGAACTGGCGAAACAGTGCAGCCTGCCTGGCGACGCGCCAGAGCTTTTGCGGATAAGACCGCTTGTCGCAATGTGTCGTGATGCAGTCGGCGCTCAGCGGGCGGCGGGTGCAGTGCAGGCCGTGGTGAAAATCCATGTAGACCCCGTTGGGACAGGCCAGGAACATGTCATGGGCATGCACGACGGTTCGCGCAGCGACGGGGGCCAATGCCGAAAAGATCGAGGGTGAAAAGATCTGCGCCCAGGAATGCACATGATAGATCGTGCCGGGCGTGTCGGTCTCGGCGACGAAGCGCGCGACCATCTCGCGCGCGGCAGGATTGTCGATGCCCTTGCGCAACGCCTCCAGCTTGCCTCGGCCAAGCAGGGGCACCTCTCCCAAGGCGACGATATCGACGCCGATCTCGGCCAGCCGCGGATTGTCGCCAGTGTCGCCGGCGATGAAGGTCACAGGCACCCCGCGTGCGCGCAAAAGCTCGACCAACAACAGCGCCAGCACCGCCGAACCGCCTTGTGCGGTTGCGGAATCGTTGATGATGACCACGCGGTCGGGCTGCGGCAGGGCTTGGGCTGCGGGATAACTCATTGACTTGGGCTTGAATTGGTTGATCGGGGAAAGCCTAGCAGGCGGCACGGCCCGCGCCCACCGCGTAGGCGATGCCTTGGGCCTTGTGTCGGCCATTGTGTCGCGCCTGCAGCAGCCGGGGTCAGGCGAAGGGGTCTTCGGGGTAGCCGACGCTTTCCAGATACAGCCCGTCGGGGGGGCAGACCGGACCGCAGGCGGCGCGATCACGGGCCTCTAGCGCGGTCTTCACGTCGCCGGGCGCCCAGGCCCCGGCGCCCACCCGTTCCAGTGTGCCCACGAAACTGCGCACCTGGTTGTGCAGAAAGCTGCGCGCGCGGACGGAAAAGCGGAACTCGGCGCCGCCGGGGAACGAAACCTCTTCGATCTCCAGCGCGTCGAGCGTCTTGACCGGCGAGGCCGCCTGGCAGATCGAGGCGCGGAAGGTGGTGAAATCGTGCCGGCCCGTCAGGTGTCGCGCGGCCTCCTGCATCGGTGCCAGCGCCAGCGGGTGGGGCACCCGCCAGACCAGCCCGCGCTGATGGGTCATCGGTGCGCGCCGGCTGACCAGGCGGAAGAGATAGCGCCGCTCGACGGCCGAGAAACGCGCGTGGAAATCCTCGCCCACACGGGCGGCGGCGAGCACGGCCACCGGGGCGGGTTTGAGGTGGTAGTTCAACGCCTCGGACAGTCGGAACGGGTCCCAGTCGCGCGCGAGGTCGCAATGGGCCACCTGGCCCAGCGCATGCACGCCGGCATCGGTGCGCCCCGCCGCGGCGATCGAGGGCACGCCCGTTTCGAGCCGGGCCAGCGCGGCCTCGACCGCGCCCTGCACCGAGGGCTGATCGGCCTGGCGCTGCCAGCCCGCGAAGGGTGTGCCGTCATATTCCAGTTTCAGCGCATAGCGGGGCATGGCCCCGGTTACCGCGACATTGCGACCGGCGCAATCGGCCGCGTGGGGGCTGGCAGCCGGCGCTGGTCGTGATTAACTGAATGGCGCAGCCGGCGGAGGAACATGTGCGCATCGGCGATTTCGCAGACGAGGTGACCCGCGGGGTCGAGGCCATCGGGTCGTCGATCTCGGAGACTTTCATGGAGCCGGTGATCCGGCTGGGCGTCACCGGCCTGTCGCGCGCGGGCAAGACCGTGTTCATAACCTCGCTGGTCGCCAACCTGATGGAGCGGGGGCGCATGCCGCAATTGCGCGCGGCGGCGGCCGGCGCGATCCAGGCGGCCTATCTGCAGCCCCAGCCCGACGACACGGTGCCGCGCTTCGATTACGAAAACCACTTGCAGGCGCTGACCGGCGCCAACCCGCACTGGCCCGAATCCACCCGCGCGGTGTCTGAGTTGCGGCTGTCGCTCCGGGTGCGGCCCGCGGGGCTGCTGGGCAGCGTGACGGGCCCGCGCACGGTGCATCTCGACATCGTCGACTATCCGGGCGAGTGGCTGCTGGACCTGTCGCTTCTGGAAAAGAGCTATGCCGAATGGTCGGAGGAAACGCTGGCGCGCCTCGACGAGCGGCCCGGCTCCGAGGCGTTCCGCGCAAAGCTATCCCAGACCAACCCGGCCGCCGAGTTGGAAGAGCCCGCCGTCCAGGCGCTGTCGGCTGCCTTTACCGGCTACCTGCACGCCGCCCGCGCGGCGGGGTATTCCGACTGCACGCCGGGGCGGTTCCTGCTGCCGGGCGATCTGGCGGGCTCGCCCGTGCTGACCTTCGCGCCGCTGCCCAAACCCGGCCAGACCCCGCGCGGCAGTCTCTGGCGCGAGATGGACCGCCGCTACGAGGCCTACCAGCGCGAGGTGGTCAAACCCTTCTTCCGCGAACATTTCGCTCGGATCGACAGGCAGGTGGTGCTGATCGACGCGCTGGGCGCCATCCATGCGGGCCCCCGCGCCGTGGCCGACCTGCGCCGCGCGATGACCGAGATCCTGGGCGCCTTCCGGCCCGGGCGCAACGCGTGGCTGACCTCGCTTTTGACCGGCAGGCGGGTGGAACGCATCCTCTTCGCCGCCACCAAGGCCGACCACCTGCACCATTCCCAGCACGCCCGGCTCACCGCGATCATGCAGGCGCTGATGCGCGACGCGCGCCGGCGGGCCGATTTCGCAGGTGCCGACACCGCGGCCATGGCCATCGCCGCGCTGCGCGCCACGGTGGAAGAGACCCGCACCCACGAGGGCGAGCCGCTCGATTGCGTGCGCGGCACGCTGCTCGAAACCGGGCGGCAGGCCGCGCTCTACCCCGGCGAGTTGCCCGAGGACCCCGCCGTGTTGTTGGAGGACGTGCAGCAGAACGCCGAGCGCTGGCTCGAGGCCGACTACAACATCATGCATTTCGCGCCCGCGCGGCTGACCCTGCGCCCCGGCGAAGGCCCGCCGCATATCCGGCTGGACAAGGCCGCGGAATTCCTGTTCGGGGACCGGCTGAGATGACCCGCGGACCCGTGATCTTCGACCTCGACGAAACGCCCGAGCGGCCGACGGGGCGCGATGCCCGGCGAAAGGCGGACACCGAGGCCGCGCCGGCGCCGGCGCCCGAGGCAAAGCCCGCCCCGACGCCCGAGCCCGAGGCAAAGCCCGCCCCGGCGGCACCGGCACCCGCGGAGCGGCGCGAACCCGACGCCGACACGGGGCAAGAGGCCCGGCCCCAAAAGCGCCGCATCCTGCGGCGCGCACCCGACCCCGCGCCCAAGCCGCCCCCCGAGACGGCTCCGAAGCCGCAACCCACCCCGGCGCCGACCCCCGAGCCCGCGCCCGGCCCCGCCGCGCAACCCACCCCGGCGCCGACCCCCGAGCCCGCGCCCGGCCCCGCCGCGCAACCCACCCCGGCGCCGCCGCCCGAGCCCGAGCCTGCGCCCAGCCCCGCCGCGCGGCGCACCGCCCGCCCGGCCTCTGAGCGTCAGCTCAAGCGCCCGGTCACCCGCGTGGTCGAGCCAGAGCCCGAGGGCGCGCCAGACCCATCGCCGGCCACCGCGCCCCCGGTGCCCGAGCCCGAGGCCGAACCGGCGCCCACCGGCCAGGCGATGCAGACCGTCGCCGCGCTTGCCGCGCGCCGCGCCTCGCCCATCGCGCGGCTGTTCTGGTGGGCCTTCACCGGGCTCGTGGCCTTCATCGTCAGCGTGGCCGCGTGGGATTTCGTCACTGGCCTTTTGGACCGCAGCACGATCCTTGGCACCGTCGCGCTGTCGCTATTGGGCCTTGTCCTGCTCGCGCTCGCGCTGCTTGCCCTGCGCGAGATGGCGGCCTTTGCCCGGCTGCGCCGCCTCGACGACCTGCACAAAGAGGCCGACGCCGCGCTTGCCGCCGCCGATCTCGGCGCCGCGCGCAAGCTGGTCGACCACCTGATCGGCCTCTATCGCGGGCGGGAAGACACCAGGTGGGGCCGCGAAAAGCTGGCCGAGCGGGCCGAGGATATCTTCGACGCCGATGCCCTTCTGGCCCAGGCCGAGACCGACCTGCTGGCCCCGCTCGATGCCGCGGCCATCCGCGAGATCGAGGCCGCCGCGCGGCAGGTGGCCGCCGTCACCGCGCTGGTGCCCATCGCCCTGGCCGACCTTTTCGCCGCGCTTACCGCCAACCTGCGCATGATCCGCCGCATCGCCGAGATCTACGGCGGGCGCGGTGGCATCCTGGGCAGCCTGCGCCTGACCCGCGCGGTGATGACCCACCTGGTGGCCACCGGCGCCGTCGCCGTGGGCGACGACCTGATCGGCACCGTCGCGGGCGGCGGCATGCTGGCCCGCGTCTCGCGCCGCTTCGGCGAGGGGGTGGTCAACGGCGCGCTCACCGCCCGCGTCGGCGTCGCCGCGATGGAGGTCTGCCGCCCGCTGCCGTTCCGCCGGCAACGCCGCCCCTCGGTCAGCGCGCTGGTCAAGCGCGCGCTGACCGGCGTCTTCAACAGGGCCGAGGGCTGAGGGGCCGCGGCGCGCCGTCCCTTTACGCCCCGGTGCCCCCGGCCTATAAGCCCGCCCATGACGCACCGCACCGCGATCATTCAACGAATTACCGGCCCGGCGCTCTGAGATCGGAGACGCCGGGATATAGGCGCTTGACCCTTCGCGCCGCCGCTTCCACACATCGCCAGACCGATATTGCCTGAGGACCCCGTCCCATGTGTGCCGACACGCCCGACTACAAAGACACCCTAAACCTGCCCGAGACCGAGTTTCCGATGCGCGCCGGCCTGCCCAAGCGCGAACCCGCCTGGCTGGAGCGCTGGGAAAAGATCGGCGTCTACGACCGCCTGCGCGACAAGCAGGGCCGGCCGCCCTTCACGCTGCATGACGGCCCGCCCTACGCCAACGGGCACCTGCATATCGGCCACGCGCTGAACAAGATCCTGAAAGACATGGTGGTCCGTTCCCAGCAGATGATGGGGCGCGATGCCCGCTACGTCCCCGGCTGGGACTGCCACGGCCTGCCCATCGAGTGGAAGATCGAGGAACAGTACCGCGCCAAGGGGCTCGACAAGGACAAGGTGGATGTCGTCGATTTCCGCCAGGAATGCCGGAAATTCGCCGAGGGCTGGATCGACATCCAGCGCGACGAGTTCAAGCGCCTGGGCATCACCGGAAACTGGGCCGATCCGTACCTCACGATGGATTTCCACGCCGAGGCGGTGATCGCCGAGGAATTCATGAAATTCCTGATGAACGGCACGCTTTACCAAGGGTCCAAGCCGGTGATGTGGTCGCCGGTGGAAAAGACCGCGCTGGCCGAGGCCGAGGTCGAATACCACGACCACCAGAGCCACATGATCTGGGTGAAATTCCCCATCATCGCCGGGGCCGGCTCGGCGCTTGAGGGTGCCAAGGTGGTGATCTGGACAACCACCCCCTGGACCATTCCGCAAAACCGCGCGGTCTGTTTCGGCCCCGGCACCGGCTACGGCCTTTACGAGATCACCGGCCGCCCCGAGGAATGCTGGGCCCGGATCGGCGACCGCTACATCCTAGCCGACGCGCTGGCCGAGGACGCCCTGCGCGCCGCCCGGCTGGAGCCCTCGATGTATCGCCGCCTGGGCGACGTCTCGGCCGACGAGTTGGCCGCGCTGACGCTGGCCCACCCCTTCCGCGGCGCCGAAGGGGCGGAGGGCGAGTGGGATTTTGACGTGCCCATGCTGCCCGGCGACCACGTCACCGA
The DNA here is from genome assembly GCF_041020385.1 of Rhodovulum iodosum. NCBI lineage: Bacteria > Pseudomonadati > Pseudomonadota > Alphaproteobacteria > Rhodobacterales > Paracoccaceae > Rhodovulum > Rhodovulum iodosum. Next base: position 251,683 of record NZ_JBEHHI010000003.1, on the reverse strand, counting down.
CGAGGCCGGCACCGGCTTCGTCCACACCGCGCCCAGCCACGGCGATGACGACTACCAGATCGGCCTGAAACATGGGCTGCCGATGACCTACAACGTGCTGGAAGACGGCTCTTTCCGGCCCGACCTGCCGCTTTTCGGCGGCGCGGTCATCACCAGGCCCAACGGGAAAGAGGGCGACGCCAACAAGCGTGTCATCGACGCGCTGGTCGAGACCGGCGCGCTGATCGCCCGCGGCCGGCTCAAGCACAGCTATCCCCATAGCTGGCGCTCCAAGGCGCCGCTCATCTACCGCAACACGGCCCAGTGGTTCGCCGCCATCGACCGCGCGGTCAGCGACGGGCAGGACACCTACGGCACCACGATCCGCACCCGCGCGCTGACCAGCATCGACAAACTGGTGAAATGGACGCCGCAGACCGGGCGCAACCGCCTCTACTCGATGATCGAGGCCCGCCCCGACTGGGTGCTGTCGCGCCAGCGCGCCTGGGGCGTGCCGCTCACCTGCTTCGTCAAGACCGGCGCAAAGCCGGACGATCCCGACTTTCTGTTGCGCGATCCGGCCGTCAACGCCCGCATCGTTGCCGCTTTCGAACAAGAGGGGGCCGACGCCTGGTATGCGCCCGGCGCCAAGGAACGGTTCCTCGGAAACGACCACAACCCCGATGATTACGAACAGGTCTTCGACATCCTCGACGTCTGGTTCGATAGCGGCTCGACCCACGCCTTCGTCCTGCGCGACCGGCCCGACGGGTCCGAAGACGGCATCGCGGATCTCTACCTCGAAGGCACCGATCAGCACCGCGGCTGGTTCCATTCATCCATGCTTCAGGCCTGCGGCACCATCGGGCGCGCGCCCTATCGCGGCGTGCTGACCCACGGTTTCACCCTCGACGAGAAGGGCAACAAGATGTCCAAGTCATTGGGCAACACCGTGGCGCCCGAGGACGTGACCAAGCAATACGGCGCCGACATCCTGCGGCTTTGGGTGGCGCAGTCGGATTACACCGCCGATCTGCGCATCGGGCCGGAAATTTTGAAAGGCGTGGCCGACAGCTACCGGCGGCTCAGGAACACCCTGCGCTTCCTGCTGGGCAACCTCGCGGGTTTTTCCGAGGCCGAGCGGCTGGACCCCGCCGAGATGCCCGAACTGGAACGCTGGGTGCTCCACCGCCTGGCCGAGCTGGATCAGACCGTGCGCGAGGGCTACGACGCCTATGATTTCCAGGGCGTGTTCCAGGCGCTCTTCAATTTCTGCACGGTGGATCTCTCGTCCTTCTATTTCGACATCCGCAAGGACGCGCTCTATTGCGACGCGGCCGACAGCCCCCGCCGCCGCGCCGCGCGCACGGTGCTCGACATCCTGTTCCACCGGCTGACCACCTGGCTCGCCCCGGTGCTCGTCTTCACGATGGAGGAGGTCTGGCTCGACCGCTTCCCGGGCGACGACAGCTCGATCCATCTCACCGACATCCCCGACACCCCGCAAGACTGGCGCGACGACGCGCTGGCCGCGAAATGGGCCGCGCTGCGCCAGGTGCGCCGGGTGGTCACCGCCGCGCTCGAGATCCAGCGCCGCGACAAGGTCATCGGCGCCAGCCTCGAGGCCGCCCCGGTCGTCCATGTGCAGGACGCTGATGTGCTGGCCGCGCTGAAAACCGTCGATTTCGACGATCTGTGCATCACATCGGCCATCCAGCTCACCGCCGACCCCTCGCCGAACGAGGCCTTCCGCCTGCCCGAGGTGCCGGGCGTGGGCGTGGTCTTCGAAAAGGCCGAGGGTGCGAAATGCCAGCGTTGCTGGAAGATCCTGCCCGATGTGGGCCAGCACGCGCATGCCGATACCTGCGCGCGCTGCAACGATGCCCTCGGCGGATGAGATCGGCGCGGTCCTGATCGACCTTGCCCACCGGCGGGGCAGGCGGACACCCGTCTGCCCCGCCGAGGCCGCACGGGCGCTGGCCTCCGGCCGCCACCCGCAGATGCCGCCGGTCCGCGTCCGTGCCGCCGCGCTGCAGGCTGCCGGCCGGCTGCGGGCCAGCCAGAAGGGCGCGCTCGTCGATCAAGCCCGGGCCACCGGGCCGATCCGGCTCGGCCTGCCCGATGCCTGCATTTCTTCTTGGCCCAAATACCCCAACGCGGCCCGGAACGGGCCGCCCGGCAAAAGCTGTGCGCGCGCCAGCGCGCGCCTTTCGAAAACCGGCTCAGGCCTTGGGATGCGCCGCGGCGTAGACTTCCATCAGCCGCGCGGTGTCGACCGCCGTATAGGCCTGGGTGGTGGACAGCGAGGCGTGGCCCAGCAACTCCTGTATCGCGCGCAGATCGCCGCCCGCGCCCAGCAGGTGCGTGGCAAAGCTGTGGCGCAGCGCGTGCGGCGTGGCGGTCGCGGGCAGGCCCAGTTGCAGGCGCACCCGCTCCATCGCCTTGGCCACCAGACGCGGGTTCAGCGCGCCGCCGCGCACGCCGCGAAAGAGCGGGGCGTCGGGGCCGGGCTCGAAGGGGCAAAGCGCGAGATACCGGTCCACCGCCGCGCGCGCGGCCGGAATCACCGGCACCATCCGTTCCTTGCCGCCCTTGCCGTGGATCCGCAGCGCCTCGGGCAGGGGGGCATCGCGGCCGGTCAGCCCCAGTGCTTCTGAAATGCGCAATCCGCAGCCGTAGAGCAGTGTCACCACCGCCGCGTCGCGCGCCGCCACCCAGGGCGTGTCGCTTTGCAGTTCGACCGTGCCGATCACGGCGCGGGCGGCGTCCTCGGCCAGCGGGCGGGGCAGCTTGCGGCTGAACTTGGGCGCGCGCACCGACAGAACGGCCGTGGGTTCGAACCCGTCGCGCCGCCCGAGCCAGCGGTAAAACCCCTTGACCGCCGAAAGCGACCGCGCGAGCGAGCGTGCCGCCACGCCGCGCCCGCGTTCATGTGCCATCCAGGCGCGCATCTCGCGCAAGCCCACGCGGGCCAGCGCCCCGGTGCCGGGGGCCGCGCCCTGATACTCTGCCAGAAAGGCCAGAAAGCCCGTGACGTCGCGCCCATAGGCGGCCAGCGTGTTCTCGGCCGCGCCGTTCAGCGCCTTTTCCTGGGCCAGCCAGTCGGATAGCGCCGCGCGCGCGCCGTCGGAAAGCGCAAGGCTCACGACAGCCAGCGGCGCATCGCCCGTTCGAACACGCCCGCGAAAAAGGCCAGAAGGTCGGTGCCCTGGTTTGGGGCGAACAGGTGCGGGTCCTCGGCCCCCATGGCCAGCATCGCCGGCCGCCGCCCGGCGCCGAGATCGAGCCGCATCAGCGCCTCCGACCGGATATCGACCGCCTTGGCGCCGTAGACATCCGCATCGCCGGCCTGGCATTGGCGCAGCGTCACCGCCCGCCCTGTGCCGCGGCCCCGCCCGATCACGGCCTCGACAAAGCCGGGTCCGGCGATGACCAGGACCTCGCCCAGCCGATCCAGCCCGCCGGCCATCTCGTCGGCCTCGCCTTCCAGGATCAGCCGCAGGCAATCGACCCTCAACGTATCGGCGACCTCGCTGCCCAGCGCCGCGAGGAAGCCCTCGAAATCGGTCGGGTCCAGCAGGCGCAGGATGGCGCGGTGGATCTGGTTGGTACCGGCGAGGTTTTCATAGGCCGCGGCGATCACCATGCGGTGGGTCTCTTCCAGCCGGTCGAGCCGGGCCTCCAGCCGCTCCATCGCGATGCCGCGCATGTCGATGATATTGCCGCCCAGCACCTTTTCGTTGGCGGCCACCAGCGCGCGCATCACCTCGGGGTCTTCGAGGATCACGTCCGGGTCGGCGATGATCCGGGCGCGCAGATCGTCGCGAATGGCGGGCATGCTGCTCATATTCTTGCCTCGGCTCGTTTAAGTTCTCTGGATACTACACCAGATTCAAAGGATTTTCTGCCCCGTTTTTTCCCAGTCCGCCATGAAGGCGGCAAGCCCTTTATCGGTCAGCGGATGTTCGGCCATCTTTTTCAGCACGTCGGGTGGCGCGGTGGCCACATCCGCGCCCATCAGCGCAGCCTGGGTTACGTGGTTGACCGAACGGATCGAGGCCGCCAGTATCTCGGTCCCGAAGCCGTAATTGTCGTAGATCGTGCGGATATCCGCGATCAGGTCCATGCCGTCCATGTTGATGTCGTCGAGCCGCCCGATGAAGGGCGAGACGAAGCTGGCGCCCGCCTTGGCGGCCAGCAGCGCCTGCCCGGCCGAGAAGCAGAGCGTCACGTTGACGGTAAACCCTTCCGTGGTCAGCGCCTTGCACGCTTTCAGCCCGTCCCAGGTCAGCGGCACCTTGACCGCGATGTTGGGCGCGATGTCGGCCAGCTTGCGGCCTTCGTCGATCATCTCGGGCGCGCTCAGCGCGACGACCTCCGCCGATACGGGGCCATCGACCAGCCCGCAGATCTCGCGCGTCACTTCCAGGATGTCGCGGCCCGATTTCAGGATGAGCGAGGGGTTGGTGGTCACGCCATCGACCATTCCGAGCTCGGCCAGTTCGGCGATGGCGGCCACATCGGCGGTATCGACGAAGAATTTCATGGGAGGATTCCTGCGTTGGGGGGCCAAATGTCGCGCCCGTGATACCGGATTGGCCCGGCTTCCGAAAGCCTCTGTCGCCGGGCGCGGCGCGTGACCGGCCGGCCCGATTTCGCCGAAGGGGCGCGGCTGGGGGTGCTGACCGCCCAGCCGCTCGACCGGGTTCTCGACTACCGCGCGCCGCCGGGGGGCTGTTCGGTCGGGGATTTCGTCGAGGCGCCGCTGGGGCCGCGCCGCGTTCTGGGCGTGGTCTGGGGCGAAGGGCAGGGCGATTTCGACGCCGCCAAGCTGCGCCCGGTGGCCCGGGTTCTCGACGCCGCGCCGATGCGCGACGAGATGCGGCTCTTTCTGGGCCGGGCGGCCGACTACACGCTGACGCCGCTCCCGGCGATGCTCAGGCTTGCCACCCGCGCGCCGGGGCTGGGCGACGGGCCGGCGATGCAGAAGGTCTATCGGCGGGGCACCGGCGCGCCCGAGCGCGCGACCGCCGCGCGCGCGCGGGTGCTGGAGGTGCTCGACGCCTATGGCGGGCTCGCCTTCACGCTGGGCGAGTTGGCGGCGCAGGCCGGCGTGTCCCACTCGGTGATCAAGGGGCTGGTGAAACAGGGCGTCGTGCTTGAGGAAGACACGCCGCGCGACCGGCCCTATCCCCGGCTCGACCCGGCGCGGCCGGGCGTGGCGCTCTCGCCCGACCAGGCGGCGGCGGCCGGGCGGCTCCGTACCGGGGTCGCCGCGGGGGGCTTTGGGGTGACGCTGCTGAAAGGCGTCACCGGCTCGGGCAAGACCGAGGTCTATCTCGAAGCGGTGGCGGCGTGTCTGCGGCAAGGCCGGCAGGCGCTGGTACTCTTGCCGGAAATCGCGCTGACCGCCGAGTTCCTGTCGCGCGTCGAGGCGCGCTTTGGCGCGCGGCCCGCCGAGTGGCATTCGGGCGTGACCCTGACCGAGCGGCGGCGGTGCTGGCGCATGGTGGGCGAGGGCGGCGCGCAGCTGGTGGTGGGCGCGCGCTCGGCGCTGTTCCTGCCGTTTCGAGACCTCGGGCTGGTCGTCGTCGACGAGGAACATGACAGCTCTTACAAGCAGGAAGAGGGGGTGTTCTACAACGCCCGCGACATGGCCGTGCTGCGCGCCTCGATCTGCGGGGCGCAGGTGGTGCTGGCCTCGGCCACGCCGTCGCTGGAAAGCTGGGCCAATGCCGAGGCGGGCAAGTACCAGCGCCTCGACCTTGCAGCGCGGTTCGGCGCGGCGGAGCTGCCCGAGATGCGTGCCATCGACCTGCGCGCCGAGGACCTGCCCCCGGGCCGCTGGATTTCGCCCAGCCTGCAATCGGCCGTGGCCGCAAGGATCGCGGCCGGGGAACAGGCGCTGTTGTTTCTCAACCGCCGGGGCTATGCGCCCGTGACGGTCTGCCGGGCCTGCGGCCACCAGATCGGCTGCGCGCATTGCGATGCGCGCATGGTCGAGCACCGGTTCCTGAAACGCCTCGTCTGCCACCAGTGCGGCGAGACGCGCCCCATCCCCGAGACCTGCCCCTCCTGCGCGGTCGAGGGCAAGCTGGCGCCGGTGGGCCCCGGCGTGGAGCGGCTGGCCGAAGAGGCCGCGGCGCTGTTCCCCGAGGCGCGGCTGGCGGTGCTGTCGTCCGATCTCTTCGGCTCGGCGCGCGCGCTGAAAGAGCAGATCGAGGCGATTGCGGGTGGCGAGGCCGACCTGATCATCGGCACGCAGCTTGTGGCCAAGGGCCACAACTTTCCCAAGCTGACGCTGGTGGGCGCCATCGACGCCGATCTGGGGCTTCAGGGCTCCGACCTGCGCGCGGCGGAACGGACCTTTCAACTGATGCGTCAGGTCGCCGGGCGCGCGGGGCGCGAAGGTGGGCAAGAGGGGCTGGCGCTGTTGCAGACCTGCCAGCCCGAGCACCCGGTGATCCGCGCCATCCTGACCGGCGACGAGGAAGGCTTCTGGCGCGCCGAGGCGGCCGAACGGCGCGCGGCGGGCATGCCGCCCTACGGGCGCATGGCCGGGATCATCCTGTCGGCGGGCGCGGCGCAGCCGGCCTTTGCGCTGGGCACCGAGCTGGCGCGCAACGACGCGGCGCTCAGGCGGGTCGGGGCGCAGGTCTTCGGCCCCGCGCCGGCCCCCATCGCGCGCATCCGCGGGCGGCACCGGGTGCGGATGCTGGTCAAGGCCGACAAGGGCGCGCCGTTGCAGGCGGCGCTGAAGGACTGGCTGAAAGGGGTCAAGCTGACCGGCGACATGCGCCTTCAGATCGACATCGACCCGCAGAGCTTTTTCTAGGAAAGGGACGCGCAGGTACCGCCCGGCCCAAGAAAGCCGCAACCTCCCCGGCAAAATCCTTCGTAGAATGCCGTGCCCGTCACGCGGTCTTTGCAGCGCCCCTGGGCTGGTCGACCAGATAATCCGTCGCCATGCCGCCGATCCACATGGCAAACAGCGCGGCCCACATCGTGCCCGCGAAGATCGACGCGCCGGTCACGCCCGCCCCGATCGAGCAGCCGCCCGCCAGCATCCCGCCAAAACCCATCAGCGCCGCGCCGATCATCGCCTTGCGCATGTTGACCTCGTTCTCGAACCCCTGGAAGCGCAGATCGCCCGCGATCCAGGCGGCCAGGAACGAGCCCAGGAACACGCCGGGCACCAGCCCGACATCGAAATGCAGGATCGCCGGGCGTTCGAGGAAGAACATCAGCATGTTGGCCGAGGGGCCGGTGAAGGTGAGGCTCTCGATTTGCACCGGCTCGAAGCTGACCTCGCTGAGGCCGAAGGTCAGCACCCATCCCACAGCCACCGAAAAGCCGACGCCCGCGCCGAAGAAGAGCTTGCGAAACGATATGCGGTTGCGCCGGGCCATCCAGAGGGCCAGCGCGGCGAAGAAAAATCCCATGAGCAGCCCCGACACGTCGGGCAGGCCGGCCGCGTCGATCAGGTTGACATTACGCCCGCCCGGCGTGATCCAGAGCGCTGCCAGCTTATCGCGCAGGGGCGACAGCCAGCCATGCAGGCTCATCTGCGCGAGCACGGCAAAGATCAGCCCGGAGATGACCGAGCGCAGGTTGCCCGTGGCCGCCAGCACCAACAACCGCCCCGGACAGCCGCGCGCCAGAACCATGCCCACGCCGAAGATCAGCCCGCCGATGATCGCCCCCGACCACGAGCCCGTGACCGCCATGATCCGCGCGTCACCCGTCCGCATCAGTCCGGCGAGTTCGGCGGCCTGAACCCAGACCAGCGCGGTGGAAAAGCACAAGAGCCACACCGCCACCTTCGAGCCCATTTGCCCGCGGGCGAATTCGACGGTCGCGGCGCGCAGGCAGAAGGCCGAACGTTGCGCCGCCACGCCGAAGATCATGCCGGTGACCAGGCCGAAAATCGCCGCAGCCGGCGTTTCGCCGATGCCTTCCACCAATGACAGTATGTCCATGCCCGCGTCTCCCAAGGGCCCACAGAGTTTGATTGTGGATGCAATAATGGACGGGGCCGAGCCTTGATCCAGATCAGGCAGCACCGCGAATTGGGCCTCGCCAAGACGGCAAAAACGGCGTAATGGCCCAGCCATGCGCCGCCTTGTCCGCCTCGCCGAGGCACCGGCGCTGCCGCTTTGGCGGCGGCCGGTCAGCCTCTTGTTCCTGATGGCATTCGCCATGCCGGTGGCCTTTGCCACCTGGTCGGCGCTGCTCAACAATTTCGTCATCGAGGCGGCGGATTTCACCGGGGTCGAGATCGGCTGGCTGCACACGGTGCGCGAGATACCGGGCTTTCTGGCGGTCGGGGTGATCGCGCTGATCATCTTCATCCGCGAACAGGTGCTCGGCGTTGTCGCGCTCTTCATGCTGGGCGCGGCGACGGCGGTGACCGCCTTTTTCCCGACGCTCGCAGGGCTCTTGACGGTGACGATGCTCAGCTCGATCGGGTTTCACTATTACGAGACGGTCAACCAGTCGCTGCAACTGCAATGGATCGACAAGGAACGCGCGCCGCAAACGCTGGGCTGGCTGGTGGCCGCGGGCTCGGCCGCCTCGCTTTTGGCCTATGGCCTGCTGGTCGTCACCTGGCAGGCGTTCGATCTCAGCTATGCGTTCGTCTACCTGTCGGCGGGGGGCTTTACCGCTGCGGTGGCGGTCTTTTGCCTGCTGGCCTACCCGCAGTTCGAGGCGCCCAACCCGCAGATCAAGCGGCTGATCCTGCGCCGGCGTTACTGGCTCTATTACCTGCTCCAGTTCATGTCGGGCGCGCGGCGGCAGATCTTCGTGGTGTTCGCCGCCTTCATGATGGTGGAACGCTTCGGCTTCGAGGTGCACGAGGTCACGGCGCTGTTCCTGATCAACTTCGTGGCCAACATGGCCTTCGCGCCGCTGATGGGGCGGGCGGTGGCGAAATGGGGCGAACGCCGCGCGCTGGCCTTCGAATATATCGGGCTGATCGCGGTGTTCCTGGCGTATGGGGGCATCTACTATTTCGGCTGGGGCGTGGTGTTGGCCGCAGCACTTTACGTGATCGACCACATGTTCTTTGCGCTCGCCTTCGCGCTGAAGACCTATTTCCAGAAGATCGCCGATCCGGGCGACATCGCGCCCACCGCCGCCGTCGCCTTTACCATCAACCATATCGCGGCGGTCTTTCTGCCCGCCACGCTGGGCTATCTCTGGGTCACCTCGCCAGGCGGGGTGTTCGCGCTGGCCGCGGGGATGGCCGCGGCGTCGCTGATGCTGGCGCTGATGATCCCGCGCCACCCCGAACCGGGCAACGAGACGGTCTTTTCGGCCTTCGTCCCCACCCCCGCGGAATAGCCTGCGCAAGATCGCCCAGCCGCCGGCGGCGGGGCGCACGGCCGGCCCTCGCCGGCCGTGGTCGATACCGGGCGCGGTGTCGCGCCGAAACCTACGATCTTATGACCGCCGGCGCCGGCGCGACAGCCCGCCGACAAGCGCAAGGCCGCTGCCCAGCAGCAGCGCCGAGGCCGGCAGCGGAACGACCGTCTGCTCGACGCCGTAGCGCACGTTGTCCATGCCGTAGCCTTCCGACGCAGCGAGCCCGCGCAGGGTGAACTCGGTGAACGGGGTGTCCGATACGACCCCGAAGAACTCGATCACTAGGCCAGTGTTCTGAGCGAGCTGGAGGGTTGATCCGCCTACTTCGAACACGCTCCGGTCGGCGTTGTCATTGAGAGCCGCAAAGGACGCGCCGAAGCTGGTGATCGCGCTGTCGAAGGTCAGCGTCACCGTCTCGCCTTCGTTAACCCCGCCGATCATCGCGTTCGACGCGAAAAGGTTGTTGGGCGAACTCGGGGGCAGCGTATCGATGTAGTTGAAAGACCCGCCGGAGATCGAGCCGGTATAGCTGATCGTGAAATCGCCGACATCCAGCGGCGCCCCGGCAAAGCTGGTGTCCGAGGCAATGCCGTCGAACCCTTCGAAGGACAGCCCGCCCCCCGCTGCCGCTAGCCAGGCGGCCTCGCTTGTGTATCCGACGACCGCCGCATGGCCGCCCGTCGCGGCCGCCAATGCTGCGGCGAAGGAGAAAGCAATCGTCTTCATCTCGAAGTCCTCCCTGAAATTTAAGTGAGGTAATCCTACAACAGAATCGGCCGAAAAATCGAGCCTTCGGCCGGTCTGTCTGCCGCGTAGCGGGTGTGGCCCGCGAAAATCGCTGCGCTGCAGGGACTTGCACTGCGCGGAAACCGGCCGCTGGCCCGTCGCCTCTACTCGGTGCAGAGCGGGTTGATCTCGAAGGCGGTGATCTGTCCCTCGCGCAGTTCGAAGGCCAGTCCCGACGCGCAGCCGGACGCAGTGGTGGCGCGGCCCTGCAGCCTGGTGTGCGCCTCGGTGGTCTCGACCGACGCGAACGAGACCTCGGTATAGGGCGCGACCCTGGCGAACCTCTCTTCGAACAGCTCCGGCGGAAAGTCCTTTTGCAGTTGCGGATGCAACAGCGCGCGCGCCGCGTCGTAGTTCCCGGTGCTCGACAGAACCACGAATTGGCGCGCCAGGACGCCCGGGCCTGCGGTAAGGTACATCACCGCGGCGATGCCGCCGACCCCGATCGCCGACAGGGCCAGGATGACTATCACAAAGGTCCGCATCGCCCCCCGCCCGCGCTTTGCGCGTCTCTTCGGTCGAGTTTGCGCCGTACAAGGGCGTATGGGCAAGACATCCGATTGGCGCGGGCGGAGCGGGCGCTATATTCTGCACGACAGCATAACCGCGGGAGCGACAGATGTTCCTTTTCAACACCAACAAGACCAAGAAGACCGAGATGGTGGCCGCGGCCGACGCGCTGCCCGGCCGCGACACGCCGATCCCCACCGCAGAGCGGCATTTCGTGTTCGACCGCCCGCTGAAAGCGCCGGTGCCCGAGGGCATGGAAGAGGCAATGGTCGGCATGGGATGCTTTTGGGGTGTCGAGCGGATGTTCTGGAAGACGCCGGGCGTCTGGCTGACCATGGCGGGCTATGCCGCAGGCCACACGCCCAACCCGACCTACGAAGAGGTCTGTTCGGGCCGAACCGGGCATAACGAGGTGGTGCGCCTGATCTACGACCCGGCCGAGGTCTCCTATGACGCGTTGCTGCGCGTCTTCTGGGAAGGGCACGACCCGACGCAGGGCATGCGCCAGGGCAATGACCGGGGCACCCAGTACCGATCGGGCATCTATACCTATACCGAGGCGCAGACGGCGGCCGCCGAGGCCAGCCGCGACGCGTTTCAGGCGCGCCTGCGCTCGGCCGGTTTCGGGGCGATCACCACCGAGATCCGCACCGCACCCCCGTTCTATTTCGCCGAAGGCTATCACCAGCAATACCTGGCCAGGAATCCAGGCGGATATTGCGGTCTCGGCGGCACCGGCGTCACCTGCCCGGCGGGCACGGGCGCCTGAAGCGGATAGGGGCGCGGTGGGGCAGCGCATCCACATCACCGGCGCGAGCGGGGTAGGCTGCTCGACATTGGCGCGGGCGCTGGCCGACAGGCTCGCCTCGCAATCCTTCGACACCGACGATTTCTTCTGGCGTCCCAGCGAGCCGCCCTTTCGCGTCAAACGTTCGCGCGACTCGCGGGTGGCGTTGATGGAAGAGGTATTTGCCCCGCGCGGGGACTGGGTGCTTGCGGGGTCGCTGATGGGGTGGGGCGACGCGCTGATCCCGCGGCTGACCCACGTGATCTTCCTGACGCTGGCGCCGGGCAAGCGCCTGGCCCGTCTGCGCCGGCGCGAACGGCGGCGGCTGGGCGCGGCGATTGCGCCCGGCGGTGCCCTCGAGGCCGACCACCGCGCTTTTCTGGATTACGCGATGGGCTATGACGCGCCCGACTTCACCGGCCGCAACCGGCTGAAGCACGAGCTTTGGCTGGCCGAGTTGTCCTGCCCGGTGATCCGGCTGGACGCCGCGCCGCCGGTGGAAGAGCTCACCGCGGCGGCTATCGCCGCGCTTGACCCTCACGCCGACAGCGCCTAGGCGCCAAGGCCGGACCCCAGCAGGAAAGGCCGCGCCGATGCCCACGTTCACCGCATTGACCACTCTCACGGGCAAGGACGCCGCCGAGGCGCTGGGCGCCGCGCTGGAACGTCTGGACCCGGAGCCCACCGGCATCGGCGTTTTCGAGATGGAAGACGGCTCTGGCCTGTGGGAGGTGGGCGGCTTTTTCACCGAGGCGCCCGACCGGGCGGGGCTTGCCCTGCTGGCGGCGATGCACGGGGCCGCGGATTTCGCGGTGTCCGAACTGCCAGAGGTCGACTGGGTGGCCAAGGTGCGCCGCGAACTCGCGCCGGTGGAGGCCGGCCGGTTCTTTGTCTATGGCAGCCACGATGCTGACAAGCTGCCCGCGGGCCGCATCGGGCTGTTGATCGAGGCGTCGATGGCCTTTGGAACCGGCCATCATGGTACCACCAAGGGGTGCCTTCTGCTGCTCGACGCGCTGGCCGACGCCGGGTTTTCCGCGGCGCGCACGGCCGATATCGGCTGCGGCACGGCGGTGCTGGCGATGGCGGCCGCGCGGCTGTGGGGCGGCGTCGTGATCGCATCGGATATCGACCCGGTGGCGGTGGAGGTGGCCGAGGCCAACCTCGCGGCCAACGCTCTGGCCGGCGCGGTCGACTGTGTCGAGGCGGCGGGGTTCGACCATCCCGCCCTTGCCGCCGGCGCGCCGTTCGACCTGATTTTCGCCAATATCCTGAAGGGTCCGCTGATCGCGCTTGCCCCCGAGATCGCCGCGAATCTCCGCCCCGGGGGGCGGGCGATTCTATCGGGGATTTTGGGCGATCAGGCCGGTGATGTGGCGGCCGTTTACGCCGAAAACGGGCTCATCGTTCTCAACCGGGCGCCAATCGGCGAATGGGCAACGCTTTGTCTTGAAAAATCAGGGGCCTAAGCCCCATTTCCGCCTCATTCGGAACGCATGATCGTCACGTGGTGGGCAGATGGAGAGCGTTATGTACGATCCTCAGATGCAAGAATTTCAAGGCCGTCTTCGGCGCGTGGACAAGATGCATCGTCGGGGCTATGGCTTCGAGGCTGCGGGTACGCTGGGCCGATCCGCCTACGCACGTCGCGCCCCGGTGCGCGTCAATCTTCTTCGCCCCGCGATGTTTGTCGTTGCGATCGTGATCGTGACCAAGGCCGTTTTCCTGTCGATGATCGGCGAAGGCAACTACAACGAGCGGCTGGCGCGCCTCGAGGGGGCCAGCGTCGCCGAGAGGGCGGGCGCCTATATCATGCAAGTCGACCCGGCAACCGCACTGATTGCCGACCAGATTCGCGCATTCCTGCCGCGCGGCTGATCCCTCCAGGGTCGCGGGCGGACGCGAAAAAGGGCCGTGCCGGATGGGGCACGGCCCTTTTGGCGTCTGGGCGCGCGGTCAGCGGCGAATGTCGTCGATATCGCCGCGCACGAGTCCGATGTCGTAAAGCTCACGGTCGCTGAGCCGCGACAGGGCATTTCGGGTAACGCGCGCGTCGTTCCAGGCGGCCAGCCGCCCGATCAGCGCGACGGCGGATTGCGACAGACGGCCCCCGAAGAGGCGGCCGTGGGGCTGCGTGTGTGTCGGGTCGAAGGAAGCCATCCGTTTTCCCTTTCATAGTCAGACGTGGCGGTGTTTTCGGCTCTTACCAGTGCCAGTTAGGCATGGCCTAATTATTGTGCAACGCGGAAATTTGCATGTGAGTCATGCGCGCAGAACATATCGATGACGTTCGGTAACGCCTTGTTTCAAAATGATAAACAAGGGCCCCGGTCATGTCGCATTCAGACCTGTGGATGGCGCTTTCCGACCATTGATCCGCGCTTGTCCGGGCCGGGCCGGCGGCATCCCGCCGATGCATTCCGTCTAGCCGATGTTCGCTTTTCGTGCTACTGCGTCTGAAAAGCCACAAGAAACGGGGCGGGCATGCGAATTTTGGGCATCGATCCGGGGCTGCGCAATCTCGGCTGGGGCGTGATCGAATCGCAGGACGGGCGGCTTTCCCACATCGCCAACGGCGTCTGCCACCCCGCGGGCGAGAGCCTGGCCGCGCGGCTGGTGTCGCTGCACGAACAACTCACCGCCGTTCTCGACCGCTTCGCGCCGACCGCCGCCGCGGTTGAACAGACCTTCGTCAACCGCGACGGGGCCGGCACGCTGAAGCTGGGCCAGGCTCGTGGCGTGGCGCTCTTGGTGCCGGCGCAGGCGGGGCTGGAGGTGGGAGAATACGCCCCCAATGCGGTGAAGAAGGCCGTGGTCGGCGTGGGCCACGCCGACAAGCGGCAGATCGGCCACATGGTGCGGCTGCAACTGCCTGGGGCCGAAATCGCGGGGGCCGATGCCGCCGACGCGCTGGCCGTGGCGCTCTGCCATGCGCATCACCTGGGCGGGGCCGGGCGGCTGGCGGCGGCCGTGGCAAAGGCGCGGGCATGATCGGCAAGCTGACCGGCCGGCTGGACCATCGCGGCCCCGACCACGTTTTGATCGACGTCGGCGGGGTGGGGTATGTCGTGCATGTCTCGGACCGCACGCTGGCCGCGCTGCCGGGGCCGGGGCAGGCGGTGGCGCTTTATACCGACCTCATGGTGCGCGAGGATCTGTTGCAGCTTTACGGCTTTCTCACGCTTTACGAGCGGGAATGGCACCGTCTCCTGCTGGGCGTGCAGGGGATCGGCGCCAAGGCCGCGCTCGCCATCCTCGGCACGCTCGGCCCCGAGGGGGTGAGCCGGGCCATCGCCATCGGCGACTGGGGGGCGGTCAAGGCCGCGCCGGGGGTCGGCCCAAAGATCGCCCAGCGGGTGGTGAACGAGTTGAAGAACAAGGCGCCCGCGGTGATGGCGCTGGGCGGCACGCTGGGGCAGGCGACCGGCGACGCGCCCGCCGAGGCCGTGGTGGACCCCGCCGCGCCCGTCGCGCCCATGCCGACGCCCGCCGCCCCCGCCTCGGCGCAGGCCGACGCGCTGTCGGCGCTGGGCAATCTTGGCTACGCCCCGTCGGAGGCCGCGCAGGCGGTGGCCCGTGCCGGGGGCGAGGACCCCGCGGCCGATACGCCCGCGCTGATCCGCGCCGCGCTGAAACTGCTGGCACCCAAGGGCTGAGCCATGACCGAACCCGACCCGACGCTGCGCCCCGCCCCCCGCCCCGAGGATGCCGACCGCGCGCTGCGGCCCCAGACGCTGGGCGAGTTCATCGGCCAGGCCGAGGCGCGGGCCAACCTCGCTGTCTTCCTCGAAAGCGCGCGGCGCCGGGGCGAGGCGATGGATCACGCGCTGTTTCACGGGCCCCCCGGCCTCGGCAAGACGACGCTGGCGCAGATCATGGCGCGCGAACTGGGCGTCAATTTCCGGATGACGAGCGGGCCGGTTCTTGCCAAGGCCGGCGATCTGGCCGCGATCCTGACCAATCTCGACGCGCGCGACGTGCTTTTCATCGACGAGATCCACCGGCTGAACCCGGCGGTGGAAGAGGTGCTGTACCCCGCGCTTGAGGATTTCGAGCTCGACCTCGTGATCGGCGAGGGCCCCGCCGCGCGTACCGTGCGGATCGAGTTGCAACCCTTCACGCTGGTGGGCGCGACCACGCGGCTGGGGCTTCTGACCACGCCCTTGCGCGACCGGTTCGGCATCCCCGTTCGGCTGCAATTCTACACCGTCGAAGAGCTGGAGCACATCGTCGCCCGCGGCGCCCGCCTGATGGGCGTGACGGCCGAGCCGGAGGGCGTGCGCGAGATCGCCCGCCGCGCGCGCGGCACGCCGCGCATCGCCGGGCGGCTCTTGCGCCGGGTCGTCGATTTCGCGCTGGTCGAGGGCGACGGGCGCATCTCGCGGGCGCTGGCCGACAACGCGCTGACGCGGCTGGGGGTCGACGGGCTGGGCCTCGACGGTGCCGACCGGCGGTATCTGACGCTGATCGCCGAGCATTATGCCGGCGGGCCGGTGGGGATCGAGACCCTGTCCGCCGCCCTGTCCGAGGCGCGCGACGCGCTGGAAGAGGTGATCGAGCCCTATCTGCTGCAGCAGGGGCTGATCCAGCGCACGCCGCGGGGCCGGATGCTGGCCGCCCGCGCCTGGTCGCATCTGGGACTGCCAGCGCCGGGGCCGCGCCCGGGCCAGTCGGACCTGTTCGACGGAGACGGCTGAGATGCGCCTCGCCCCTCTGTTCGTCGCGCTTTGCCTGGCTGCCCCGGCGGCGGCCCAGCCGGTCAGCCTGGGTACCTACCAGGCGGTGCAGACCCGGTTTGGCACCCTCACGGTCGGCCCCGTTTCGCAATGGGAGCAAGGGCTTTACCTCAATGGCGGCGGCGTGCCGCTTGCCGCCGAGTGGCGGGTGACGATCCGCGGCGCCTTTGCCCGGCAGGGCGACGACCACGACTGGGTGCTGGTCGAGACCAGCCATAACGGCAACATGTGCCCGGTCAGCTATGTCGTGCTGCGCCTTTCGGCGGATGCGCTGCGCCGCACGGCGCCGTTCGGCTCCTGCCTGGGGCGGATCGATGGCGTGCGCCTTGCGCCCGGGCGTTTCGAGATCGACCTCGCCGATCCCGACATCCGGGTCGATCTGCAACGCTTCGCCTTCGACGGCGCGCGGCTGACGGTGGCCGCGATCGCCCCCGGGGCCGGCCCGTCCGACCCCGCCGGGCCGGGCGGCGATGTCACCCGGTGGCTCGCCGACCATGCCAGCGCGCTGTTCAACGACCCCGCCGAACAGGCGCGCTTTGCCGCGATCATGCCGATCGCGGCCTTCGAGGAGTTGCGCCAGCGCACCGCCGTAGCGGGCCGCGCCGAGCAGCGCGGCGGCTGGGTGTTCGGCGCGGGCTGCATGGCCCACCAATGCAATGCGCGCGCGGGTTTCTGGGGCCTGCGCATCGCCGATGGCACCCCGGTCGCAGCCTTTCTCGACAGGGGTGCGGCGCCGCGCTGGTTCGGCGACCGGGCGGCGCTGTCCGACCCGTCGGTCGCCGCCTTTCTCGCCGAACGGAGCCTGAGATGACCCCCGAAGACGTGACCGCCCTATTTACCCGCGCCGACGGGCAATACCTTTTCGCCCGCTGGGGCCGGCCCATCGCGCCCGTCGTCTTCGGGGTGGAGGACGCGACACTCGCCACCGTCAAGGGCGCGGCCGAGGCGGTGGTGGCGCTGGCCGGCCACCAGATGGCCGAGACCGACCCCGAACTGGGCAGCAACCTGATGATCTTCTTCCTGCGCGACTGGCAGGAGCTTTTGGAAACCCCCAATCTCGACCGTCTCGTGCCCGACCTCGCCCCGCTCGTTGCCCGTCTGCAGGAGGCGGGGGCCAACCAGTACCGTTTCTTTCGCTTCGACGCGGCCGGCGGCATCAAGGCCGCCTTCGTCTTCGTCCGCATGGACGAAGAGCTGTCGAAACTGCCCGCCGAAACCATCGCGCTCAGCCAGATGGTGCAAACCATCCTGCTGTGGTCCGACACCGCCTTTGCCGGCCAGAGCCCGCTGGCGCGCGCGCCCGACGGCACGCTGGTACTGCGCCCCGCTATCGCCGAGGTTATTCGCGCGGGCTACGACCCGGTGCTGCCGGTGATGGCGGCGGATGCAAGCCACGCGCTGCGGCTGGCGGCGCGGATGGGGGCGATGCAATGACCCACCGCTTCCAGACCCGCGTGTATTACGAGGACACCGACCTCGCCGGCATCGTCTACTACGCCAACTACCTGAAATTCATCGAACGTGCCCGCAGCGAATGGGTGCGCGACCTCGGCCTCGACCAGGCGCGGCTGAAGGCCGAGGCAGGCGTGGTGTTTGCCGTGCGGCGGGTGGTGGCCGATTACCTGGCCCCGGCGCGGTTCGACGATCTGTTGACCGTCGAGACCGATCTGAGACAGCTCACACCCGCGCGCTTGTTGCTGGAGCAACTCGTAAAGCGCGGGCAAGACAAGATTTTCACCGCGGAGGTGACGCTGGTTGCGCTGGGCCCCGAGGGCCGGGCGCAGCGGCTTCCGGCAGAGTTTCGCCGACTCGTTTCCGGGTCGGCTTCATAAACCCGCGATTACGGGGATTCGTTGGTAATTTCACTTAAAACCGGGTAGCGTCTGCGCTAATCAGGGCCGCGACAGCACGGTCCCCAACAACGAGCAGGCAGAATGGAAACGGAAACCCTTGCGATGGCGCAGGAGATTGACTTCTCGCTGCTGGCGCTTTTTGCGCGTGCCACCTTTACCGTCAAGATCGTCATGATTCTTCTGATCGCCGCCTCGTTCTGGTCGTGGGCGATCATCATCCAGAAGCTCATCCTGTTCCGCCAGGCGCGGGCCGAGGCAGAGGTCTTCGACCGCGCCTTCTGGTCGGGCGAGCCGCTGGACGAACTTTTCGAAAGCCTTGGGCCAGAGCCCCAGGGCGCGTCAGAGAAGATCTTCGCCGCGGGCATGATGGAATGGCGCCGCAGCCACCGGCAGGACGGCGGGCTGATCGCCGGCGCCGCGGCGCGGATCGACCGGTCGATGGACGTGTCGATCGCGCGCGAGTCCGAGGTGCTGAACGGCGGCCTGTCGTTTCTCGCCACGGTGGGATCGACCGCGCCGTTCATCGGCCTGTTCGGCACGGTCTGGGGCATCAAGCACGCGTTCGAACAGATCGCGCTGCAGCAGAACACCAACCTCGCCGTGGTGGCGCCGGGCATCGCCGAGGCGCTGCTGGCGACCGCGCTGGGCCTGCTCGCAGCGATCCCGGCGGTGGTCTTTTACAACAAGCTCTCGGCCGACAGCGACCGCATCGTGGGCGGCTACGAAAGCTTTGCCGACGAGTTTTCCACCATCCTGTCGCGCCAGCTGGACGCCTGAGCGATGGCTACGTCCATGACCCCACGCAAGGGCTCGGGCGGGCGGCGGACCCGGCGGCACAGCCGTCACCCGGCCGCGATGTCCGAGATCAACGTCACCCCCATGGTCGACGTGATGCTGGTGCTGCTCATCATCTTCATGGTGGCCGCGCCGCTTCTGACCGTGGGCGTTCCGGTGGAATTGCCCGAGACGGCGGCCAGCGCCCTGCCGACCGAGCAGGAAGAGCCGCTGACGATCACCGTGACGGCCGACGGCGCACTGGTGCTGCAAACCACCGAGACGCCCGAGGACGAGTTGATCCCGCGGCTGCGCGCGGTAATGGCGGAACGGACCGACGACAAGATCTACCTGCGCGCCGACGGGGCCATCCCGTACGAGCGGGTGGTTCAGGTCATGGGCGCGCTGAACGGCGCCGGGTTCCGCAAGATCGGCCTGGTGACCGAGACCGGCGGGCCGACGCTGGGCGGGCCGGGCAACTGACAGGGACGCTATGAACACCGGCACCCTCATTTCGGGCATCGCGCACCTGGTTCTTGTGGGCTGGGTGCTGCTGGCGGGGCTGTTTCAGGCCAGGCCGCCGGCCCCTTTGGATGTGACCGACGTGACCATCCTGTCGGGTGCGGAATTCGCGGCGCTGACCGCACCCGCGGCGGCGCCCGCTCCGGTACAGGAGGTGCCCGTGCCCCGCCCGCCGGCGCCCGAGGCGGCCGAGGCGCCGGCCAGCACCCCGGACAGCCCGCCCGACCGGCCCGAGCCCGAGGCGCCGCCGGTGGCCGAAGACCCGCAAGATGCCCCCGATATGGCGTCGCTCGCGCCGCCGCCCGCGGCCGAGGTGACGCCCGATCCGCCCGAGATCGGCCAGCCGCCCGCCGAAGAGTCCGCGCCGGTGCCCTTTACCGACAGCCCGGCGCCGCGGCCCGCGCCGCGCATTGCCCCGCTCGCCGCCCCGCCGCCCCCTGAAGAGGCCCGGCCCGACCCCACGCCGGCCCCTGCGACCACGCCGTCCCCCGCGCCAGAGGCGCCGGCCCCCGAAACCGAGGCCGCCGCGCCCGAAGAGGCCGCGCCCGAGATCGTCACCGAAGCCGAGGAAGAAGACACCCCGTCGGACTCGCCCTTCGCGGTGGCGCGCTCGATGCGGCCCGCGGCCCGGCCCGCGCGCGCGGCGCCTGCGCCTACGCCCCAGCCCAAACCGGCGGCGACCCCGCCGGCGCCTGCGCCCGAGGCCGAAGACCCCCTGGCCGATGCGGTGGCCGACGCGGTGGCCGAGGCGCTGGCCGACAGCGCTTCGGACCCCGCCCCGGCCCAGACGTCGGGGCAGGGCACCGCGGCCCTGGGCCCAACGCTGACCGGGGGCGAGCGCGACGCGCTGCGCGTGGCGGTCTCGCGCTGCTGGAATGTGGGCTCGCTGTCGTCCGAGGCGCTGGGCACCCGCGTGGTGGTGGCCGTCGACATGCAGCCCGACGGCACGCCGCGCGGCGAAAGCGTGCGGCTGGTCTCGTTCGAGGGCGGCTCCGAGGCGGCGGCGCGGCAGACTTACGAATCCGCGCGCCGGGCGATCATTCGCTGCGGTGCCTCGGGCTTTCCGCTGCCACAGGACAAATATGACCAGTGGCGCCAGATCGAGATGACTTTCAACCCGGAAAACATGAGGATCAGATGATGCGGCGGCTGTTCTTCCTCTGCCTTGCGCTGGCCATCGCCGGCGCCACGACCCCGGCCTTTCAGGCCCGGGCCCAGGGCCCCTTGCGGATCGTCATTGACGAGGGCGTGATCGAACCCTTGCCGTTCGCGCTGCCGGAATTCGTGGCCGAAACGCCCGCCGCCGCCCAGTACGCGCGCCAGATCAGCCAGGTGATCGCGGCCGATCTGGCCGGCACCGGCCTGTTTCGCGAGATCCCGCAAGAGGCGTTCATCGCGCGGGTGACCAGCTTTTCCAGCCCGGTGCAATATGCCGACTGGAAGGCGATCAACGCGCAGGCGCTGATCACCGGGGCGGTGGCGCTGTCGGGCGACCGGCTGACGGTGAAGTTCCGCCTGTTCGACGTGTTTTCCGAGGCGCCGCTGGGCGACGGGCTGCAATTCGGCGGCTCGACCGCGGCCTGGCGCAGGCTGGCACACAAGGTGGCCGACCAGGTCTATGGCCGGATCACCGGCGAGGGCGGCTATTTCGACAGCCGGGTGGTTTTCGTCGCCGAGACCGGCCCCAAGAACGCCCGCGCCAAGCGACTGGCGATCATGGATTACGACGGCGCCAACGTGCAGTACCTGACCGACAGCGCCTCGCTGGTGCTGGCGCCCCGCGTGTCGCCCACGGGCGACCGGGTGATCTATACCAGCTACGAGACGGGCTTTCCCCGGATCTTCCTTCTCGACATGGCGCGGCTGACGCGGCGCGCGCTCGACGACCAGCCCGGCACGATGAGCTTTTCGCCGCGTTTCGCGCCGAACGGGCAAACGGTGGTCTTTTCGCTCAGCCAGGGCGGCAATACCGATCTCTACACGCTCGACCTCGCCTCGGGCCGGCGCGAGCGGCTGAGTTCGTCGCCCTCGATCGAGACCGCGCCCAGCTACTCGCCCGACGGCCGCCAGATCGTTTTCGAGAGCGACCGCTCGGGCACTCAGCAGCTTTACGTGATGCCCGCCTCGGGCGGCGCGCCCAAGCGGATCAGTTACGGCCAGGGGCGCTACGGCACCCCGGTCTGGTCGCCGCGCGGCGACCTGATCGCCTTCACCAAGCAGAATAACGGGCGTTTCCATATCGGGGTGATGCGCACCGACGGCTCGGAAGAGCGTCTCCTGACCGCCTCGTTCCTGGACGAAGGGCCGACCTGGGCGCCCAACGGGCGGGTGATCATGTTCACCCGAGAGACCGCCGGGGCCGGCGGGGCGCCTGCGCTTTTTTCCGTCGACATCACCGGGCGCAACCTGCGACGCGTGCCGCTGCAGGGGGCGGCGTCCGACCCGGCCTGGTCGCCGTTGCTGCCCTGAGGCTATGCATTTCCAACCCGAGGCGGGGCTGCTAGCCTAAGCGGCGACAGGCCCGACCCAGACCGAGGACCGAAACCATGACACTCTTCGCCAAACCCCTTCTTCTGGTGGCCGCCATCGGCCTTGCGGCCTGTTCCGGCCCGGACCGGTTCGGCGCCGAGTCGGGCGCGGATTTCGGCGCCGCCGGCGCCCCCGGATCGGCCGCCGACCCGCGGTCGCCCGCCTATTTCCAGCAGGCCATCGGTGACCGGGTGCTGTTCGCCGTCGACCAGAGCACACTGAGCGATGCGGCGCGCGCCACCCTGGAGGGGCAGGCGCGCTGGCTGATCAGCAACACCGACTACAGCGCAGTGATCGAGGGCCATGCCGACGAGCAGGGCACGCGGGAATACAACCTCGCCCTTGGCGCCCGGCGCGCCAGCGCGGTGCAGGAATTCCTGGTCGAGCGCGGCATCTCGCCGGCGCGGCTGCGCACGGTGAGCTATGGCAAGGAGCGGCCCCTCGAGATCTGTTCGGAAGAAAGCTGCTATGCCCAGAACCGCCGCGCGGTCACGGTCATCGCGGCCGGCGGCACGAGCTGAGGGGCGGGGCGTGCGCGGGGCGCTGATCGCAGTTTGTTGCGCCGTGGCGCTGGGCCTTGCGCCCGGTGCGCAGGCGCAGGGCCGGGTCGAGACGCTGGCCGATATCCGGCAGGAGATGTCGGTGCTGTTCGTCGAGCTTCAGCGGCTCAAGCGCGAGTTGAACACCACCGGCGCCCCCGAGGTCGGGTCGCCCGCCGGCACCGCGTTGCAGCGCATCGACGCGATCGAGGGCGCGCTGCAGCAGCTGACCGCCCGCGCCGAAGAGATGGAGCATCGCATCGCGCGTATCGTCAATGACGGTACGACGCGGCTGGGCGATCTGGAGTTCCGGCTCTGCGAGCTTGAGCCCGGTTGCGATCCTGCAACCCTTGGCGAAACCTCGACGCTTGGCGGCGGGGCGCAACCCGTCGCCCCCGCGCCGGCCACGCCCAGCGCGCCGTCGGCCGGCGGCGCCGAGATGGCGGTGGGCGAACAGGCCGATTTCGACCGCGCCCAGGCCGCCTACCAGGCGGGTGATTTCGACGCCGCCGCCGCGCAGTTCGCCGCCTTTACCGAGACCTATCCGGGCGGGCCCCTGTCGGGCGTGGCCCATTTCCTGCGCGGCGAGGCGCTGAGCGCCCAGGGCCGCACCTCGGATGCCGCGCGGGCCTATCTGCAGAGCTTTTCCGGCGATCCCGATGGCGCGCGCGCGTCCGAGGCGCTGTTGCAGCTCGGCGTATCGCTGGGCACGCTGGGCCAGACGCAGGAGGCTTGCGTTACCCTTTCGGAGGTCGCCACACGCTTTCCCGGCGCGACCGTCGTGCCCGAGGCGGCGGCGGCGCGCGAGGCGCTCGGCTGCCCGTGACCGGTCTGGCCGCCGCGCTGGCCGAGGGGCTGGGTGCGGACCTGCCCGGCCGGCTGGGCGTGGCGGTGTCGGGTGGCGGCGACAGCATGGCGCTGATGCACCTGATGGCAGGCTGGGCGCAGGCGCGCGGCGCTGACCTCGCGGTGGTGACGGTCGATCACGGGCTGCGCCCAGAGGCGGCGGCCGAGGCCGATTTCGTCGCGCGCGTGGCCGCCGGGCTGGGCCTGTCCCACGATACCCTCAATTGGGACGGCTGGGACGGGCACGGCAACCTGCAGGACCGCGCACGCCGCGCGCGCCAGCGGCTGATCGCCGACTGGGCGTGCAGGCGGCGCATCGGTGCGGTGGCGCTGGGCCACACCGCCGACGACCAGGCCGAGACGTTCCTCATGCGGCTGGCGCGCGGCGCCGGCGTGGACGGGCTGTCGGGCATGGCGCCGCGCCGTGCCGCCGAAGGCATGCTCTGGCTGCGCCCGTTGCTGGCCTGTCGAAGGGCCGAGTTGCGCAGCTACCTTGAGGAGCTGGGGCAGGTGTGGGTCGAAGACCCGGGCAATGTCGACCCGCGCTTTGCACGGGTCCGCGCCCGGGCGGCGCTGACGGTGCTGGCGCCCCTCGGCATCGAGGCCGCCACGCTGGCCGGGGTCTGCCGCAACCTTGCCCGCGCGCGGGATGCGCTCGATGCCCATGCCGAAGCGGCGGCGCGCCGCGTGGCCCGCATCGACGGCGGCGACGTGGTCTTTGACCGCGCCGCGCTCGACGCGCTGCCGGGCGAGACGCGGCGGCGGCTGATGCGCCACGCGCTGGTCTGGGTGTCCGGCGCCGACTACGGGCCCAGGGAAGGCGCGCTGGAAGAGACGCTCGCCGCGCTTGCCGACTGCCCCGCCGCGACGCTGCACGGCTGCCTGATGCTGGCCGACGGCCCGACCTTGCGCATCGCCCGCGAGCACCGCGCCGTGGCCGCGGCCGAGACCCCGACCGGCGCGCTTTGGGATGGGCGCTGGCGGTTCGACGGGCCGCATCACGCCGAATTGACCCTCCGTGCCTTGGGCGAAGCGGGGCTGGCAGCCTGTCCGGACTGGCGCGCCACGGGCCGCCCTCGGGCCGCCCTGGTGGCCCAACCGGGCGTCTGGCGCGGCGAAAAGCTGGTTGCCGCGCCGCTGGCGGGCCTGTCCGAGGGGTGGCGCGCATGGCTTGCAACAGGCGAGGACAGCTTTTTCCGGCTGGTCGATTCGCATTGAACCTATGCCTCATATCTCTATCTTAGAGGGACGGGCGGTTATGCCGCCCCACAAGTTTCAAGGAGAAGACTGTGGGTAACGCGAGAAACATCGCCTTTTGGGTCGTGCTGTTTTTGCTGATCCTGGCCCTTTTCAACCTCTTCAGCGGCGGCCAGTCGACCATGTCGTCGCGCACGATCAGCTACTCGGAGTTCTTGCAGAACGTCGAGAATGGCGAGGTTGCGCAGGTGACGCTGGACGGCGAGCGCGCGCTGATCCGCGGCAGCGACGGGTCGAGCTATACCGCCATCGTGCCGCAGGGCGTGGACCTGACCGACCGGCTGGTCGAGAACAATATCGACGTCAAGGCCGAGCCGCAGGAGCAGAACGGCCTGCTGGCCTATGTCGGCACGCTGCTGCCGTTCCTCATCCTGATCGGCATCTGGATCTTCCTGATGAACCGGATGCAGGGCGGCGGACGCGGCGGCGCGATGGGCTTTGGCAAGTCCAAGGCGAAGCTCTTGACCGAAAAGCACGGTCGCGTGACCTTCGACGACGTGGCGGGCATCGACGAGGCCAAGGAAGAGCTGGAAGAGATCGTCGAGTTCCTGCGCAACCCGCAGAAATTTTCGCGCCTCGGCGGCAAGATCCCGAAGGGCGCGCTGCTGGTGGGCCCTCCGGGTACCGGTAAGACGTTGCTGGCCCGCGCCATCGCGGGCGAGGCGGGCGTGCCGTTCTTCACCATCTCGGGCTCCGACTTCGTCGAGATGTTCGTGGGTGTCGGCGCCAGTCGCGTGCGCGACATGTTCGAGCAGGCCAAGAAGAACGCGCCCTGCATCGTCTTCATCGACGAGATCGACGCCGTGGGCCGCTCGCGTGGCGTGGGCTATGGCGGCGGCAACGACGAGCGCGAGCAGACGCTCAACCAGCTCTTGGTCGAGATGGACGGGTTCGAGGCCAACGAGGGCATCATCATCGTGGCCGCGACCAACCGGCCCGACGTGCTGGACCCCGCGCTCCTGCGCCCCGGCCGGTTCGACCGGCAGGTGCAGGTGCCCAACCCCGACATCAAGGGCCGCGAGAAGATCCTTGGCGTGCATGCCCGCAAGGTGCCGCTGGGCCCTGACGTGGACCTGCGTATCATCGCCCGCGGCACGCCCGGTTTTTCGGGCGCCGACCTCGCCAACCTCGTGAACGAGGCGGCGCTGATGGCCGCGCGCGTGGGACGCCGGTTCGTGACGATGGAAGATTTCGAGAACGCCAAGGACAAGGTCATGATGGGCGCGGAACGCCGATCCATGGTCATGACCGAGGACGAGAAGAAGCTGACCGCCTATCACGAGGCGGGCCACGCCATCGTCGGCCTGAACGTGCCGCAGCATGACCCGATCCACAAGGCGACGATCATCCCGCGCGGCCGGGCGCTTGGTCTGGTGCTGAGCCTGCCGGAGCGCGACCAGCTGTCGGTGACCTACACCAAGTACACGTCCAAGATCGCCATGGCGATGGGCGGGCGCGTCGCCGAAGAGCTGATCTTCGGAAAGGACAACGTCACCTCGGGCGCGGCCAGCGACATCCAGCAGGTCAGCAAGATCGCCCGCGCCATGGTCACGCAGTTCGGCTTTGCCGATGCGGAACTGGGTTATGTGGACTACGCCAACGAGCAGGAGAGCTTTCTCGGGCCCTATGGCGGCGGCACCAACCACTCGGCGGCGACCCAGAAGATCATCGACGACAAGGTGAAAGAGATCATCGACGAGGGATATGAGACCGCCAAGCGTATCCTCACCGAGAAGCGTGACGATCTGGAGCGGCTGGCCCAGGGCCTGCTGGAGTACGAGACGCTCACCGGGTCCGAGATCACCAAGGTGATCGCCGGCGAACCGCTGAACCGCGGCGATGACGAGGACACGCCGCCCGACAGCGGCAACGCACCCTCGGTCACCGCGATCCCGAAGACCAAGCCGCGGCCGAAGCCGGGTTTCGAGCCCGAACCCTCGGCCTGACCGAAGGCCCTGCCGTCGTATCAGCCGCCGCGCCCCCGGGCGCGGCGGTTTTCATTCGAGCGCCTGCGGCGCACGCCTTTCGTATGGCGGCCCGTGCCGGGCCGCGCCTTGGGTATTTTCGCCAAGAAGAAGCCCCGGCGCAGGTGCGCCGCCGTAACCGGCGCGGTTTATGTCGGAAGCGGTGCTGTGGGGCGCCGCGGCGGCGGGTATCTCTCAAGGGGGAGACGGCCCAAGACAGGTCAGGGAGGAACGGGACATGGTGCACAAGACGGATATCGAGATCGCCCGCGCGGCGGACAAGAAACCGATCCAGGAGGTCGGCGCGCGGCTTGGGATCGGCGCCGACGATCTGCTGCCCTATGGCCATGACAAGGCGAAGGTGACAGCCGGATTCATCGCCGGGCTGGCGGACAGGCCCCAGGGCAAGCTGGTGCTGGTCACCGCGATCAACCCGACGCCGGCGGGCGAGGGCAAGACGACAACCACCGTGGGCCTGGGCGACGGGCTGAGCCGGATCGGCAAGAAGACGGCGATCTGCATCCGAGAGGCCAGCCTCGGACCCTGTTTCGGGATGAAGGGGGGCGCGGCCGGCGGCGGCCATGCACAGGTGGTGCCGATGGAGGAGATGAACCTGCATTTCACCGGGGATTTCCACGCCATCACCAGTGCCCATAACCTGCTGGCGGCGCTGATCGACAACCACATCCATTGGGGCAACGCGCTGGGCATCGACCAGCGGCGCGTCGCCTGGCGGCGGGTGATGGACATGAACGACCGCGCGCTCAGGGACATCGTCTGTTCGCTCGGCGGCGTGGCCAACGGCTTTCCCCGCGAGACCGGGTTCGACATCACGGTGGCCTCCGAGGTGATGGCGATTCTATGCCTCGCCTCCGACCTGTCCGATCTGGAGCGGCGGCTGGGCGACATCATCGTGGGTTACACGCGCGAGCGCGCGCCGGTCACCGCGCGCGATCTGAAGGCCGAGGGCGCGATGACGGTGTTGTTGAAGGATGCGTTGCAGCCCAACCTGGTGCAGACGCTGGAGCATACCCCGGCCTTCGTTCATGGCGGGCCTTTCGCCAATATCGCCCATGGCTGCAACTCGGTCATCGCCACGACCACGGCTCTCAGGCTGGCCGATTACGTGGTGACCGAGGCCGGGTTCGGGGCGGACCTCGGCGCCGAGAAATTCATGAACATCAAGTGCCGCAAGGCGGGGCTTTCGCCCGCCGCGGTGGTGGTGGTGGCAACGATCAAGGCGCTGAAGATGAACGGCGGCGTGGCAAAGGATGCGCTGGGGGCCGAGGATGTCGCCGCGGTCGAGAAAGGCTGCGCCAACCTGGGCCGCCATATCGAGAACGTCAAATCCTTCGGCGTGCCGGCGGTGGTGGCGATCAACCATTTCGCCGGCGACACCGAGGCCGAGATCGCGGCGGTGAAGGCCTATGCCGCGGGGCAGGGCAGCGAGGCGATCCTGTGCACCCATTGGGCCGAGGGCGGCGCGGGGGCCGAGGCGCTGGCCGAAAGGGTGGTCGCGCTGGCCGAGGCGGACCATCACGGCTTTGCACCGCTTTATCCCGACGAGATGGGCCTCTTTCAGAAGATCGAGACCATCGCCAAGCGCATCTATCGCGCCGACGCGGTGCTGGCCGACAAGAAGATCCGCGACCAGTTGCACGCCTGGGAGGATGCGGGCTATGGCGATCTGCCGATCTGCATGGCCAAGACCCAGTATTCCTTTTCGACCGACCCCAACCTGAGAGGCGCGCCCACCGGCCATTCGGTGCCGGTGCGCGAGGTGCGGCTGGCCGCCGGCGCGGGCTTTGTCGTGGTGATCTGCGGCGAGATCATGACCATGCCGGGCCTGCCGCGGGTGCCGTCGGCCGAGGCGATCGGGCTGAACGATCTGGGCCAGGTCGAGGGGCTGTTCTGAGCCGCATTGCAGCCCCGGCCCGCCCGCGCTAAGCGGTGGGGCGAGATCGAACCGATGCGGAGGGGGTGACGAATGCGAGCGCCTGAAGAGTGCCGTTCCATGGCAGAGCTGCGCGCCGAGATCGACCGGCTGGACCGCGCTCTGGTCGCCATGCTGGCCGAGCGGGCGGGCTATATCGACCGGGCGGCGGCGCTGAAGCCGGGCGAGGGGCTGCCGGCCCGGATCGGGAACCGGATCGACGAGGTGATCGGCAATGTGCGCGGATCGGCCGTCAAGGCGGGGCTGGACCCGGCGCTGGCCGAGACGCTGTGGCGCGAACTGATCGAATGGGCCATCGCCCGCGAAGAGGCGGCGATGGGGGCAAAGGAGAACCGGGCATGAGCGCAACCCTGATCGACGGCAAGGCCTTTGCCGCGACGATCCGCGAAAAGGTGGCCGGCCATGTGCGCCACCTGCATGGCGAACACGGGCTGACGCCCGGCCTGGCCGTGGTGCTGCTGGGCGAGGATCCGGCGAGCCAGGTCTATGTCCGCAACAAGGGCAAGCAGACCGTCGAGGCCGGCATGGCGTCCTTCGAGCACAAGCTCCCGGTGGAGACCTCTCAGGCCGAGCTTTTGGCGCTGATTGCGCGGCTGAACGCGGCGCCGGCGGTGCATGGCATTCTGGTGCAGCTTCCGCTGCCGGCCCATATCGATGCGGGCAAGGTGCTGGACGCGATCGACCCGGCCAAGGATGTTGACGGGTTTCACGTGCTGAACGTCGGGCGGCTGGCCACGGGGCAGAAGGCCATGGTGCCCTGCACGCCGCTGGGATGCCTGATGATGTTGCGCGGCCACCTGGGCGACATGTCGGGGGCCGAGGCCGTGGTGGTGGGCCGGTCCAATATCGTGGGCAAGCCGATGGCGCAGCTTTTGCTGGGCGAGAACTGCACGGTGACCATCGCCCATTCGCGCACCCGCGATCTGGGCGAGGTTTGCCGGCGGGCCGATATCCTGGTCGCCGCGGTGGGCCGGGCGCAGATGATACCGGGCGACTGGGTGCGCCCAGGCGCGACAGTGATCGACGTGGGCATCAACCGCATCGCGGCGCCGGAACGCGGCGAGGGCAAGACGCGGCTGGTGGGCGACGTGGATTTCGACAGCGCGGTCGGCGTGGCGGGCGCGATTACGCCGGTGCCGGGCGGCGTCGGGCCGATGACCATCGCGTGCCTCCTGGCCAACACGGTGACGGCCTGCTGCCGGGCCAACGACCTGGCCGAGCCGGAGGGGCTGACGGCCTGAGGGCCTGATCGGCGCTGAACCTACTCTGCGCCTCTGTGGACCCTGGTGCGCCCTTACCGGCTGTCTGACCGGGGCGTCCGGGCCGCGGCCGTCCCACCCCTCGGCAGGGCGCATCGCAACGGCTCGATCAGCAGGATGCGGGGCGGTATTTGGCGCCATGTATCAGGGAAATACGGCGGAGCGAAGCGCCCGCCCATGGTCTGGCGCGGCCTTCTTCACCTTGGTTCAAGCGCCATCGGCACCATCGTGCCCAGAAGCGTGGCCACATGCGCCCGGTCCGCGCCGTCCTCGGCGTAGATCTCGGCGCGCACGATCATCAGCCGCCGTCCGGGGCGGATGACGCCGCCCTCGGCGACCAGCCTCTCGCCGCGCGCCGGCGCCAGCAGGTGGATCTTGATCTCGCTGGTCAGCACCTCGTGGCCCGGCGGCAGCAGGCTGAGCGCGGAATAGCCCGCCGCGGTGTCGCCCAGCGAAAAGCTGAGGCCTGCATGGGCATAGCCGTGCTGCTGGCCGGTTTCGGGGCGGATCGGCGCGGCGATGGTCACCGCGCCGGGGACGAGGGAAACGATTTCGGCGCCCAAATGGGTCATCAGACCCTGCCGGGCAAAGCTTTCGCGCACGGCGGTGGCGAAATCGGGGTTCTTGGGCTGGGTCATGCGTGTGTCACCTCATGCGCCGCCGCGCGGCAGGGCGGTTTCGGCAGTGGGCGGGGCGGGTTGCCCAGCATTATCGCGCGCGCCTCTGTCCCGAAGAGCGGGGCGAAGGCCGGGTCGTCCCAGCAAAGCCCCCCGGTATAGGCGCCGTAGGCGGGCAGGATCAGCCGCGCCGCATCGTGCAGGAAACACGGCCGGCTCAGCGCCCGTCCGCCCAGGCTGATTCGCGCCTTGGGGTGGTAATGGCCCGAAACCTCGCCCACGGCGCCGGGCCGGGCGATGTGGCGAAAGATCAGCGGCCCCGCCGCATATTCGGCCAGATGGCTGCCGCCAAAGGCGATGGGCCCCGGGTCGTGATTGCCCTCGATCCAGAGCCAGCGCCGCCCGGCCATCAGCCGCATCAGCCATTGGGCTTCATCCTCGGGCAGGCCCGCGGCCGCGTCGAGATCGTCGAAGCTGTCGCCGAGGCAGAGCACCGTGCGCGCGCCGGTGACCGTGATATCGGCCTCCAGCCGGGCCAGCGTCTCGCGCGTCTCGTAGGGGGGCAAGAGCGCGCCGCCGCGCCGGGCGATCCGCTCGGCCTTGCCCAGATGCAGGTCGGAGACGGCCAGCAGCCCCGCGTCGCCCCAATAGAGCGCCCCGGAGGGCAGGGCGGCGAGCTGCGCGCCGGTCAGCATGAAGGCATACCCGTTCATGATTTGTTTCCACACGAAAACGCGCCCCATTGCAAGGGCTCAGGCAAGGCCGGCCTCGGCCATCAGTCTCTCGGCCGCCTCGTCGATCAGCCGCTGTTCGGCCGTGCCTGTCACCGGCACGCGGCCCGGTTCGAGGAACAAGGGCGCGGCCAGCGGTGTGACGCGGCTTAGCGGGACATGGTCGATCCGCCCCTTTGTGCGCGCCAGCATCGCCTCGATCCGTCCGAAATCGACGAGGCCCTTCATCGCCTCTTCCCGCGTGATCTCCAGCATCAGGTGGCCGGGGTCGTACTTGGCCAGCGTGTCGTAAAGGATATCGGACGAAAACGTCGCCTGCCGTCCGGTCTTGCGGCGGCCGGGGGTGTTGCGCTCGATCAGGCCTGCGACGATGGCCGAGGCGCGAAAGGTGCGCTTCATCACCGCGTTGCCGGCCAGCCACGTCTCGAACGCCTCGCGCAGGTTATCCCCGTCCAAAAGGGGGGCAGGGTCGGTCACCGGGTCCAGCCCCCAGATGAGGGTGGCGTAGTCGGTGGCGACGAAGCCCAGAGGCGCGAGACCGGCGGCCTCCATCCGTTGGGTAAGCAGCAGGCCAAGGGTCTGCTGGGCGTTGCGGCCGGCGAATCCGTAGACGCAGGTATGGGCGCGGCCCTCGTGCGGGAAGCTTTCGATCAGCAGCCGCTCGCGCCGGGGCAGGCGCGAAACCTTGCGCTGAAGGGCCAGCCATTCGGCGGTGTGGCGGGGAAGCTCGGGCCAGTCGGGTTGTCGGAACATCGTCAGGATGCGGTCGGACAACTGCGTCGAGGTGGCGAATTTGGTGCCCATGAAGGTGGCGATCTTGGGCGTTGCGCTGGCCGAGCGCGTGACCTCCACCGTCATTTCGCGCAAGCCTTCGTAACGTACGATCTGCCCGCCGATCAGGAAGGTGTCGCCAGGGGTCAGCGTGGCGGCGAAGCCTTCCTCGACCTCGCCCAGCGGGGCGCCGCCGCGGTGGCGCTGCATCCGGACCTTGAGTGTTTCCGTATCGACAATAGTGCCCAGGTTCATTCGAATTTGTTTCGCAGCGCGCGGGTCGCGCAGGGCCCACCGCCCGTCGGGCCCCCGTTTCAGCCGCTGCCATCGGTCATAGGCGCGCAACGCGTAGCCCCCCGTGGCCGCGAAATCGAGGCAGGCGTCGAAGGCGGGACGCGTGAGCGTGGTGTAGGGGCCAGCGGTCGTGACCTCGTCGTAGAGGGCATCGGCGTCGAAGGGGCCCGCGGCGGCGGTGGCCAGGATATGCTGGCACAGCACGTCGCGGGGGCCGGGCCCGCGCGGGTCGCCGTCGAGGTCATGGGCGCGCGCGGCCTGCAACGCGGCGACGCATTCGACCACCTCAAAGCGGTTTGCAGGAACCAATAGCGCTTTGGAGGGCGCATTGTATCTGTGATTGGCACGCCCGATCCGCTGGACCAGCCGTTTCACGTTCTTCGGCGCACCGACCTGGATGACCAGATCGACATCACCCCAGTCGATCCCGAGATCCAGCGAACCGGTGCAGACCACGGCGCGCAGTGCGCCTTCGGCCATCGCGGCCTCGACCTTTTCCCGCGCTTCGCGGGCGAGGCTGCCGTGGTGGATGCCGATGGGCAGGCCCGCGTCATTGGCCAGCCACAGGTCGTGAAAGAATATCTCGGCCTGCGCGCGGGTGTTGTGAAAGATCAGCGTGGTGCGGTGGCGCCGCACCTCGTCGAGGATCGCCGGGATCGCATAGCGCCCGCCGCCGCCCGACCAGGGCGGCGGCGCGTCGGTTTCCAGCATGGCGATATCGGGGTCGGGGCCGGGATCGGCCTGCAATATCTCGCAAGCCTTGGGTGCCGGGGCGAGGAAACGGCCGATCGCCGGCGGGTCTTCGACCGTGGCCGACAGCCCCACGCGCGAGAGCCCGGGGCAGAGCGCGGCGAGCCGGGCGAGGCCCAGCATCAACTGGTCGCCGCGCTTGCTTTCGGCCAGCGCGTGCACCTCGTCGACGATCACCCGTTTCAGCCCCGCGAAAATGCGCGGCGCGTCCTCGTAGGACAGCATCAGCGCCAGGCTTTCGGGCGTGGTCAGCAGGATATGGGGCGGGTCGGCCCGCTGGCGCCGTCGCTGGGTATGCGAGGTGTCGCCGGTGCGGTCCTCGATGCGGATGGAAAGGCCCATCTCATCGACCGGCGCGCGCAGGTTGCGGCGGATATCGGCGGTCAGCGCCTTGAGCGGCGAAATGTAGAGCGTGTGCAAGCCTGGTGCCGGATCAGGGCCTAAATCGGCCAGAGAAGGCAGGAATCCTGCAAGCGTCTTGCCCCCGCCTGTCGGCGCGATCAAGAGCAGGGCGGGCGCGCCGGCACGCTCCAGCATCTCATGTTGATGCGGATGCATGGCCCATCCGCGCGCGGCGAACCAGGTGTCGATGAAAGGGGGCACGTTGCTCATGCCCCCAATCTAATGCGCGCTCCGTGACTTTTCGAAAAATCCTTCGGTGGATTTTGCGCGGCTCAGTGCACGATGGTTTCCTCGCGGACGAACATGTTGGCCCAGGCGCGCTCGATCAACTCGGGGCTCATCTGGTAGGGGATGCCCTCGAACTCGCAGATCGCGATCATCTGGTCGACCAGGAACACCGGCTGGTAGTTCGCATAGACATTGTCGATGGTCGGGTATTTTTCCTGCAGAAGGTAGATCAGCGTCGCTTCGTCGAGCGGCATCTTCTTCTTGCGCGCCACCAGGGAGAAGATCTTGAGAAAATCCTCCCGGCAGGGGCCGTCGATCTTGATCTTGAAGAAGATCCGCCGGAGCGCCGCCTTGTCGAAGATCTCGTTCGGGTGGAAGTTGGTCGAAAAGATCACCAGCGTATCGAAGGGCACTTCGAACTTTTCGCCCGATTGCAGGGCGAGGATGTCCTTGCCCTCTTCCAGGGGCACGATCCACCGGTTGATCAGCGACTGTGGCGGTTCCTCTTGCCGGCCAAGGTCGTCGACGATGAAGACACCGCCGGTCGATTTCAGTTGCAGCGGCGCCTGGTAGGTCCGCGCGGTGGGGTTGTAGACAAGGTCGAGCATCGACAGCGACAGCTCGCCCCCGGTGATCACCGTCGGTCGCTCGCACAGCACGTAGCGCGTGTCAAAGCGGTTCGAGGTGCGGCGCAGCGACGAGGGATCGTCCTCGAACTCTTCGGCCGCCGAATGCACGATCGGGTCGTAGACGGTGATGACCTGGCCGGAATACTCGATGGCGCGGGGGACGTAGATCTTGTCGCCCAGCGCGTCGCGGATGCCGTTGGAGATCGACGACTTGCCGTTGCCGGGGGGGCCGTACATCAGGACCGACCGGCCCGATCCGACCGCGGGGCCGAGGTGATCCAGCAACTCGTCAGGCAGGATCAGGTGGCCCATTGCCCCGTTCAGCTGATCGCGGGTGATCTGGATGTTCTTGATCGACTGGCGCTTGACCTGTTCGGAATAGACCGCAAGCGGCACCGGCATCGCACCGTAATATTCCGACTGGCTGAGCGCGTCGAGCGCCCTGGCCTTGCCGCCATCGGTGAGCTGATAGCCCATCTGCCCGCCTGAGCCGGCATGCAGGTTGCCGGTGGCCTCGAGCAGCTTCTGGCTGCGCGCCAGGTCGACCAGTTCCTGCGTCACGGGGACCGGCAGGCAGATCGCCTTGGCGATTTCCGGCACGATATCGAGGTTCTGGCGGAAGACCGTCTTCAGAAGGATGTCGCGCATCATGACGACGGGCAGCCGCATCTCTTCGAGCGAGCGCGGCGCCGGCGGTGCCATGACTGTGGAAGTCTGCATATTCATGAGGTTGCCCTGAAACTGATCCTTTGCTGGCGTGAAGCTGGCGGATTTTTTTGGCAAAGATGGGGCACGAAGCGAATATCTTTGGACAGCGTGCGCCACGGCGGGGGATAACCGGCCCGGACGCGCGCCTTGAAATGTGACCGAGGGCAGGCATGAGCAGACCGAATCCGTTTATCCTGACCGCCTTCCTTTTGGCGGTCGTCACGATCCTGGGCGGCCTGCCGCTGCTGCAGGGTGCGCTGTTTATCGGCAAGCACGAGGGGGACATGATGCACCTTCTCGACATCGTCTTCCGCATTGCCGACGGCCAGTGGCCGCACCGCGATTTCATGACGCCGATCGGCTATCTGGCCTTCGCGCCCATCGCGCTGTTCGTCAAGCTGGGTTATGGCGTCGGGCACGCGATCCTTTACAGCCAGGTGCTGGTGGCGGCGATCCTGCTGCCGGTGACCGTCTGGGTTGCGGTCACCCGGATTCCGGGGCGATGGGCCTATCTGTTCGGCTTCGTGGTCATGGTGTTCTGCCTTGCGCTGGTGCATGGCGAGGCCGAGCGCAGCATCTCCATCTCGATGCATTACAACCGCTGGGCGTGGGCCGTCAGCTTTCTGGTGCTGACCGCGGCGCTGTTGCCTGCGCGGGGCAGGGCGCGCGCGGCGGTGGACGGTCCGATCATCGGGTTGGGCCTGGCCGCTCTCGCGCTGACCAAGATCACGTTCTTTGCCGGTTTCGCCGTGCCGGTGGCGCTTGCGCTTGCGATCCGCCGCGACTGGCGCGCCCTGCGCCTGGCCGTCTTTGCGGGGCTGGCGGTGGTCGCGGTGGTCACGCTGCTGGCCGGCCCTTTGTACTGGCCCGCCTACATCCGGGACCTGTTGACGGTCGCGGGGTCCGAGCTGCGCCCGTCGCCGGGGGGCGTGTCTTTCCGGGCGATGATCGGCGCGCCGGCCTTCGTGGGCGGGAACCTGCTGTTGATCTACGCGGCGATCCTGCTGCGCGAGATGCGTCACGATCTGCTGGGTCTCGTTGTGCTGCTGCTGGTGCCGGGCTTCTATTTCGTGACACACCAGAACTACGGAAACGACCCGAAATGGCTGCTGCTGCTGGGGATTTTGCTGTTCATCAGCCGCACGCCCGGCGCCGCGCCCCCGGAAAAGGGCATCGACCGCAACCAGGTGGCGCTGGTGGTGGGCACGGCGCTGCTGGCGTTCATCTTCCCCTCGCTGGTCAACATGACCCTGTCGCCGCTGCGGCAAGGCAACACCGTGGTCTCCGAGTACGCGCCGTTGCTGGGCGGCGAGGCCCCGCATGACGACCTGTTCGCGGCCAAGTCGCGCGCGTACCTGATCCGAAAACAGGCGCCTGTCGACATGCGGGACGGCGGGCTCGACCGGTTTTCGGATATGGTCGAACGCCCCGAGCCTGCGCAGTTGCTGGGCGAGGAACTGCCGGACTGCGAACTTTATACCGGGCTGATCGGGTGGTACGCCAATGTCGCCGCCGACCTAGAAGAGGCGGGCTATGCAGGCGCGCGGTTTTTCAACGCCGACGTGCTGAACCCCTATTGGTTGTTTGCCGATTTCCGGCCGCTCGCGCATGGGGCGCCGTGGCATTACGACGGGCT
Source organism: Rhodovulum iodosum (assembly GCF_041020385.1). Lineage (NCBI taxonomy): Bacteria > Pseudomonadati > Pseudomonadota > Alphaproteobacteria > Rhodobacterales > Paracoccaceae > Rhodovulum > Rhodovulum iodosum. Next base: position 215,256 of record NZ_JBEHHI010000003.1, on the reverse strand, counting down.
GCCGGGGATCGAGGGCGCCGACTACCTTGTCGTGCCGGTCTGCCCGGTCAAACAGAAACAGCGCAAGCGCATCCTCGACCTGATCGCCGAGACCCCGCTGGAGCTGCACGAGGCGCACCGCACCGACCACTACATCTTGCTGGAGTTGGACGGGCAGGCAGGCGGCTGAGCTCGGTCAGCTCCCGAAGGCCGCGGCGAGGGCGAGATAAAAGATCAACGCACCGCCCAGCGCGAGGCCCATGGGAAAGTCGCGCCGCTGCCAGGATTCCCACTCTGGCACCAACCCTCGAATGGCAGGCGTGGCGCGCGCTGTGCGATGGGTCAGGAACGCGGCCAGCAGCACGGCGGCGAAGAGCACCAGCATCAACCGGGCATCCGCCGCGGCGATGAAGGGCGCCATGGCCGCGGCAAATTTCGCGTCGCCCCCGCCGACGAGCCCGCCCATGTTGAGAACGAAACCGATCGCCAGCACGAGGGCCAGATGCGCCCAGCCCCAGGCCCAGGCCTCCAGCGGCAGCGCGAACGGCCCGACCACGGCATAGATGGCGACCAGCACAAGCACCGCGCGGTTGGCGATGCGCATCGCCTTCATGTCGCTCCACGCGACCCAAAGCGCCACTGGCGTGACAAAGGGCAGGAACAGGATGGCCGCCGAGGCAGGAATATTCATCGGCCTAGTTGGTCACGTTGGCCTGTAGCGCGGCAAGCGCGCGCGAGGCTTCTTCGAAATGCTGCGGGTGGGTATCGACGGCCTCTTCCAAGAGGCCCTTGCCGATGGCCACATCGCCGTTCTTGATCGCGGCGAGCGCCAGCGTGTGATAAAGCTGCGCGCGCTCGATCTGGCTGACTTCCAGGATGGGCATCTGGTAGTTGCGCTGCGCGCCCCGCGACAGGACAAGGTTGTTCTTGGCGGTGAAGAGATCGCGATCATAGGTGATCGCCTCTGTAAACAGCCGCTCGGCGCCGGAAAAATCGCGCCGGGTCAGCTTGGAATAGCCCCAGTTGTTCATCACGGCGGCCGGCCGCGTGGTCAGGCCCACGGCGGTTTCGTAGAAGCTGTCGGCGCGCTTCCATTCCTTGTTGGCATCGGCCACCATCGCCTCGAGGCGGTAGCGGTTGTAGGTCTCGTGGGTGGGCGGAATGGTGTCGAGCACCGCCTCGGCCCGGTCCCAGTTGCCCGAACGGATCAGGGCGTCGGCGTAGTTCACGCGGTCTTCGTTGGTCACCTCGGGATGGGAGATGACGTCGCTCCAGACCGAGGTGGCCTCGGTGTAGCGGCGCGCGCGGATCAGCGAGCGGGCAAGGCCGCGCTTGAAATCTATGCGGTTGGGCTGTTCGGCGGATTCGCGTTTGAAATAGGCGACCGCCTCGTTGGGGTCGGCCACCGTCATCATGATGGCGTTCATGCTGTTTTCGTCGGAGGCGATAACGTCCTGAACGGCGCGCTCGACCTCGGCCTCGTTAGCCTTCTGGCATGCCGATAGCGCAAATGCGCTGGACACGCACAGCGTGAGGAAGACGGGGTGTCGCATTGCCTGCGTCCTCTGCTGCTCTCTTGCTACGGCGCGGACAAAAGCAGATACCTGCCGTTTCCTCGCCTCATGAGCTCGAAGTTTTTTTGTTCTGGCTCATAATAGGCAGGATTTTCGGTTTTTGCGATAGCCAAGCGCAGGTTCTGTCGGATTTCGTCGCTTGCCCCGTTGTCCAGCCCGTAGGCGGTGCGGAACACGCGCCTCGCCTCGCCGTATTCGCCGGTTTCCATCAGCACGACGCCGAGATTGTTCCAGGCCGGTACGAAGCTGTCATCGGCATCGATCGCGCGGCGCAACAGATCCTCGGACTGGCCCAGCCGGCCGAGGCGCAGATTGGCCGAGCCCAGTGCCGAGAGCACGTCGACCGTGAGGCCGTGTTCGGCAGCACCGCGCAGATAGGCCTTGAGCGCCAGTTCGTATTCGCCCGCCGCCATCAGGCGGTGGCCCACGACCAGCCCGTCGACGGCCTCGCGCACCTCGGGCGTGCCGGGCGGCGGCGGCGGGCCCTCGTAGAGCGGCGAAAGGCCGCCCGTCGGCTGACAGGCGGCCACCAGAAATATCAACCCGACCCGCAGGGGCCGGCCCAGCGCCTTAGAAATTCGAGGTGCTGAGGGTCGTGTAGATATCATATATCGAGGGCCCGATCAGGATGATCATCAGCGGCGGAACCGTGAACATCATCGTGCCCAGAGTGAGCTTGGTCGGCAAGGTGTTTGCCTTTTCCTCGGCGCGCATCACGCGCTTGTCACGCATTTCGCCGGCATAGACCCGCAGGGCCTCGGCGATCGAGGTGCCGAAAGTGGTCGACTGGATCAGCACGGTGACAAAGGACGACACGTCGGCCACGCCGCAGCGTTCTGACATGTCCTTCAGCACCTGCACCTTTTCCTTGCCGGCCTTCATCTCGTGCGCGACCAGTTCGTACTCGTCGGCCAGCGCGGGGTAGCCTGCGCGGATTTCCTTGCTCACACGGATGATCGACTGGTCGAGCGATTGGCCCGCTTCGACGCAGACCAGCATCATGTCGAGACTGTCGGGAAAGCCCTCGATGATTTCCTGCTGGCGCGATTGCAGGCGTCGCTCGACCCAGTATTTCGGAAGATAATAGCCCGCCGCGCCGGGGATGACGACCGACAGCACGATCATCTGCGTGGTGACGTCGCCGGTGGCCGACTTGATGACCGCAAAGAGCATGCCGAGGCCGAGAAAGCCCAGGCCGAGGGCCAATTGGGCAAAGTGGAACATGCGCACCGACGCCTTGGAGCGATAGCCGGCCTGCAGCAGCTTCAGCTTTGCGGCTGACAGCTCTTCCTCGTCCTGGGGCTCAAGGAAGGTCGAAAACCTGTCCAGCTTTTCGGTGCGCGAGCGCGGCCGCAGGCTCTTGCCGGGGTCGGCAACGTTTCGCGCGGCATCGGCTCGGATGTCGCGCTTGAGCTTGTCCAGCGGATCGACCTGCTTTTTCAGAAGCGTCGGCAGCGACAGCAGGATAAGCAACACGCCCAGCAGCCCGGCGGCGTAGAGCGGGCCCATCTCGCCGAAGTTATCGGTCAGGATGGCGTTGATTTCGTTTATGAATTCCATCTCTCTGGGCCTCAAACCTTGATATTGACCATGATCTTCATGAAGATCACGTTGGCCACGAGGAACACGCCGACGATGATCGCCGCGGGAATGAAGGCCGCGGTCGTTTTCACCTCGTCATAGTAGTCCGGCTTGATCACGTTGATCATCAGGATTGCCGCGATCGGGAAGCCCGACAGGAACATACCCGACCATTTCGCCTCGGCGGTGATCGCCTTGACCCTGCGGAACAGCTTGAACCGCGCCCGGATCACCTTGGCCAGACCGGCGAGGATCTCGGCCAGGTTGCCGCCCGATTGCTGCTGGATGGTGACGGCCACCGCGAGGAAGCGCAAATCCTGCATGTCCATCCGCTCGGCCAGGGATTTCAGGCTTTCCGAAACGTCGCGGCCATAGGCGGCCTCGTCGGCGATCATGCCGAATTCCGAGCCCAGCGGGTCGGGCACCTCCTTGGCCACGATGTTGACAGCAGAGGAAAAAGGGTGGCCCACACGAAGTGAGCGCACCATCAGTTCCACCGCGTCGGGAAGCTGTTCCTCGATCAGGCCGAGACGTTTCTTGGCCTTGTTGTTGATCCAGACATAGACACCGCCAAAACCCATGACGAGGGCAACCAGCGCGCGCACCGGCAGCGAGGCGGCGGTGCCCACGGTCAGGCCCATGAAGGCGACCGCCGAGAGCAGCAGCATCACCATGATGAGTGCCTTGGGCGAGAAGGCGATATTGGCCTTTTGCGCCTTGTCGGCGAGGATCGCGTAGAGCGGGATGCCCTTGGCGTTCATGTGCTGGCTCATCTCCTTGCGGAGTTGTTCCAGCACCTGTTCGCGGTCGATACCCTTTTCCAGCATCTCCAGCCGGCGGTTGACCCTGTTGTTGAGGCTGATCGACTTGCCGAAGACGGTCAGGTAAAGGCCCTCGACCAACGCGAGGACTGCGACGAAGATCAGGCCGTAAATGATCGGCTCAATTCCAATTTCCATGATCAGTCCCCTGTGATCGGTTCGAAAATCGAGGGCGGAAGGTCGTAGCCCCATTGGCGGAAACGTTCCGAATAGTGGCTGCGCACACCGGTGGCGTTGAAGCGGCCGATGATCTTGCCGTCGGGCGCGAGGCCGAGGCGCTCGTAGCGAAAGATTTCCTGCATCGAGATGACGTCGCCTTCCATGCCCGTGATTTCGGTGATCGACACCATCCGGCGCGAGCCGTCTTGTAGGCGGCTGGCCTGCACGATCAGGTGCACAGCGCTTGCGACCTGGCTTCGAACCGCTTTGAGAGGCATTTCAATGCCGGCCATGGCGATCATGTTCTCAAGGCGGCTGACCGCGTCGCGCGCGTTGTTGGCGTGGATCGTGGTCATCGAGCCGTCGTGGCCGGTATTCATCGCCTGCAGCATGTCGATGACCTCTTCGCCGCGCGTCTCGCCGACGATGATGCGGTCGGGGCGCATCCTGAGCGCGTTTTTCAGACAGTCCCGCTGGCTGACCGCACCGCGGCCCTCGACGTTTGCGGGGCGGCTTTCCATCCGGCCCACATGGGTCTGTTGAAGCTGAAGTTCCGCGGTGTCCTCGATGGTCAGGATGCGCTCGGAGTTGTCGATGAAGGACGACAGCGCGTTCAGCGTGGTCGTCTTGCCCGAACCCGTACCGCCCGAGACGATGACATTCAGCCGGCAGGCCACCGCAGCCTGAAGATAGGCGGCCATTTCTTCTGTAAAGGCGCCGAATTTCACCAGGTCGTCGATCGCCAGCTTGTCCTTCTTGAATTTCCGGATCGACACCAGGCTGCCGTCGACCGCGATCGGCGGCACCATCGCGTTGAAACGCGAGCCGTCGGCGAGGCGGGCGTCGACATAGGGGGTGGATTCGTCGACACGCCGGCCGACGGCCGACACGATCTTGTCGATGATCCGCAGCAGGTGCTTTTCGTCCTTGAAGGTGATGTTGCTGAGTTCCAGCTTGCCCGAGCGTTCGATAAAGATCTGCTGCGGGCCGTTCACCAGGATATCGTTGACCGTGTCGTCCTTCAAAAGCGGTTCGAGCGGGCCGAGGCCCATCACCTCGTCGAACAGTTCCTGGTGCAGGGTCTGGCGGTCTTCCTTGTTCAGGACGACGCTCATCTCATCCAGCGCCTCAGCGCTGATCGCCTGGATTTCGGAACGAAGATCGGACTCCGACGCGGTTTCGAGCGCGGCGAGGTTCAGGTCCTCCAAAAGCCGCTTGTGCAGTTCGTTCTTGATGTCGGCCAGCCGCTGCTTGCGCTTGCGTTCCTTGTCGACGGCTTCCGCGCGGGCCGGCGAAATCTGCTGCGAGGGCGGGCGGCGAATGGTTTCCGGCGCGGCTTCGCGCACCGCGGCCTGGGCGGTCGGTCCGTCGGCGAGTTGGGCCGGGCCGGTGCCGGTTTTCTTGTAACGCGAGAACATTGGGGGTCCCCCTCCTTACTCAGCCGGCGGCCTCGGCCTCACGGGCGTGTTCATAAAGCTGCACCGCGAGTTTCTGAATTTCCTTGCGCAGCGGCATCTTGCCCGCGGTCTCGGACAGGGGCATGCCGTGGTCGCCGGCCTGGCTGACCATCTTGCCGCCTTCGGGCAGCAGTATCTCGATGTCGATATCCAGGCTCTCGGCCATCCGCTTGACGCGGCTCTTGCCCGACAGATCGGCGAATCTCGGCGCCCGGTTCAGCGCAAAGCGCAGCTTCTCGTGCGGCAGATCCTCGCTTTTCAGCGCGCGGATCATCCGCAGCGTGTTCTGGGCCGAGCGCATGTCGAGTTCGAGCAGGACGAAGTAGATCTGCGCCTGCGCCAGGACCGTCTCGGTCCACTGCACCAGCGTCGACGGCATGTCGACGATGACAAAATCGAAATTCGCGCGTGCGACGTCGATGATGGCGTTCACGTCCTCCGACCCGATCAGATCGAGCGGCAGAATGTCGGCCGGCGCGGTCAGCACGTGCAGACGTTCGTTGAAGGTCTGCAGCGCCTGCATGAAGACGTCCCTGTCCATCGCGCCGGTATCGGACAGCAACTCGAACACGGCTTCGCGGCGGGGCAGGTCGAGATAGGTCGACACCGCACCGAACTGCAGGTCGAAATCGATCAGGCAGACCGCCGGCGGTTCCTTCTTGTCGGCATTCGCCAACTCCCAGGCGAGGTTGACGGCAAAGGTCGTGGTGCCCACGCCCCCGGCCAGGCCATGCACCGGCAGAACCACGCCTTCGCGGTCGCCCGCGGGGTGGCCCGGAAGCCCGGTCGGAACCGGCTGCAGATTTGGCGCCGGCGCGCGGCGCAGCTTTTCGATCGCCTCGTGCAGCGCGCCCTCGGGCAGGGGGTAGGGGACGAAATCCTCGGCGCCCAGCCGCAACAGTTGGTGCAACGCCATCGGGCTCAGCTCGTCGGCGATCAAGATCACCTTGACCTTGTGTTCCTTGGCGGTCTTCACCAGGTCGCAGATCGTCGACAGGACCTCCTCGTCCTCCTGATCCACTGCGATGGCCATGAACTCCAGCTCTTGCGCATCGGGCTGTGTCAAAAAGACGGTGGCGTCGTCGAAGGATAGATCGCCCCAATTTTCGCCGAGCTCGGCCTCCATGTCTTCGATCAATAGCTCGAAACTCTGCACGTCGCGCGAAACCGTACAGGCGACGATGGGGGCGGGGTCCGACTGGATCGCTGCGTTACTCGCCATATGCCACTCTTCCTTCTCCTTGCAGACAGCCGCGGACGCGCGGGACCGCGCGAAATTGCGGGTCCTGGCGGGGCGGATGCCAGCGCGCGACTCGGTGTCACACGCGTTGCTGCCTCTGGAGAAAGGTGGCTTTCAAGTTGGGCAACATTACGGCCCAAAAACCAAAATTGTTGGAAGATCGCGCCTTTCCGGCGCGATTAATTATTCGTCGCCAACGATGGCGTGAAGCTCGGTCGCGCTGTCGACGTATTCCTCGTAGGTGCGCTGCATGTACTTGCCATCATGGACAAGCGGCTTGCGCTTGAGGAAGCCCGAAACCTCGGTCACGGTGCGGCGGTTGCGCCGCTCGCGGTTCTCGGTGACGATCAGCGGCTGTGTCTCGCCGTAGGAGACCACGGCCTCTAGCCGGCTGCGCGAAATGCCCCGGCTGACAAGGTAGTTGACGGCGGCCCGCGCCCGGCGCAGGCCGAGGCGCTTGTTGTAGCTGTTCGAGCCGACCTTGTCGGTATGGCCATAGACCCGGAAGCGGACCGAGGGGTACTGGGCGATCCATTCGGCCTGGCGGGCCAGTGCCGCCTGGGCTGTCCCGTCCAGAACGGCGCTGTCGAAGTCGAAATTGATGGTGGTCGGCGCCTCGGCGGCGAACCGGCGTGACAGGCTGATGACGGCATCGCGTTCGCCGTTCATTACCAGGGTGTTGTTCATCGTGGCATTGCCGAAATCGCCGCTATCGAGGGTGCTGCCGGCAGGGGCGTTGATCGCTGCGGGATTGCACCCCCCCAGAGCGACGAGAGCCGAGACGGACAGTAGAACAAGGGGGCCGCGCATCTCTCTTACTCCATCACATAGCCGTAGGGGGCGCTGAATTCCTGCCGGGCCACTTCGCCGGCGGCGCCGGGTAGGCGGCCATCGCGGCCGGCGACCTTGCCGAAGAGGAACAGTTCGGACTCGCTGGGCGGCCGTACCCTGTCGGTCGGCATCGCAAGCGCCTCTCCGCGGGTCGGCGACACGAGGTGAGCGGTGATGATGATCACCAGTTCGCTCTGTTCGCGGTTGTATTCCGAGCTGCGGAACAGCGCGCCCAGGATCGGCACGTCGCCCAGCCAGGGCACCTGGCTGTTGAGGCTCCGGAAGTCGTCTTGCAGCAAGCCCGCGATGGCAAAGCTTTCGCCGTCGCGCAGTTCGACCGTGGTGGCCGTGCTGCGGGTCGAGAAGCCCGAGATGGTGATGTTGCCGTCGGAGTAGCTGTTGTTGGTGTCGATTCCGCTGACCGCTGCGCTCATGCGCAGGTTGATGTTCTTGCCGACCACGCGAGGCGTGAATTCGAGCTGGATGCCGAAAGGCTTGAACTCGACCGTGACCTGGCCGTCCGAGTCCGTGATCGGCACAGGGTATTCGCCCCCGGCCAGGAACTCGGCATTCTGGCCGGACAGGGCGGTCAGGTTCGGCTCCGCCAGCGTGCGGACAAAACCTTTTGTTTCAAGGGCTTCCAGGAGGATGGCAAATTCCATGCTGCCGGCGCCGACGCCGAAGGTGAACGCACCCTGGGTGCCGCTTTGCAGCTCGAGCCCGGTGGTGGCGTCCCCGTCGAAGATGTTGCCGAAATTGTCGCCCGAAATGAACGTGCCGTTGCCGCCGTTATAGCCGATGTTGCCGCCGTCGCCGGTGCCGTTGACCGCGAGGCTGGCCGAGAGGCTCTTGCGGACCGAGCGGTTCATCTCCGCGAAGCGGACCTTGAGCATGACCTGCTGGCTGCCGCCGACCGTCATCAGGTTGGCGACACGCTCTGGAGCGTAACGTCCGGCCAGATCAAGTGCCCGGTCGACCACCACGGCAGAAGACACGGTGCCAGACAGAACGATGCCGTCATTCGCGGCGCGCACCTCGATGGACTCGCCGGGCAGCACCTCGCGCAGCCGCTCTTTCAACTCGCTGAGATCTGGGGTGACGCGGACTTCGACGTTGGTGATCAGCTGGCCATCGGGGCCCAGCAGGGTCAGCGTCGTCCGCCCCGGCGACTTGCCCAGGACGTAGATCATCCGGTCGGAAAGCGTGGAGATGTCCGCGATCGCGGGATTGGAGATCGACAATTCGGCGAAGACCTCGTCGCTTTCGACGACGACCGCGCGGTTCATCGGAACGTTCAGCTTACCTGACGGGGCCCCGCTCATCACCCGAAGAGTTTCGGCCGAGGTCGGACCCGCCTGTGTCGCAACCACGGCTACACCCAAAAGGCCCGCCGCGAACAACTTCTTAATGCTCATGTGATCCTGCCTTTCCGACCACGCCTCATGTCGGGTCTGTTCGCCCGTTGTTCGAGAGCATGCGGTACTTCGCATTTTATTGCAACAATCAAGCCTGTGCGACTCGGCCTGCCTGTGGACATGCCGCAACACCCGAGCCGGAGAGGCACACGCCACTAAGCCAAGCGCGCGCCCCGTGAAGGGCGCGCGCGGCGGATCGTTCGGTATTTTCGGGGTCAGTTGGTGCAGGGGATCGGAATTTCCACCACCTCGGCACCCCGGCGCGTCCGGATCGAGCATTCCTCGGCCTTTTCTTCGACCACCTGCACCTCTTGCTTGATGCCCAGCAGGCGGTTTTGGTCGATCTCGACGCCGGCGACGTCTTCGTTGTCATCGGCGCCGACCAGCGACAGCGACAGGCGTCCGGTCGATTGCGCCTGGGCCAGGGCCGCGACCTGCTCGGGTGTGGCTTCGACCGTGACGGTGCGCGCGATGACGGGGCTTGCGCGGTCCTCGTCGGCGGTCTGGTCGATCGCGATCAGACGCATCTTCGTCTGGATCAGCTTGGTCACGCTGCCACCGCCGGAATTGCCGGTCCAGTAAACGTCCACGCGGTCGCCAGGCCGCAAGAAGCCCGACACGCCGGTCGCCACGTCCACCTTGATGGCAAAGGCGCGCATGCCCTTGGTCAGGCGCGAGGTGATGCCGGCTTCGGCACCCGGCTCGGTCAACTTGACCTTGAGCAGCGGCTCGTTCTTCTCCATCGCGCGCAGTACGGTGCGAAAGGCCGGCTTGCCCTCCGGGAACAGCTCCGCTTGTTTGCTGAACGCGCCTTCGGGCAGCGCGTCGGCCGGCCAGCGCACGAGGCGCGCATCGTCCAGCGTGAACTGCTCGCCGTAGCGCAGCGGCCGGTCGGTCACGTAGATGTCGACCAACTTGACCTGCTTGGCGCGCTGGGCGCGTTCCTGCGCCAAAGCGGTTTCATATTCCGAGATGTAGCCTTGCGCCATGTAGACGGCAAAGCCTGCAAGCCCAAGGCCCGCAATCAGAACCAACCCGAACAGCAATCGCATGTTGAACCCTTCCCTTGCTTGGTCCAGCCCCGCTCTGGGCGACGGGCCGACACTTTTGCATCGAGATCATCCTTGTCCGGCTTTGCGGCGAAAACGTGGACAGGCTAAGGCGACGCCAAGGATTTTCGCATTTTTGGAAACAAATGGCGCCGCGGTCAGTCGACGACCGTGATGCCGGCAATCGCGTTGCTGATGTTCGATGCGATGTTCGTGGGGCCGGGGACGAAGATCGCCACCACCGCCAGAGCCATGCCGACGACGAATGCGGTAAGCACGATCCAGTCGACCGTCACCGCCCCGTCTTCGTCCTGGACGAATTTTTTTGCAGTATCCTTCATAAGGGTACTCCCATCAAATAAGGGCCTCGATCCATGACCGGCCGGCTATTGCGGACGGTCTCTCCCACCGCCTAACGCAAATATCACGTTAAAATGTGGCCGGAGGTTGTTCCGCTTGTGGAATTCGCGTGCGTCGCGGTTTCCCGCCGAACGTGTTTCGGGGCCTTCAAAAGAGGCGGCCGCGCCCCGAGGGGCGCGGCCTGTCAGTCGGTTCCGAAATACCGGTGGCCGTCAAAAGATTAGTTGACGGTGATGCCGGCGATTTCCGAGCTGATGTTGGTGGCCAGCGTGTTCACGCCGGTTTCAACGGTCGCCAGAACAGCGATGCCAAGGCCAACGATGGCGGCGGTCAGCACCACCCAGTCGACGGTCACGGCACCGGATTCGTCGTTCCGGAAATTCTTGAGCATGTTGAACAGTTTCATTTGGTATCCCTCCAGTAGGTCCGTTAGCTCGCTCTGTCTTGCCTCTTCGGTTCTATGTGGCCCGTCTCTTGTTTGGGCCGATCCCCGCCTTGGCATGGTTGAAATATCCCGTTTGAATGGGGCGAGAGTTTGGCCTGCGCTTGGCATTTTTGGTTGCACGCCCGCAAATCAGAAAAATCAAATTAAGCGTATGTTTTTTAACGATAAAAAAATGAAAAGATCGTAAATTTTTCGTTTTTCGCGGTGGCTGAAGCGCACAGATCGCAGCGGAATCGCGCGATTCGAACCCTTCCCGCTGGCCTTTTCCGACGATTTTTGCGACAAGATCCACAACAAAGGTCGAGGCAGGGCAGTCACCGCATGAAGCGGCGCTTCGCAATCGCAGTCATCGGAGCCATGGCTCTCGCGGGCGCGGCCGGTGCCGAGCCGCCGCCGTACCCGGAATTTACCTTCAAGCGTGTCGGGCTGCCCAAGCCGGGGCAAAAGCGTATCACCGTGCAGATCGCCCCGCGCCCCGCGCCGCCACCCAAGCCCCCCGCCACCGACGACACCGCAGAGCCCGACCAGGCCGCGCCCGAGGCCCCCGCATCGCCGATCGGCCGTTTCGCCTGGTACTGGGACGCGGTCGGCCGGGGCGAAAGCCGGCTGGGCCCGGCCCGGCTGGAGCTTGCGGTGAACGCGTTGTCGACCGGGCCAGCGGGGGCCGCGGTGCCGGCGCCGCGCCTGCAGGCGCTTCAGGACATCGCGCGGCTGCATGGCACCGACATCCTGCGCGCCACCGTGGGCACCAAGGTCTCGCCGGCGCTGGTGCTGGCGGTGATCGGCATCGAGAGCAGCGGGCGGCCCCGGGCCGTCAGCCCCAAGGGCGCCACCGGGCTGATGCAGCTGATGCCGGCGACGGCCAAGCGGTTCGGCGTGACCGACATCACCGACCCGACGCAGAACATCGCCGGCGGTGTGGCCTATCTGGACTGGCTGATGAAGAATTTCGGCGGCGACCCGGTGCTGGTGCTGGCCGGCTACAACGCGGGCGAGGGCGCGGTACAGCGACATGGCGGCGTGCCGCCCTATGCCGAGACGCGCGATTACGTGCCCAAGGTCCTGGCCGCCTGGCAGGTCAGCCGGGGGCTGTGCATCACCCCGCCCCAGCTTATCAGCGACGGTTGTGTGTTTCGCGTGATAGGAGCGGGATGATGTCGGCCTGCAAACCGCTGGTGCTGGATGTCGATGGCACCTTTCTCAGCACCGATCTGTTGTTCGAGACGTTCTGGGGCGGGCTGCACCGCGCGCCCCTGGCGACGCTGGGGGCCGTGGCGCGCAACATCCATGACCGCGCCGCGCTCAAGCGCGCGCTGGCCGAGATCGCACCGCCGCGTTTCGACCTGCTGCCGCTCAATCCCGAACTGGCCGCCCGCGTCGAGGCCGCCCGCGCCGAGGGCCGCGAGGTGGTCCTGGCCTCGGCCTCGGACGGACAGCTCGTCGAGCGGCTGGCCGCCGCCCATGGGCTGAGCGCGCAGAGCTTTGCCTCGGACGGGCAGACCAACCTCAAGGGCGCGGCCAAGGGCGCGGCGCTGGTGGCCGCCTATGGCGAGCGCGGATTTGACTATGCCGGCGACAACGTGGCCGACCGCGCGGTGTGGGAACGTGCCGACCGCGCGCTGATCGTCGGCGCACATCCCCAGATCGCCTCGGGGCTGCGCGCCGCGGGCCATCCGGTCGAGCAGATCTCTACCGGCTGGCACTGGCGCGACCTGGCGCGGGCGCTGCGGCCGCATCAGTGGGTCAAGAACGTGCTGTTGTTCGTGCCGATGCTGGCCGCGCATGATTTCGGCGTGGCCACGGTGCTGCTGGTCCTGGCGGGAATGGTGGCGTTTTCGGCGGCAGCCTCGTGCATCTATATCGTCAACGACCTGCTCGACCTCGAGGCCGACCGGCTGCACCCCACCAAATGCCGCCGTCCGTTCGCGGCCGGGACCGTCCCCATCAAGGTGGGCATGGCGGCCAGCCTGGGCCTTGCCCTGGTCGCGCTCGGCATCGCGGCCGCGCTGGGCGCGGCGATGCTGGGCGTCGTCGCGCTCTACATGACGCTGTCGCTGGCCTATTCGCTGCGGCTAAAGCGGATGCGCTGGGTCGATATCGCCACGCTGGCCGCGCTTTACACCCTGCGCGTGGTGGCGGGCGCCGTGGCCTCCAAGGTGGATGTGTCGGTTTTCATGCTGGTCTTCGTCTACCCGGTCTTCCTGACGCTTGGAGCGGTCAAGCGATTGACGGAGCTGGCGCTGGCCACCACGGACGAGCGCCTGCCGGGGCGCGGCTATGGCCGGCCCGACCGCGAGGATCTGCTCAACGTCGCCGGCCTTGGCATCGTCGGCGCGTTGCTGACCTTTTTCGGCTACAGCTTCACCGAGCAGGCGCACATTCTTTATCCCACGCGCTGGCTGCTGTGGGTGGCGCTGGTGCCGCTGGCCATCTGGCTGATCCGCATGGTCGTGCTGGGCTGGCAGGGCAAGCAGGATTACGACCCGATCGTATTCGCCCTGCGCGACAAGCTGGGCATCGGGCTGATCTGCTTTGCCCTGTCGCTGATGTTTTACGGCGCGGGGCTGTGGCAGCGCTGGTTCGGCTTCTAGATCGACATCTTCTTGAAGATCGGCTCTGGGATGGCGCGGATGATCGTCATGATGCCCAGCCAGAAGATCGGCGTGTAGATCACGTTGCGCTTTTTCTCGACGGCCTTGAGGATGTCGCGCGCCACCGCCTCGGGCGGGGCCACCAGGAACATCCCCTCGATGCCCCAGGTCATCGCCGTGTCGACAAAGCCGGGCTTTACCGTCACCACATGGCCGCCGGCGCGGGTCAACCGGTTTCTCAACCCCGAAAGGTAAGTGGCAAATCCCGCCTTGGCGGCGCCGTAGACATAGTTGCCGATGCGCCCGCGGTCGCCCGCGACCGAGGCCACGCCCACCACGTTGCCCGCGCCGCGCGCCTCGATCAGCGGCGCGAACGACTGCAGAAACCGGGCGGGGCCGGAGAAGCTGTCGCTCACCACGCCTTCGATCAGGCCGGGGTCGGCGTCGATCTCGTCTTGCGGCGGCATCGAGCCCACGAAGACCGCGGCCGAGACCGGGCCTTCCACCGCCTGGGCGCGGTCGAGGATGGGGGTAAAACTGTCGGGTTTGCGCGCATCGAAAAAGACCGGTTCGGCCAGCGGCGCGCCGCGGGTGCGGGCGTCGGCCGCGCTGCGCGCCATGTCGTCCATGTCGCGCCCGGCCAGCAGCACGCTGTCGCCCCGTTCGGCCACCGCACGGACAAAGGCGCGCGCCATCGACGAGCTGGCGCCGAGAATGATCCAGGTTTCGCTCATGCCGGGCTCCTCAGTTGCAGGCGGCGCACCAGGTCGGTCTGGTACCGGCCCTCGGGGTCGGCCTTGGCCACCTCGGCGCGCCAGGCGTCCAGTTCGGGATACATCGCGGCCACGACCGCCGGTTCGGCCACCGAATCCTTGGCCAGGTAGATGCGCCCGCCGGCCTCTTGCGCCATGCGCGAGAGCGCGGCGATCAGCGGCGCGGCCTTGGCGCGGTTGGGCATGTCCACGGCCAGCGTGTAGCCTTCCATCGGGAAGGACATCATCCCGCCGCGCCCCGGCCCCATGCGCTTGATAACCGCCAGAGGCGAGGCGAGGCCCGATTTGGCGATGCGCGTCAGGATCTCGCGCAGCGCGTCCCTGGCCTCGACCGGCACGACGCATTGGAACTGGTGAAAGCCGCGCTTGCCGTATAGCCGGTTCCAGTCGTGGACCGCGTCCAGCGGAAAGAAGAAGTCGTTGATCTGCTTCTTGCTGCGCCGCCCGGTGTCGGGGATGCGCCGCAGGTAGCGGGCGTTGAACGCCTTGACCACCGGCCAGGACAAAAGCGCGCCGGGCAGATCGAGCGGCACCGATTTCGCGCGCTTCTCGGGGCCCGGGCGGGGGCCCTCGGCCAGTTCCGCCTCTTCCAGGATGCCGCGGCCCAGGTGCTTGCCGCGGGCCAGCGCGTCGATCCAGCCGACCGCATAAGTGGCCTCTGATCCGTCGAGCCGGTCGAGAAACGTGCCGAGGTCGGGAACGCGGCTTTCCTCGACCACCACACGCTGGCCGGGGCAGGGGATCAGCCGCAGCCTGGCCGAGACGATGGGGCCGGTCTGGCCCATGCCGCCGACCGTGGCGCGAAAGAGAGCGGCGTCGGCCTCGGGCGTCACCTCGCGCGGGCCGTTGCCGGTCATCAGGGTCAGCGCCGTCACGTGCTGGCCAAAGCTGCCCGCCCCGTGATGGTTCTTGCCATGCACGTCATTGGCGATGCAGCCGCCCACGGTGGCGAACCCGGTGCCGGGCATCGCCGCGGGCAGCCAGCCGCGCGGCGCGAAGGCCTCGGCGATCTGCCCGATGGTGGCGCCGGCCTCGACATCCAGCGTGCCGGTCTCGGCGTCGAAGCCGAGAAACCGGTCGAGCCGGGTCATCTCGATCGCAGCGCCGCCATCGTTTAGCGCGGCGTCGCCGTAAGAGCGGCGGTTGCCGATGGCGGGGCCTGGTTCGGCCAGCGCGGCGGCGAGCGCCGACAGGCGCTCGGGGCGGGCCAGCGGGCCATGGGCGCGATACGCCCGGCCCCAGCCCGCATATTCAGCGGTTTTCCATTGCATGTCGTGACTCGCGGATCTGTCTGCTCGGTGGTGTTTGTCATCCGCGCGATAGCAACGGAATAGGGCATCAATATGATGCTGTTTCGAATTTGGCGACAATTTCGCACCGCCGGTGGCCGGGTGCCCCGGCGCAAGGGGGCTCAACGAAACGTGCGCCACACAAACTGTGCATCCACGAACCCATCTCGCGGCCTTCTCTCGTTTGTGTGCGTTGATGTGAGGTGGGTGAGGGCGCATCTTCGGTACACGGGCAACGCAACAGCCCAACTGAACCGACAACCAAACCAAAGGAGATACACCCATGAAACGCATTATCCTGAGCACTGCCGCCGTCTTCGCCCTGGCCGCCCCCGCGATGGCCCAGTCGCAACTCGAACGCGAACTCGGCGTGGAAGCAGGCCAGTACACCGGCACCCAGCTGGTCCGCCTGAAGGCCGCCGCCAACGAGACCGGCAACGACGCCCGCGTCTACTTCGGCACGCCCAAGGAATACACCGTGTCCAGCACCAGCGCCGCGAACGACGAGGCCGAGCGCATCTTCGAATCCATCGCCATGGGCAGCGACGACGGCATTGACCGGGTCTTCGCCGAGGACGACACGTCGCGCGTCTTCATGTCGACGCAAAGCCACGCGAATGCCCGCGCGGCGCAGATCCTCGATGCGCTTGGCGACCACCGCGACGGCCCGAATAGCTGATCATGCGGAGAAAACAGCGAAGGGGCGCGCCACTACCCGCCCCTTCCCAAGACACGAAACGCGCGCCGGCGAGACACATCTCCGGCGCGCATGTCGTTTGAGGGGTCAGTTGACGATGGCTGCCTCGGTGGCCGTGCGGATCTCGTCTTCGGTGACGCCCTCGGCGCATTCGACGATCTTCAGCCCGCCCTCGACCACGTCGAGCACGCCGAGGTTGGTGATGATCCGGTCGACAACGGCGGTGCCGGTCAGCGGCAGGGTGCAGGCTTTCAAAAGCTTGCTGTCGCCATGCTTGTTGGTGTGATCCATCACGATCACCACTCGGCGCACGCCGGCCACAAGGTCCATCGCGCCGCCCATCCCCTTGACCAGCTTGCCGGGGATCATCCAGTTGGCCAGGTCGCCCTCTTCCGAAACCTCCATCGCGCCCAGGATCGCCATGGCAATCTTGCCGCCACGGATCATGCCAAAGGAGGTGGCGCTGTCGAAATAGGCCGAATGCGGCAGCTCGGTGATGGTCTGCTTGCCGGCGTTGATCAGGTCGGGGTCTTCGCTGCCCTCGATCGGGAAGGGGCCGAGGCCGAGCATCCCGTTTTCCGATTGCAGCGTGACTGTCACGCCGTCCGGGATATAGTTGGCCACCAGCGTCGGAATGCCGATGCCGAGGTTGACATACATCCCGTCCTTCAGTTCCTCAGCGGCGCGCGCCGCCATCTGGTTGCGGTCCCAAGGCATGTTATTTCTCCCTTACGCCGCGCGGGTGGTGCGCTGTTCGATCCGTTTCTCGTGCTCGCCCTGGATCAGGCGGTGCACGAAGATGCCGGGCAGGTGGATGTTGTCGGGGTCCAGGTCCTTGGGCTCGACGATTTCCTCCACCTCGCACACGCAGACCTTGCCGCACATCGCCGCCGGCGGGTTGAAGTTGCGCGCGGTCTTGCGGAACACCAGGTTGCCGGTGGTATCGGCCTTCCACGCCTTGACGATCGACAGGTCAGCGACGATCCCGCGTTCCAGGATGTAGGTCTCGCCGTCGAACTCCTTGTGTTCCTTGCCTTCGGCGATCTGGGTGCCGACGCCGGTCTTGGTGTAGAAACCCGGAATGCCGCAGCCGCCGGCGCGCATCCGCTCGGCCAGCGTGCCTTGCGGGTTGAATTCCAGCTCGAGCTCGCCGGACAGGTACTGCCGCATGAACTCGGCATTCTCGCCGACATAGGACGAGATCATCTTTTTCACCTGCCGGGTCTGCAGCAGCAGGCCGATGCCGAAATCGTCCACGCCCGCGTTGTTCGAGGCGAAGGTCATATCCTTCGTGCCCGCCTCCTTGATCGCGTCGATCAGCAGTTCCGGAATGCCGCAAAGCCCGAACCCGCCGGCGGCGATGAACATGCCGTCGAACAAAAGCCCGTCGAGCGCCTCGGTCGCGCTGCCGTATATCTTTTGCATGGACCTCTCCCATTTGGACCGTTGCGGGAGTTGTGGCGAAGGGGCCGGGCGCTGTCAATCAAGTGCGGCGCGTCTGCCGCGGCCGGGGGCGTGAGACGCCGCCTGTGCCGCCCATGCGGCAGGCCGCGCGCCAACCTTTTCACGCCAAACGGTGGGCCCGGCGGGCTCAGCTCTTCTTCTTGCGCCCGCCCTTCTTGGCGGCTTTTTCGGCAATGATCCCGACCGCCATCTCCATGGTCACGTCGGCAGGGTCGACCCCCTTGGGTAGCGTCGCGTTGACCTTGTCCCACTTCACGTAAGGGCCGTAGCGGCCGTCCATCACGTTGACCGCGCCGCCCTTTTCGGGGTGCTCGCCCAGCTCCTTGATCGGCTTGGCCGTCGTGCCGCGACCGCGGGTTTTCTTCTGGGCCAGAACTTCGACCGCGCGGTTCATGCCCACGGTGAACACCTCGTCCACATCGGCGAGGTTGGCGTATTTCTTGCCATGCTTGACGTAGGGGCCATAGCGCCCGATGCCGGCCTCGATCATTTCGCCGTCGTCGGGGTGGGTACCCACCTCGCGCGGCAGCGAGAGTAGCATCAGCGCCTTTTCCAGGTCGATCTCCTCGGGCGCCCAGCCCTTGGGCAGGCTGGCGCGGGGCGGCTTGGGGGCCTCCTCGGTGGGTTCGCCGCGCTGGACGTAGGGCCCGAAGCGACCGACGCGCAAGGTGATTTCGTCGTCGCCGTCATGGCCCAGCACCTTGCCGTCCAACTCGGACGCGTCCTCGCCGTTCGGGGCCGACAGGGGCCGCGTATAGCGGCATTCGGGGTAGTTCGAGCAGCCGATGAACGCCCCGCCCGACCGCGCGGTCTTGAGGTTCAGCCGGCCCGCCCCGCATTTGGGGCAGATCCGCGGGTCGGTGCCGTCCTCGCGCGGCGGATAAAGGTGCGGCGCCAGCACCTCGTCGATCTTTTCCAGAACCTCGGTGATGCGCAGATCTGCGGTTTCGGCGATGGCGGCCGAGAAATCCTTCCAGAACCGGCCCAGAACGTCGAGATATTCACGTTCGCCGGCCGAGACGTCGTCGAGCTCGTCCTCAAGATTGGCGGTGAACTCGTAGCCTACGTATTTGCGGAAATAGTTGGACAGGAAGGCCGTCACCAGCCGCCCCTTGTCCTCGGGGATCAGGCGGTTCTTGTCCTTGGTCACATAGCCGCGGTCCTGGATCGTGGTGACGATCGAGGCATAGGTCGAGGGCCGGCCGATGCCGAGTTCCTCCATCCGCTTGACCAGCGTCGCCTCGGTATAGCGCGGCGGCGGCTGGGTGAAATGCTGCTCGGGCGTGATGCTCTGCTTCTGCGCGGGCTCGCCCTGCGCGATCTGCGGAAGGCGCTTGTCGTCCTCGTCGACCACAACATCGTCGCGCCCCTCCTCGTAGATCTTGAGAAACCCGTCGAAGAGCACCACCTGGCCCGTGGCGCGCAGGCCCACCTGGCCGTCGGCGCTGATCACATCCACCGTGGTACGTTCCAGCCGTGCGGCCTCCATCTGGCTGGCAAGCGTGCGTTTCCAGACCAGGTCGTAAAGCTTGCGCTGGTCGTCATCGGTCAGCTTCAGCTTGCCCGCGTCGCGCGTCATGTCGGTGGGGCGGATGCATTCGTGGGCCTCTTGCGCATTCTTGGCCTTGTTCTTGTACATCCGCGGGCTTTTCGGCACGTAGTCCGCGCCGTAACGGTCCTTGATCGCGTCGCGCGCGGCCATCACCGCCTCGGGCGCCATGTCGATGCCGTCTGTCCGCATGTAGGTGATGTGCCCGGCCTCGTAGAGGCGTTGCGCCGCCTGCATCGTCTGGCGCGCGCCGAAGCCGAACTTGCGGCTGGCCTCCTGCTGCAGGGTCGAGGTCATGAACGGCGGCGCCGGGTTGCGGTTGGAGGGCTTGGCCTCGACCGAAGCGACGCTGAGGTCGCGGCTGTTGATCGCCTGCACGGCCAGTTCCGCCGCGGTCTCATTGGCGATGTCGTATTTGTCGAGCTTGTCGCCCCCCAGAAGCGTCAGCCGGGCCTCGTAGGTCTGGCCACGTGGGGTGGAGAGCACCGCCTTGACCGACCAGTATTCGCGCGGGCGGAACGCCTCGATCTCCATCTCGCGCTCGACGATCAGCCGCAGGCAGACCGATTGCACGCGGCCCGCCGATTTCGCGCCGGGCAGCTTGCGCCACAGAACGGGCGAGAGGTTGAAGCCCACGAGGTAGTCGAGCGCGCGGCGCGCGAGGTAGGCATGCACCAGCGGCTCGTCGATCGCGCGGGGGTTTTTCATCGCCTCGGTGACGGCGGATTTGGTGATCGCGTTAAAGACCACGCGGCTGACCGGGGTGTCCTTCTTGATCGCGCGGCGTTTTTTCAGGGCCTCTTCGAGGTGCCAGGAAATCGCCTCGCCCTCGCGGTCGGGGTCGGTGGCGAGGATCAGCGCGTTGTCGTCTTTCAGCGCGTCGGCGATCGCCTTCACATGTTTGCGCGAGTCGGTGCCGACCTCCCATAGCATCTCGAAATCATGCTCTGGATCGACCGATCCGTCCTTGGGCGGCAGGTCGCGTACATGGCCGTAAGAGGCGAGAACGGTGTAGTCGGAGCCCAGATACTTGTTGATTGTCTTGGCTTTGGCAGGCGACTCGACGACAACGACCGGCATGGAATTCCTTTCGACTCGGGCTCAGGCCCATGGCGGCGGAAGATGTGGGGGGCGGGCGGCGAATGTCAATGCACCGCCCGTGGCGGCACCTTCGACCGTCGGGCCGGGCGGGCCTCAGCCCTGGCGCGACAACAGGCCCCCGGCCTGGCGCTGGATGCGGCCGTCCAACTCCAGCGTGACCAGCGCGGGGGCGACATGGCCGGCGGGCAGCGCAAGATCGCGGATCAGCTGATCCTCGGCCAGCGGCGAGGGACCGAGGCGCGACAGGATCTCGGCATGCAGCGTTGCGGTATCGGCCGGCGCGCGGCGTGCTGAGGGGGGCGTGCGGGGCACCTCGGTGATGCGCGGGCGCGGGGGGGGCGCCGGGTCGGGCACCGGCAAGGGCAATTGCCCGGTCAGCGCCTCGCACACGTCCTCGGCCCCGCGCACCAGGACGGCGCCGTCGCGGATCAGCATGTTGCAGCCCGCCGCGCGCGCGTCGAACGGGTGGCCGGGCACCGCCAGCACCTCGCGCCCCTGGTCGAGCGCGGCCTTCGCGGTAATCAGGCTGCCCGAGCGCGCGGCGGCCTCGACCACCACCACGGCGCGCGACAGCCCCGAGATGATGCGGTTGCGCTGGGGAAAATGCCGCGCCTGCGGCTGCATCCCCGGCGGCTGTTCGGACAGGCGCAGTCCGGTTTCGGCGATATCGGCGGCGAGGCCCGCATTCTCGGTGGGATAGATCACGTCGATCCCGCCGGCCTGCACGGCCACGGTGCCGGTTTCCAGCGCGGCCAGGTGGGCGGCGCGGTCGATCCCGCGGGCCAGGCCCGAGACCACGGTGAACCCGGCCTTGCCCAGCCCCAGCGCCAGCGCGCGGGCCATGCGCGTGCCAAGACTGGAGGCATTTCGCGCGCCAACCAGCGCGGCCATCGGGCGCTGGGCGAGGTCGGCCCGGCCCAACGCCCACAGCACGGGCGGCGCGTCGCCGAGGTCGGCCAGGGCGGCGGGGTAGTCGGGCGCGCCAAAACACAGTGGCCGGGCGCCCGCCGCGCGCCCGGCGTCGAGTTCGCGCCGTGCGTCGTCGGCCGGGCAGGGGGCGTAGTCGGCCACCCGCGCCTGCCGCGCGATGCCGGGCAGCGCATCGAGCGCCGCCTCGGCGCTGCCATGCTCGGCCATCAGCCGGAAAAAGGTGCTCGCGCCGACACGGCGCGAGCGGATGAGGCGCAGCCACGCGACCAGGGAATCCTCCCTTGTGGGTGGTGCGAGGGTGTGTGTTGAAGAATTCTTCTGCAATGCCGCGCGGCTCCGCTCATCCTCGGACGAGTCTTGGGCGCAGATGGTTAACGATTGGTGAACGCGGATCGGCCAGGGCCGCAGAGCGGGCGGGAGCCCATGAAGAGCGACCAAGCCGGGCGGTCAGGCCGCCGCGCCCCCCACCGTGAGCCCGCCGATCAACAGCGTCGGCTGGCCCACGCCCACCGGCACCCACTGACCGGCCTTGCCGCAATTGCCGATGCCCGGGTCGAGCGCCATGTCGTTGCCGATGGCGCGAATCCGGTTCAGCGCCGTGGGCCCGTCGCCGATCAGCGTGGCGCCCTTGACCGGCGCGCCGATCTTGCCGTTCTTCACCCGGTAGGCCTCGGTGCAACTGAAGACGAACTTGCCGTTGGTGATGTCGACCTGCCCGCCGCCGAAGCCGACGGCATAGATGCCGTCCTGGACCTCGGCCACCACGTCACCCGGATCGGCCTCGCCCGACAGCATGTAGGTGTTGGTCATCCGCGGCATCGGGATGTGGGCAAAGCTTTCGCGCCGACCGTTGCCAGTGGGGGCCACGCCCATCAGACGCGCGTTCTGACGGTCCTGCATGTAGCCCACCAGCACGCCGTCCTCGATCAGCACGTTCTTGCCGCTCGGCGTGCCTTCGTCGTCGAAGCTGATCGAGCCGCGCCGGTCGGGGATCGTGCCGTCGTCCAGCACGGTCACGCCTTTCGAGGCGACCTGCTGGCCCATCAGACCGGCGAAGGCCGAGCTGCCCTTGCGGTTGAAATCGCCCTCCAGCCCGTGGCCCACGGCCTCGTGCAGCAGGATGCCCGGCCAGCCGGCGCCCAGCGCCACGTCCATCACGCCGGCGGGCGCGGCCTCGGCCTCGAGATTGACCAGCGCGATCCTGAGCGCCTCGCGCGCTGCGCCCTCCCAGTGGTCGCGGGCGATGAGCCCGGTCAGCCCGGCCCGGCCGCCGGCCCCGCTGCTGCCCGATTCCCGGCGGCCGTTTTCTTCGACGATGACCGAGACGTTGAGCCGGCTCATCGGCCTCGTATCCTGCAAGAGCTGCCCGTCGGGGCGCAGGATATAGACCTCCTGCACGGATGCCGCGAGCGTGGCCGAGACCTGCACCACCCGCTTGTCAAGCTCGCGGGCGAAGGCGTCGATCTCGCGCAGGGTTTCCAGCTTTACCCCGAATTCGGCGCCGGCCATCGGGTCGGCATCGGTATAAAGCCGCCGGTTGGTCGGCTGGGGGCCGTCGGCAAGCGTGCCGCCGCCATCGCCCACGGCCAGCCGCGCGGTGTCGGCGGCGCGCCTGAGCGCGGCCTCGGAAATCTCGGTGGAATGGGCGTAACCCGCGGCCTCTCCCTTGACCGCGCGCAGCCCGAACCCTTCGGACGCGTCATAGCTGGCCGTCCTGACGCGCCCGTCGTCGAAGGCCAGCACCTCGGATCGCCGCCGTTCGAGAAACAGCTCGCCGTCCTCCGCGCCATGGGTGGCCTCGCGCAGCACCGAAAGCGCGGTTTGCTGGTCGATCTGGAGGTCGAAGGGGCGGAAGGGCGGTTGGCTCATGGGGGCTCCGTAGTGGCTTTTTCGATCGGGCTGATCTTGCGGCAACTCGCCGCACGTTTCCCTTGTGTCGCTCCGGTGAATATGGTTTCGTCTGGCCGGGATACAACGGTATTCCGAGGTGCGCCCCGGGATGCCGGCAGGATGGCGGAAAAAGCCGCCGCAGGGAACCAGGGAGTGACTATGGCACGTGTGAACGGGCTGAGCGGAGTTTTGGCCGGGCTAAGCGGTGCGATCCTGGCGACGGCGGCGTCGGCGCAGGAAGAGGCGCTGACGGGGCTGGAGGTCATCGGCAAGCCGCATCCCAAGGGCATGGGCTTTCAGCCCGCCGCGACGGAACTTGCCCGCGATCTGCAATGGCTCGACGGGATGCTGATCTACATCATCGGCGCGATTTCCGCGCTTGTGATGCTGCTGCTGCTGATCGTGATCGTCCGCTACAATC
This sequence comes from Rhodovulum iodosum, assembly GCF_041020385.1. NCBI lineage: Bacteria > Pseudomonadati > Pseudomonadota > Alphaproteobacteria > Rhodobacterales > Paracoccaceae > Rhodovulum > Rhodovulum iodosum. Next base: position 191,640 of record NZ_JBEHHI010000003.1, on the reverse strand, counting down.
GGCGGATGAGCCCGGCGCCCATGCGCTTTACCCACAACACGCCGCTGGAGATCACCTGGACGGCGGTGCCGATCGTCATCCTGATCTTCATCGGGGCCTTCTCGTTGCCGGTGCTGTTCAAGCAGCAGGAGATGCCCGAGGCCGATATCAACATCAAGGTCACGGGCTACCAGTGGTACTGGGGCTACGAATACCCCGACGAGGGGATCCAGTTTTCCAGCTTCATGCTGCCGAAAGAGGATCTGGCCGCCTATGGCTATGATGAAAGCGAATACCTTCTGGCCACCGACACGGCCATGGTCGTGCCCACCGGCAAGACCGTCGTGGTGCAGGTCACCGGCGCGGACGTGATCCATGCGTGGACGGTGCCCGCCTTCGGGGTCAAGCAGGACGCGGTGCCTGGGCGCCTGGCCGAGCTTTGGTTCGAGGTCGAACCGGGCATGGAGGGCATCTATTTCGGCCAATGCTCCGAACTTTGCGGCATCCAGCACGCCTACATGCCGATCACCGTCAAGGCCGTCACGCAAGAGCAGTACGACGCGTGGCTGGAGGGCGCGGCCGAGGCCTATGCCGGCCGCCCGCGCGACGTGACGCTCGCCGCCAACTAGACACCGCCGCGCCGGCATCCCGGCGCGCCACCTGGCTGGGGAGGGCCGTATGAGCGACGCAACCGTGACCGTGCTGGAGCAACGCCCCGAGGCGAGCTTTCACGACTATTTCAAGCTGTTGAAGCCGCGGGTCATGACGCTGGTGGTGTTCACCGCGCTGGCCGGTCTGGTGGTGGCGCCGGTGCCGGTGCACCCGATGGTCGGCTTCGCCGCGATCCTGTTCATCGCGGTGGGGGCGGGGGCCTCGGGCGCGCTGAACATGTGGTGGGACGCCGATATCGACGCGGTGATGAAGCGCACGGCCAAACGGCCGGTGCCCGCGGGCAAGGTCTCGCCGGGCGAGGCGCTGGGCCTGGGCCTCGCGCTGTCCGGCCTGTCGGTGATGATGCTGGGGCTGGCGGCGAACCTGTTCTCCGCGGCGCTGCTGGCCTTCACCATCTTCTTTTACCTGGTCGTCTACACGATGTGGCTGAAGCGCTGGACGCCGCAGAACATCGTGATCGGCGGGGCCGCCGGGGCCTTCCCGCCGATGATCGGCTGGGCCGTTGCAACAGGCGGCGTGAGCCTCGAAAGCGTGCTGATGTTCGCGTTGATCATGCTGTGGACACCGCCGCATTTCTGGGCGCTCGCGCTGTTCATGAAGACCGATTATTCCGACGCCAAGGTGCCGATGCTGACGGTGACCCACGGCCACGACCACACGCGGCTTCAGGTCTTCATCTACACCGTGCTTCTGGCGGCGCTGGCCATTGGCCTCGCCTTCACCTCGATCGGCGGGCCGGTCTACCTGGCCACCGCGCTGGTGCTGAACGCGCGCTTCCTGCGGGGCGCCTGGCGCATCTGGCGCCGCACAACGCCCGAGGCCGAGGCCGACAAATACATGGTCGAGAAACGTTTCTTCCGCCTGTCGCTGACCTACCTCTTCGCCCATTTCCTGGCGCTGATGGCCGAGGCGGCGCTGGCGCCGTTCGGATTGGGAGGCTGGGCATGACGTTCCGCGAAGATCACGAGATTCACCAGCGCCGATTTGGTCGAAACCTCGGGGTGGGGCTGGCGTTGGCGGTCTTTGTCGCCGTCGTCTTCGGGCTGACGCTGGCCAAGGTGTCGGGGGGCGGCAATATCCAGGGCTACGACCATTCGGTGCGCCCCGCTCTGTTGCCGGCGGAGGGCGAATGAGCGACCGGGCCACCCACAAGACGGCGCTGCGGCTGGTCGGCGTCATCGCCTTCATGGGGGCGATGGCCTGGGCGGCGATCCCGCTTTACGACCTGTTCTGCCGCGTCACCGGCTATGGCGGCGAGACAAATGTCGCCACGGCGGGCTCGGACGTGATCCTCGACCGGACGATCAGGGTGCGCTTCGACGCCTCCAAGGCGCGCGACATGCCGTGGGAGTTCAGGCCCGCGGTACGCGAGATGGAGCTGAAGATCGGCGAGACCGGTCTTGCCTTTTACGAGGCGCACAACCCCACCGACCGGGTGATCGCCGGCACTGCCAGCTATAACGTCACGCCCTATTCGGCCGGCGCCTTCTTTTCCAAGATCGACTGTTTTTGCTTCCAGATGCAGGTGCTGCAGCCCGGAGAGACGGCGCAGATGCCGGTCACCTTCTACGTCGATCCCGAGATCGTCGAGGACCGCGAGGCGAAATACGTCCACACGATCACGCTGAGCTACACGTTCCATGAAACAGACCTGCCCGAAGAGCAGGCGGCGCTGGGCACCCGGCCCGGCGACCCCGTCAATTGAGGTCAGAAGGGGAGAGCGCGACAGATGGCGCATGAAAAGAACCACGACTATCACATCCTGACCCCCTCGATCTGGCCGTTCGTCGGCGCTGTCGGGGCCTTCATCATGCTCTTCGGGGCGGTGATGGCGATGCACGGCAACGGGCCGTGGATGCTGCTGATCGGGGTGGCGGCGGTACTCGTCACCATGTGGAAATGGTGGGGCGATACCATCGTCGAGGGCGAGGCGGGCGATCACACGCCGGTGGTGCGCATCGGCCTGCGCTACGGGTTCATCCTGTTCATCATGTCCGAGGTGATGTTCTTCGCCGCCTGGTTCTGGAGCTTTTTCAAGCATGCCATGTACCCGATGGCGACGTTTTCCGAGGGACAGTGGCCGCCCCCAACGATCGAGACCTTCGATCCCTGGCACCTGCCGCTGATCAACACGCTTATCCTGCTGTGCTCGGGCGCGGCGGCGACCTGGGCGCACCATGCGCTGGTGGAAGAGAACAACAACCGGCGCGATCTCAAGAACGGGCTGATCCTGGCGATCATCCTCGGGGCGCTGTTCACTTTCTTCCAGGCCTACGAGTACAGCCACGCGGCCTTCGGCTTCTCCGGCAACATCTACGGCGCCAATTTCTTCATGGCCACGGGCTTTCACGGTGCGCATGTGATCATCGGGACGGTCTTCTTGACCGTCTGCCTGATGCGTGTCTTCCGCGGGCATTTCACGCCGGACAACCACGTCGGGTTCGAAGCAGCGGCCTGGTACTGGCATTTCGTCGACGTGGTGTGGCTGTTCCTGTTCGGTGCGATCTACATCTGGGGCAGCTAGCGAGGATCTTTCCGTATTGACGGACAAGGGCGCGGCGCAGGCCGCGCCTTTTCTTTGTGGGGCGGGGGCGCGACGGAACGGACCCGACCTTGCGATCTCGGAGCTGCGCCATTGCACCCGTTGCGGAAATCGGTTTCGCCGTGCTTCGCAACGCGACCCGCCGGGGGCGTTTCGCCCGCGCCATTGCCACTCGGGGCGATGGTGGACCGCATGGGTATTTGGACCAAGAAGAAGTAGGCAGAGGCTTCTTCTGGCCCAAAATATCCCGGGGGGAGTCCGAAGGACGGGGGGCAGAGCCCCCCAGCGCGGCCGCAATACGGGTGTCCGCTCGGTCGCCCAAGGCCGGCTTGGCGTGGCTGGCCCGTCCTGCCGCTCGCCCAGACGGCGGTGCTGATAGGCAGGATGCGGTTGCGGCGCCGGGACCGAAGCCCTAGCTTTCGGCACCGTAACCGGCACCGGGCCGGCACCGGGCCGGCTGCGGCCTGCCCCATCCCTTCGGGAGACACCGCGATGATCCGGCGACTGATCGCACCGCTTCTTTTCGGGTTCGCCGGGGCCGCGATCCTGATCTGGCTGGGGGTCTGGCAGTTGCACCGGCTGGAGTGGAAAGAGGGCGTGCTCGCCGAGATCGACGCGCGGATCGGAGCCGCGCCGGTGGCACTGCCCGCGGCCCCCTCCGAGGCGGCCGATAAATACCTGCCCGTCGTCGCCCAGGGCAGGCTGACGGGCGAGGAGGTCTTCGTGCTGACCAGCGTCAAGCTGCGCGGGCCCGGGCACCGGCTGATCGCGGTGTTCGAGACCGGGGGGCGGCGCGTGCTGGCCGATCTGGGCTTTCGCAGGATGGACGAGGGCGAGGCGCCACTTCCGCGAGGCTCCGCGCGGATCGTCGGCAACCTGCACTGGCCCGACGAGGTCGACGGTTTCACACCGCCGCCCGAGGGCGATCTGTTCTTCGCCCGAGACGTGGCCGCCATGGCCGCGGCGCTTTCCACCGAACCGGTGTTGATCGTGGCGCGCGAGGTCACCCCGCCCGTGGCGGGTGTCAGCCCGATGCCCGTCGACAGCTCGGGCATTCCAAACGATCACCGTGAATACGCGATCACCTGGTTTTCGCTGGCCGCGCTCTGGCTGGGGATGACAGCGCTGCTTGTCTGGCGTATCAGGCGGCGAACCGCGTAAGGGGCCGATCTGATGCGTTATGTGTCCACCCGGGGGCAGGCCCCGGTTCTGAGTTTCGAAGAGGCGATGCTGACCGGGCTCGCGCGCGATGGCGGGCTTTACGTGCCCGAGACCGTGCCGGCGATGGCGCCGGGCGACATCGCGGGGCTGGCGGGGCTCAGCTACGAGGACGCGGCGTTTCGCGTGATGCGCCCCTTTATCGGCGAGAGCTTCACCGATGCGGAGTTCGAAGCGATCATCGCGCGGGCCTATGCGGGCTTCGGCCATGCCGCCCGCGCGCCGCTGGTCCAGCTTGGGTCAAACCACTTTCTGCTGGAGCTGTTTCACGGCCCGACCCTGGCCTTCAAGGATTTCGCCATGCAGCTGATCGGCCAGCTGTTCCAGACGGCGCTGGAGCGCACCGGCAACCGCGTGACCATCGTCGGCGCCACCTCCGGAGACACCGGCAGCGCGGCGATCGAGGCGTTCCGCGGGCTCGACAATGTGGACGTGTTCATCCTGTTTCCCGAAGGCCGCGTCAGCGAGGTGCAGCGCCGGCAGATGACGACGCCGGGCGAGGCCAATGTCCACGCGCTGGCGCTCAAGGGCGATTTCGACGATTGCCAGGCCCGCGTGAAGGACATGTTCAACGATTTCGCCTTCCGCGATGCGGTGGGCCTGTCGGCGGTCAATTCGATCAACTGGGCGCGGGTGCTGGCGCAGGTGGTTTATTACTTCACCTCCGCCGTCAGCCTCGGTGCGCCGCACCGGGCCGTGCGCTTTACCGTACCCACGGGCAATTTCGGCGATATCTTCGCGGGCTACATCGCGCGGCGCATGGGCCTGCCGATCGAGCGGCTGGTGATCGCCACCAACCAGAACGACATCCTGCACCGGGCGCTGGCCGGCGGGGCATACCAGACCCAGGGGGTGACCCCCTCGATCAGCCCGTCGATGGATATCCAGGTGAGTTCCAATTTCGAGCGCGCGCTGTTCGAGGCCTACGGGCGCGACGGCGCGGCGGTGGCGCAACAGATGCAGGCGCTGAAAGAGGAGGGCGGCTTTGCCATCTCTCAGGGCGCGCTGGAGGCGCTGCGCGAAACCTATACCTCGGGCCGCGCCTCGGAAGAGGAAACCCGCGCGACGATCCGCGCCGCCCATGCCGCCACTGGCCAGACGATCTGTCCCCATACCGCCGTCGGCGTGAAGGTGGCGGGCGAACAGCCCCTGGGCGGCGCGCCGATGATCACGCTGGCCACCGCGCACCCGGCCAAGTTTCCTGACGCGGTCGAGGCGGCCACCGGCACGCGCCCCCCCCTTCCCATTCGCATGGCGGACCTGTATGAGCGGTCGGAGCGCGTGACGGCCGTCGAAAACGACTTGAGCGCGATAGAGGCCCTCATCAAGGAAAGGCGCGCGGCTTGAGTGTCGAGTTGCACCGGCTGAACAACGGGTTCCGTATCGTTACCGAGCGTATGCCGTCCATGAAATCGGCCGCCGTCGGCGTCTGGATCACCTCTGGCGGGCGCGACGAAAGCGACGCCGAAAACGGCATCGCCCATTTCCTTGAACACATGGCCTTCAAGGGCACCAAAAGGCGCAGCACACTGGAGATCGCCGAGGCGATCGAGGATGTGGGCGGCTATATCAACGCCTATACCGGCCGCGAGATGACCGCCTATTACGCCCGCGTGCTGGAGGCGGACGTGCCGCTGGCCATCGACGTGATCGCCGATTTCCTGCTCAACCCGCTGTTCGAGCTCGGCGAGATCGAGGTCGAGCGCGGGGTGATCCTGCAAGAGATCGCGCAGGTGCTGGACACCCCCGACGACGTGGTCTTCGACTGGCTGCAAGAGGTTGCCTATCCGGACCAGTCGCTTGGCCGCTCGATCCTCGGCGCGGCGGAAAAGGTGCGCGGCTTTACCCGCGACGACCTGCTGAGCTTCATCAAACGACGCTACACGCCCGAGCGGATGATCCTTTCGGTTGCCGGCGCCGTCGATCACGACGAGATCGTGCGTCTGGCCGAGCGGTATTTCGGGGACCTCGCACCGGCCGAGAAAACCATCGTGGCGCAGGCCCGGTTTTCGGGCGGAGAGCGGCGCGTCGTGCGCCCGCTGGAGCAGGCCCACCTGGCAATGGCCTTCGAAAGCCCCGGCTACCGCGACCCCGGCATCTACACCGCGCAGGTCTACACCACCGCGCTGGGCGGCGGCATGTCCTCGCGGCTGTTCCAGGAGCTGCGGGAAAAACGCGGCCTGTGCTATACCGTCTTCGCCCAGGCCGGTGCCTATGCCGATACCGGGCTGATCACCTTGTACGCCGGCACCGGCGCGTCGCAGCTGGGCGATCTGGCGCAGCTGACCATGGCCGAACTGGCCCGCGCCGCCCAGGACATGAGCCCCGAAGAGGTGGCCCGCGCGCGGGCGCAGATGAAGGCGGGGCTCTTGATGGGGATCGAAAGCCCGTCGAACCGGGCGGAGCGTCTGGCGCGCCTCGCGGCGATATGGGACCGCGTTCCCGCGCTGGAGGAGACGATCGCCCAGATCGACGCGGTCTCGACCGACGATGTCCGCCGCTTTGCCGAGCGTCTGGCGGCCAGCGGCCGGGCGGCGCTCGCGCTTTACGGGCCCGTCGAGGGGGCGCCGGCGCTTGATGCGCTGCAGGGCAGGCTCGCGGCCTGATGATCGGGCGGCGGAGGAAGGTCCGCATCGAGACCGAGCGTATGACGCTGCGTCCGCCCACCCATTCCGATTTTCGCCCGTGGACGGCGCTGCGCGCTTCCTCGGCCGATTTCCTCAAGCCGTGGGAACCGGCCTGGGCCGACGACCACCTCAGCCGCAAGGCCTTTACCAATCGCGTCTACTGGGCCCAGCGGGCGCAGGCCGCGGGCTCGGCCGTGCCGCTCTTTCTGGTGCGGCGCGAGGACGAGGTGCTGTTGGGGGCGATCACGCTCGACAATGTCCGCCGGGGTCCGGCGCAGTCGGGCACGCTGGGGTACTGGATCGGCCGGCCCTTCGCGCGGCAGGGCTACATGCGCGAGGCGATCGACGCGGTCGTGCACCATGCCTTCGTGCTGGCCGATCTCAGCCGGATCGAGGCCGCCTGCCTGCCCGAGAACGCCGCTTCGCGCGGGGTGCTGGAAAAATGCGGCTTCAAGTATGAGGGGGTCGCGCAAAGCTACCTGCAGATCAACGGCCGCTGGCGCAACCACGTGCTTTACGCCAACCTGCGCAGCGACCGTCGCGGCCGGACCGAAACCGGCTAGGCCCCCCATGGGGCGACTGGCGGAGATGTCTGGAATGCGTGCCGGATAAGGTGGCAGCCCGTAGGGGAATCGAACCCCTCTTTCCAGGTTGAAAACCTGGCGTCCTAACCGATAGACGAACGGGCCATGCCGGTGCGTGACGCGTTACCTAGAAAAATTGCCGGGACTGCGCAAGAGGCTTTTTGCAGAAATCGCGCCGGTTTCGGTCAGGGCCGCGCGGCATCTTCGAGGCGCAGCTGGGGCTGGCGCCGTCCGCCCCAGGTGTTTATCTCCAGCCGGCCCGCCAGATGGAACCGCGCGCCGCCATGGCCCTCCAGCAGCGGCCCCAGCGGCCCGTCGAAGGCACCGAAGGCGATGGCGTCCAGCCGCGCGCCCAGCCCGTCGGCGATGGTCAGCTTGAGATGGCTTTCGCCGACCTTGCGGGTATGGGCAATCTTAACGTCGGGCAGGGCGAAGCGGGGGGCGGGCGCGCCGGCGCCGAAGGGGCCTGCGGTTTCGATCTGCGCGATCAGGTCCACCGTCGCGGCACCGGGCATCAGGAGACCGTCGAGGCGCAGGTCGGCCGGGCCCGCGGCGCCGGCCCCCTGTTTCGCCAGCAACTCGCCCAGCCGCGCCATCGCGGGTTCGATATCGGTCTCGGCGACAGTCAGCCCGGCGGCCATCTTGTGCCCGCCGCCGCGGGTGATCAGCCCCTCGGCCGCCAGGCGCTGAATCGCCGCGCCGAGGTCGACGCCGGCGACCGACCGGCCCGAGCCCTTGCCCTCGCCGCCCTCCAGCCCGATCACCACGGCGGGGCGGTCCGTCGCCTCTTTCAGGCGCGCGGCGACGATGCCCACGACGCCGGGGTGCCAGCCCGCGCCCGCGGCCCAGACCAGCGGCCCGTCGAGACCCCGCGCCGCGGCTTGGTCCAGCGCCGCTGCGCGCACCGCGGTTTCGATCTCGCGGCGTTCGGTGTTGAGCTGGTCCAGCTTCTCGGCCAGCGATGCGGCCTCGGCCGGGTCATGGGTCGACAGCAGCCGCGCGCCCAGATCGGCCCGCCCGATCCGCCCGCCCGCATTGACCCGCGGGCCCAGCAGAAAGCCCAGGTGATAGGGGCTGGGGGCGCTGTCCATGCGGGCCACGTCCGACAGCGCCACGAGGCCGGGCCGGGCGCGGCGGGCCATCACCGTCAGCCCCTGGCGCACCAGCGCCCGGTTCACGCCGATCAGCGGCGCCACGTCGGCGACGGTGGCCAGCGCCACGAGGTCGAGATAGGCCATCAGGTCTGGTCCGCGCTTGCCCGTATCGCGCAATTGCCGGCCGGCCTCGACCAGCATCAGGAACACCACGCCGGCGGCGCACAGGTGGGCCAGATCGCCGGTTTCGTCCTGCCGGTTGGGGTTGACCACGGCCAGCGCGGGCGGCAGCGTCTCGGCCCCCAGATGGTGGTCGAGCACGATGACGTCCGCGCCCCTGGCCGCAGCGATGGGCTCGTGGCTCAGCGTGCCGCAATCGACGCAGACGATCAGGTCGTGGTCGCGGGCGAGATGCTCCATGGCAGGAACGTTGGGCCCATAACCTTCGTCGATGCGGTCGGGGATATAGAGCGTGGCCGAATGGCCCATCTCGCCCAGCCAGCACAAAAGCAGCGCCGCCGAGGCGCCGCCGTCGACGTCGTAATCGGCGAAGACGGCGATCCGTTCGCGCCGCTCCAGCGCCTGAACGAACCGCTCGGCGGCCAGACCCATGTCGCGCAAGGATAGCGGGTCGGGCAGCAGATCGCGCAGCAACGGGGCCAGGAACGCCTCGGCCTCTTCGGGCGCCACGCCGCGCCGGGCCAGCACGCGCGCCACCGGATCGGGCAGGCGGGCGAGCTGCGCCAGCCGCTCGGCCTGGCGGTCGGTCTCTGCATCGGGGCCGACCCAGCGCCGCCCGGTGGCCGACGTGTCTACGCCCAGAAAGGCCGCGCCCATCCCTTTACTTATCGGGGTTGCGGTAGATCATGTGCCGGACCGAGCCCGTCTTGGACCGCATCAGGATTGTCTCGGTGGTCAGCCAGCCCGGCTCGCGCTTGATGCCGCGCACGACCGAGCCATCGGTGACCCCGGTGGCGGCAAAGATCACGTCGCTTTTCACCATCTCGTCGCGGGAATAGATGCGGTCGAGGTCGGTGATGCCGGCCTTGGCGGCGCGGCCGCGTTCGTCGTCGTTGCGGAACAGAAGCTGGCCCCACATCTGCCCGCCCATGCATTTCAGCGCCGAGGCGGCCAGCACGCCCTCGGGCGCCCCGCCCGAACCCATGTACATGTCGATGCCGGTGATCGCGGCCTCGGCGCAATGGATCACGCCGGCCACATCGCCATCGGTGATCAGCCGGATCGCCGCGCCGGTCGAGCGTACGTCGGCGATCAGGTCTTCATGCCGGGGCCGTTCCAGGATGCAGACGGTGATGTCGTCGGGCCCGCAGCCGCGCGCCTTGGCCAGCTCGCGCACCCGCTCGGACGGCTTCATCTCCAGCGAGACCACGTCTTTCGGATAGCCCGGCCCGATCGCCAGCTTTTCCATGTAGACATCGGGGGCGTGCAGCATCGAGCCGCGCTTGCCCATGGCGATGACCGTCAGCGCGTTGGGCATGTCTTTCGCGGTCAGCGTGGTGCCTTCCAGCGGGTCCAGCGCGATGTCCACGGGCGGGCCCTCTCCGGTGCCCACCTCCTCGCCGATGAAAAGCATCGGCGCCTCGTCGCGCTCGCCCTCGCCGATCACGACCACGCCGTTGATGTCGAGCATGTTCAACTGCTCGCGCATGGCGTTGACCGCGGCCTGGTCTGCGGCCTTTTCGTCGCCATGGCCGATCAGCTTGGCCGAGGCGAGCGCGGCGGCCTCGGACACGCGGGCAAGACCAAGCGAGAGCATGCGGTCGTTGAAATCGGTGGGATGGGGGGACATGGCGCTTTTCCTCTTATGCTGTTTGGCCGGTGCGCGCCCTCTTAATGCCCGCGCGGGGGGCCGCGGGCAAGCTGGCGACTCGTCTCAGACCGACTCGATGCGGATCGCCACGGGCTCGCCCACCAAGACGCCGGTCTCGGCAAAGCCGTGGCGCGCGTGGTCGAGCGCGTCGCGCGTGGTCTTGTGGGTGACGATCAGCACCGGCGCGGTGGTCTCGGCGTGGCGGTACTGGCGCATCCGGTCGATCGAGACGCCGGCCTCGCCCAGCACCGTGGCGACCTTGGCCAGCGCGCCGGGCTTGTCCTGCAATTCCATGCGCAGGTAATAGGGCGCGGCCGCGGCCACCCTTGCGGGCCGCGCGGTCTCAAGCCCGGCGGCGGGCGCGCCGAAGGTCGACACGCGGATGCCGCGGGCAATGTCGAGAACGTCGGACATCACCGCGCTGGCCGTCGGGCCCTCGCCCGCGCCGGCGCCGCGCAGCACGATCTGGCCCACCGCGTCGCCCTCCAGCACCACCATGTTGGTGGCGTTTTGCAACTGGCCGAGGGCCGAGTCGGCGGGCACAAGGCAAGGCGACATGCGCTGTTCCAGCCCGCGGCCGGTCATCTGCGCCACCCCCAGCAGCTTGATGCGAAAGCCCATGTCGGCGGCGTGGCGGATGTCGTCGATCGAGATACGCTCGATCCCCTCAAGCTCCATCGCGGGGAAATCGACCTTGGTGCCGAAGGCGATGGCGGCCAGCAGCGCCAGCTTGTGGCCCGCGTCGATGCCGCCCACGTCGAGCGTCGGGTCGGCCTCGAGATAGCCCAGCTTGTTGGCCTCGTCGAAAACCTCTTCGTAGGGCAGCCCGGCATTTTCCATCCGGGTCAGGATGTAATTGCAGGTGCCGTTCATCACGCCCATCACGCGGGTGATCTCGTTGCCCGCCAGCCCCTCGGTCAGCGCCTTGACCACGGGGATGCCGCCCGCGACGGCGGCCTCGAAGCGGATCACCCGCCCGGCCTCTTCGGCGGCTTCGGCCAGGGCCTGGCCATGGATCGCCAGCATCGCCTTGTTGGCGGTCACCACGTCCTTGCCGGCGGCGATGGCCGCCTCGGAGGCGGCCTTGGCCGGGCCGTCGCTGCCGCCCATCAGTTCGACGAACACGTCGACGTCCTCGCGCCGGGCCAGTGCCACCGGGTCGTCCTCCCAGGCGTAGGGGGCGAGGTCGACGCCGCGGTCCTTGTCGCGGGTGCGGGCCGAGACGGCGGTGATGACGACCGGGCGCCCGGTGCGCCGGGCCAGAAGGTTGGCGCGGGCGGCGACGATCTTGACGACGCCGGCCCCGACGGTGCCGAGCCCGGCAAGGCCCAGGCGCAGGGGGGTGGTCATGGTGGCATTCTCCGCGAAAGGGGCGTGGCTTCGCGGTCTGTTAGCGCGTCGGGGCGGGGCATGCAACGTGGGGGCGCGCGGGCGCTCAGGGTGCGCGGCGCTCGGCCGCCTCTTCGAGGTCGCGCCGCGCGGCCGGTGCGAGGACCGGGGCATTCAGCCGCGCCGCCTTGGCGCGCAGGGCCGCGGCGCGGGCGGCCAGCCGCGCGGCGCTGTCGTCTTCCAGCCGCGTGTCTTCGGTGCCGGCCAGCAGCCCGTCAAGCGGAAGCAGCACCGGATAGGGCAGGGCGGCGGTGCGCCCGGCCTCGGCAAGGCCCACGGTCTGGCGTGGGGCACAGCCGGCGGCCAGCGCCAGGCAGATCAGAAGCAGAACGGCGCGCGGCATGGCGACCCTTTCGTGGCTGGCGCGACCTTAGCCCGCAGCGCGCGCGCGCGGCAAGGTGCGGGGATTGAAATGAACGCCCGTTCACACGATCATGGGTGCCATGGCCCGTACCGCAGGATCAGACGCCGCCACCACCGGCCCGCGCATCCGCGCCGCCGCGCAAAGGCTATTCGCCCGGCACGGCTATGCCGCCGTGTCGATGCGCCAGATCGCGGCCGAGGTGGGGGTGCAGGCGGGTGCGCTTTACAACTACACGCCCGACAAGCAGAGCCTGCTTTTCGAGATGATGCGCGCGCATCTCGAAGAGCTGCTGGCGAGCTGGGAGGCAGAGGACGAGGGCGCGGACCCGCGCGCGGCGCTCAGGGCCTTTTGCCACTTTCACATCCGCTTTCACCTGGCGCGGCCCGAGGCGGTGTTCATCGCCTACATGGAGTTGCGCAACCTCGAGCCCGGCAATTTCGAGGTAATCGAGGGCTTGCGCAAACGCTACGAGACCGCGCTGGAGGACATCCTGCGCGCGGGCAAGGCCGAGGGTGTGTTCACGCTGGTAGACACCAAGCTGGCCGCGCTCGCGGTGATCGCGATGCTGACCGGCGTGACCACCTGGTACCGCGAAGAGGGCCGGCTCAGCCGCGAGCGGGTGGCCGAGATCTATTGGGACATGGTGCGCCGCGCGGTGGGCGCCTGAGGCGCGGCGGACCGGGCGGCGCGCCGGTCTTGCCGCGGACGCGCCTTGCGATGTCGCCCCCGGCCATTGCACGGGGGCCGCGCCCCTGCCACGCTGGCCCCATGAGACAGGGAGACCGGGGATGCGCTATTCCGCCTGGCAGGTGATCCGGCAGGGGCTGACCGGCAATCGCGGCTGGGCCCCGGTCTGGCGCGACCCCGCGCCCAGGCCCGCCTATGACGTGGTCATCGTCGGCGGCGGCGGTCACGGGCTCGCCACCGCCTATTACCTGGCGAAAAACCACGGGATCACCAATGTCGCCGTGCTGGAGAAGGGCTATCTCGGCGGCGGCAACGTGGGGCGCAACACCACCATCGTGCGGGCCAACTACCTGTTGCCGGGCAATTCCGAGTTCTACAGCCATTCGCTGAAGCTCTGGGAGGGGCTGGAGGAAGAGCTGAATTTCAACGTGATGCATTCGCAGCGGGGGGTCATCAACATCTTCCATTCCGATGCCCAGCGCGACGCCGCCGCGCGGCGCGGGAACGCGATGCTGGCGCAGGGCGACGACGCGATATTGCTGGACCGCGACGGCGTGCGCGCGATGCTGCCCTATCTCGATTTCGACCAGGCGCGGTTTCCGATCCATGGCGGGCTCTACCACCCCCGCGGCGGCACCGCGCGGCACGACGCGGTGGCCTGGGGCTTTGCCCGGGGGGCCGACCGCCTGGGCGTCGACCTGATCCAGAATTGCGAGGTGACGGGTATCTCGGTCGAGGGCGGGCAAGTGCGCGGGGTCGAGACCACGCGCGGCGCGATCCGGGCCGGCAAGGTGGGCTTGGCCGCGGCTGGCCGGTCGTCGCAGGTGGCGGCGATGGCGGGGCTGCGCCTGCCGATCGAAAGCCACGTGTTGCAGGCTTTCGTCACCGAGGGGCTGAAGCCCGTCGTCGACCATGTGGTGACCTTCGGCATGGGGCATTTCTATATCAGCCAGTCCGACAAGGGCGGGCTGGTCTTCGGCGGCGACCTGGATTTCTACGCCTCCTACGCGGCGCGCGGCAACCTGCCCATGGCCGAGCACGTGATGGAGGCGGGGGTGGCGCTGATGCCGATGCTGGCGCGCGCCCGGGTGCTGCGCAGCTGGGGCGGGATCATGGACATGACGCCGGACGGCAGCCCGATCATCGACCGGACGCCGGTGGGCGGGCTCTTTCTGAATGCGGGCTGGTGCTATGGCGGGTTCAAGGCGGTGCCGGGCTCGGGGTGGTCGTTTGCCCATCTGATCGCCACCGGGGCGCCGCACGGCCCGGCGGCGCGCTATCGGCTGGACCGGTTCGCGCGCGGCGATCTGATCGACGAGGAAGGCAGGGGCAGCCAGCACAACCTGCATTAGGCGAGAACGGACAATGGCGGGATCTGGGTATTTGGACCAAGAAGAAGCAGGGGGCGGGGCGCGATGAGGATCGACTGTCCGCTGTGCGGCGCGCGGGACCGGCGCGAATTCCATTATCTGGGCGCTGCGGTCTATCTTGACCGGCCGGGGCCGGCGGCCGGGCCCGAGGCGTGGGACGCCTATCTGCATCAGCGTGAGAACCCGGCGGGGCGGGGGCGCGAGCTGTGGTGCCACGAGGCGGGCTGCGGCGCGTGGCTGGCGGTCGAGCGGGACATGACCAGCCACGCCGTGGTGTCGGTGCGGCTGGCGGAGGCGGGCGCGTGAGGGTTGCGGGCTATGGGCGGGTCGACCGCGGTGCGGCGCTGTCGTTCCGGTTCGACGGACGGCCGCTGAGGGGGTTTGCCGGCGACACGCTGGCCTCGGCGCTGCTGGCGAACGGTGTGCGGCTGGTGGGCCGGTCGTTCAAGTGTCACCGGCCGCGGGGCCTGTTGGCGGCGGGATCGGAAGAGCCCAACGGCCTGGTCTCCGTGGCCGGCGTGCCGAACCTGCGCGCGACCATGGTGGAGCTCGCCGAGGGGCTGGAGGCGCAAGCGCAGAACGCCTGGCCGGCGCTGGGGCTGGACCTGATGGCGGTGAACGACCTGTTCGCACCGTTCCTGGGGGCGGGGTTCTATTACAAGGCGTTCATGGGGCCGGGCCGGACCTGGGAGAGGGTCTACGAGCCGCTGATCCGCCGCGCCGCCGGGCTGGGCCGGCTGGGGCGCGCGCCTGACGAGACCTGGCGCGAGACCGCATACGCCCATTGCGACCTTCTGGTCATCGGGGCCGGTCCTGCGGGGCTGATGGCGGCGCTGACCGCGGGCCGGGCGGGGCGGGACGTGATCCTGGCCGAGGAGGATGCCGCCGCCGGCGGGCGTCTGCTGGCCGAGGACGAAGAGGTCGATGGCCGGCCCGGGGCCGATTGGGCGCTAGCGGTGGCGCGCGACCTGGCGGCGATGCCCAATGTGCGGGTGATGATGCGCACGGCGGTGACCGGGGCCTATGACGGGGGCACCTACGCGGCGCTGGAGCGCGCGGCGCCGGGGCATGCAGGCCCGCGCGAGACCTTCTGGCGGATCGTCGCGCCGAGGGCGGTGCTGGCGGCAGGCGCGCTCGAGCGGCCCATCGCGTTTGCCGACAACGACCGGCCGGGGATCATGCTGGCCGGTGCCGCGCGGGCCTATCTGCACCGCTGGGGTGCGGTGGCCGGGCCGCGCGTGGCGGTGTTTGCCAATAACGGCGGCGCGGCGCGGACGGCGCGGGACATGGCCCGCGCGGGGGTCGAGGTGACGGGGGTGTTCGATGCCCGCGAGGGTGCGCATGTGGTGGGCAGCCGGGGCCGGCAGGGCCTGCGCGCGGTGACGGTCGAGGCCGGGGGGCGCCGGCACGCGGTGCCGGCCGACTGCCTGGCGGTGTCGGGCGGCTGGAGCCCGAACGTGCATTTGGCCTGCCATCTGGGGGCGCGCCCGGTATGGGACGACCGCCTCGCGGCGTTTCTGCCGCCGCAGGACGGTGTGCCGGGGATGGTGCCGGCAGGGGCTGCGGCGGGGGTGTTTTCCACCGCCGGGTGCCTGGCGTCCGGCGTGGATGCGGCGGTGGCCGCGCTGGGGGTCGATGCGCTGGAACTGCCCCGCGCCGAGGACGGTGCCTACGAGATCGCGCCGCTTTGGCATGTGCCGGGCAAGCGCCGCGCATGGCTCGATTTCCAGAACGACGTGACGGTGAAGGACGTGCAGGGCGCGGCGGCGGAGAATTACCGCAGCGTCGAGCATATGAAGCGTTACACGACGCAGGGCATGGCGCCGGACCAGGGCAAGAGCTCGAACCTCCTGGCGCTTGCCGTGCTGGCCGAGGCGACCGGGCGCAGCATTCCCGAAACCGGGACGACCACCTTTCGCCCGCCCTATGTGCCGGTGCCGGTCGGGGCGATGGGCGCGGGCGGGCGCGGCCGGAGGTTCGCGCCCGAGCGGCTGTCGCCCGCGAATGACGCGATCGCCGGACGGGGCGCGCCGACGGTGGAGGCCGGGCTTTGGCACCGGCCGAGCTATTTCCCGGCCCCCGGCGAGGGCTGGGAAGCGGCCTGCGCCCGCGAGGCGGCGATGGTGCGCAATGCCGTGGGCGTGGCCGATGTCTCGACCCTGGGCAAGATCGACGTGCAGGGGCCGGTGGCCGGGGCGTTTCTCGATTTCGTTTACGCCAACGGCATCTCCACGCTGAAGGCGGGCCGCGCGCGCTATGGGATCATGCTGCGCGAGGACGGGCATGTGATGGACGATGGCACCGTCGCGCGGCTGGGCGATGACCATTTCCTGCTCACCACGACCACCGCCGCGGCGGGCCCGGTGATGCGGCATCTGGAGTTCGTGCATCAATGCCTTCGCCCGGAGATGGACCTGCGCATGGTCTCGGTCTCCGACCAATGGGCGCAGTTCGCGGTGGCGGGGCCGCGGGCCCGCGCGGTGCTGGGGGCGGTGCTGGAGGGCGGGCTGCCCGACCCCTTCCCCTTCATGGCCTGCGGGGCCGTGTCGGTGGGGGGCGTGGCCGGGCGGCTGTTCCGTATCTCGTTCTCGGGCGAGCTGGGATACGAGATCGCGGTGCCGGCGCGTTATGGCACGGCGCTTTACGCGGCGCTCCTGGCGGCGGCGGAGGCCGAGGGCGGCGGCCCCTACGGCATGGAGGCGATGAACGTGCTGCGGATCGAGAAGGGGTTTCTCACCCATGCCGAGATCGACGGGCGGGTGACGGCCCATGACCTTGGCCTCGGGCGGATGGTGGCCGAGAAGGATTGCATCGGGCGGGTGGCGGCCGGCCGCCCGGCGCTGACCGACCCGGCCCGGCCGCGGCTGGTGGGGGTGCGGACGGTGGCGGCCGGGGACGAGATGACCGCCGGGGCGTTGTTGTTCGCCAAGGGCAACAGGCCAACCGCGCCGAACATCGCGGGGCATGTCAGCTCGGTCGGGTGGTCCACCGTTTCGGGCCGCATGATCGGGCTGGGGTTTCTGAAACATGGGCCCGAGCGGTTGGGTGAGGTGGTGCGGCTGGTCGACCGCCTGCGCGGCGTGTGGACCGATGTCGAGATCACGGCGCCCTGTTTTTATGACACCGAGGGAGGGCGCATGCGTGGTTGAGCTGACGGCGACATTGCCGCTGGACGACGGGCCGCTTGAGGCCGGCGGCGCCCGGCTGCGCCTTGTCGAGTCTGGCCCGATCACGGCACTTGCGCCCTACAAGGGCGCCGAGGCGCGGCTGTCCGCTGCGCTGCAGGTGGCGCACGGGATGGGCTTTGCCGGGCCCGGGCAGGTGGGGCAGGCGGGTCCGGGGCGCTGCATCTGGGCGGGGCTGCGGATGGCCTGGCTGGTGGGTGTGCGGGCCGATGAGGGACTTGCCGCCCATGCCGCGCTGAGCGATTTGAGCGACGGCTGGGTGTGTCTGCGCCTGGAGGGTGCGGCCGAAGAGGTGCTGGCGCGGCTGACGCCGCTCGACCTGCGGCGCGGCGCGTTTCCCGAGGGACGCTCGGCGCGCAGCGAACTGGCGCAGATGCCGGCGCTCTTCGTGCGGGACGCGGCGGGGTTCGAGATGTTCGTCATGCGCTCGATGGCGCGCTCTGCCTGGGGCGAGATTGCGCTGGCGATGCAGGGCGTGGCGGCGCGCGGGTAACGGCGCCGCCGTTTCGGCCGGCCGCGTCGCGCCAGGCGGGAGGCGCGCCTCACCATGACTGGACAGCAGGCACCTGCCGCCCGATATTGTAAGCCATGAGTCTCCCCCCCGGTTTCCTCGACGAATTGCGCAGTCGCACCTCGCTGGCCCAGGTTGTCGGGCGCAAGGTGATGTGGGACACGCGCAAATCGAACCAGGGCAAGGGCGACATGTGGGCGCCGTGCCCGTTCCACCAGGAAAAGACCGCCAGCTTCCACGTCGACGATCGCAAGGGGTTTTATTATTGCTTCGGCTGCCACGCCAAGGGCGACGCGATCTCCTTCGTGCGCGAGACCGAGAACGTGGGCTTCATGGAGGCGATCGAGATCCTGGCCCAGGAGGCGGGCATGCAGATGCCCGCGCGCGACCCCAAGGCGCAGGAAAAGGCCGACCGGCGCACGCGGCTTACGCAGGTGATGGACCAGGCGGTGCAGCATTACCGCCTGCAACTCAGCACCGGCGCGGCGGCCGAGGCGCGCGCGTATCTCGAACGGCGCGGGCTCTCGGACGAGGCGCTCAAGCGGTGGGAGATCGGGTTTGCGCCGCCCGGCTGGCACGGGCTCTGGGCGCACCTCAAGGCCAAGGAGGTCGAGGACGATCTGATCCTCGGCGCGGGGCTGGCCAAGACCTCGGAGAAATCGCGCGGGCCCTATGACGTGTTCCGCAACCGTATCATGTTCCCGATCCGCGATGCGCGGGGGCGGGCCATCGCCTTCGGCGGCCGCGCGATGGACCCCGAGGACAGCGCCAAGTACCTCAACTCGCCCGAGACCGAGCTGTTCGACAAGGGGCGCAACCTCTACAACCACGGCCCCGCACGCGAGGCCGCCGGAAAGGGCCAGCCGCTGATCGTCGCCGAGGGCTACATGGACGTGATCGCGCTGGCCGAGGCGGGGTTCGGGGCGGCGGTGGCGCCGCTCGGCACGGCGGTGACCGAGGACCAGTTGCGCCTGTTGTGGCGCATCCACCCCGAACCCATCGTGGCGCTCGACGGCGACCGGGCCGGGATCGATGCCGGGCGGCGGTTGATGGACCTCGCGCTGCCGCTTTTGGAGGCGGGGCAATCGCTGCGGTTCGCGCTGATGCCGCCGGGGCAGGACCCCGACGACGTGATCCGCGCCGGCGGGGCGGCGGCGATGCAGAAGATCCTCGACGCCGCCCAGCCGATGGTCAGCCTGCTCTGGGCGCGCGAGACCGAAGGCAAGAGCTTTGACAGCCCCGAGCGCAAGGCGGCGCTCGACCGCGACCTGCGAAACGCCATTTCGCGCATCAAGGACCCGTCGATCCGCCGCCATTACGGGCAGGAGATCGACCGCCTGCGCCGCGCGTTGTTCCGCCCGCCCTGGCGCCCCGGCGCCCCGCGCGGCAAGGCCCCCGCCCAGCCGATGCCCAGCACCAAAAGCTCGTCCCTCGTCGCGGCCAGCGACGAGTTCGGCGAGGCCTTGCGCGAGGCGGTGATCCTGGCAACGCTGATCATCCATCCGGGCCTGCTGGCGCGCTTCGAGGGCGAACTGGAGCGGCTGGAATGCCACGGCCCCGACCACGCCCGGCTGCAAGCCGCCCTTCTGGCGCTGGCCGGAGAGACCGACCGGGCCGCCCTGCGCGCCGCGCTGGAGGCGCGCGTGGGCACCGCCCCCCTTGAAAAGCTCTTCGCCCTCGGCCATGTCCGGATAGCACCGCCCGTGCGCGACCCCGGCGACAGCGAGAAGGCTGCGCTGTGCCTGGCGGAGGAACTGGCCCGCCTGTCCGCCTCGCGCGGCGCGGCCCGCGAAATCGAAGAGGCGATGCATGATATCGAGGGATTGGCGGACGAGGGGCTGACCTGGCGGCTGAGCGAGGTGGCCAAGGCCCGGCACAATGCCGGGCGCGGCGAGACCGAGGACCGGGGCGAGTTCGACCTTGGTCCGAACGGCGCCCGAATCAGCCGCGACGAGCGTGATGCCTTCGCCGAATTGCTGACGCGAATCGGTCACGAGACGCGATTGCCGCCCAAGCCAGAGCCGGAAGGTGATTATTGAGTAAAGAAAGCAGGGTAGAAGGGTGTGCAAGCGCATGATTCG
The DNA here is from genome assembly GCF_041020385.1 of Rhodovulum iodosum. NCBI lineage: Bacteria > Pseudomonadati > Pseudomonadota > Alphaproteobacteria > Rhodobacterales > Paracoccaceae > Rhodovulum > Rhodovulum iodosum. The sequence continues at coordinate 171,506 of NZ_JBEHHI010000003.1, read as the reverse complement.
CGCTATTGATTCGGGTCAAGCCTGAGCCCGAATCAGCCCTCCCCGCCCAAGGAGCACGGAATGGCCGCAAAAGACGCCGACGACCGCAAGACCGATGAGCAGGAGCCGGAGCTGACGCTCGACATGAGCCAGGCCGCGGTAAAAAAGATGATCGCCGAGGCCAAGGAGCGCGGCTACATCACCTATGATCAGCTCAACCAGGTCCTGCCGCCCGATCAGGTGTCGTCCGAGCAGATCGAGGACGTGATGTCGATGCTCTCCGAAATGGGCATCAACATCATCGAGGAAGAGGAAGGCGCCGAGGAAGGCGAGGAAAAATCGACCGAGGTGGTCGAGACCTCGACCTCGCGCGAGGTCGCCGTCGCCCAGACCCAGTCGGAAACGCTGGATCGCACGGACGACCCGGTGCGGATGTATCTGCGCGAGATGGGCTCGGTCGAGCTTCTGTCGCGCGAGGGCGAAATCGCGATTGCCAAGCGCATCGAAGCGGGGCGCAACACGATGATCGCCGGGCTTTGCGAAAGCCCGCTGACCTTCCAGGCGATCACGATCTGGCGTGACGAACTTCTCAACGAGGAAATCCTGCTGCGCGACGTCATCGACCTCGACGCCACGTTCGGCCGCTCGCTGGAGGAAGACGGCGACGAGGACGAGCCGGTCGTCGAGGGGCTGGATGTCGGCGCCGCGCAGGGCGCCGCAGCACCCGGCGCCAACGCCAAGAAATCCGAAGAGCCCGAACTCGACGCGGACGGCAACCCGATCAAGCCCGACGACGACGACGAGGAAGAAGAACAGGCCAACATGTCGCTCGCCGCGATGGAGGCCGCGCTCAAACCCCGGGTGCTGGAACTGCTCGACCGAATCGCGGGCGATTACGCGCAGCTCAGCGAGATGCAGGATTCGCGGATGCAGGCCACGCTGGGCGAGGGCAGCGCGTTCAGCGCGATCGACGAGGCCAAGTATCAGAAACTGCGGGCCGAAATCGTCGAACTGGTCAACGAACTGCACCTTCACAACAACCGCATCGAGGCGTTGATCGACCAGCTTTACGGCATCAACCGCAAGATCATGCAGATCGACGGCCAGATGGTGAAGCTGGCCGATCAGGCGCGGATCAACCGCCGCGAATTCATCGACTCTTATCGCGGCCACGAGCTGGACCCGGGCTGGCTGGAACGCATGACCGAAAAGGCCGGTCGCGGCTGGCAGGCATTCGTCGAACGCTCGGGCGACAAGGTCGAAGACCTGCGCGCCGAGATGGCCCAGGTGGGCCAGTATGTCGGCGTCGATATCTCCGAGTTCCGCCGCATCGTCTCGCAGGTGCAGAAGGGCGAGAAAGAGGCCCGGCAGGCCAAGAAGGAGATGGTCGAGGCCAACCTGCGTCTGGTGATCTCGATCGCCAAGAAATACACCAATCGCGGGCTGCAATTCCTCGATCTCATCCAGGAAGGCAATATCGGCCTGATGAAGGCGGTCGACAAATTCGAGTACCGCCGCGGCTACAAGTTCAGCACTTACGCCACCTGGTGGATCCGCCAGGCCATAACCCGCTCCATCGCCGACCAGGCCCGCACGATCCGCATCCCCGTGCACATGATCGAGACGATCAACAAGCTGGTCCGGACCGGCCGCCAGATGCTGCACGAGATCGGCCGCGAGCCGACGCCCGAAGAGCTGGCCGAGAAACTCCAGATGCCGCTGGAAAAGGTCCGCAAGGTGATGAAGATCGCCAAGGAGCCGATTTCGCTGGAGACCCCGATCGGCGACGAGGAAGACAGCCAACTCGGCGATTTCATCGAGGACAAGAACGCGATCCTGCCGCTGGAAAGCGCCATTCAGGACAACTTGAAAGACACCACGACGCGGGTGCTGGCCAGCCTGACGCCCCGCGAGGAACGGGTGCTGCGCATGCGTTTCGGCATCGGCATGAACACCGACCACACGCTGGAAGAGGTCGGTCAGCAGTTCTCCGTCACCCGCGAACGCATCCGCCAGATCGAGGCGAAGGCATTGCGCAAGCTCAAGCACCCGAGCCGCAGCCGGAAGCTGAGAAGCTTTCTCGATCAGTAAAGACAGCGAAGGCGAAGAGCCAAGAGATTGGATTGGCTGGCCATTGTGATATGGCGGCCATTCACGTCCGGGATGACAGCGTTCGCATCAGGGGCGCGTTTGATGTGCTGGTCAACGCGCCCTCGGCCTTGGTTTCGGTGTCTGCACCAAACCGCCAGGTCTTCACGGGCGCGTAATCCGGGCGAGCTGGCAGTCCGCCGAACGTCGGATTTCGGCGCAGCAGGTGCCTTTCGACATCCCATGCATCGTCAGTTGTTCACCAAGCGACGAAGCCCTCCCGGTAAACGTTCACAACGCCCTTGAAACTTTCCGCGCGTTAAGAAAAAGTAAACCTAGGAGAATACGGGCTGGCATTACGACCGGTCCGAAGCAACGTTCTGAGGCCATGGGCACCAAGAAGATCCGGAATATGGAAGAGTTCGCCGCGGTCAGCGGCCTGTCGCGGCCGACCGTTTCGAAATACTTCCACGATCCCGGCAGCGTGCGCTCCTCCACCCGCACGCGCATCGAAGCGGCGTTGGAGAAATACGATTATCGGCCGAACATCTTCGCCATCAACCAGAACCGCAAGCTGACCAAGAACGTCGGGATCGTGGTGCCCTATCTGGCCGACCCGTTCTTTGCCGAGATCGCGCGCAACATCGAACAGCGCTGCATCAATGCGGGCTATCGCCCGACGCTTTACAGCGCCCACGGCAACCAGGCGCTGGAAAACGATATCCTCGACAGCCTGCGCTCGCTCAAGCCTGCGGGGGTGTTGCTCGCGCCCTTGGGGCGGGCGTCGGATGCCAGCGCGGTCGAGAAATTCTGCGCCGACATCCCGACCGTTCTGTTCGACAGCAGCCTTGAGGCGTTGGGCCTTGCCTATATCGGCTCGGACAATCCGCAATTCTCGATGCTGATCGTGGATTACCTGTGCCGCACCGGAGAGCCGCCCTGTTTTTTCGAGATGGCGACGCCGTCGAACCCCAACGCGAACAAACGCCGCGCCGGGTATATCCACGCCATGCAGCGGCTGGGGCAGGAACCGAAGATCGTAAAGGCCGCGGGCGAGGGCTGGAATTTCGAAGAGATCGGCCTGCGCGGCGGAGCGAAGGCGCTGGCAGAGGGCCAGTTCGCCACCAACACCGTCTTGTGCAGCAATGACCGCCTGGCCATCGGATTCCTGACCGCGTGTTGCGAGGCCGGGTTGCGCGTTGGCCACGAGCCCGGCTGCAGGATTCGGGTCGCCGGGCAGGACGATCACCCGTTTGCCCGGTACACGTGCCCGCCGCTTACAACGGTCGCCCAGGACTACGAGGCGATTTCCCGCCACGCGGCCGAGACATTGTTCCGCATGATCGACGGTGCCCCAATGCCCAAGGATTCCAAGCTGTTCGAGGGGCGTCTTGTCATGAGAGTCTCGGCATGAGCCAAGGGAAAACTTGCCGCGCGTAAAATTAAAATTGACAGCGCGCTGAAGTCGCGGCTAGCGTTCTCGGACAACATCCAATTACGGGAGGAGTGGGATGTATTCGAGAAACGCACTTCGTGCGGCGACCGCGCTTACCTTGATCGCGGTCGGAGCGGCCCAGGCAGAAGAGATCACAATCGCCACCGTGAACAACGGCGACATGATCCGCATGCAGGGCCTGACCGACGATTTCACCGCCAAGACCGGCCACGAGGTCGAATGGGTTACGCTGGAAGAGAACGTGCTGCGCCAGCGGGTGACACAGGACATCGCCACCAAGGGCGGTCAGTTCGACATCATGACGATCGGCATGTACGAAACGCCGATCTGGGCGCGGCAAGGGTGGCTGGTCCCGCTGGACGACCTGCCTGCCGATTACGATATCGACGACATCCTTCCGGCGATGCGCGACGGCCTTTCGGTTGACGGCACGCTCTACGCGGCGCCGTTCTACGGCGAAAGCTCGATGATCATGTACCGGACCGACCTGTTCGAGGAGGCCGGAATCGAGATGCCGGATGCCCCCACCTGGGACTTTGTGGCCGATGCGGCGCGCAAGATCACCGACAGGGACAACGAGATCTACGGGATCTGCCTGCGCGGAAAGGCCGGCTGGGGCGAGAACATGGCGTTCCTGACCACGATGGCCAACTCCTTCGGGGCGCGCTGGTTCGACGAGGACTGGACCCCCCAATTCGATCAGCCCGAGTGGAAAGAGGCGATCACCTTCTACCTCGACCTGATGGAGGATGCCGGCCCTCCGGGCGCGTCGACCAACGGCTTCAACGAGAACCTCTCGCTGTTCCAGCAGGGCAAGTGCGGGATGTGGATCGATGCCACGGTCGCGGCGTCCTTCGTGACCAACCCCGACGATTCGAGCGTCGCCGACAGCGTGGGTTTCGCGCTTGCGCCTGACACCGGCCTTGGAAAGCGCGCCAACTGGCTCTGGGCGTGGGCACTGGCAATCCCGGCCGGCACGCAGAAGGAAGAGGCGGCCAAGGATTTCATCAACTGGGCCACCTCGAAGGACTATCTGGCCCTCGTCGCCGAGAAAGAGGGCTGGGCCAATGTCCCGCCGGGCACGCGGACATCGCTCTACGAAAACCCGAACTATGCCGACATTCCGTTCGCGCAGATGACGCTGGAATCGATCCGGGCGGCAAACCCGAACGAGCCCACTGTCGAACCGGTGCCCTATGTCGGCATCCAGTTCGTGGCGATCCCGGAATTTGCCGGCATCGGTACCCAGGCCGGCCAGGAGTTCTCGGCCGCTCTCGCCGGGCAGCAGACCGCCGAGGAGGCACTGGAAAAAGCCCAGGCGCTGACCGCTGACGAAATGGAAGCGGCGGGGTACTAGGCCCTCTCACGTCCGGGGGGCAACGCCCCTGTTGCCCCCCGGCAATTCGTTTCTGACACCGCATCCCCGCTGCCGGGGCGCTTGGTCCGTCGAAAGGAGAGGTGCATCTCATGGCCACCCAGCATTCCCGATCCGCCGCCAGGCTGATGATGGCCCCCGCCGTCGTCCTGCTCATGGGCTGGATGCTCGTTCCGCTGACGATGACGCTGTGGTTCTCGTTTCGCAGATACCTGCCCCTGCGCGGCGGCGATCTGGGCTGGACGGGCTTTGACAACTATGTCCGCTTCGTCAGCTCCAGCTCCTTCTGGCCCAGTATCCAGGCGACCCTGATCATCGTGGGGGGCGTGCTGGCGATCACCGTGTGTTTCGGCGTGCTGCTGGCGCTTCTGCTCGATCAGCCGATGTGGGGGCAGGGCATCGTGCGCATCCTCGTGATCGCCCCGTTCTTCGTCATGCCGACGGTGTCTGCACTGGTCTGGAAGAACATGTTCATGGATCCGGTGAACGGGCTGTTCGCGCATCTGTTCAAATTCTTCGGCGCCACGCCGATCTCGTGGCTGTCCGAGGCGTCGCTGGCGTCGATCATCATGATCGTCAGCTGGCAATGGCTGCCCTTTGCGACACTGATCCTGCTGACGGCGATCCAGTCGCTGGACAGCGAACAGCTTGAGGCTGCGGAAATGGACGGGGCACCGGCGATCAAGCGGTTCTGGTTCATCATCCTGCCGCACATGAGCCGCGCCATCACGGTGGTCATCCTGATCCAGACGATCTTCCTGCTGTCGATCTTCGCCGAGATTTTCGTCACCACCCAGGGCTCGTTCGGAACCCGAACGCTGACCTACCTGATCTTCCAGCGCGTGCTGGAAAGTCAGAATGTCGGGCTCGGCTCGGCCGGCGGGGTTTACGCCATCATCCTTGCCAACATCGTCGCGCTGTTCCTGATGCGCATCGTGGGGAAGAATCTCGATGCCTGATCTCATGCTTCGCAGCGTCCCGGGCCATTTCCGGGACGTCCCCGCCACCGACCATCAGCTCCCGGGGGACGCCCGGGACGGGAGGGCCTGACATGGCGCGCGCCGTCACCCCGCAACGCAAGGCGATCAACACCACCCTGGCCTGGGCGGTGGGGCTGCTGATCTTCTTTCCGATCCTCTGGACCATCCTCACCAGCTTCAAGACCGAGGCGCAGGCGATCAACGACCCGCCGCTGTTTTTGTTCTTCGACTGGACGCTGGAAAATTACAGCGTCGTGCAGGAACGTTCCGACTACATGCGGTTCTTGTGGAACTCGGTCATCATCGCGGTGGGCTCGACGATCCTTGGCGTTCTCATCGCCGTGCCGGCCGCCTGGTCGATGGCCTTCGTGCCGTCGCGGCGGACCAAGGACATCCTGCTCTGGATGCTGTCCACCAAGATGCTGCCCGCGGTGGGCGTGCTTTACCCGATCTACCTGCTTTTCATCAAACTGGGGCTTTTGGACAGCCGCGTGGGGCTGGTTGTCGTGCTGATGCTGATCAACCTGCCGATCATCGTCTGGATGCTCTACACCTACTTCAAGGAAATCCCGGGCGAGATCCTGGAGGCCGCGCGCATGGACGGCGCCGGCTTGCGCGAGGAAATCCTTTATGTGCTCACGCCAATGGCCGTGCCCGGCATCGCCTCGACCATGCTGCTGAACGTCATCCTGGCCTGGAACGAGGCGTTCTGGACTCTCAACCTGACGGCGGCCAAGGCCGCGCCGCTGACCGCCTTCATCGCCAGCTATTCAAGCCCCGAGGGCCTGTTCTACGCGAAGCTTTCGGCGGCCTCGACCATGGCCATCGCGCCGATCCTCATCCTGGGATGGTTCAGCCAGAAACAACTCGTCCGCGGGCTGACCTTCGGCGCCGTGAAATAAAGGGGAAGACATGGGACGCATCACGCTTGACAAGGTGTCCAAGTCCTTCGGGGCCGTGGAGGTTATCCCACCCCTGGACCTGACCATCGAGGACGGGGAATTCGTGGTCTTCGTCGGCCCCTCCGGCTGCGGGAAATCCACGCTGCTTCGCCTGATCGCGGGGCTGGAGGACGTGAGCGGCGGCCAGATCCGTGTCGACGGCCAGGACGCCACCACCGTGCCGCCGGCAAAGCGCGGTCTCGCGATGGTTTTCCAGTCATACGCGCTTTACCCGCATATGTCGGTGCGCAAGAACATCGCCTTTCCGCTGCGCATGGCAGGCCTCGACGCGGCCGAGCAGGAGCGTCGCGTGACCGAGGCGGCGAAGGTTCTGAACCTGAGCGACTACCTCGATCGCCGCCCCGGTCAGCTGTCGGGCGGGCAGCGCCAGCGGGTCGCCATCGGGCGTGCCATCGTGCGCGAACCCGCGGCGTTTCTCTTCGACGAGCCGCTGTCGAACCTCGACGCCGCGCTGCGTGTGGGCATGCGGCTGGAGATCAGCGAACTGCACGAGCGGCTCAAGACGACGATGATCTATGTCACCCACGACCAGGTCGAGGCCATGACCATGGCCGACAAGATCGTGGTGCTTCATGCCGGGCGGATCGAACAGGTCGGCTCTCCGCTGGAGCTTTACCGCACGCCCAAGAACCTCTTCGTCGCCGGCTTCATCGGCAGCCCGAAGATGAATTTCCTGACCGGACCCGAGGCAGATCGGCACGGTGCGCACACGATCGGCATCCGGCCCGAGCATATCAAGGTGTCGAACGACGAGAGCTGCATTTGGCGAGGCACGGTCGGCGTGTCCGAGCATCTGGGCTCGGACACGTTCTTCCACATCCACATGGAAGGGCAGGACACGCCGCTGACCGTGCGCGCGGGCGGCGACGTCGAGCTTTACCACGGCGACGCGATCTGCATGACGCCCGACGAGGCCCATATCCACCGCTTCGACGCAAACGGGCTGAGGACTGACTGAGATGGAGCGGCTCAAGGACAAAAGCGCGTTGATCACGGGGGCGGCCCGCGGGATCGGTCTGGCCTTCGCCAAGGCCTATGTTTCCGAGGGCGCGCGCGTTGCCATCGCGGATATCAATATCGCTGCGGCAAGGGCCTCGGCCGAGCAGATCGGCCCGGCGGCGATTGCCGTCGAGATGGACATCACCCGGCAGGACAGCATCGACGCCGCCGTGGACGAGACCGTGGACCGGCTGGGCCGGATCGACATCCTGATCAACAATGCCGCCCTTTTTACCGCCGCGCCCGTCGTCGAGATCACGCGCGCGGACTATGACCGCGTCTTCGCCGTCAATGTCGCGGGGACGCTGTTCACCTTGCAGGCCGTTGCCCGGCACATGATCGAGCATGGCGTCCGCGGCCGCATCATCAACATGGCCAGCCAGGCCGGGCGGCGCGGCGAGCCCCTGGTCGCGGTCTATTGCGCCACCAAGGCCGCCGTCATCAGCCTGACCCAGTCGGCGGCGCTGGACCTGGTCAGGCACGGCATCAACGTCAACGCCATCTCGCCGGGTGTGGTCGATGGAGAGCATTGGGACGGCGTCGATGCCTTCTTTGCCAAATACGAGGGCAAAGCGCCGGGTCAGAAGAAGAAAGAGGTCGGCGAAGCGGTGCCCTACGGCCGGATGGGCCGCGCCGAGGACCTGACCGGCATGGCCATTTTCCTTGCTTCGGACGAGGCCGATTACATCGTCGCCCAGACCTATAATGTCGACGGCGGGAACTGGATGAACTGATGACTGACCGCGCCGGGGCAGGCCGCCCGACGAAACTCAGCAACGCGACCCTGGCCGATCTGCCCGAGGGCGTGAAACGCCCGCGCTACGATCGCGCCGCGCTCACCCCCGGCATCGTGCATGTCGGGCTTGGCAATTTCCACCGCGCGCACCAGTCGTGGTACCTGCACCGGCTGATGCAGAAGGGCCTGGCGCATGACTGGGCCATTATCGGCGCCGGCGTCCGGTCCACGGACAGCGCGATGCGCGACCGCCTTCTGGCCCAGGACTGCCTGACCACCCTGATCGAGCTCGACCCCGATGGCATCTCGGCCGAGGTCGTGGGCTCGATGATCGATTTCCTGCCCATCGAAGACGGCAACGCGGCGCTGATCCGCGCGATGTCCGATCCTGCGATCCGCATCGTCTCGCTGACCGTGACGGAAGGGGGCTATTTCACCGACGCCTCTGGCGCCTTCGATGCCTGCCACCCCGATATCGTCCACGACGCGGCCAACCAGAATGCCCCGAAAACCGCCTTTGGCGCGATGGTTGCGGCACTCAGGGCGCGCCGCGCAGCCGGCCACGCGCCCTTCACCGGCCAGTGCTGCGACAACCTGCAAAACAACGGCGCGATCCTGCGTCAGACGGTGGTCGGCCTCGCCCGGCTTGGCGATCCCGACCTGGCCGACTGGATCGACACGCACGCCGCCTTCCCCAACGCCATGGTAGATTGCATCGTGCCGTCGACCGGCACCCGCGAACTGGAACTGGCCCGGTCCCTCGGGATCGACGACGCAGCCCCCGTGACCCACGAGAACTTTCGCCAATGGGTGATCGAGGACCGTTTCCCAAATGGCCGCCCCCCGTGGCAAGAGGTGGGCGCCACGCTGACCGACGATGTGCATGCCTATGAACGCATGAAAATCCGCATTCTGAATGCGGGCCACCAGGTGCTGGCCAATGCGGGCGAAATACTTGGCGTGCCGACCATCGCGGCCTGCATGCAGGATCCTCAGATCGCGGCATTCCTGCACAAGGTCGAGACCGAGGAGATCGTACCCTACGTAGACCCCGTGCCCGGAATGGCGCCGCGCGACTACCTCGCGCTGATCGAACGGCGGTTCGCCAACCCCGAGATCCACGACACCACGCGCCGGGTCGCCTTCGACGGCTCTTCACGGCATACCGGCTTCGTGCTGCCAATCCTGCGCGATGCGCTGGCCGCCGGCGGCCCGGTAGAGGGCCTGGCCCTGACCGAGGCGCTTTGGGCCCGGATGTGCGCGGGCCAACGCGAGGATGGCAGCCCGATCGAACCGAACGACCCCCATTGGGCCAACCTCGTGGAGGCGGCGCAGGCCGCGCGCGAGGCGCCCGAAACCTGGCTGGGGCAACGCCAGTACTATGGGGCGATCGGGGAGGATGCGGCCTTCAGCGCATCCTTTGCAACGTGGCTGGGGCTGATCTGGGCGCAGGGCGCGCGCCGTGCCCTGGAGGTCTATCTTGAGAATGGGGGAGGGGCCGAGGGGTAAGCGCCCACAGCGTGGCCGCCGTCCAAAAGGCGCACCATTGCGGCATGAACGGCGTCCATCTGCGCGGCGAAAAACCCCGCGCCTCCCGCCTTGCCCCGTGGCGTGATTCCTGCGCCCAACAGCCCCCGGCTGGAACGATCTCGCCGTCCACTGCCGCTACACCCGCGCATCTCGTCGGAAGGCCGGTCTGACGCGAGACGGAAAGGTCCCAGCGTCCGAAGGCGGTTGCAGCGGCTTGGGCGCGCTCGCCGCTTGCGCCCGGGTCGTTTGAGTGCTTTCTCGGTCGGTATCCGCAAGGGGCCAGGGCATGCTCGACGTACTGACGAACGACATCCTGCCGGTGTTCTCGATGCTCGCCCTCGGTTTTTTGCTCGGGCGGGCCGGCAAGGTGCACCGGGCCGAGGCCACGGCCGTCAACCGCATAGCGTTTCTCGTGCTCCAGCCGGCGCTGATCTTTCCACTGGTCAACGGGCTGGACTGGTCCGCCTTTCGCCTCGATGCCATCGCCCTTTACGCCTGTTGCCAGGCCATCCTGTTCGCCTCGGCCTTCTTCGTGGCCTATCGCCTTTTGCGCCGTGACATGGTCGAGGCGTGGTTGCTGGCCATGGCGACGATTTTCGTGAACACGTTGCTTTATATCTGGCCGATCTCGTTCCTGATCTACGGCGAGAAAGCCGCGACCGCGGTGACGGGGATCGTCGCGTGGGACGCGACGGTGACCTTCGCGTTTTTCATCGTCACGACCGATCTGCTGGTGAACCGCGCCTCCTCGCCGATGCAGTCGCTGCGGCGGGTCGCGGCGAACCCGGTGTTGATCGCCATCGCCCTCGGCGTCCTGGGCAATGTGGCGACGCTGCCCACCCCGGCGCCGGTCCTCACCGCGATGGAGTTCGCCGGCGCCGGCGCCGCGCCGCTGACGCTGTTTGCCCTCGGGGTCATCCTGTCCGGCCACAGCCTGATGCCGACGCCCACGGTGATCACGATATCTTCGCTGAAATTACTGGTCTTTCCCGCGCTGGTCTGGGCCGCCCTTCAGGTGGGACAGCGGCCGGAAGACTGGAACTCGCTCCTGCTTTTGTGCGCGGCGGGTCCGTCCGGCGCGATGGCCTTTTCGCTTGGGGTGTTGCATGGCGTTCGCACCGACCAACTGGCGCCGGTGATTATCTGGACCTCGACATTGTCGTTGTTTTCGCTCGCTTTTCTGGCGTGACACTGTGCGCCCGACGCCTTGGCCGCGCCGGTCCTGCGGGGCGCGCCGGGACTGACGCGCAAGGCCGGGATGGCCCCCTTGACCTGCCCTAGCGGTCTGCGAGCGCCGCCAGGCTGGCCCGGTCTTCTTCCAGCGCGAGGCTACGCTCGGCATGGGCCAGCGCGCGTTTGACCATGTGCTCGGCGGCCTTGGACATGGCCTTGTCCTCGCCCTCGCGCAGCGTGTTCAGCGCGTGGATCAGCCGTCGCATGACCTCGACCATTCCCGCCCCGTCGCGCGCGATGGCGTCAAAGGCGTCCTCGATCAGGTCGTCCGCCCCCACCAGAGGCGCCCAGAGGCGCGGATACCGCACCTCCTGGTCTTCCTGGTCGCATTCCGCCAGCAGCCGTTCCAGCCGGCCGATAACGTCGATCGCGGTGCCCGGGTCGTTCAGCCCCGGCGACAGCGCGCGAGAGGCGATCTCGGACAGAACCACCAGCGCGAAGCGCGCGTCCTGATCGAAGCTGCGCACCTCGTCGATCTCGAATGCCGCGCGGATCGCGTCCTGGGACAGGCTGCTTTCGGGGGTGAAATGAGCGATCGGCATTCCCGACACCACAAAGGTGCCCGGCGCGGCGGTGAGGAAGATCTCGGCCCCGGCCTCGTCGGCCAGCGCCGACAACCCGGCCATGTCGACGAACTGCACATAGCCGCCGCGCTGCGCCCGGACCGGTTCTGCCCCGTCGGGGATCGCGGCGCGGCCGGCGGGCAGGGGGCGCGCGCCAAGGCTCGGGGCGGCGCGCTGACGCGCGAGCGTGCGCCGGGCGCTTGCCTCGACCTGGCTGATGGTCTCGTCCATGCTGCCGAGCCGCGAGAGGTGGTCGATCCAGCGCAGGATCGCCAGCACGACCAGGGCGACCACGAGCACCGTGAAGGCGAAAAACACGACGGGCGCCGCGCCGTCGTGAAGCCCCGCGCGGAACAGGATGATCGAGACCAGCGCAAAGATGAACGCGCCGAGGAACGTGGCCAGAACCGTCTGGGTCGTCGTGTCCTCTCGCAACAGCCGATGAGAGCGCGGCGTCACCTGGCTGGAGGCCGCCCGGTGAGCGTTTACCATGGCGCTGAGCGAGAAGGTGGTGACCGCCAGCATCGACGAGGCCAGCACGTTCAAAAGCGGCATCACCGCATCCTCGCCGATCCTTTCGGCTATGGCGGCCGGGATGATCGGCTCGAGCAGGACACCGGCGATGGCCGCGAAAATGGCCAAAAGCGCGATCAGCGAGGCGCGGACCCAGAGCTGCCGGCTGAGGCGAACGAGCTTCCAGAGGCGTTTGGAGATCATGAAGCGGTGGTCCGGGCATCCTGGGGACGACGCCAGCCTAACATGGCCGCGCGCCCCGTCCAGTGCCTAGCGGCGTGGGGTGACGGCATGGCACCTCCGCGCGCCGTGACCGGGCGCGCCATCTGCGCCGGCGTGCGATGGACATGGCCCGGCAAATGCAGATGCAGCCGTTGCTCGACCGATGCCTCGGCGCGGTCACGCCGGAGGGGCGGTCGGCCGCGGGGCGCCGGTGTGCCGGGTTTGCGGCGGGGTTTGCGGCGGGCGCCGTCTCGGCGCAGACTGGCCCCTGATCGGGGCGCGACCCCCGCCGTTGCGACAGGGTGACATCATGCCGGATACCGTTGACGACCTTCCTGGGGCCCGCGACACCGCGCGCGACATCGCCCAAGGGCGCCAGACCGCGGAACAGGCGGTCCGCGCCCGCCTGGACCGGATCGCGGATCGTGAGGGCGACCTTTCGGCCTGGGTCGCGGTCGATGCTGAAGGGGCCATCGCCGCGGCGCGCGCGCTGGACAGCGCCCCGTCGCGCGGCCCGCTGCACGGGGTGCCGCTGGGGGTCAAGGACATCTTCGCGGTCAGGGGCCTGCCGTGGCGCTGCGGCTCGCCGATCTGGCAGGATCGGATCGCCGGGTTCGACGCAGGGTCGGTGGCGCTGGCCCGTGCCGCCGGTGCGGTGATCCTGGGCAAGACCGAGACCACGGAATTCGCCGGCTACAACCCGACCCGCACCCGCAACCCGCACGATGCCGCGCGCACGCCTGGCGGGTCGTCCTCGGGCTCGGCGGCGGCGGTGGCCGCGGGCATGGTGCCGCTGGCGCTGGGCACCCAGACCTCGGGTTCGGTGATCCGCCCCGCCTCGTTCTGCGGCGTGGTGGGGTACAAGCCGTCCTTCGATCTGATCGAGACCGGGGGCGTGGCACCGTTGTCGCGCAGCCTCGACACGGTGGGGGTTTTCGCGCGCTCGGTACCGGACGCCGCGCTGGCGGTCGAGGCGCTGACGGGCCTTGCCCTGCAACCCGGCGCCGCCACGGAGATCGGCACCCTGCAGGTGTACCGCTCGCCGGTCTGGGGCGCGGCCGAACCGCCGCTCGCCGCCGCCTGGACGGAGTTCGAGGCGGGGCTGGGCCCATTGCTGGACGAGCAACGCTTTGCCCCCGATATCGAGGCAGAGCTTGCCGCCGCGCCTGCGCTGCACGCCCGCATCATGGCGATGGAGGCGGCCGAGGCGCTGGCCCACGAATACGCGCGGGCGCCCGATCTGCTGTCCGACGGGCTGCGGGCGCAGCTTGCCGAGGGGCGCGCGGCCAGCGCCAAAGAGCGGGCGCACGACCGCCGCGCGATGCGGCGATTGCGGCATCTCTTCGAGGGCCACGTCGCGCCCGACTCCGTCTGGTTGACGCCCGCGGCCACAGGCCCGGCGCCGGCCTTCGAGAGCGGCACCGGCAATCCGGCATTCAACCGTATCTGGAGCCTGCTGGGCCTGCCCTGCTGCAGCGTGCCGATCCTGCGGGCCGATGGCGGCCTGCCGATGGGCGTGCAGGTCGTGGGCGCGATGGGCAACGACCGGGGGGTCTTGCGCGTGGCCGACTGGCTGATGCGCCGTTTCTGACCCTGCCGATACCGGCGGGGTGTGCCGTGGCCGCCCCCATGGGCGGCCCCGTTCGCGTCAGAAGCTCAGCGAGATGTCGCGGTGCACCGAGTTGCACGAGGCCACGAACAACGCCTGTTCGCGCGGCAGGCGCGGCTGCTGGCGCAGGCCGATCGTGTCGCGGATCGCCGCGTCGTAGGCCTCGATCGCGGGCAGCACCTCTTCGGCCGCACGCCGGCGCCAGGCGACCTCTTCGGCGAAGAGCGCTTGCGCCTCGGCCACATATTCCGCCGCCCGCTCGGGGTCGGGCGAGCGGTCGTCGATCTCGCGCCGCGCATCGGACAGAAGCCCGCGGATGTCGTTCGCGCCTTCGACATCGCTGAGCATCCGCTCGACCTCCTTGAAGCGTTCGTCGGCTGTCTCGCCGTCCATCCCCATGACATCGTCGGCCAGCGCGTCCAGTGGGCCCTGCAACCCGGCCAGCGCATCGGCATCGGCAATGATCTGCCTGATCTCCGTCACCGGCTCGTAGGCCTGGTCCACCGTCCGGCGGTACATCGTGCGCGCCCGCCGGTCGGCATTGGTGATCTGGCTGTAGGCCGCTTCCAATTCGGACCAACCACCGGGGATCTGCTCCAGCAGCGCCTCCTTTTCGGTCCTCAGCTCGGCCGCGCGCTCTTCCAGTGCCGCGGAATCGCCGAAGCCTCGGCTGATGCGCTGCTCGATATCCTCCAGCACGGTGTCGATCCGGCGCGCGTCGGCCTCGAGTTGGCGCACGGCCTTGTGCACCGGCCGGTAGTCTACCGCGGCCTCGTCGAGATCACGTTCCAGCGCCTCGATCTCGGCCATCAGCTGGAAGGACTCGCCCGCCTTTTCCACGCCGTCGCGGAAATCGTCCTGCAAATCCTCGGGCAGGGCGGACAGATCCAGCGCCGCGGCCCGATCGATCGCCGCGCGGATCGTGTCGCCGTTCTCGTTGAACTCCTTGGCCACGTAATCCTCGACGCAATATTGCAGCGCCGGGTTCACCGGCGGCGGCGCGGTCTCGGATGTCAGCGCACTGCGGACCGGCAGGTAGTTTACCAGCGGCGGGTAGGCGGCCACGATCGCCAGCGCGGCAAGCTGCAGGCCGATGAACGGGACCACGCCCTTGTAGATCTGGATCGTGCGCACCGCCGCCGGGGCCACCCCGCGCAGGTAGAACAGGGCAAAGCCGAATGGCGGCGTCAGGAACGAGGTCTGGATGTTCAGGCCGATCATGACGCCCAGCCATACCGCCGAGACGTTGGCCTCCGGATCGGCCAGCAGGATCGGCGCGACGATCGGCACCACGACCACGGCGATCTCGATGAAGTCGAGGAAGAAGCCGAGGATGAAGATCACCGCCATGACGATGATGAACTTCGTCCAGAAGCCGCCCGGCAGGCCCTCGAGGAAATGCTTGACCAGCTCTTCACCGCCGAAGGCGCGGAAGGCAGCGGTCAGCATCGCCGCGCCGAGCAGGATGATGAAGACCAGAGAGGTCGTCTTGGCGGTGTCGATCATCACGCCGTTCAGGGCGTTTTCGGTGACATAGGCGCGGTAGCCGCTCCAGGCGATGGCGGCCACGACCATCAGCACGCCCAGACCGGCAAGCTGCACCCCAAGAACGTCGCTGGCGGACTGGATGTTCTGGATGTTGGTGTCGAAATTGGACAGCACGAAGGCGATCAGCGCCAGCCCCGCAAGCGCCATGATCGCCGGCACGTAGCGCAGCCGCCCGCCGGGATGCAGCCGGTAGCCAGCCATGATCATGGCGCCGACGGCGCCGATGGCGCCGGCCTGGTTCACCGTCGCGATCCCGCCGATGATCGAGCCCAGCACCATGATGATCAGCGCCAGCGGCGGCACCATCGCCAGGAACACCTGCCCGGCGAAGCGCAGGTCGTATTTACCGCCGTGGGTCACGGCCGGCGCGTATCTGGGCCGCACCAGCGCAACGCCGAGGATAAACAGTACGTAAAGCCCCACCAGCAGCAGGCCCGGCACCAGCGCGCCCAGGAACATGTTGCCCGCGCTGGTCGAGACCACGGCGAATTCGGAGGGCATCGTGATTTCGCCGGTCACGGCCTTGTAAAGCGTCTGCCGCGCCTGCCCGGCCTGGTCGGTGGCCGAGGCCAGCTGGTCGGCCAGGATGATAAGCACGATCGAGGGCGGGATGATCTGCCCCAACGTGCCCGAGGCCGCGATGATGCCGGTCGACAGCGGGTTGGCATAGCCGTTGCGCATCATCGCCGGCAGCGAGATCAGGCCCATGGCCACCACCGTCGCGCCGACGATGCCCGTGGTCGCCGCCAGAAGCGCGCCCACCACGACCACCGAGATACCCAGGCCGCCGGGGATCGGGCCGAAGAGTTGCGCCATGGTGACCAGCAGGTCCTCGGCGATCTTCGACCGCTGCAGCATGATCCCCATGAAAATGAACAGTGGAATCGCGATCAGCGTGTCTCGGTCTGGCTCCCAGTAGACCCCGCGCAGGTTGGTTACCCCCGCACTCAGCCATTGCGAGGGGCCGCCGCTTTCGAAATAGGCGTCGGTGCTGCCGGTAAATAGATACCCCGCACCCGCCGCCAGCAGCACCGTAATGATGGCCGCACCCGGCAGCGAGAAGGCAACGGGGAAGCCCGAGCCGAGCGCCGTCGCCATGATGATGATCAGAAGAGCGAGGAAGAAGAGTTCCATCCGGGCGGGTCCTGTCGGTCTAGATCATTTCGGCGTGCGACTCGCGCGCGCCAGGCTCGCCGCGTCTATCGGCAACGGCTTCGAAGAACTGGGCGACGAACTGAAACATCATCGTCACCGCAAAAATGCCGAGGAAGGCGGCCATGAAGTATTTCACATACATGCCAAAGCCCGACTGCGTGACCTCGAACACCAGGATCGGGCCGACGATGATGCTGGACGACGATCCGAACCCGATGATGAGGATCGTCCAGCACAGCGTGATGCCCAAAAGCACGGCGCCCCAGGCGTTGGTGCGCCCCTGCGCGCGCCGGGACATGTTCGAATAAAGCAGGTCGACGCGCACATGGGCGTCTTCCAGAAGCGTGTAGGCCGAGGCGAACAGGAACAGCGCGCCGTACCAAAAGCGCACGAGGTCGGCCATGAACGCCTGCTCGTAGGAAAACACGAAACGGCTGAACACGATCAGCAACTCGGCCAGCACCACCAAAAGGCCCAGCCAGACGAAGGCGATGCCCCGCGTGACTGCTGCGATCAGGATGCCGAGCAGCACCAGCGGCAGGTGGAAATAGATGCCGCGAAACTGCGACCGGCCGAGGTCGGAGGCCAGCTCGGTGCCCACCAGCCCTTCCAGCAGGCCGTCGACCCGCAGGAAGGACAATATCGCATCGCCGATCCCCACCAGCACCACCACCCAGAAGGCGGCGCGCACGATGAAGGTGTTGATCGCGGTGACCCGTGCGGCGTCGTCGCGCAGCGACACTTCGGGGCGGCGCGTCACTCCCAGAACAGCCAGCGCCGCGGCTGCGGGATAAAGCGCGGCCTGCAACAGCGCCAGAGCGCCGCCGCCCGATAGCGCCGCGGCCGCGCCCGGAAAGCCCAGCCAGAACTTGAGTATCGAATCGACGAGGAAGGCCCCCATGACGGCCAGAACGATCCAGCCGAAAGAACGCGTCACCAAGGCGCGCCCAGCGGTTGTGTCTGTCATGCGGCTGATGTCCCCCCCACAGGAATATGGTCGTCATTTTATCAGTAGGTCCGGGCCAGGAACCGCTTTCCTGGCCCGTCCGTCACCGGCCGGCTAAACCCGCCGGGTCATATGCCCAGGAAGCGGTTACGCTTCACCACATAGGAGGCGTCGGCGTAGTTCGTGTAGGAGCCGACGTTGTCGCGCACCGCCAGGAAGCTGTCGAAGATCTCGGCGGCCAGCGGGCTGTGGTCGCGCGCTTCCTCGATGACTTCGGTTGCTGCCTCGCCGAAGGCTTCGTAGACGTCATCGTTGAACTCGCGCAGTTCCACGCCGTACTCGTTGACGAGCCGGGTGAGGTAGATCCCGTTGTTGTAGTTGGTCTCTGCCGCCTGCATCGCGTTCTCCTCGGCGCTGGCCGAGGTGATGATGTTCTTGTCGCTCTGGGACAGCGAGCCCCAGAATTCGGCGTTCAGGCCGAGGCTGAGCTGGCTGCCGGGCTCGTGCATGCCGGGCCAGTAATAGTATTTCGCCGCCTCGTAGAGCTTGAGGAAGAAGTCGTTCCACGGCCCCACCCATTCGGTCGCGTCGATGGCGCCCGAGACGAGGTTTTCGTAGATCTGCCCGCCCGGAAGCGAAACCGGCGAGGCGCCGACCTTGGCCATGACGTCGCCGCCGAGGCCCGGGATACGCATCTTGAGGCCCTTGAGGTCCTCGGGCGAATTGATTTCCTTGTTGAACCAGCCGCCCTTTTGCACGCCGGTATTGCCGCAGGGCATGCCCTTGATGCCGAATTCCGCGCCGATCTTGTCCAGAAGCTCCTGGCCGCCGCCGAACTTCATCCAGGCGTCGATCTCGTTATAGGTCAGGCCGAAGGGCACGGCGGTGAACGGCGCCCAGCCCGGATGCTTGCCTTTCCAGTAGTAGTCGGCGGCGATGTAGGCTTGCGCGTTGCCCGAGGCGACCTCGTCAAAGCTGTCGAAGGCGCCGACGCGTTCGCCCGCGGCGAAATACTGAACGGCGATGCGCCCTTCGGTCAGCTCTTCGATGCGCGCCGCCAGGCGCTGGGCGCTGGTGCCAAGACCGGGGAAATCGCGGCCCCAGGTCGAGACGATGACCATGTCGGTCCGCTCCTGCGCGACGGCCGGTGCCGCCAGCGCAGCGGCGCCAACGGTGCCGCCGGCGGCGGTTTTCAGAAACTTGCGTCTTTCCATCTTTGATTCCTCCTTTTGGATCGGCCGAAGATGGCCCTCCCTGGACCCTCTTAAACATGTAAGGACATATACCGACCATGTTTTGTGTGGAAGCGCTGGTTTTTGCCTCCACATGCTGAACAGTGAGCAGCCAGATGGCGCGACTTCAACCGCCGACCACCAAGGTTTTGGTTTTTTGGCTTTTTTTGTGCTTCGAGCGAGCATATGTCGATAAAGATTTGCTCAAATCCGCGTCTCGCTGCGTAATTAAATTGCGCGACGGTGCGTCTCGGCTGCACGCTGCGGGCGTCAGCGCCCATTTTTTGGGCGCTTTGTGGCGGGACAACGAACGGTGCAGCGATGCCTTTGCAAACGGCTTGACGCGGGTCTGCCGATACCCGGCCGGGTGCGAATCGACCTTTGCGGCCGGGACCGGTACAAAAGGCGCATATGTTCGCTAGAGACGAACGTTTCATGAAAAACTATTCGTTGGTAAGAACGGTTCGTGGGCGTCATTCTGGCCGCCAAGCCGGAGACCGCCGATGCCAAGCGCCGCCACAGCCCTCAGCAGATCCCCCGCCGCCCCATGGGCCGGGCTTGTGCCCGGCGTGGTGCTCTGCGCGACGGTCGCCGCGGCGGCGTTCGGCCTGAGGCAGGTGCCCGGCATCGGCGTCCTGAGCCCGATGATCCTGTCCATCGTGATCGGCATGGCGCTGCACAACCTGTTGGGCACGCCGGCGATGGCCAAACCGGGAGTGACTTTCACCATGCGGCGCATCCTGCGCGCGGCGATCGTGCTTTTGGGGTTGCAACTGACGCTCGGGCAGGTCGTGTCGGTGGGGGCCACGGGACTCGCGGTGATCGCCGCGGCGTTGGTGGCCACGTTCCTTTTCACCAAGGCCGCCGGGCGCATGCTGGGCGTCGATCGCGGCCTGGCCGAACTGATCGGCGCCGGGACCTCGATCTGCGGCGCCTCGGCGGTGATCGCGTGCAACACGGTGACCCGCGCCCATGACGAGGACGTGGCCTACGCGGTGGCCTGCGTCACCGTCTTCGGCTCGCTGGCGATGTTTCTCTACCCGATGCTGGCCGCGCCGCTGGGCCTCGCCCCCGACCATTTCGGCCTCTGGGCCGGCGCGTCGATCCACGAGGTCGCCCAGGTGGTGGCCGCGGGCTTTCAGCGGGGCGAGGCCGCCGGAGAGGCCGCGACGGTGGCCAAGCTGTCGCGCGTGATGATGCTGGCCCCGCTGATCCTGACCCTGGCGATGATGGCGCGCACCCATGGCGCGGCCGAGGGCGCACGGGTGCCCACGCCCTGGTTCGTCTTCGGCTTCATCGCGATGATGCTGGTGGCCAGCGTCGCGCCGCCGCCCGCGGAACTGAAAGCGGATATCGTCGCCGCCACCACCTTCCTGCTGTCGATGGCGCTGGCCGCCATGGGGCTGGAGACCGACCTGCGCAAGCTCAGGGCCAAGGGGCTGCGGCCGTTGGCGCTGGGCGCTGTCTCGACGCTTTTCATCGCGGTTTTCAGCCTGACGCTGGTCAAGACGGTCCTGTAAGATCAAGCCCATGACGCTTGAGCAATTGCGCATCTTCCTGGCGGTGGCCGAACGCGAACACGTGACCCGCGCGGCCGAGGCGCTGAACCTGACCCAATCCACGGTCAGCGCCGCGGTCAGCGCGCTGGAGGCGCGGCTGGGCCTGCCGCTCTTCGACCGGGTCGGGCGGCGGATCGTGCTGACCGAGGCGGGGCGGGTCCTGATGGTTGAGGCGCGCGCGGTGCTGGCCCGCGCGGCGCAGGCCGAGGCCGCGATGGCCGACCTGGCCGGGCTGGCGCGGGGCGAGTTGGCGATCGCGGCCAGCCAGACCGTGGCCACCTACTGGCTGCCGCCGATCCTGCACCGCTTTCGCACCCGCTGCCCGGCGGTCGCGCTGCACCTTTCCATCGCCAACAGCGCCGCGGTCGCCCGGCAGATCGAACAGGGGCTGGCCGATCTGGGCCTGATCGAAGACGACATCGACGCCCCCGCGCTGGCCGCCCAGACCGTGGCCGAGGACGAGATGGTGCTGGTGATGGCGCCGGGGCAGGGCGCGCCCATCGTGCGGCCGCTGACCCCAGGCGACCTGAAAGCGATGACCTTCGTCTTCCGCGAGCCGGGTTCGGGCACCCGCGCGCTGTTCGAGCGCGCGGTGGCCGAGATGGGCGTGCGGCCCGCCGATCTGAAGATCGCGCTGGAACTGCCGTCGAACGAGGCGGTGCGCATCGCCGCCGAGCACGGGGCGGGGGCGGCGGCGTTGTCGCGGCAGGTGGTGGCGGGCGCGCTAAAGGCGGGCACGCTGGTCACGCTTGACATGGCGCTGCCGAGGCGCGCCTTCACCCTGCTGCGCCACCGCGAACGGACGCTGTCACCCGCGGCGCGCGCGTTCACCGCGCTACTGGCAGAGCCCGCCGCGCCCGGCGATCAGCCGGTGTGACGGATCACGAACTTGAAGACCTTGCCGTCCTCTTCGCTCGACAGCAGCTCGTTTCCGGTGGTGCTGCAGAACGCCTCGAAATCCTTCACCGCGCCCGGATCGGTGGCCAGGATTTCCAGCGTGCCGCCGGTCGGCAGCTCCTTCAGCGCCTTTTTCGCGCGCAGGATGGGCATCGGGCAGTTCAGCCCCTGCGCGTCAAGAACCTGATCGGCCATGTCTCTCTCCCTTGTCAGATATAAAGGTTGATGTCGCTTTTCGCGGCGACATCGACCCACGAGGCCGCGCCGCCCAGTTCCGGGCCGTCGATCATGTCCTCGCGCTTGTATTCGAACAGGTCCATCGTCATCTGGCAGGCGATCATCTTGACGTCGGCCTCCAGCGCCAGCTCGCGCAGCTCCTCGATCGAGGCGACGCCCTTTTTCTTGAGCATGTTCTTCATCATGTTCGTCGTCAGCGAGGTCATGCCGGGCAGCGCCGCGACGATGTTGGGCATCGCCATGTGCCCGCCGCCCATCGGCATCTCCATCGCGGCGTTGCCCAGCGGGTTGATCTTGGGATCGAGATCCTTTTTCAGCAGCTGCAGCCCGTAAAAGGTAAAGAACATCGTGGTCTCGATGCCCATCGCGGCCGCGGTGGTGGCAAGGATGAAAGGTGGGTAGGCCCAGTCCAGCGTGCCCTTGGTGACGATGATCGTCATGGCCTTGGCATTGGTGTCGTCGAGCATCTCTCTCTCCCCGGGCCGGCAGGCCCCCTTGTTTGGCCGCGCGCGCCGCCTTCCGGGCCCCGCGCGGCAGTCATCGCGTCAGGCGGCGCAGCCCGCGAAATCGTCGGCGGCCATCTTGGCCTCGTAGGGGTCGGCCACGGCGCTGCCGGGCACCAGCACGGCCTGGGGCGCGGCGGCATCGACGGGCTTGACCTTGACCATCCAGCCGGCGTCATAGGGGTCGCTGTTGGCCAGCTTGGGGTCGGCGACCAGCCCGTCGTTGACCTCGACGATCTCGGCCTCGAAGGCCACCTTGGCCGGACCCACCCATTTGCCCGATTCGACCGTGGCGATGGATTTGCCTTCCTTGATCGTCTTGCCCACCTTCTTGGCGGTAAAGGCGACCAACTGGCCCGCCATGGCGGTGGCGATCATCGTCATGCCGGCGGTCAGGGTGCCGTCGCCGTTGTCGCGATACCAGATGTTGTTGGGAACGTCGTAGAGTAGGTCGTCGGGAAGGGTGCAGCCGCGGACTACGGGCATGTCAGGTCTCCATCGCTTCGGGCGCCGCGGTCTCGCCCTGACGGAT
This sequence comes from Rhodovulum iodosum, assembly GCF_041020385.1. NCBI lineage: Bacteria > Pseudomonadati > Pseudomonadota > Alphaproteobacteria > Rhodobacterales > Paracoccaceae > Rhodovulum > Rhodovulum iodosum. The sequence continues at coordinate 148,652 of NZ_JBEHHI010000003.1, read as the reverse complement.
CGGGCGCGACGAGCAGCAGAAATCGCCCAGACCGTCGACGACCAGCTTGCCGCCGACGAACAGGGCCAGGTGCCGGGCGATCATCGTGGCCATCCGCAGTCGCTGCACGGCCTCGGAGGACGCGGGATCGTCCAGAACCAGATTGTGATGATAGACCAGCTCTCGGCAAGTCTCTCGGCAGGCGTTGAAGCTCGGGGTGCCCCGCGCGCCCTGCCGGTGCAGCGCGAGCAGGCGAAAACCTTCGCTCTCGCCCTCGGTCGGCGCGCCGCCCTTGGCCGTCACCCAGGCCGCCAGCACGTCCTCGCCCAGATGCAGCAATTCGGCTGCATGGGCCGCCGGATCGGTGGCCAACGCGTCGCCGGGCAGGGCGTCCAGCGCGTCGCAGGCTGCCTCGACCTCGGCGATGGAGCGGGGCGTGCGGGTCATCCCAGCCCTCGCTCTTTCACGAAGCCGCGGGAGTCGGAAAAGTTGTCGTTCACGCCGACCTTGCGCGACGACAATCCCAGAGCCAGCCCCAGAAGCTGGGTGAAATGCATGATCTTGACCTTGGTCTTGCGGCCCATAACCTTTTCGGCGCGGATCTGGTGCATCTCCAGCCCGGTGTGACAGGTCGGGCATTCGGTGGCGATCACGTCGGCGCCCGAGGCCTCGGCCGCGGTGAGGATGTTCAGGCACAGCTTGGTCGAGGTGTCGCTGTCCGACAGCGTGTGCGCGCCGCCGCAGCAGGCGGTCTTCAACGGAAACGCCACGTTCTCGGCCCCCGCCGCGGCGAGGAGGTCGTCCATGAAATGCGGGTTGGCGGTCGATTCCGTGCCCGGCCCCTTGTCCTTTTCGGGGAAGATGCGGCGCGGGCGGGTGTACATGCAGCCGTAATAGTTGGCGACCTTGATGCCGCTGAGCGATTTCCTGACCCGACGGGAAATCTCTTCCTCGCCCACCGCGCGCATCAGCCAGTCGAGCGCGTGCAGCGTCTCGACCTTGCCGGCCTCGTAGGTCTTGTGGCCTGCCTTTTTCGACAGCCGGTCGTTGACCTCGACCGAGTGCGCGTCGTGGGTCAGGTCGTGTTCGGCCTTCTTGAGGTTGTGATAGCAGCCGTTGCAGGGCGCCATCACCTTGTCGAACCCCATCTTTTCGGTCTGCGACAGCACACGCGCCGACAGGTAGGTTTCGATTTCGGGGTCGATGTTCTTGACCTCCATCGCCCCGCAGCAGTTCCAGTTTTCCACTTCGACGAGATCGAGGCCCAACTCCTTGGCGACCGCCTTGGTCGACTTGTTATAGGCGTAGCCCGTGCCCTCCAGCGCGCAGCCGGGGTAATAGGCGACCTTTTTCAGATCCTTCTCCATCTCAGTGGCCCCCCTCGGCCGGAAGCCCCAGCGCCTTGCGGTCCTTGGCGTCGACTTCCCTGATGTATTCCTCGATGCCCTTGCGGGCGGGGGCCCAGCCGCGGGTGCGCGGGCGGACGACGAGCGCCAGACCCATCTTCAGCAGGTAGCCAATCGGCGCGCGTTTCGCGATGCCGGTGATCATCGCCACCAGGTAGGGCTCCTTGAAGGGGCGGAACGGGTCGCCCATGCGCTTGAAGAAATCGCGCACCACCAGCCCGTCCTCGATCTTGCCGGTCTCGATGACCTGCGCAGAAAAGCCCTCGTCGAAATGGGTCGAGGGTTTCTTGTCGACATGGCCTTTCAATTCCAGCCAGTGGGCGGTGGCCTTCATCACCGCCTCGGGCACCACATCGCGCGGGCAGGCGTCGGTGCATTTGTTGCAGCTCACGCATTGCCAGATGATGTCCTTGTCGCGGACCAGCTCGTCCTCCATGCCCAGCCGGATCAGATAGATCCAGTAACGCGGGTTGAAGTCGGGGTTGACCGCATGGACGGTGCAGGCGTTGGTGCATGACCCGCATTGCCAGCAGCGGTGGATGTTCTCGCCGCCCGCCAGCGCCGCGATCTCGTCCTGCATCGCCTCGTTGTAATCGGTGACGGCGCGGGTTTCGATGAAGGTCGACCAGTGGCCTGACACGTCCACCCCGTCGATCACCAGCTCATCCTGCTCGCGCAGGTTTTCGGGGCGGATCAGGGATTTTTCATGGATCGGCATGTCACATCGCCTCCTGCGGGTCTGTCGCGCCGAGCGCGCCCAGGGTATGGGCGGTGCCGTCGACGAGCTTGAGCCGCGTGCGGCCGGTTTCGGTATCCACCGCGTCGAGGCCCAGCATCCTGCGGGTGTGCAGCATCGGGTCGGCGGCGGTGGCGAATTCCGCGCGCATGAACTCTCCGCCGCGGTCGTTGATGTAGGCGGCATAGACATGCGCCATCAGCAGGTCGGTGAAGAAGGGCAGGTCGCGGTAGATGCCTTCTGCCCGCAAGAAGCCTTGCAACTCTTCGGCCAGCGCGGCGAAGGTGACGAAATCGGCGGGCGCGTCGATCCTGGCCTCGCTCACGTCGTCGGCAAACCAGATCTCGCGCACCACGCCGGTGCCCACCTTGCTGTCCCACACCCAGCGGGTCATCAGCGGGTAGCGGTCGGCTGCGGTGAAATGCAGAACCTCGGCGCCGAGGTCGCGCAGCCAGCGATGGGCCTTGTCCTGCGGAAAGCCGTCGACAAAGGCGGCGAGCCGTGCGTCGGCGGTCGACGTGTCGCACCAGCCCTCCAAGAGCGCCGTCAGCCGGGCGCGCATTTCCTCGAACCCGGTCTCGGCCATCAGCGCGCCGACCTTGCGGCGCGCCGGCGTGACGAAGGCGCAAAGGTCGAGGAACTCGGTCTCGGTCAACTCGGCCACCTGGCCCTTGCCCAGCATTTCCTCGAAGAGCGAGGCCTTCAGCCACAGCGCGGTCACGTAGCGATCCACGCCGCCCGTGGGCTCTGCGCTTTCCACCAGGTGATCCATCGCGCGCCGCAGACGCGGGCCCGACAGGTCGAGCACCGGGGCTTCCGGCGCTGCGACCTCTGTCTTGCGCGTCAGTCCGAACATCACTCGGCGGCGTCCTTGACGCCCGACATGGCAAAGCCCATCGCCGCCATCGCCGCGGCGTGGCCCTGGGCGATGGAATCGTCGATCGTCTCGGGGCCCGAGGCCGCGCCGGCGACGAAGACGCCCGGGCGCGAGGTCTCGGCCAGCGTTGCATAGGCGTTCTGCCGTCCGACATAGCCCCAGCGGTTCAGCTCGACGTCGAAGATCGCCGACAGGGTCATGTTGTCCACGTTGGGGTCCATGCCGACCGCGTGCACCACCATGTCGAACGGGATCGAGATCGGGCGCTTGACCAGCGTGTCCTCGCCCTTGACCAGCAGGCGCTTGCCGTCCGAGGTCACCTCGGCGATGCGCGCCTTGACGTATTTGACCTTATGATTTTCCTGGCTGCCCCAGTAATACTCGCCCTCGTAAAGGCCGAAGGTGCGGATATCCATGTAGTAGATATAGACATTCGTCTCGGGCGACATCTCGCGGATTTCCATGGCGATATTGGCCGACACGGTGCAGCAGATTTTCGAGCACCATTCGCGGCCGATCTGGCGGTCGCGCGAGCCGACGCAGAGCAGGATGGCCACCCGGTCGGGCACACGCCCGTCCGAGGGGCACTTGATGCCGCCCCCCGACGAGATCATCTGTTCGACCTGGGTCGTGGTCACCACGTCGGGATAGGTGCCGAAGCCCCATTCGGGCTTGTTCACGCTGTCGAAATGGGTGAACCCGGTGGCCAGGATCGCCGATCCCGCCTCGACCTTGGACCCGTCCGACAGCGTGGCGACGAAATCGCCGGGGCCGCCGCTGAACGCTTTCACCGTCGCGCCGGTCCGCACCTCGATATGCGGGTTGCCTTCCACCCGGGCGACCATGCCGCCGATGGCGTCGCTGGCCCATTCGTGGCTCGGCACCAGCTTGGCATAGCCCGACAGGATCGGCGCGCCTCCGAGGCGGTCTTCCTTCTCGATCAGCACGCTTTTCTGGTTGACCGCGGCAAGGGCCTGGGCGGCGGACAGACCGGCGGGACCGCCGCCGACGATAAGGACGGGCTGGCTCACTTCTCTGCTCCTGCAAGGGATTTCGGTTTCTCGTAGCCGGGACCGGACGTGATTGCGCGCTTGGGGTCATAGAGCGTCTCGATGCGGCCTTCCTTGACCTCGTCGAGATAGGCCTCGAACTCGGCCCGCGCCTTTTCCCAGTCGATGCCCATCTTTTCGAGCAGCACCTCGAAGGGGGAGGCGTGCCAGTGCAGCTGGGCCAGCTTGTAGGGGTGCGCGCCCATGGCCAGCGCGGCGAACTGGCAATCGGCCATCACCGGCAGGGCATAGACCTTGTCCACCGCCTTGCCGATCCACTGGTTCTTGTCCAGCGTGGTGATGCAGCCCGTATCGTGCCCGATCATCACGTCCGACTTGGCCTCTTCGACGGCGACCTTGATCTTGCGGTCGATGGCGAAGGAGCGGGTGAATTCGCGCTCGCCGATGATGTGGCGAAAGCCGAAGCCGCAGCAGTCGTACCAGGTGGAATAGTCGATGACCTGGGTGCCCAGCGATTGCAGCAGCCCGGTGGTCACCGCCACGCGGTTGCCGTTCATCACCGTGTCGTCATAGATCACGTCCTCAGGCACCATCTTGTAGACATGGCAGGCCGGGTGGACGGTGGTGCGGATGTTGCTGACGTCGATCGTCTGGCGCTCGGCGATGCGGTGGCGCATCACGTGCAGCCATTCGGAATAATGCACGATCTCTTCGGGGATCAGCAGCTTGCCGTCCACCAGCCGCCCCAGCTTGCCGAGGATCGCTTTCACCTCGGCCCGCAACTCGGGCGATTCCATCAGGAAAATCCGCATCTCCTTGTAGTTGCCGAAGGAGGTGCCGCAATGGACCAGCGGGTAGAACGTGCCCTCGGGCAGGCCCATCGCCTTGGCCGAGACATAGGCCTGGTGGAAGTTGCGCAAGAACACCGCCGCCAGCGACACCACGTTGCCGATGCCCGAGCCGTGATAATTCCACGCGGTGCACGAGGTCTGGTCGGTCTCGTCCAGATAGGTCTGCCCCATCTGGTTCATGATCCACAGCACCGAGGACGGGTAGCCGGGGATGTTGCCGCACTGCCCGCAGGATTTGTGATGCCAAAGGTTGTTGGTCGGGATCTTCTTGTCCCAGCCGTAAAGCGTCTTGGCCATCACCGGCTCGTGGCCGTCGCCGATGCGGTGGACGATGATCTCGCCCTCGCGCTCCAGCTCCCACATGTGGTCGCGGATGTCCTCTTTACGCTCCTTGCCGGTCAGAAGCGCGCGCTTGTCGATCTTCTGCGCGACCCAGTCGGTGGCGCGCCGTGCCTCGTCGGGGGTCAGGTTCGAGGGTTTCCATTCGGCGCCGAAGCCGCCGAACGCCCCGCCCTCGCTGTCCTTGTCGGTGGTCATCGCCGTTTCCTCCCTGAAACGCGGGCTCCCCGGGGAGGGGATCAATCCTCGTCCTCGTCTTCTGCCTGCTCTTCGAGCCACTCTTCCCATTCTTCGCGCTTCTCATCCATCACGTCCGAGACAACGTCGAAGAGGTTTTCATCGACGGCTTCGAGCTGGTCGAGAACGCCGGTTTCCTCCCAGATCGTGTAAAGCTCGACCGAGGCGCGCAGGTTGACCTCCCACGCGGTATCCAGCGTGTGCATCGTGGGCATCGGGATCGCCTTGCGCAGCACCATCAGCGGCGCGTCGATCTTGGCCACGTTCGGCCCCCAGTCGGGAAAGGCCTCTTTCGTGATCATGTTGGGGGCCAGCTGGTTGCCGGTCGAGACCACCTTGAGCAGCACGCGGCTGAACGGGCGCAGCACCTCCTTGGCCGAGTCCATCTCGTGCTTGATCGCCACCTCGCGCATGATCATCACCAGCCCGCCGGGCGAGTTCTCGAACGGGCAGCGCGCGGCGCAGGTGTAACACTGGGCGCAGGCCCAGATCTTTTCCTGCATCGCGTCGTAGATGCCTTCGAGGTTTTCGGTCCACAAAAGCTGGACGATCTCGCGGGGGGAATAATCGTAGTAATGCGCGGAGGGGCAGGTCGCGGTGCAGATGCCGCAGTTCAGGCAGCCATGAATTTCGTGGTCGTAAAGCTGGTGTCCGCGGATGTCGTCGAAAATCTCTTCCAGCTTTTCGTAGCTTACCACCGGCTTTTCCGACAACGGGTCGGCGATCGGGGCGTCTGTCTGGCTGTTCACACCCATCTTCACCTCCCTTGAAGCCGGGTCCGACGCGGAAACCTGGAAACTCAGTAAGTCAGCACCTTTGCGTCGTCGTCTTCCATGATGTCCGAGATCATCTTGGCACCGCCGACGATGCCCTCGCATTCGGGGATCAGGTCGTCTTCGGTCATGTCGAAGAGATCGAGATTGGGCGAGCAGCAGAAAAATTTCACCCCCGCCTCGTGGGCGTCCTTGATGAAGTCGTAGACGGACTTGGGCGAGCCTTCCTTGACCACCAGCTGTTCCGCCACGCCCTTTTTCATGAGCTTTCCGGCGGTCGCGGTGCAGATCACCTCGACCTCGTAATCCATCGCCGCGGCGACCGTGGCCTGGAAAAACGGGGCCCCGAGTTCCTCGCCATTACGCGGATCGGTGTTGACCATCACGATGATGAGTTTGCTGGCCAAGGTCCCCTCCCTGAGATCGCGGCGAGCCGATCAAGATGCGAGTCGTGCTCGCAACGCTCTTTGTTGCCGGTCCAGCCTAGGCCGACATATTCACATATGCAAGAATATATTGACAGCGGCCGAAATCGACCTATTGCGCCGCCGGCCAAGGGGCGGGGGCGCAGGCCGAAAGGCCGGAGCTACGGGCAACGACCGCCCGCGCGCCCGCTAGTTCGAGATCAGGTATTCCGCGACAGCCTGGTAGGCCGGCAACGACGTCGGGTCGATAAAACCGTTCTGCGCACGCGGGAAAGAGGCGAAGCGCACCAAGACCATGTCTGCCTCCGGGTCGACGTAGATGGTTTGCCCGTGAACGCCGCGCGCGGCAAAGGCGCCGTGATCGTTGTGAAACACCCACCACTGGCTGGTGTAGCTGCCGCCAGGGAGTGTCGGGAAACCGCCGAATTTGGCCGGGTCGCCGCCGGCGCGGATCTTTTGTACGACCTCGGCCGGGAACAGGCGCTCTCCGTCGATGACGCCTTCGTTCAGCACCAGCAGTCCGAGCCGTCCGAGATCGCGCAGCCCGGCGCTGATGCCGCCCCCGGCAAAGGGCACGCCCTTGCCGTCGACGGTCTGGTAGGCGGACTGTTCGGTGCCCATCCGCCGCCAAAGACGCTCGGACGCCAGCTCGGTCACCGGCTTGCCCGACACGCGACTGATGATCCAGCCAAGCATGTCGGAATTGATTGTCTTGTAGTGGAACTCTGCGCCATGCGTGCCGTCGGGCTGCACCTGCTGCAGGTATTCCCAGTAGCCGTCCGGGCCCTGGTAGCCCTGTGGTTTCGGAAACGGGCTGGCCGCGGCCGAGTACCGCCAGATGTCGGCATTCGGATCCGAATAATTCTCGGAGTAGCGAACGCCGGTGGTCATGTCCATCACCTGGCGCACGGTGGCGCTGGCAAAGGCGCTGTCGCCGATCTCCGGGATGATGTCGCGGACCTGCGCGGTGTCGTCCAGCGCGCCCTCGACCACCATGATCTCGGCCAGCAGGCCGGTAACCGACTTGGTCATCGACATCGCGGCGTGCTTGCCGTCTTCGTCAAGGCATCCGAAGTAGCGTTCGTAGACGACGCGGCCCTCGTGGATGATCAGCATCCCGTCGGTGTAATTGGCATAAAGCGACTCCGCCCATGTCATCGTCGCGTCGCTGCCGATCGGCGTGAAGGTCAGCGCATCGATTTCCTGACGCATGTCGGCGAAGTCGGCGGGCGAAAGATAATCGAGCGGGACGGGCGCGCCGAGGCCCCGGCTGATCTCTTCGGTCGGCAGGAATTCCCTGAGATGGCACACCGACCAGCGAAGCCTGGGAAAGCTGAAATAGTTCGAATCCGGCTGGACGATCAATTTGTCCGGGGGCGGGGGGAAGCCTTCCATCCAGCCCATGACCCTTGGATCGGACTCGCGTGCCGAAAGCGCGTCGGATTGTGCCGTCGCCGGGCCGGACAGGGCGCCGAGCGACAGGGCGGCCAAAGACATCGCGGCCAGGCCAGAAATGATGTGCATAGATAAAATCCCCACGTCTGATCTCTTGCGAGAAAAGAACTAGTGCGAGGGTGCCCGGTTGTCAGTCTTGGCCGCATTCCGGACCTTGAGAGCGGCCGGTTCGCTGGCCAAGGCGGTGCCGCGCAGGCCCGAAACAGCTGGCCCTTGGCCGCCCGTCGGCGCCGTTATCGGGGCATTTTCCCGCGGCTCGCGGTGCCGGCGAAGTTGAAGATGTTGCTGCGGATCTCGGCGCAGCGGTCGAGGTCGATCTTGGCAGCTATCACCGCGGCGCGGGCCACGATCTCGCCCTTGGGCGCCGGCGACGTTCAGCTTGCGGCTCAGGTCGCCGCCCCTGCGCGTACCTGCGCCGCGGTGTGTCCGACGATGTCGCGGTAGAGCGCGGCGTCGGTATCGCCCTCGGTGCCGAAGACGACGACCCGCGCCGCGGGGCCCAGCCCCAGCGCAGCGCGGGCCTCAGCGTCGCCCATGGCGGCCACCAGCCCGGCCAGCCCCGCCACCGCGGATTCGCCCGCCACGATGGGCGGGTCGCCCGCCTTGGGCGCGGCGAGCCTGCGCATCGCGGCCAGTGCCGTGCCGTCGGGCAGCGCCATCACCGCGTCGGCATGGTCTTTCAGTATCTCCCAGGCCAGCGCCGAAACCTCGCCGCAGGCCAGCCCCGCCATGATCGTTTCGAGATCGCCCTCCACCGGCGTGGGCCGCCCGGCGCGCAGGCTGTCGAGCCAGCAGGCCGAAAGATCGGGGTCGCAGAGCACGATCAGCGGCCGGTCGGCGCCCCAGCGGCGCACCGCGTTGGCGGCGACGGCGGCGGCCATGCCCCCAACCCCGGTCTGCAGGAAGACATGGGTGGGCGTGGCGGCGAGCGCGTCGAAGGCTTCGGCCGCCATTACCTCGTAGCCCTGCATCACGTCCTTGGGGATCTCCATATAGCCCGGATAGGAGGTGTCGGAGACCACGAACCAGCCCTCGCGGGTGGCGGTTTCTTGCGCCTCGCGCACGCTGTCGTCGTAGTTGCCGGCACAGCGGCGGACCTCGGCGCCGTAGGCCTCGATCGCCTCTTTGCGCCCCTCCGACACGGCGGCGTGGATGAAGATCACGCAGTTGCAGCCGAAATTCTGCGCCCCCCAGGCGACCGAGCGGCCATGATTGCCGTCGGTGGCGCAGCACACGGTGATGCCCGCCACCAGGTCGGCATGGGCGCCCGAGACGATATCGGCCATGGGCACCGGGTGGCCCTTGGCGGTTTCCACCTCGCGCTGCAACAGCTTCAACACCGCGTAGGCACCGCCCAGCGCCTTGAAGCTGCCCAGGCCGAAACGCCCGGCCTCGTCCTTGTAATGAAGCTCGGCCACGCCGATCTCGGCGGCCAGTCCCGGCAATGCCACCAGCGGGGTTTCAACATAGCCCGGCCAGCGGGAAATCGTGTCGTGGGCGGCTTGCAGGCCGGCGGCGCTGAGGATGGCGTCCTGCGTGGGCGTCCATGGCGCGTCGCGCCGCGCCAGCGGGCTGAGGAGAAGCGTGAACCCCTCCGCGTCAGCGGGCGCTCGGGTGATCTCTGCGGTCATCTGTGTCCTCGGGCAGCAAGAGCCCCCGGCCGGCAGACCGCCCGGGGGACTGATGGATCAAAACTCGGCCTTCTCCTCCTCGATCGAGGCGCGCAGCGCGTCAAGCATCTCGGTGCCTTCGGACCCGTACTGCTTTTCGATCAGCGCGCGCAACGCCGGCTGGCCAGCCGCGGCGAACCTGGCCTGTTCCTCGGCCGAGACCACGTTGACCTCCATCCTGGAGGCTGGCGTAGGGCTCTGTCAAAGAAACTTGTCCTAAGACGGGGCAGGGTAGCTGCCCTGGCAGAAACCAGATCGCAGTCGTCTGACAGCACCGGTCGAGGCGCTCAGACCGGGCTGTGCAAACTGGAATACCGTTCGCCCCGCGCCGCGCGGCTTGGGAAATCCTTGTCATATAAACTTTCTTGAATATGGTGGGCGAGGCCAACCGGGACGGCACCGGGGTACTGCGGGGAGGCAGTTACTGGCGATGGAGGCCCGTTTCATCACTGCGCCGATCTTTCGTGAGACCGGCTATCGCGGCGATCACCCGCTGGCGATCCCGCGCGTGGGCACGGTCGAGCGGCTGGCCGCCGCGCTGGGCTGGATCGGGCCCTGCCATCCCCCGCTCGAAGCCCCGCCCGCCAGCCGGGCCGAGCTGGCGCGGTTTCACGCCCGCGATTACATCGACGCGATCCGGCGGGCCGAGGCGGCCGGGCGGGCAAGCCGGGCAGACCGCGACCGCTACCATATCGGAACGCTGGAAAACCCCATCTTTCCCGGTCTCTACCGGCGCGCGGCAACCTCGGTCGGTGGCGCGGTTATGGCGGCGCGGCTGGCCCATGACGGCATTCTTGCCTTTCACACCGGCGGCGGCACCCATCACGGGCGGCGCGACCGGGCCAGCGGCTTTTGTTTCTTCAACGACCCGGTCTTTGCCATCCTGGCCCTGCTCGACCTCGGGCGCGCGCGCGTGCTCTACGTCGATTTCGACGCGCATCATGGCGACGGGGTAGAGGCCGCGTTTGCCGATGAGCCGCGGGTGATGACCCTTTCGGTGCACGAGGCCGGGCGCTGGCCCTTTACCGGCACGCAGTCTGAGCGCCGCGGCGGGAACGCACGCAATCTGCCGGTGCCGCCGGGCCTGAACGATACGGAGTTCGACCGCATCGTTGCTGGCGCGGTGCTGCCGCTGGCACGCGAATTCGCGCCCGATGCGGTGGTCGTGACCGTGGGCGCCGATGCGCTCGGGGGTGACCCGCTGTCCTCGCTCGCGCTGTCGAATACCTGCCTCTGGGCGGCGGTCGAAGCGCTGGCGCGGCTTGCCCCGGCGACGGTGGTGCTGGGCGGGGGCGGCTACAACCCCTGGACGCTGGCCCGCGCCTGGGCCGGGCTCTGGGCGCGGCTGACGGGGCAGGACATCCCCGACCGCCTGCCGGAGGCGGCGCGCGCGGTGCTGGACGGGCTCGATTGCGACCTGGTGGACGAGGACGAGCGCGACCCGGCCTGGCTGACGACGATTGCCGACAGGCGCAATGACGGGCCGGTGCGGGAAGAGACGGAGGCGCTGATCGCCGCGGTGCAAGCGGCAGGGCCGGCACAGGAGGCGAACGCATGGGCGACTGGCTGACCCGCATCGCGCGGATCGAGGCGCTGGAGGATGCCGCGTTCGACGCCGGGCTGGTGGCCGAGATGGAACGCCACGCGGCCCGTGCGCGGGCGCGGCCCCTGCGCTTTGCCACGCCGACCTTCAAGGAATACGACACGCCCGACATCAAGGGCTGCGGGCGCAATTCCTTCCCGGCCTTCTCGATCACCGGGGGCGCCTGCGCGCTGGACTGCGACCATTGCAAGGCCAAGATCCTGGAGCCGATGATCCCGGCCACAAAGCCCCAGATCCTCGACCAGAAGGTGCGCGCGCTGATCGCCGCGCAGGGGCTTCAGGGGTTTCTGCTGTCGGGCGGGTCGAACCGCAAGAACGAGATCCGGTACGAACGCTTCTACCCGGTCATCGAGGGGCTCAAGCGCGACTTTCCCGAGTTGCGCATCGCCATCCACACCGCGCTGACCAACGCGGCCGGCGCCCGGCGGATGGAGGGCGCCGGGGTGGATACCGCGATGATGGACGTGATCGGCTCGGACGACACGATCCGCGATGTCTACCACCTCGACCGCCCGGTCGAGGATTTCGAGGAAACGCTCGCCGCGCTGACGGCCACCGGCATGGAGATCTCGCCCCATATCGTGATCGGGCTGCATTACGGGACATTGCGCGGCGAGGCGCGGGCGCTGGAGATGGTCGCGCGCTACCCCACCAAGGCGCTGGTGCTGGTGGTGGTGATGCCGTTCTACGCCGAGCCCGGCACCTTCGCCACGCCCGACACGGCAGATGTGGGGCGCATCTTCCTTGAGGCGCGCGAGGTGCTGGCCGACCGTGATGTGCTGCTGGGCTGCGCCCGGCCCGCGGGTATGCACAAGCGGGTGACCGATGCCTACGCGGTGATGGCCGGGCTTGACGGTATCGCCTTCCCGGCCGAAGGGGCGCTGGGCGTGGCGGCGCTGACCGGGCGGAGCTGGGAACAGGCCCATGCCTGCTGTTCGATCAAGCTGGGCGGACCGGCGCGGGCCAGCGCGGGGTGCGCGGCATGAGCGTCGATGTCCTGGTCGTCGGGCTCGGCCCCGCCGGGGCCATGGCCGCGGCGGCGGCGGCGCGGGCAGGCGCGCGGGTGCTGGCGGTCGACCGCCGCGCCGCGCCGGGGACCCCGGTGCAATGCGCCGAGTTCGTGCCCGCGGCGCTAGGGGCCGAAACCCCGGCGGTGCGCCGTGCGGCGGTGCAGGAGATCGCCGCGATGGAGACCTACCTGGGCGCCGCCCCGCCGCTGCGCACCCCCGATTTCCGCGGCGTGATGATCGACCGGGCGGTGTTCGACGCGGCCCTCGTGGCCGAGGCCGAGGCAGCCGGGGCCGAGACCCTGACCGGCACCGCGCTGTACGGGATCGGGGCGGATGGCACGGTGGTGCTGGGCGACCGGGTGGTGCACCCCCGCGTCTTGATCGGCGCCGACGGGCCGCGTTCGACGGTGGGGCGGCTGGCGGGCCATGCCAACCGCGCCTTTGCCGAGACGCGGCAGATCACGGTGCCGCTGCTGGCCCGGCACGACGCGACCGACATCTTCCTGCGCCCCGAGATCGAAGGCGGCTATGGCTGGCTGTTTCCACGCGGCCAAGAGGCCAATCTCGGCCTGGGCGTGGTGCCCCGCGCGCGGGACCGGCTGAAACCGCTGCTCGACGCGCTCCATGCCGGGCTCGCGCGGCAGGGGCGCGTGGGGGCTGCCGCCGGGCGGCTGACGGGGGGCAAGATCCCGGTGGGCGGCCTGGTCGGGCCGCTGGGCCGCATCGGGCCGCTCGACGTGCTGCTGGCCGGCGATGCGACGGGCCTGACCCACCCGATCACCGGCGCGGGCATCGCCGCTGCGTGCCTGTCGGGCCGCATGGCCGGCGCGGCGGCGGCCAAGATCGCCGCGGGCCGGGCCGAGGCGTCCGCGGACTATGCCGAAGAACTCACCGACCTTTACGGCCCCTCGCTGGCGCTGGCCGCGCGCCGCCGGGCCGAGCTGGTCGACGCCTATGCCTGGGGCGCCCGGCCCGGCACCGCAGAGCTGCGCCGCGCCTGGATCGCCTATCCCGAGTATCGCTGCGCTGACATCCCAACCCCCGCCAAGGAGGCGAAGGAACCCGCATGAGCTGTATCAAGCAGGAAGGCGCCGCCGGCGACGCCGCGACGACCGGCTACAACGCCCCCGATCGGATGCAGCCGCGCGCGCCCTCGGCCGTGCCCGCCGCGCTGAAAAACGGCCGGGCGGTCAAGCAGGCCGGTCTCGCGCCCAAGGGGCTTTACCGGCCCGATTACCGGGTGATGACGCCGGCCATGCGCTCGCCCGACTACGTGCAGATGTCCACCGCCGCGGCGATCACGCTGGGGCTGGTCGAGGGGCGGATGTATAACTGTTCCTGCACGCGCTGCCTCAACCTGCTGCTGACCTACCCAGAGGGCTGCCGGGCCAACTGCGCCTATTGCGGCCTGGCGCGCCACCGCGAGGCCGAGCGCAACTATGCCGACCGCAACTTCATTCGCGTCGACTGGCCCGCCGTGCCGATGGCCGAGGTGGTCGACCGCATCGCCGCCGATGTCGAGGGCACGCCGTTTCACCGGATGTGCATCTCGATGATCACCCATCCGGATTCAGACGCGGACACGGTGAGCGTGCTGAAAACCTGGACCGACCGGATCGACCCCGACGCGATCCCGATCTCGATCCTGTCGAACCCCACGACGATGACCCGCGACGATATCGTGCGGCTCAGGGACATGGGGTCGGACATCTTTACCGTGGCGCTGGATGCCGCCAGCCCCGCCGTTTTCGACCGCACCCGCGGCAAGGGCGTGCAGTCGCCCCATAGCTGGAAAACCTACTGGGACGCGATCCACATGGCCCGCGAGATTTTCGGGACACAGAAATTCGGCGCGCATCTGATCGTGGGCATGGGCGAGACCGAGGCCGAGATGATGGAGGTGATCCAGCGCCTCGTGGACCTGGGCGGCCATAGTCACATGTTCTGTTTCTACCCCGAGGCGGGCAGCCTGATGGACCATCTGCCCGCCACCCCGCGCGACCAGTGGCGGCGGGTGCAACTGGCCCGCTACCTGGTCGATTATTGCGGCGTGCGGGTCGAGCACATGCGCTTCGACGCAGAGGGCCGGATCGCCGATTTCGGCCTGCCCGAGGCAGAGTTGGCCACGATCATCGACTCTGGCCTGCCGTTCCGCACCTCGGGCTGCCCGGGCAAGTTCGCCGAGGACATCTCGGCCTGCGACCGGCCTTATGGCGACAGCCCGCCGTCGGACATCGCCTCTTACCCCTTCGCCCTGCGCGCCCCCGACCTGCGCCGGGTGCGTCACCAACTGGGCATGGAACGTCCCGGCGAGGCATATGAGCCGGGCGAGGAGGTCGACCTTGACTGAGGCCAAACCCTTCCGCGTGATCGACACCGGCGTTCGGGATTGCCGCGAACAGATCGCCTTCGACCAGGCGCTGATCGAGGGGCACAAGGCCGGCACCACGCCCGACACGGTGCGGTTTCTGACCTTTCCGCCCTCGGTGCTGGTGGGCCGCCACCAGGCGATCAGCCAAGAGCTGAACCTGCCGGCCTGCCGCGATGCCGGCGTGGGCATCGGGCGGCGGGTCACGGGGGGCGGCGCGCTTTACCTCGACGAGGGGCAGTTCGGCTGGGAGCTGGTGTTTCACAAATCCACCCTCGGGCTCGGAAACCTGGGCGACCTCGCGCGCGAGATCTGCGAGGCCGCGGCCGAGGGGCTGTCGTCGCTGGGCATCGCGGCGCGCTACCGGCCGCGCAACGACATCGAGGTGGAGGGGCGCAAGATCTCGGGCACGGGCGGGTTCTTCGACGGCGACACGATCTTTTACCAGGGCACGATCCTCGTAGACATGGACGGGGCCAGGATGGCGGGTCTGCTGAACATCCCCGCCGCCAAGCTCGCCAAGCATGGCCAGACCGACGCGGCAAAACGGATCGTGACCTTGAGCGCGCTTTTCGACGGCGCGCCGCCCGAGGCTGCCGAGGTCAAGGCGGCGCTGCTGGCGGCCTTTGCCCGTCGCCTGGGAATCGCACCCGAACGCGGCACGATCACCGAGGCCGAGGAACGCGCGGCGCAAGCGATCCATGACACCGAGATCGGGCGCGACGCGTTCGTCTACGGCATCGACGACCCGTCGCGGGCGGCCGACGTGCTGTCGGCCAGCCATACCGGCGCGGGCGGCACCATCACAGCCCATCTGCGGCTGGAGGGGCCCCGCCAGGACCGTATCCGCGAGGTGCTGTTCACCGGCGATTTCTTCGTCGCCCCGCCGCGCATCGTGCCCGACCTCGAAGCCGCGCTTCGCGGCGTCGAACTGGGCAATCTGGAGACCGCCGTCGAGGGGTTCTTCGCCAATTCGGGCGCCTCGCTGATGTCCGCGGCACCCGCGGATTTCGCCCTTGCGCTGGGCGCCGCCGCGACGCGCGCCGCCTGAGCGCGTGGAAAAGGAGATTACCGGAATGCGCCTCAGGGTTCTCGATTTCGGGCTGGTCGGCGCCCTGCGCAGCCAGGCCGTCTATCACGGGCTGGCCGAAACGGTGACATCCGCCTCCGAGCCGATGCTCTCGCTCGCCTCGCCTGACACCCCTTATGTCTGCGTCGGCCTGCACCAGGAAATCGCCCGCGAGGTGGATACCGGCTATTGCGCGGCCCAAGGCTTGCCCGTCTATCGCCGGCATGTGGGGGGCGGCGCGGTCTATCTCGACCGTGACCAGCTTTTTACCCGTTTCGTCTTCCCCAGGGCGCGCGCGCCGCGCCACGCGGCGGAGCTTTACCCGCTCTTCATAGAGCCTGTGCTGCGCACATACCGCGATTTCGGCATCGCCGCCCAATACCGTCCGATCAACGACATCCATGTCGACGGGCGCAAGATCGGCGGCACCGGCGCCGCCTCGATCGGCGAGGCCACGGTGATGGTTGGCTCTTTCATGTACGATTTCGACACCGCCACAATGGCGAAATGCCTGCGCGTGCCGTCCGAGAAATTCCGCGACAAGCTGCGCCAGACCCTGAACGACCACATGACCACCATGGCACGAGAGCTGACCACGCCGCCCGCCCGCGACGACCTGCTGGCCCGTTTCTTCCACCATTGCCACGAGGTGCTGGGGCTGGAGCCGGAAATCGACCGGCCCACCGATGCCGAGTGGCGCGCGATCGAGGCCGCCGAGGCCGAGCTGACCGCCCCCGATTTCGTCGAGATGCAGGGGCGCAAGCTGGTGCAACTGGGGGTCAAGATCGCCGCCGACACCCACCTGACCGAAAGCGCGGTCAAGGCGCCGGGGGGGCTGATCCGGGTGCATCTGCTCAACCGCGAGGGCCGTGTCGCCGACCTGATGATCTCGGGCGATCTGACCTGCCTGCCGCCCGACGGACTGGACCGGCTGGCAGCGGCGCTGAAAGGTGTGGCGCTGGACGCGGCGGCGCTGACCGGCGCGGCGGCCCAGGTGCTGGAGGCCGGGGGGATCGAGACGCCGGGCGTGAGCCCGTCCGATTTTGCCGCTGCGATCCTTGCCGCCGTGGAGCCCGCACCATGAAGACCATCGCCGTCATCCAGCATACCGAGGCCGAGTATCTGGGGCTGATCGAGGACCATCTCGAGGGCCGCAACGTGCGGTTCCGCTATTTTCGGCCCTTTACCCATGGCGGCAGCCTGCCGTTCGGGCCCGAGGGCTTCGATGGGTTATGGCTTTTGGGGGGCGGGCCCTATGGGCTGGTCAGCGGGCACATCCTGCCCAGCGCCGCGCCCGAGTTCCGCCTGACCCGCGCGTTTCTCGACGCCGGGCTGCCGGTGGTGGGCATCGGGCTGGGGGCGCTGATCCTGTCGGTCGCGGCGGGCGGCGGGGCGGCCGATGCGCCGCTTCGCTTTGCCGTCGACGAGGTGCGCGCGACCGCGCCGGGGCATCTGCGCGGCCACTTGCCCGACCGGTTTGCGCTGGCCCATTACCTGCGCGACCGCCCCGCCTTGCCCGAGAGCGCCGAGGTGCTGGCCGAGGGGCCGGACGGCGACCCCGAGATTTTCGCGCTGAACGGCAATTGCCTGGGCCTGATCGGGCATCCGGGTTTCAAGCGCGGCATGGTCGAGGATCTGGTGATGGAATTCGCCGACACCCCCGACGACCCGGCGACGGGCCTGGCCGCGCTGGGCGCCGCGCAAGGCCGCATTGCCGAGGCGCTGACGCCGCTGATGGTGGGCATCGTCGCGCATACCGGGCTGATGGGGCCCGGCGGGGTGGCTGGCTAAGCTCGCGGCTTGGCCAGAGAGGCCAGCGTCGTGCAGCGCAACGCCTCTTGGGACATGGTTGCAGGCTATGCCAATGTGCCGGTTTTCGCGTTCTGCCGAAGGCTGCGCTCCCGGTGTCAAAGATACATCTCAAAGAAGATCAAGCGGTCGCGTACCGATTCCGGGATCTCCTGATAGGGCCCGCGCAACTTGAACCCCATGGAAAGATAGAGCCGCTGCGCGGCTTCCAGAGGAACGCCAGTGTCCATGAAAATGCGTGAAAATCCGCTGGCACGGCATTGCGCAACGAGTGCAAGCATCAGTTCGCGGCCGGCACCGAGGCCGCGCGCATTCTCCCGTACATAGACCCGTTTGATTTCGGCCGTTCCGGGCATCAGCGTGTGGTACATGCCACATCCGACCGGCGCGCCGTCCTTCAGGGCGAGCTTGAGGGCACCGGCCGGAGGAGCGTGCTCTTGTTCGAGGCGCTCCATGATCGAGGCATACTTGTCCTTGGGGTAGAACGCTCTCACGATGTCCGCGTCCGCGGGGCCGAGCCGCAGCAGGAAATCCCGATACTCCCAGCACAGCAGCCGCACATCATCGAACTCCGCTGCCGTCTCGGCATCCTTGATCTTGAGCAAATCCGCCTCCGGCGCAGACACCGGCCCCTGACCGGGGCCGCTTTCGGGAAAGCATACGCGCGACGCGCTTAATCCCTCAATCGCGCTGGGCGCGCCCTTCGGGCCAATCTCGGGCGGGCGACGCACCGAAGGCGCGCTGCGCGGTCCCCGGCAGGGGCGGTTCGTCGCATCCTCCGGTCACCGAACCGTCACATGACGCGGCCAAGGTGCCCGTGCATCAGGACCACAAGCCAGACGGAGACAAGATGCTGCGCGCAGCCAGTCTGCTGTTCGTTTCGTTCGCCGTGACGCCCGCCTGGGCCACGGAAAACGGCCTCGGGCAAGGGATCTTCAACACCAACTGCATCATCTGCCACGGCGAGACCGGCGCCGGCGACGACGAAACCCCCGATATCAGGGGCATCCCGCTGGGTGCGTTGCGCCGCGCGCTGCACGGGTTCGACAAGATGCCGGAATTCGCGCTCGACGACGACGCGGTCGCCGCCTTGCACGCCTATTTGCGCAGTCTCGATCCGGAGTCCTGAGCCTACCGAAAAATTGGCGGGCCGGGGCGCTGCCGGTCCGACACCCGCACGGGGATGGCGGCGATTGCGTGGCCCGGTCGCGCCTGACGTTGGGCCCTTGGCGGTATCGCAGGGGCAGGGCAGGGGCCGTGTCCTTGTCGATCTTGGCATCCGGGATCGCGGCCAACACCGCTGGGCGGCGCGAGCGAATGGCCGGCAAAGGCAAGGCGGGTCATCGCAGGGCGTCTGAAAAGCAAGGGGGGCGGGTCGCCCCGCCCCCCGGTCTGGTCCGAAACGGGCGCGATCACATCGCGGTGCGGTTCGGGGTCCAGACCCACATGGCGTTGTTTTCGTGCTTGCCGGTGTCCTCGCCGATCAGCACCTGGCCGGTGGGCAGCACCAGCAGGTTGTCGGGATTGGAGATGGCGTTCACGTCGCAGGCGTTGGCCTCGGCGTTTTTGTCGTAGGCGCCGCCGGCCACGGCCGGGGTCATCATCGACACGTTGTAGTTTCTGTCGAGGCGCATCTCGTAGACCACGCCGCACTTGTTCTCGGCCACCTGGATATCGCCGGCGTCGTCGGACATCCCCTTGGCGACTTCCGACATCGCCATGTACATGTAGGGGACCGAGCCGTCGGCGGCGGCGTCGAGGTTGATGTTCACGCCTTCCATCTTGCGGAACTCGGCGGTCGCGCCCTTGGCCTTGGCAGCCTTGCGGCTTTCGAGGAAGGCTGCGCGGTTGTCGGCGGCCTCGCCGCGCGCCCAGGCGGCGACGTCCGCGTCGGAGATGTACGAGCTTTTTCCGGCGGCGAAATCGTCCTGGGTGATGCCGTCATACTCGGCGACCCAGCCGGCGATCTCGGCGTTCGAGCCGTGCGCCAGCTCGATCCACGAGATCTGGAAACCCGCCTCGGCGGCGGCGGTGCCCGGCTCGGCCATCTGGGTCATCTTGGCGGCGTAGAGGGTGCCCGAGGACAGGTCGCCCGCGCGGTCGGCCACGAACTTGTAGAACACCACGTCGGTGCCGTCGTCGGAGAGATACACGGTCTTGCGGTCGGGCATCACGACAGAGTTCTCGTGGCTGAAGCGGCCCAGCGCGAACAGCTTGGTCGGGACCGGCTTGCCGGCGGGATTGTTGATCTCGACGATATAGCCGTAGCGGTAGGGGTTGGGGTACTCGCCCAGGTACTCCTCCAGCCCGGCAACGTCGCCGATATACTTGTACTCGGGGTTGTTCCACTCGGCGGTGTCGTCGAAATACAGCTCTTCCGAGGTCAGCGGGGTGTTCCAGGGCGACAGCGTGCCGAAGCAGTTCACCCAGGTGCCGTGGACACCCGAGAAATCCAGCATCATGGCGTCGGTTTCATCGACCGACCAGGTGCCGTCTTCGGCGCGGGCCAGCTTGACGCGCGACATGCCGCCGGGGCGGTCTTCCCAGTTGGTAAAGAGGTAGCCTTCGCTGGCGCCGGTGCGCACGAAGGCGTTGAAGTCGGGGTCGTTCGACTGCTTGATCTCGCCGTCCACGCCGACGATCTTGCCGATCATGTCGAACGCGCCTTGCTGCACCGGCACCTGGTAGTCGCCCAGCGCGGTCTTGACGACCTTCTTGTCGTCGCCTTCGGGCACGGGCATTTCCGGGGCGCCGAAATCGGCGTTGGACACGACGCCGACGGTGGCGAGGGCGAAATCGGTGCCGAGGTCGTCGGCCGGATGCTGCACGTTGAAGAACAGGTCATCGCCTTCGAGGAACATCCCGGTGATCTCGCCGCCCAGGGGCACCGTGGCGACGCGGGTCAGCGAATCGGCGAACGCCGGCGCCGACAGGGCCGTGGTCAGGACGAGGGAAGGGATAAGCGTCTTTTTCATCACTTGCTCCATTTGCTGGATGATAGGCGGCCGTGCAGACGCACCGCCGCTGCGTGACTGCGACACACCAGATTCTTGTAAAGCCGTAATGACACCGCGAATTATTCAGAGCCGCCGCGACGATATCCCGACATGCAAGCCAGGCGAGCGCCGCGATGGCCGGTTTTTAGGCCCGGCTTATTGGCAAGTGACTCGGTATTTGGCGGCGGGACCATTTGCGGTGCGCGCCCCGCCTGTGCACGCGCGTCCGCGCCCCGCCACATGATGCCCGGGGCGGCGCAGCGATTGACGGCGGCCGGTGCGTGGGCCACATCGGAAGAGGGACGCCGCGCGTTTCCCCCGACGGCTCGGGCCGCCGGGCCGCCCCGGACAGGGCAGGCGCGCCAGGGAAAAAAGGGAACGAGATGCTAGACAAAGCGACATTCACGCCGCATGGCAAACACCTGATCGCCGGAGACTGGGTGGCCGGCGCGGACACGTTCCGCTCCGAGCCCGCGCACGGGCCGGCCCATGATTACAGTATCGGCACGCCCGAGCTGGTCGACCGCGCCTGCGCGGCGGCGGAAGAGGCATTCTGGTCCTACGGCTATTCTTCGCGCGAAGAGCGGGCGGCCTTCCTCAACGCCATTGCCGACGAGATCGAGGCGCGGGCCGAGGCGATCACCGAGATCGGCACCCAGGAAACCGGCCTGCCCGAGGCGCGCCTTCAGGGCGAGCGCGGGCGCACCACCGGCCAGCTGCGCCTTTTTGCCGAGCATATCCTGAAGGATGACTATCTCGACCGACGCCATGACGCGGCGCTGCCCGACCGGCAGCCGCTGCCGCGGCCCGACCTCAAGATGGTGCAGCGCCCGATCGGCCCGGTGGCCGTGTTCGGCGCGTCGAACTTCCCGCTGGCCTTTTCCACCGCCGGGGGCGACACGGCCTCGGCGCTGGCCGCCGGCTGCCCGGTCGTGGTCAAGGGGCATTCGGCGCACCCGGGAACGGGCGAGATCGTGGCCGAGGCCATCAAGGCCGCGATCGACGCCTCGGGCGTGCATCCGGGCACGTTCAGCCTGATCCAGGGCGGCAAGCGCGACGTGGGCCAGGCGCTGGTGCAGCATCCGCTGATCAACGCGGTGGGCTTTACCGGCTCGCTGGGCGGGGGCCGCGCGCTTTACGATCTCTGCGCGGCGCGGCCCGAGCCGATCCCGTTCTTCGGCGAGCTGGGCTCGGTCAACCCGATGTTCCTGCTGCCCGCGGCGCTGAAGGCCCGCGGCGCGGACATCGCCAAGGGCTGGGCGGGGTCGCTGACCATGGGCGCGGGGCAGTTCTGCACCAATCCCGGTATCTCCGTGCTGATCGACGGCCCCGAGGCGGACGCCTTTATCGAGGCGGCCACCAAGGCGCTGGAGCCGTTCGGCGCGCAGACCATGCTGACCGATGGCATCGCCAAGGCCTACCGGGCCGGGCGCGACCGGGTGGCGGGCGTCCGTGGCGTGCAGGAGGTGCTGACATCGATGTGCGACCTGCGCAATGCCACGCCCTATCTCTTTGCGACGACGGGCAAGGAATGGCTGGAGAACGAGGCGCTGGGCGAAGAGGTGTTCGGCCCGCTCGGCCTGATCGTGCGCGTTGCCGACGAGGCGGAGATGCTGAAGATCGCGCAGTCCCTGCAAGGGCAGCTCACCTGCACCCTGCATCTCGATGACGGCGACACCGCGCTGGGGCAAAAGCTGATGCCGGTGCTGGAGCGCAAGGCCGGCCGGGTGCTGGCCAACGGTTATCCCACGGGTGTCGAGGTGTGCGACGCGATGGTCCATGGCGGGCCTTACCCCGCCTCCACCAATTTCGGGCACACCTCTGTCGGCACGCTGGCGATCCGGCGCTTCCTGCGCCCGGTCTGCTACCAGAACATGCCCGACGCGCTGTTGCCCGGCGATCTGGGCTGAGCAGCATTGGCCGGCGCGGTCGGACCCGCCGCGCCGGGCCGCGAAGGAATTGGATATGTTCGGGCAAGCGTGTCCGCACGCTTGGAATCCAGTGCGTGCATTGGCTTCGCCTCGCAGCGCAAGGCGATCGGCCGGAGGCTCCGCCCCCTCGCCATTGCCACTCGGACCAATGGCGCGACACGGGCCGTCGCTGGGGTATTTGAGCCAAGAAGAAGCGGGGGCGGGGGACGAGCGAGGAGGACGGCGCGCTGCGACCCGTCATGTCCCCCAGTGCAGCGCGATCAGGTCCCGCTCTCTGGCCATCTGCAACAGCCGGGTCCGCGTGCGCTCTGACATGGGCGTCAGCGGGTGGCGGACGTGGTCGGACCCGATCACGCCGCCTTCCTTCATCACCACCTTGGCCGCCCTCAGCCCGCATTGGCGGTTTTCGTGGTTGATCAGCGGCAGGCAGTCCTGCCAGTGGCGCAACGCCGCCGCATCGTTGCCGGCGCGGTGCTCGGTCAGGATTGGCTTGATCCGTTCGGGCTGCAGCGCCGAGGTCATCGTCCCGGTGCAGCCGGCATCGAGATCGGCCAAGAGCGTCACCGCCTCTTCGCCGTCGAAGGGGCCGACGATGTGTTCCGCCCCCTCGGCGATCAGCGCGGCCAGCTTGTCGGCGGCAAAGGGCGTTTCGATCTTGAAATAGCTCACATGCTCGATCTCGCGCGCCATCCGCACCAAGAGCGGCACCGGCAGCGACACGCCCGAAAGCGGCGCGTCCTGCACCATGATCGGGATGCCCGCGGCATCGGAGACAGCCGCGAAATGCTCGAAGATGCCTTGCGGCGAGGGCACCAGCCCGACGCCGTGATAAGGCGGCATCATCATCACCATCGCCGCGCCGAGCTCCGCCGCCTCGCGGCCCCGCGCCGCGGTCACGGCACTGGCGAAATGGCTGATCGTCACGATCACCGGCACGCGGCCTGCCACGTGTTCGAGGCAGAGCCGGGTGAGCATCGCGCGCTCTTCGTCCGACAGCAGGAACTGTTCGGAATAATTGGCCAGCACGCAGATCGCGTCGACCCCCTGGTCGATCATGCAATCGAGAACCCGGCGCATGCCGGGCCCGTCGACGCTGCCATCCTCGTGAAACGGGGTGGGGGCGACGGGGAGGATTCCGCTAAGCACGTCTTTCATGGTGTCTCCTGAATCGGGCAGGCTGGGGCCATCTTTTTTGGTATACCATTTCTCGGCCGCCATGCTACGACTCGATGCGGTCTGGACGGGAACCGGCGCGCAAGACGGCGGCCCGGCGGCGAACCAGGGAGGATGAGGATGACCGACGCAACCAAAGCGGCCGTGATCGGCCTGGGCTCGATGGGCTACGGCGTGGCCACGTCGCTGCTGCGCGCAGGCATCGACACGATGGGTGCCGATGTGAGCCCCGAGCCCTGCGCCCGTTTCCGCGAGGCGGGCGGCGGCGTGATCGAGGGGCCGGACGACTATGCCGGCCGCGACGTCGTGGTGGTGGTCGTGGTGAACGCGGCCCAGACCGAGGCGGTGCTGTTCGGCGAGGCCGGCATCGCCGCGCATCTCGACCCCGGCACGGTGATCGTCAGCTGCGCCACGGTGGCCCCCGATTTTGCCCGCCGGATGGAGGCGCGCTGCACCGAGGCGGGGCTTCTCTATCTCGATGCGCCGATCTCGGGCGGGCAGGTCCGCGCGGCCGACGGCTCGCTGGCGGTCATGGCTGCGGGCGCGCCCGCGGCCTTTGCCAAGGCGCGCCCGGTTCTCGACGCGATGGCGGCCACGGTATTCGCGCTGGGCGACGCGGCCGGGCCCGGCTCGGCGATGAAGGCGGTCAACCAGCTTTTGGTGGGGGTGCAGCTGGCGGCCATGGGCGAGGCGCTGACCTTCGGCATGACCCAGGGCGTCAGCCCCGAGCAGTTCCTAGAGGTCATTCCGAAATGCGCGGGCACCAGCTGGGTGCTGGAAAACCGCGCGCCGCATGTGGTGGCGGGCGATTACACCCCGCTCAGCGCTGTCGATATCTGGCTGAAGGACCTGGGCATCGTCTCCGACATCGCCCGCGCCTCGAAATTCAGCGCGCCGCTGGTCGCCGCCGCGCTTCAGCAATTCGTCGCCGCCTCGGGCACGGGGCTGGGGCAGCAGGACGACGCGGCGGTGACGAAGATCTATGCCCGCAACGCGGGGCTGACGCTGCCGGGCGAGGGGTAGCCCCATGGCCACGCTGCTGGGTGCCATCGCCGATGATTTTACCGGGGCGACCGACCTTGCCGGCCTGCTGGCGCGCAGCGGCGTGCCTGTCTCGCTGCGCATCGGGGTGCCCGATGGCCCGCCCCGCGACACGGCGCCGTTCGAGGTGATCGCCCTGAAATGCCGCACCGCGCCGGTGGCCGAGGCCGTCGCGTCCTGCCGCGCCGCGCTGGGCTGGCTGCGGCAAGCGGGCGCCGAGCGGTTTTTCTGGAAATACTGCTCGACCTTCGATTCCACGGACCAAGGCAATATCGGCCCGGTGGCCGAGGCCCTGATGCAGGACCTGGGCACCGCCCAGACCATCTATTGCCCGGCCTTCCCCGAGAACGGGCGGGCGATCTTCATGGGGTATCTCTTCGTCGGGCGCCAGCCCCTGGCCGAGAGCCCGATGAAGGATCACCCGCTGACGCCGATGCGCGACTCGAACCTGATGCGCCTGTTGCAGCCGCAGGTCACGCGGGCGGTCGGGCTGGCCGACCGGCTGACCGTGGCCAGGGGTGCCCCGGCGCTGAAGGCGGAACTGGCGCGGCTGGCGGACGAGGGCGTGGCCCATGTGGTGGTCGACGCGGTGGCCGACGACGACCTCGCGGTCATCGCCGAGGCCTGCCGCGACATGCCGCTGATGACCGGGGGCAGCGCGGTTGCGATGCCGCTGCCGGGGCTATTGATCCGCGCCGGGGCGCTTGCGCCCCCCGCCGCCCGCCCCGCGCCGGCCGCGCTTGGCCCCGGCGCCATCGTGCTGTCGGGCAGTTGCTCGGCCATGACCCGCGCGCAGGTCGCCCTTTACGCGCAGTCCGCGCCCAACTTCCGGCTGGACCCCGTCGGGCTGGCGCAAGAGGGGCCGGGCGCGGCGCTTGACTGGCTGGAAAAGCAATCCCTCGAGGCGGCGCCGCTGATCTACGCCACCGCGGACCCCGAAGAGGTGCGCGCGGCGCAAGAGACGCTGGGGACGGTGCGTGCGGGCGAGGTCGTCGAGGCGGCGCTCGCGCGGCTGGCGGTCGCTGCCCGCGACCGCGGCGCGCGGCGCTTCGTCGTGGCCGGCGGCGAAAGCTCGGGCGCGGTGACCCAGGCACTGGGGGTGACGCGCCTCGATATCGGGGCCGAGATCGCCCCCGGCGTGCCCTGGACTTATTGCGACAGCGCCGGGGCGCGGCTGGCGCTGGCGCTGAAATCGGGCAATTTCGGCGCCGAGACGTTTTTTGCCGACGCCCTGTCACGGCTGGAGGCGGAATGAGCGAGGAAACCCGCCTGCGCGAGCGGCTCTGCCTGCTGGCCAGGTCGCTCTTCGAGCGGGGGCTGACCCATGGCTCGACCGGCAACATCTCGGCGCGCACCGCCGACGGCGGTCTTCTGGTCTCGCCCACGGGCACCAGCTTCGGCCGGCTCGACCCGGGCCGCCTCAGCCGGTTCGACGCGTCGGGCGCCCATGTGGACGGCGACAAGCCCACCAAGGAGATGCCGCTGCACACCGCGTTTTACGACACGCGCAGCACGGCGGGCGCGGTGGTGCACCTGCATTCCCGCCACTCGGTCGCGTGGTCGATGATGCCCGAGGCGGACGAGGACGATTTCCTGCCCCCCTTCACCCCCTACGCCATCATGCAGCTCGGGCGGGTCAAGCTCTTGCCATTCTTTCTGCCTGGCGACCCGGCCATGGGCGAGGCCGTGCGCGGCCTTGCGGGCAAGCGCAGCGCGGTGATGCTGGCCAATCACGGGCCGGTGGTGGCCGGCCGCGACGTCGAGGCCGCCTGCAACGCGGTGGAAGAGATGGAGGCGACGGCCCGTCTGGCGCTGCTGACGCGCGGGGCCGGGGCGCGGGCCCTGTCCGACGACCAGGTTTCCGCCGTGGCAAAGAGATTCGACATCGAGTGGGACGGATGAAATTTTCCGCCAATCTGGGGTTTCTCTGGGCCGATCGGCCGTTGCCCGATGCCATCCGCGCGGCCGCGAAAGCGGGCTTTGACGCGGTCGAATGCCACTGGCCCTACGCCGTGCCCGCCGCCGAGGTGAAGGCCGCGCTGAACGAGACCGGCCTGCCCATGCTGGGGCTGAACACGGTGCGCGGCGACGTTGAGGCGGGGGAAAACGGTCTCGCGGCCTTGCCGGGGCGCGAGGCCGACGCGCGCGCGTCCATCGACGAGGCCATCGCCTATGGCCGCGACATCGGGGCCGGAAAGGTGCATGTCATGGCGGGCTTTGCCGAGGGGCCCGAGGCCGAGGCGGTGTTTCTCGCCAACCTGCGCCATGCCTGCGCCGCCGCCGCGCCCCACGGCATGTCGATCCTGATCGAGCCGCTCAACCGCTACGACGCGCCGGGCTATTTCCTGACCACCACCGACCAGGCGCGCGGGCTGATCGAGGCGGCGGGGGCACCGAACCTGAAGCTGATGTTCGACTGCTACCATGTGCAACTCATGGAGGGCGATCTGACCCACAGATTGCAGGCGCTCTTGCCGCTTATCGGCCATATCCAGTTTGCCTCGGTCCCCGACCGGGGCGCGCCCGACCATGGCGAGGTCAGCTTCGCCCATGTCTTCGAAGTGATCGAGGGGCTGGGCTGGATGGCGCCGCTGGGGGCGGAATACAAGCCCACCGGCCCAACGGACGACAGCCTGGGGTGGCTGGCGAGCTTTCGGTAAGAGCGCGCCGGTCCAGCCCTCCGCCCGGCGCCGGCGCCGGGCCACAGGCTTTCCGATGCCGGCCCCGAAACTCCCCGCTTTATCCCGCCCCCATTCTTGGTATACCAAATCCAAAAGCAGACCCGCCGCCAGACGCACGGGAGGGGGACACGATGCCGAACCTGCACTTCGCCGAAAGCCTGTCGCGGCTCGGCACCGAATCCGCCTTCGTCGTTCTTGCCCGCGCGCAAGCCCTGGCCGCGCAGGGCCGCGACATCATCAATCTCGGCATCGGCCAGCCCGATTTCAAAACGCCTGAGCATATCGTCGAGGCCGGCATCAAGGCGCTGCGCGACGGCCACCACGGCTATACGCCCGCCAACGGTATCCCCGCCCTGCGCGAGGCGGTGGCGGCCGACCTCAACCGCCGGCACGGGGTCGAGGTCAATCCCGACAACGTGGTCGTGGTGCCCGGCGGCAAGCCGACCATGTTTTTCGCGGTGCTGATGTTCGGCGAACCCGGGGCCGAGGTCATGTATCCCAACCCGGGTTTTCCGATTTACGAATCGGTCATCCGCTATTCCGGCGCCACGCCCGTGCCCATCGCCCTGCGCGAGGAAAACGGCTTTGCCTTTTCCGCCGAGGAGGTGCTGGGGCAGATCACCGATGCGACACGGCTGATCATCATCAATTCGCCCGCCAACCCCACCGGCGGCGTCACCCCGCGCGCGGAAATCGACAAGCTGGTCGAAGGGCTGGCGGCGCATCCGCAGGTGGCGCTGATGTCCGACGAGATCTATTCCAACATGCTTTACGACGGGCGAGAGCATGTCAGCCTCTTGCAGTATCCCGACATTCGGGACCGTCTCATCATGCTGGACGGCTGGTCCAAGACCTACGCCATGACCGGCTGGCGTCTGGGCTATGCGGTCTGGCCCGACGCGTGCGTCGACCACGTCACGCGGCTGTGCATCAACGACCATTCATGCGTGAACGCCGCTACGCAATATGCTGGAATCGCGGCCTTAAACGGCCCACAGGACGCGGTGCGCCAGATGGTGGCCCAGTTCGACGCCCGGCGCGCGGCGATCGTGCGCGAACTGAACGCGCTGCCCGGTGTGCGCTGCGCCGACGCGGCCGGCGCGTTCTATGCCTTTCCGAACATCGAGGGCACGGGGATGCGCGCGAAAGAGGCGCAGGACCGGTTTCTCGACGAGGCGGGCGTGGCCACCGTGGCGGGCACCTCCTTCGGTGCCTGGGGCGAGGGCTATCTGCGGTTTTCCTATGCCAACTCGACCGAGAATATCCTCGAAGCGCTGTCGCGCATTCGAAAGCTTCTCTAAACCGCTGAAAGGTATTTGAAATGGCAGATGCGATCCTTCTCACCTCAGGTGCCAGCCTCAACGCGGAAGAGCGCGGCCGGCTGGCCTCGGCCTATCCGTCGCTGCATGTCGACGGGCCCGACGCCATGGCCGGTCTCGACCCGGCCGCGCGCGACGGCATCCGCGCCATCGCCTTCAAGGGTCACGCGCAGATGTCGGGTGCCGAGATGGACCTCTTTCCCAATCTCGGGGTGATCGCCAATTACGGCGTGGGCTATGACGCCATCGACGTGGCCGCCGCCACCGAACGGGGGGTCAAGGTCACCAACACGCCGAACGTGCTCAACGACGACGTCGCCGATCTGGCCGTCGCCATGCTGATCGCCCAATGCCGCACCATGCGCAATGGCGAGGCCCATGTGCGCTCGGGCGCCTGGGCGCGGGAAGGTGAGATACCGCTCAACCGGAAGGTCACCGGCAACACCGCCGGGATCGTCGGCCTGGGCCGGATCGGGCGCGAGATCGCCGACCGGCTGGCGGCCTTCAAGATGGACATCCACTATCACGCCCGATCCGAAAAGCCGACGCCGGGCTGGACCTATCACGACGATGTCGTCGCGCTGGCCGAGGCGGTCGATTTCCTCTTCGTGGCACTGGTGGGCGGTCCCGCGACCGAGGGCTATGTCAGCCGCGCCGCCATCGAGGCGCTGGGGCCGCGCGGCGTGCTGATCAACATCTCGCGCGGCACCACGGTCGACGAGGGCGCGCTGCTGGACGCGCTGGAACAGGGCAAGATCGCCGGGGCGGGGCTCGACGTGTTCCTGAACGAGCCTGATATCGACCCGCGCTTCCTTGCGCTCGACAACGTGGTGCTTCAGCCGCACCAGGGCTCGGGCTCGGTCGAGACGCGCCGGGCGATGGCCGTGCTCCAGCTCGACAACATCCGGGCGTTCCTCGACGGGCGGGAACTGCTGACGCCGGTCAACTGACGGGGCGCGCCCTCCGCCTCGTCCCGGCCTGCCTGGTTCTTCTGGCTAAAAATATCCCGGGGGTCCGGGGGCAGGGCCCCCGGCGGTCCGGCTTGCAGGTCAGCTCAGCCCAGATCGTCCTCGAGGAAATACCGGATATTGTCCTCGAAGCTTGCATCGGCCTCCAGCCCCAGCCGCTCGGCCTTGTCGGCGTGGATCTCCATGCGCCACCCCTTCAGGATAGGCTCCAGTTCCGGCTGCTTCTCCCAGGTGATCAGCTTGGCGGGTTCGGGCCCGGCCACGGCGGTCATGGCCTCGATCATCTGGGCAATCGTCCAGACCCGGCCGGGCATCGGCATGCAGCGGTTCAGGCCCAGGTCCTCGGCGCGCAGCTCGGCCCCCTTGACGAGGTTTTCGACGCATTTGCGTGGGCTCAGGTAGTAGTGGTTGAAATCGGGGTCCACCGGGCAATTGGCGTTTTGCCCCTGCAGCGGCTCACGAAAGATCGACGACATGAAGGCCGAGGCCGCGCGGTTCGGCTTGCCCGGCCGGACCGAGATCGTGGGCAGGCGGAACCCGCGCCCGTCGATCAGCCCGCGGCGCGAGAAATCGTTGACCAGCAACTCGCCGATGGCCTTTTGCGCGCCGTAGGAGGTTTGCGGGTTGAGGGCGGTGAAATCGGTATAGGGCTGGGGCACCTCGCCGCCGTTGACGGCGATTGACGAGGTGAAGACCAGCACCGGTTTGGAGCCCAGTTCGCGGCAGCGTTGCAGCACGTTGAGCGTGCCCATCATGTTGATCCTCAGCCCCGCGTCGAGGTCTTCCTCGGCATGGGCCGAAACGATGGCGGCCAGCAGGTAGATCACGTCGGTGTCGGCGTCGACAGCGGCGGCGACCGAGGCCGGGTCGGCGATGTCGCATCGCGCGGTCTCCAGCTTGAAGGGCGCCTCGAAGAGCGGCGGGTCGACCACGTCCGCCAGGACCAGGGTATCGATCGGCACGCCCCTCAGCGTGCCGCGCGCGGCCAGCGCCTTGCCCAGTTTTTGCCCGACAAGCCCGCCGCCCCCGATGATCAGAACCTTCATGACGTTCCTCCCTTTTCAAAGATTTCAGGTGCCAGCGCGCCGCGCCGTTGCACCACTTGCGCGGCCAGTGCCGTTGCGCGGGCGGCCGCGTCCTGCACCGCGGCGCCCTCGGCGCGGGCTGCCAGAAACGCGGCCGCAAAGCTGTCGCCGGCCGCCGTGCTGTCGACGATGCGCGCCACTTCGGGCGGGTCGGCCGAAAACGCGCCCTCGTCGGCCGACCAGACATGGCAGGTCTCGGCCCCGTTCTTGACCGCCACCGTCGAGGCCCCCGCGGCGCGGTAGCGCGCGATGGTATCCTGGGCCGTCGCATCGCCGAAGGCCAGCGCCTCTTCGTCGAGCGAGGGCAGCACCGTGTCGGCCACCGCCGCGCCTTGCATCAGCCCGTCGCGCATCGCCTCGGCCCCGGGCCAGAGGCGCGGGCGCAGGTTGGTATCGAAGGCGATGTGGCTGCCCGCCGCGCGCGCCCGGGCCAGCGCGGCGCAAAAGGCCTGGCGCGCCGGCGCGCTGAGGATGGCCAGCGTGATCCCCGAGAAATGCACGATATCCACCCCCGCCAGCGCCGCGCCCAGCGCGCCGGTGTCATCGGCCAGCGTCTTTGCCGCCGACTGCCCGCGCCAGTAGGAAAAGCTGCGCTCGCCGCGCTTGAGCTGGATCATGTAAAGCCCCACGGTGCGGTCCGGCACCCGGCGCACGGCCGCCGTGTCGATGCCCTCGCGCGCCATGAAGGCGGCCATGTCGTCGGACACGGCATCGGTGCCGATGGCGGTGAAATAGCCGACCTGCCAGTCGGCGGGCAGCACGCGGCGCGCGTACCACGCGGTGTTGAACGTGTCCCCGGCAAACCCCATGGCGAAAAGCCCGCCATCGGCGGGGGCCATCTCGACCATGATCTCGCCGATGGAAAGGAACCGCCCGCCCGTCACAACAGCCCCCGCCCCGCGAGGTTGCGCATCAGCGCGGCGGTGCCGAACTCCCATGGCGGGCACTCGGTCGAGAGCCGCACGATGTTGCGCAGGCTGCCGAGCTTGGGCTCGGAAATCGTGACCGAATCGCCCAGCTTGTGGGTAAAGCCCTGGCCCGGGGTGCCGCGGTCCTGAATGGGCGCGAAGAGAGTGCCCAGAAACAGCATGAACCCGTCGGGGTACTGGTGGTGGCGGCCGATGGTCTGGGCCACGATGTCGGCGGGGCGGCGGCTGATCTTCGTCATCGAGGAATGGCCGTCCAGCACGAAGCCGTCCTCGCCCTCGACCTTCAGCGTCAACTCGGCCCGGTCCACGTCGGCCATGCCGTAGCCTGCGTCGAAGATGCGCAGGAACGGCCCGATGGCGCAGGAGGCGTTGTTGTCCTTGGCCTTGCCCAGAAGCAGCGCCGAACGCCCCTCGACGTCGCGCAGGTTCACGTCGTTGCCGAGGCTCGCCCCCAGGATCTCGCCCCGGCTGTTCACCGCCAGCACGATCTCGGGCTCGGGGTTGTTCCAGGTCGACATCGGGTGCAGGCCCACCTCGGCGCCCCAGCCGACCGAGGCCATGGGCTGGCATTTGGTGAAGACCTCGGCATCGGGGCCGATGCCGACCTCCAGATAGGCCGACCACAGTCCCTCGGCCTGCAGCACGCGCTTGACCTCCATCGCCTTGTCGGACCCCGGCGCGATGCCCGACAGGCTGTCGCCGATGGCTGCCTGCACCTTCTTGCGGATCGCGTCGGCCCGGTCGGGGTCGCCGGCGGCCTGTTCCTCGATCACCCGTTCCACCATGCTTTCGGCAAAGGTCACGCCCGAGGCCTTGACCGCCTGCAAATCGCACGGCGCCAGCAGGCGCGGCGCGCCGTCGGCGCCGCCGGTCACATCGCCCAGCGTGGCAAAGGGAGTGCCGTCAGCGCCGCGCAGCCGGGCCGGCAGGTCGTCCTGCTCCAGCAGGTCGCGCAGGGTCGGCCACTCGGGCGAGGTGATGTCGATCAGCGTCTCGCCGCGCAGCAGCACCAGCGCGGGCCCGATGCCGGGCCGCCAGACGCGGCCCACCAGCAGGGCCTCGGGATCGGGGTTGGAAAGCGGCAGCATGGCGGGCCTCCTTTCTCAGGCGTCGTCGGGCAAGAGCTTGCCGGGGTTGAGGATGCCGCCGGGGTCGAAGGCGGTCTTGATCCGGCGCATGAAGGCCAGGGCCTGCCCATGTTCGCCCGCCATCTGCGCCTGCTTTCCGATGCCGATCCCGTGCTCGCCGCTGACCGTGCCGCCCAGGCGCAGCGCGGTCTGGGCCAGCTTGTCGGTGTAGGCCTTGGCCCGGGCCATTTCGCCCGCATCGGTCGGGTCGATGCTGAGCCCGGCATGGAAATTCCCGTCGCCGACATGGCCGACGATGGTGCAGGTCAGCCCCATCTCGGCGGCGGCCTCCTGCGCCTCGACCACCGCTTCGGCCAGGTGCGAGATCGGCACGCAGACATCGGTGGGCCACAAATGCTTGCCCCCGCCCAGCGCGGCCGAGGCGTAATGGGCCTTGTGGCGCATCGCCCAAAGCGCGGTGCGGTCCTCGGGCCTGGTGGCGGTGGCGAACGCCTCGGCGCCGAAATCCTCGGCGATGGTGCGGAAGCTTTCCATCTGCTCGGCCACGCCGGCGGGCGTGCCGTGGAATTCGAGGAAAAGATGGGGTTTTTCAGGCAGCCCGGCATCGGCGTAGCGGTTGAAGCCCTTCACCATCATCTCGTCCAGCAATTCGATCCGCGCCATGGGCAGGCCCGACTGGATGGTCAGGATCACGCAATTCACCGCGTCCTCGACCGTGTCGAACCGGCAGGTCGCGGCGGCCACCGCCTCGGGGATGCCGTGGAGCCTGACCGTCAGCTCGGTGATGATGCCCAGCGTCCCCTCAGAGCCGACCAGCAAGTGGGTCAGATCGTAGCCTGTCGAGGATTTGCGCGCCTTCGTACCGGTCCGCACGATCGTGCCGTCGGCCATCACCGCCTCGAGCGCGAGGACGTTCTCGCGCATGGTGCCGTAGCGCACGGCGGTTGTTCCGCTCGCCCGCGTGGCGGCCATGCCGCCCATCGAGGCATCGGCGCCCGGATCGACCGAGAAGAACAGGCCCGTCGCGCGCAGCTCTTCGTTCAGGGCCGTGCGCGTGAGACCGGGCTGGACCACCGCGTTCATATCCTCGGCATTCACCGCCAGCACCCGGTTCATCCGGCCCATGTCGAGGCTGATTCCGCCGCGGATCGCAAGGTGCTGGCCTTCCAGCGAACTGGCCGCCCCGTAGGCGGTGACCGGGCAGCCGCGGGCGGCGCAGATCTTCACGATCTCCGACACCTCCGGCGTCGTCTCCGGATAGGCCACCGCCTCGGGCGGGGTGTCGGGATAGTAGGTTTCGTTCTGGCCGTGCAGGGCGAGGTCGGCCCGCCCCGTCGACAGGCGCTCGCCCAGCAGGGCGGAAAGCGCGGCAAGGGCGGCGTCGTGGGTCATGTCTGGCTCAGCCCTGCAAGGATGGCGAGCACGACGACGGCCAGCATCGAGGCCGCCATCATGTAGTTGATCCGCCGATGGGCGGTTTCCGACAGGTTGAGCCGGTGCAGCGTGGCGCCGGCGTATAGCCAGCCCAGGTGGATCGGGATCCAGATCGTGTTGACGATCACGAGCTTTGCCACGGTCTCGAAAACCAGGTTGTCGGGGGCGAAGGGAAAGCCCGCGAAAAGCGTGGTGTTGACCGCGTAGGCCTTGGGATTGATCGCCTGCAACAGCACGCCCGCGGCGATGCCCGGCGCGGCCTTGGCCTCGATGAAGGCGATCTTGGAGCCCGCGAAGGCGATCTTGGCCGCGAGATAGAGCAAGTAGGCCGTCGAGACCGCCATCAGCACGACACGGATCGCGGGCACCGACAGCACCACGGCAGCCACCCCCGAGATCACCGCGAGCGCCACAAGGTTGGTGCCGATGAAGAGGCCCAGCACATAAGGCAGGCTGGCGCGGAACCCGTAGGCCGCGCCGAATCCCGCGGTCGACAGCACCCCGGGCCCCGGCGTGATGATCAGGAAGAAGACCGCCGCGGCGAAGGTCAGCATCAGGCGAACTCCAGCTGCACTTTCATCGCGCGCGAGCGGTCGGCCGCGGTCTCGAAAGCGGTCTGGTACTCGGCCAGCGGGAACGAATGGGTCAAGAGCGGGCGCACGTCGATCAGCCGCTTTTGCATCATCGCCACGGCGGTGGCGAATTCCTCGTGAAAGCGGAACGAGCCTGTCACCGACAGCTCCTTGGCGGTGATCTGCATCATCGGCACCGCCATGTCGCCGGACAGGCCCAGCTGCACGACCCGGCCCCGCGGGCGCAGCGCCGCGATGCCGGCGCGCAGCGCCGCATCGGCGCCGGAGCATTCGAAGAGCACGTCGAGGCTGCCCTTGGCCTCGGAATAGGGGGCCAGCGCCTCGGGGGCGGCGGCGGTGTTCAGCACGCGGTCGGCGCCGGCCTTGCGGGCGAAGGCCAGCCCGTTCTCGGCGATGTCGGTGGCGATGATTTCCTGCGCTCCCGCGCGGCGCGCGGCGAGGATCGCCAAAACGCCGATGGGCCCGCAGCCGGTGACCAGCACGCGCGCGCCCACCAGGCCGCCCGCCTGGCGCACCGCGTGCAGAACCACCGAAAGCGGCTCGGCCATGGCGGCCTCGGCCGGGGTCAGCCCGTCGGCCTTGACGCATTGGCCGGCCTCCGCGACCAGCGCCTCGCGGAACGCGCCCTGGATATGGGGAAACGGCATCGCCGAGCCGTAAAAGCGCATGTTCAGGCATTGGTTGGGCAGCCCGCGCAGGCATTCGCTGCAGGCGCCGCAGGGGCGCGAGGGCGAGACGGCGACCAGATCGCCCTGGGCCAGACCGGTGACGCCGTCGCCCAGCGCCTCGACATGGCCGGCGACCTCGTGGCCCAGGATCATCGGCTCTTTCAGGCGCACCGCGCCGAACCCGCCATGCAGGAAATAGTGCAAATCCGACCCGCAGATGCCGCCGCGGGCCAGCCGCAGGCGCACCTCGCCCGGCCCCGGCGCGGGGGCGTCGCAGTCGGCCAGGCGCAACTCGCGCGCGGCGTCGGCATAAAGCGCTTTCATCGGCTGGACCTCCCTGGGGTGGCGGGTTGCAACGCCGCCAAAATGGTATACCATTTTCGGCCATGAAGGCCGCTTGGGGGGGTGTTGTCAACCTTTCCGGCCAAGGCCCGGGGGAGGCGCTATGCAATTGTTCGACCTGAGCGGCCAGCGGGCCCTCGTGACGGGCTCGTCTATGGGAATCGGCCTGGCGCTGGCGCGCGGGCTGGCCGGGGCCGGGGCGGCGGTGGTGCTGAACGCGCGCAACGCCGAGCGGCTGGAGGCCGCGGCGGCAACGCTGCGCGACGAAGGCGCGGCCGTCGAGACACTGGAGTTCGACGTGACGGATGCGGGCGCGGTGCGCGCGGCCGTCGACGGGTTCGAGACGGCGCAGGGGCCGATCGACATCCTGGTGAACAACGCCGGGATGCAGCACCGCTCGCCGCTGGAGGATTTCCCGGTCGAGGCGTTCGACCGGCTGATGCGCACCAATGTCAACTCGGCCTTCTATGTCGGCCAGGCGGTCGCGCGGCACATGATCGGGCGCGGTGCGGGGCGCATCATCAACATCGCCAGCGTGCAAACCGCGCTCGCGCGCCCCGGCATCGCGCCCTACACCGCCTCGAAGGG
This sequence comes from Rhodovulum iodosum, assembly GCF_041020385.1. Taxonomy (NCBI): domain Bacteria; kingdom Pseudomonadati; phylum Pseudomonadota; class Alphaproteobacteria; order Rhodobacterales; family Paracoccaceae; genus Rhodovulum; species Rhodovulum iodosum. Next base: position 112,199 of record NZ_JBEHHI010000003.1, on the reverse strand, counting down.
GGCGATTGCCAACCTGACCAAGGGCATGGCGACGGATTGGGCGCGGCACGGGCTGAACTGCAACGCCATCGCACCGGGCTATTTCGACACGCCGCTCAACGCCGCGCTGGTCGCCGACCCGGATTTTTGCGCCTGGCTGGAAAAGCGCACGCCGGCGGGGCGCTGGGGCCGGGTAGAGGAGTTGGTCGGCGCCTGCGTGTTCCTCGCCGCGCCGGCGTCGAGCTTTGTCAACGGTCACACGCTGTTCGTCGACGGGGGGATCACGGCGAGCCTGTGAAGAGGGGCCGCCGCGCGGCGCTCGCGGGCGAGGCCCGCATCGCCCCGCCCGCCGTCCCGCACGGCGCGAAACCAGAACCGAGGGAGGAAAGAGGACATGAGCGACAAACCGGTCATCGGCTTTATCGGCGTCGGCCTGATGGGCCACGGCATGGCCAAGAACATCCTTGAGGGCGGCTATCCGCTGGTCATCAAGGGGCATCGCAACCGGGTGCCGGTGGACAGCCTGGTGGGGATGGGCGCGACCGAGGCCGCGAGCCCGCGCGAGATGGCCGAGGGATGCGATGTCATCCACCTGTGCCTGTCGAACTCGCCCCAGGTCGAGGCGGTGATCCGGGGCGAGGACGGCATCCTGGCGGGCGCGCGGGAGGGGCTGGTTGTGATCGACACCACCACGGCCGACCCGACCTCGACCCTGGCGCTGGCCGACGAGCTGGCGGAAAAAGGCGCGGCCATGGTCGACGCACCGCTGGGCCGCACCCCGAAAGAGGCCGAGGCGGGCATGCTGGACGCGATGGTGGGCGCAGACGAGGATGTGTTGCAGCGCATCCGCCCGGTGATCGACTGCTGGGCCGGGTCGGTTTCCCACATGGGCCCGGTCGGCACCGGGCATAAGATGAAGCTCTTGATGAACTTCATCTCGATGAGCTACGGCGCGCTCTATTCCGAGGCCACGGTGCTGGCCGCCAAGGTGGGCATCTCGCCCGCCCAATTCCGCGAGGTGATCGCGCCCAGCCGCATGGGCTGCGGGTTTTTCGACACCTTCATGAATTACGTGGTCGACCGAAACCGCGACGCCCACAAGTTCGCCATCGCCAACGCCTCGAAAGACCTGCGCTATGTCAACGCCATGGCGACCGAGGCGGGCGTGGTCAACGTGATGGCCGCGGCGGCGCGGCATTACTACACCCATGCCGAGGCGATCGGGGCGGGCCAGGATTACGTGCCGATGCTGTCGGACCATGTGGGCCGGCTGAACGGGCTCGACATGGACGAGGTGACCAAGACGGGCGGCTGAGGCGCCTGTCGAAAGGGGGAGAGATGCTGAGCGAAGCGCAAAAGGCGTTTTACGCCGAGAACGGGTATCTGATGGTCGAGGACGCGGTGACGCCCGACCAGTTGGCGCGGCTGCAAAAGATCACCCACGGGCTGATCGACGCCTCGCGGCATGTATCGACAAGCGACGAGGTCTACGACCTCGACAAGGGGCACGGGCCCGACGGCCCGCGCCTGACCCGGATCAAGCTGCCGCACAAGCGCGACCCGTATTTCTGGGAAATCCTGACGCGCTCGGGCGTGACCGAGGTGCTGACCGACCTGCTGGGGCCGGACACGACGCTGCTGACCTCCAAGCTGAACACCAAGGCGCCGGGGGGCGGGGCGGCGGTGGAATGGCACCAGGACTGGGCCTTTTACCCGCATACCAATGACGATTTGCTGGCCTTCGGTTTGATGCTGGAGGATGTGGACGAGGCGAACGGGCCGCTGATGGTGATCCCGGGCACCCACAAGGGGCCGATCCTGAGCCACAACGCCAACGGCGTGTTCTGCGGGGCGATCGACCCCGACGACCCGCTCTTCGAGCGCGACAGGGCCGTGACGCTGACCGGCCGTGCCGGCAGCATGACGGTGCATCACGCGCGGCTGCTGCACGGCTCGGCCCCCAATGTCAGCGACCGGGCGCGGATGATCCTGTTCTACGAGATCGCCAAGGCCGATGCCTGGCCGATCCTTGGCGCGAACAGCTATTTCCACGCGCTTGGCCAGCGCCGGTTTTGGGACGATCTGCAGGACCGCACGATCACCGGCGCACCCTGCCTCGCCCCCCGGCTGGAGCAGGTGCCGGTGCGCATGCCGCTGCCGCCCGCGCCCGATACCTCGTCGATCTTCCGGATGCAGGAATCGGGCGGGGCCAAAAGCGCCTTTGGCTGAGCGCCGGCGTCAGCCCAGTTCGACCGCCTTGCCCGAGGCCAGCAGGTCCTCGAGGTCGAGCGGCGTGCGAAAGCCGTCTTTCACCTTGGCCTCCAGCTCTTCCTCCAGCGTCCGGACAGTGTCGAGCGCGGCGATCACCGCGTCGATCCGGGCGAAGGGCACGACCACCACGCCGCTGCAATCGGCCACGACCATGTCGCCCGAGGCGACCTGCCGGCCGCCGATGAAGGCCGCGCCGCCCACGGTGCCGGGGCCGTTGCTGTAGGGCGAGTTGGGGTTGAGCCCGGTGCACCAGGCGGGCAGGCCCACCTCGGCGATGCCCTCGTAGTCGCGCAGCGGCCCGTCGGTGACGAGCCCCGCCGCGCCGGCGTTCCTGAACATGCCGATCACCTGGTCGCCGCTGGCCGAGCAGCCCTGGTAGCCCGAGACCGCGGCGACCACCACGTCGCCGGGCTGGGCCAGGTTGACCGCCGCCAGCGTGGCAAGGATCTCGGCCGGGCCGTTGTCGGCCACCAGCGCGGGGCCGGCGACCCGAACGTCGGGGTCCATCACCCCGCCGACGGGGGCAATGGCGGTGTCGAGCGCGCCGAGCCCCTCCATCGCGTCGCAGACAAAGCCGGTGGGCACACCCTGAAACGCCGCGATCTGCGCGGCGCTGGGGCGGGGGCGGGATGTGACGATGGTCAGGACGGGAGGTTCTTCGATCATCGGGCAAGCCTTTCTCTAGAGGTGACCGGGAATGAGTTGGAGCAGGTAGAGCGTGCCCATCCCGGCCAGGATGGCCCCCACGACGCCGGTGCGCAGCCCCGCGACGAGGGCGGCCAGTGCCGCGATCAGGCGGGCGGGTTCGAACGCCCCGCCAGTGGCCTCGGGCCACAGCACCAGCGGCGTGACCAGCGCGGGAAAGACCGCGACGCCCACATATTTGAGGTGCAACAGCGCCCAGTCGGGCAACTGCCGTCCGCCGAGGATGCCGAGAAATGAAAACCGGATCAGGAAGGTGCCGACCCCCAGACCTAGCGTAAGGCCCCAAAAGGCGGTGTCGGAAATCATGGGCGCACCCGCGCGGCGCGGCGGCGCAGGTAAAGCTCGGTCTGGGCGCCGGCGACCATCGCGATTCCGGCGGCGACCGGCAGGCCGAGGCTCCATGGCACCCAGGCAAAGGCGATGGCCGCCAGCGCCGAGACCAGCGCGGCGACGACATGGGGCAGCGACCGCAACAGCGGCGCCAGCATCGCGATGAAACAGACCGGCACCGCGAAATCGAGCGACAGGCTGGCCGGCAGGCCGCGCCCCACCACCGCGCCGATCAGGGTAAAGGCGTACCAGACCGGGCAGATCAGCATCATGCAGCCGAAGTAATAGGCCACCTTCACCGCGGTCGGCATGGTCGGGTTGTCCTCGTAGGTGCGCACCGCCACGGCAAAGGCCTGATCGACCATCAGGTAGGCCATCAGCGCCCGCACCCCCAGCCGCGCATGGCCCACATGCGGCACCAGCGCCGCCGAATACATCGCCATGCGCAAATTCACCGCCAGCGCGATCAGCAGCGCGATGAAGACCGGGGCGTTTTCCTGCAACAGCGCCAGCGCGGTGAATTGCGAGGCCCCGGCGATCACCAGGACCGACATCGACATGGTTTGCAGGATGTCGAGCCCGGCATCGCGGGCCACCACGCCGAACAGCATCGAGTAGGGCACCACGATGATGATGAACGGCGCGCAGTCACGATAGCCGCGCCAGAAGGCCTCGGCCCGGGTCATTGCAGGTTCCGCGAGCGCCAGAGGAGCCGGATATAGGCCTTGCCCGCGGCCGCCGCGGCGCAGGTGTCCTTTTGCCGTTGGATGTCTTCGGCGGCGCCGGGGCCGACGAGGGCCAGTTCCTCCATACGGTCGCATTGAGTCATGTCTGCCATGAGGTCGTATTTCAGCTCGATCCCGGCAATGGCGGCGATCTCTTCCGGCGCCGTTTTGCGGATCTCGGCCATGTGCGCGGCGATGCCGTCAAACCACGACTCGCGGGCCTCGCGGAAGCATTGCGAGGCAAGGGCAGGGCTGTCGGGCGGGATCGCGCGGCATTCGGCCATCGTCTTGGCCAGACAGGGCGCGGGAAAGTCACCCATGGCCGCGTGCGCCTCGACGCAGGCGGCGACGGCGGGCAGGTCGATCTCGGCCGCCGCGGCCGGAACGGGCCCGGCCAGAAGGGCGGCGAGGCCCAGCGCGGTGCGCAATCTCATGACGTCTCCTCCCCGGGACGGTATGAATCCCCTTGCATTTGGTATACCAAATTGAAAACCTGTGCCAAGGGCGGCGGCAATGGCGGCGCGCCCATGGGAGGCAAGCCATGACAGATACCCGCGCGAACAAGCGGTTCCGCTCGCAGGAATGGTTCGACAACCCCAACAACCCGGGGATGACCGCGCTTTACCTGGAACGCTACCAGAACCAGGAATTCACACGCGACGAGCTGCAAAGCGAACGGCCCGTCATCGGCATCGCCAATTCCGGCTCCGACCTCGTGCCCTGCAACAAGATCCACGTCTTCCTGATGGACCGTATCAAGGCTGGCATCCGCGAGGCGGGAGGCGTGCCGATGGAGTTTCCCGTCCATCCCCTGCAGGAGACCGGCAAGCGGCCCACCGCCGCGCTCGACCGCAATCTTGCCTATCTGGGGCTGGTGGAGATCTTGCACGGCTATCCGCTGGACGGGGTGGTGCTGACCACGGGCTGCGACAAGTCCACGCCCGCGATGCTGATGGGCGCTGCGACCGTGGACATTCCGGCGATCGCGCTCAATGGCGGGCCGATGCTGGACGGCTGGTGGAAGGGCAAGCGCGCCGGCTCGGGTACCATCGTCTGGGAAAGCCGCCGCCTGCTGGCCGAAGGCAAGATCGACTATGACGAATTCATCAGCCGGGTCTGTTCGTCGGCCCCGTCGCTGGGCCATTGCAACACCATGGGCACCGCCAGCACGATGAACGCCATGACCGAGGCGCTGGGCATGAGCCTGACCGGCAACTCCGCCATCCCCGCCCCGTTTCGAGAGCGTATGGGGATGGCCTACGAGACCGGCAAGCGCATCGTGCAGATGGTGCTGGACGATCTGAAACCGTCCGACATCCTGACGCGCGAGGCGTTCGAGAACGCCATCGTGGTCAACGCCGCCATCGGCGGATCGACCAACGCGCCGCCGCATCTTCAGGCGGTCGCGCGCCACGCGGGCGTCGATCTCGACGTGACGGATTGGGAGCGTATCGGCTACGACGTGCCGCTGCTGCTCAACATGCAGCCGGCGGGCGAATACCTGGGCGAAAGCTTTTTCCGCGCCGGCGGCGTGCCCGCGGTGATGGGCGAGCTGATGAAGGCGGGCCGCATCCACGAAGGCGCGATGAGCGCCACGGGCAACACGATGGGCGTCAACCTCGCGGGGGTCGAAAGCGTCGACCGCGACGTGATCAAGACCTATGACGCGCCGATGCGGTCCAATGCGGGGTTCAAGGTACTCACGGGGAACCTGTTCGACTCGGCTTTGATGAAGACCTCGGTGATTTCCGACGATTTCCGCGCGCGGTTCCTGTCGGAGCCGGGCAAGGAAGGCATCTACGAGGCCCGCGCCGTCGTTTTCGAGGGCCCCGAGGATTACCACGACCGTCTGAACGACCCCGCCCTCGGCATCGACGAGAACACGATCCTGTTCATCCGCAACGTGGGCTGCGTCGGCTATCCGGGTTCGGCCGAGGTGGTCAACATGCAGCCCCCCGATCACCTGATCCGGGCCGGCATCAACCACCTGCCAACGGTGGGCGACGGGCGCCAGTCGGGCACCTCGGAAAGCCCCTCTATCTTGAACGCCTCGCCCGAATCCGTGGTGGGCGGGGGGCTGGCCTATCTGCAGACCGGCGATACCGTGCGGCTGGACCTCAATGCCAGCCGGATGGACGCGCTGGTGGACGAGGCCGAATGGGAGGCGCGCAAGTCCGCCTGGGCGCCGCCCGAGATCGTCAGCCAGACGCCGTGGGAAGAGATCTACCGCACCCATGTGGGCCAACTGGCCGATGGCGGCTGCCTGGAACTGGCGACCGCCTATCAGAAGGTCGGGCGCGACCTGCCGAGAGACAACCACTAGGCCCCGCCGGGGCAACGGAACGAGGGGAGGCGCGCCATGGCGCAGACGATCATCATCACCGGTGCCGCGCGCGGCATCGGCAAGGCCTGCGCCGAGGCGTTTCTGGCCGCGGGCTGGCGCGTGGGCATCGTCGGGCGCACCCAGGAGACGGTGACCGCGGCGGCGGCCAGCCATCCCGACGCGCTGGCGCTGCCCTGCGACGTCACCGACGAGGGCCAGGTGGATGCGGCCTTCGACGCGGCGCTCGCCGAATGGGGACGGATCGACGCGCTGTTCAACAACGCGGGCGTGTCGGTCATGGGCGGCACCGTCGACGAGATCTCGGTCGAGGACTGGCGGCGCTGCATCGACATCAACGTGACCGGCAGCTTCATCTGTGCCCGTGCCGCCTTTGCCCGGATGCGCGTGCAGGACCCGCAAGGCGGGCGGATCATCAACAACGGCTCGGTCTCGGCCTATGTGCCGCGCTGGGGCTCGGCGCCCTATACCGCCTCGAAACACGCCATCACCGGGCTGACGCGGTCGCTGTCGCTCGACGGGCGGCCCTACAACATCGCCTGCGGCCAGATCGACATCGGCAACGCGCTGACCGACATGGCCGCCAAGATGACCAAGGGCGTGCCCCAGGCGGACGGGTCCATCGCGGTCGAGCCGGTGATGGACGTGTCGAACGTGGCGAAATCGGTGCTGCACATGGCATCGCTGCCCTTGGAGGCCAACGTGCAGTTCATGACCGTGATGGCGAGCGCGATGCCTTATATCGGGCGGGGGTGAGGGCCGTCTCGGAAACCATCAAGTAGACAACCCAAGGGCCGAACGGGCGGGGCACTGGGCCGGTCGCCCTACGGTTCGGGAAGGGCTTGCGCTTTGTATCGTAGGAAGCCGGCTTCGCGGCGTGGACCCGGCCGTTCTTGATCTCGGGCGGGCGCACGGGTAGCCTATCGCTCGATGCTTGGTGCGCGGTCTCTTACCGCTTCAGGCATCGGGCAGGCGTGACACGGTGATATTCTCCCGGCCGTAGCACGATCCCTGGATCGGAGCGATATGCGGGGTTTCCGGGCAACCGGGTGGGAGGCCCCGCCGCCTGCACCACCCCTATCAGGCGCTGGCAGGCCATGCGCGAATTTACCGGAGTGCGGCGCGGCGCCTACAGTCACCCGCGGGAAACGGACGGGAAACGAGAAGGAAACCCCGACCGAAATCCGAAAGCGTAGTGCGGTTCAAACCAAGGCGTCAGACCGCCCGGCTTCCGGTGCGCGTGTGGCGGGTGAACGGGGACGGTGCGCCCAGCCCGGACCGAGCGTTTCGAGGACCGGTTACACCGCCCATTCCGCCAGCGCCGCCCGGTCGACCTCGACCCCCAGCCCGGGGCCCGTGGGCACGGCAACCCGGCCCTCTTCGCAGACGATCGGCGCTGTCAGAACGGCCATGCGGAACGGGTTCACCGTGCGGTCGAACTCCAGCCACGGGTCCGAGGGCGCGTGGCGCTGGGGCACCGGCGGCAGGATCGCCAGCATTTGCAACGCCGCGGCCACGGCCACGCCGGTGCCCCAGACATGGGGCACCAGCCGCACCCCCTCGGTTTCGGCCAGCGTTGCGATCTTGCGCATCTCGGTGATGCCGCCGCAGCCGCAGACGTCCGGCTGCAGGATATCCACCGCCCGGGCCGCAATTGCCTGGGCATGGGCATAGCGCGCGTGCCATGTCTCGCCGCCGGCCACCGGGATCGGCTGGCCCCGCCGCACCTCCTGGTACGAGGTCAGTTGTTCGGGTACCACGGGTTCCTCGAACCAGTCGATATTCTGGTCGGCCACGGCCCGGCCCAGCCTTATCGCCTCGATGGCGTCGTAGCCGTGGTTGGCGTCGATCATCAGGTGCCGGCCCTCGCCCAGCACCGCCCGCGCGGCACGGATCGCGGCGACGTCGATCTCGTGGCCATAGCCGATCTTGATCTTGGCCGCGGTAAAGCCCGCCTCGGCATAGCCGGCCAGCTCGGCCTCCAGCGTCGCGATCCGGTCGTGCCCCACCATGCGGAACCCGCCGGTGGCATAGGCCGGCACCGAGCTGCGGTAGGCGCCGCCGGCCAGCACATGCACCGGCACGCCGAAATGCCGGCCCGCAATGTCCCATAATGCGATGTCGATGCCCGATTGGGCCGTCACGGCGAGGCCGCGCTGTCCCTGGTCGCGGAACTGGTTGTAAAGGGTGGTCCAGATCGGCTCGCTCTCCAGCGGGTCGCGGCCGACGATAAGCGGCGCCATCGCCGCGACGACGCCCGCGTTGGCCTGCGCCGGCCCCAGGCATTCGCCCCAGCCCGCGGTGCCGTCGTCGCAGACGATCTCGACCAGGCAGGCCCAGCGTTCGGTGAAGGTGGAAAACGCGCTCTGGAACGGCACGTCCAGCCGGTGGCACAGAAGGTGGGTCTTGACCTGGGAGATTTTCATGGCGGGCCTTTCGCTTGTGGATCAGGCTGCTAGGCTGGCTGCAATACGGCAGGGGAGGGCCAGAGATGCAGCAGGTTTTGATGACGGGCGCGGCCGGGGGGATCGGCACGCTGCTGAGGCCGATCTTGCCCAAGCTCGGGGTAAAGATGCGGCTGAGCGACATGGCCGACCCCGACGGCGGCCCGGCCCCGGACGAGGATTGGGCGATGGCCGACCTGACCGACGCCGCGGACGTGGCCCGCGTCGTCGAGGGGTGCGACGCGATCCTGCATTTCGGCGGCATCTCGACCGAGAACCGGGCCGACCTGATCCACGAGGTCAACGTCAAGGGCACCTACACCCTTTACGAAGCGGCGCGAAAGGCGGGCGTCCGGCGCATCCTCTTTGCCAGCACCAACCACGTCATCGGGTTTCACCGGCGCGAGACCCTGCTCGACGCCGACAGCGAGGTTCGGCCCGACAGCATTTACGGCGTCTCCAAGGCCTATGGCGAGGCGCTGGCGACCTATTACTGGCACAAGTTCGAGATCGAGAGCCTGATCCTGCGCATCGGCTCGTGCTTTCCCGAACCCAAGGACCGCCGCATGATGGCCACCTGGATGAGCCGCGAGGACATGTTGCGGCTGATCGAGACGATGCTTTTCGCGCCGCGGCTGGGCTGCCCCGTGGTCTACGGCGTGTCCGACAACCCCGAATGCTGGTGGGACAATTCCAAGACGGCCTACCTGGGCTGGCGGCCTCGGGACAGCTCGGCCCAGTTCGCGGCGAAGTTCGCCGATTTCGAACCGGAGGATCCGAACGACCCGGCGGTGGTCTACCAGGGCGGGGGCTTTGCCAAGGCCGGCCATTACGAGGACTGAGCCTTTTTCTGGCGCTCCCGCTGCCAGATATAAAGGCCCGAGGCGATGATGATCGCGCCCCCGCCCAGCGTCCAGACCGTGGGCCAGGTGTCGAACACCAGGATGCCGGCCACGGCCGCGGTGAAGACCTGGACATAAACCATCGGCGCCAGCAAGGATGCGTCGGCCCAGCGATGCGCGATGGTGGCCGAGATATGCCCGGCCGCGCCGAAAGCGCCCACGGCGAAGAAGATCACCCATTGCATCGGGGTCTGCGGCCACAGCCAGCCGCCCAGGACAAAGGGCAGAAGTGCCAGCGCCGCCACCCCGCTCGACCAGATCTGCTGGGTCGAATTGGCCTCGACCCCCGCCAGCATCCGCGTCATCACGAAATACATCGAGGCCGAGACCATCGCGCCGAGGCTGAGCAGCATCGCCGGGTGGAACGACGCGCCCCAGGGCTGCATCACCACCAGCACACCCAGAAAGCCGACGCAGACGGCGGCGATGCGGCGGATGCCCACCCGTTCCCTGAGGATCGGAATCGCCAGCAGCGTCACCGCGATGGGCCCGGCGAACATGATCGTCGTGGTCACGGTGATTGGCAGGTATCTCAGCGCCGAGAAGTTCAGAACCGTGCTGCCCAGCAAGAAGAGCGAGCGGAAAAACTGCAACTTCGGGCTGTTGGAGACCAGCGCGCCGGCGCCGTCCTGCGGCAGGTAGAGCGACAAGGCCAGCAGCCAGTGCACCAGATAGCGCATGAACACGACCTGCAGCGTCGGCAGCCCGGCCAGGATCAGCCACTTGGCCGAGCTGTCGATGCAGGTGAAAAAGGTCACGGCGAGCGCCATCAACAGGACGCCGCCTGTGGTCTTTTCCTCTCTCGGTCGCGCGATTGCCATGGCTCAGCCTGCCGCCCACCCGCCGTCGATCACATGGGCCTGACCAGTGGTAAAGCCGGCTTCGTCCGAGGCCAGGTAGACGGCCAGGTGCGCGACCTCCTGTGCCGTGCCGATCCGGCCCATGGGCTGGCGGGCGACAAAGGCCTTGAGGGCGGCCTCGTAATCGCCCATCGCGCGCAGCCTGTCGTGCAGCGAGGGGCTGTCGACCGTGCCCGGGCAGATCGCGTTGACCCTTATCCCCTTGGTCACGTAGTCCAGCGCCACCGATTTCGTCAGCCCGATCACCGCGGCCTTGGACGCGCCGTAGATGCAGCGGTTGGGCGCGGCGACGATCGAGCCCGCCACCGAGGCGATGTTGACGATCGACCCGCCGCCGCGCTCCAGCATTCCGGGCAGGGCGGCCTGCATGGTGTGAAACTGTGCCTTAACGTTGAGGTCGAAGGCAAAGTCGAACTCGTCGTCGGTGGCGTCCAGTATGGTGCCCGAATGCACATAGCCCGCGCAGTTGACCAGCACGTCCGGCCCCGCGGCCTGAACCGCCGCGGTCACCGCCGCCTTGTCGGTGACGTCGAGGGCGAAGGTTTCGGCGTCGAGCCCGGCCAGCAGTTCGGCCTTGAGGTCCGTCGCGGTGACGGCGGCCCCTTCGCGCACCAGGGCCTCGGCGATCGCCCGCCCGATGCCCTGGCCCGCGGCGGTGACGAAGGCGCGTTTGCCGGCCAGTCTCATGGGCGTTCCTTTCCCAGGTTCCTGGCCATCCAGTCGACCATCTGCGGCACCATCAGATCGCCGCTGCCGCCGTCGCGCGCCTCGATCAGCGTGGCCAGTGGCGCCCCCGAAATCCGGCTGTGGCGCTTCAGATCGTCGGCCATCTGCTTGTAATAGCCCACATCCTTGGCCGCGTTGGTGACCGAGAAGGCCAGGTCGACCTGTCCGTCCATCGCGTAGTTGCGGATGAAATCCATCATCCCCGAATGGTTCGGCCCCGCCGCCAGCACGCCGTATAGCGCGCCGCGCTCGATGCCCGCCGCGTCGGCCATGGCAAACGCTTCGGACATCGCCATCGCGGTGGTCATGGCGTAGAAATTGTTGATCAGCTTGATCGTGTGCCCGTTGCCCAGTTTCCCAAGGTGAAAGACGTTCTCGCCGAGGGTATCGAGCACCGGCTTGACCCGGTCGAAGGCGGCCTCGTCGCCCGCGCACATGATGTTGAGCAGCCCGTCCCTGGCATGGGCCGGCGTCCGGCCCAGCGGCGCGTCGAGATAGGTCGCGCCCTTTTCCGCCAGATCGGCCCCGATCTTCAGAGTCGAGGCGGGCAGGGAGGTGCCGAAATCAATGATGACCTGCCCCTCGCGCGTGCCTTCCAGCACGCCGTCGGGGCCGTAGATGCGGCCCTCGACCTGATCCGAGGTGCCGACGCAGATCATCACGATGTCGCTCGCCTCGGCCATCGCCTTGGCGCTGGCGGCCTCGGTGCCGCCGCGCGCCACGGCCTCTTCAATGCCGCTGCGGTCGCGGTGGCCCAGGACGCTCAAGGTGTAGCCCGCGTTTTGCAGACATTCGACCATCGCCCGGCCCATAAGCCCGAGACCGATGAAACCGATGCTGGGTTTGCTCATGTCATCCTCCTGTCATGTTCCGCGAAAATCGTCTGGCACCTCGCCCGTGCCGACCGGCGCGCCGGTTTTGGCCGACAGCGCCACGGCCAGCGTCGTTTGCAGGGCCGCCAGCCCGTCGGGGCCGGTGCACAAAACGTCATCCTTTCCGCCGGCCACGACGCCCGCGAAACGTTCGATCTGGGCCAGCAGCGGGTCGAGCCGCTCGAATTCCGGCCCGGCGTGGCGGTCGAGCGGTTTGCTCCACTCGATTTCGCCCGGCCCGGAGCGGCCCCAGCGGGTGAGCGAGGGAAACGCCAGCGCGCCCTCGCTGCCCACGATGCGCAGGTAATCCTCGCCCGACAAGGCGATGCCGGGGTTTTCGCCGCAGCCGGCCTCGAACGCCCAGGGCGAGGCGCCGGCGTCCGACATCAGGAACGACCCGAGCGCGCCGTTTTCAAACCGCAGCGCCACCGCCGCGGTGTCCTCGACGGCAAGGCCGCGGCGGGCCGACGACACCAGCGCCGTGGCCTCGGCCACCCGGCCGAAGAAAAAATGCAACAGGTCGATCTCGTGGCTGAGATTGGTCAGCAGCGGCCCTGCGCCCGGTGCGCGGTGCCAGGCGATGTCGAAATAGCTGTCGGGCTTGCGCAGCGACCACAGGCCCTGCACCCCGACCGGCGCGCCGATTGCGGCCACCGCCGCGCGCGCGGCGCGCGAAAACGGGTGGCAGCGGCGGTGATGCCCGGTGAAGAGCGGCAGGCCGGCCGCCGCCGCGGCGGCGATCAGCGCGCCTGCGTCGGCACATGTCGCGGCGAGCGGCTTTTCCACCAGCACCGGCCATCCGCGGCCCAGCGCCTCGGTCGCCGACGGGAAATGCGCCGGCGTGGGCGTGGCCACGACCGCCGCGCGGGTGGTGCCGGGCACCTCGTCCAGCGTCGCCACGGCGGGCAGACCCATGCCGGCCAGCGCCGCGCGGCGGGGCGCGTCGGGCTCGACGACCGCGCTCAGCGCGATATGGGGCGATGCTGCCGCCACCTCGGCATGGCGCAGCCCGATCGCCCCGCCGCCGATCACGCAGAGAGGTAACGGCACGCTCACATCACCGCCCCGATCTGCCACGGGACGAATTCGTAGTCGCCCAGACCCTGCGCCTCGGATTTCGACCTGTCGCCCGAGGCCATCCGCAGCCACATCCGATAGATCTCGCGCCCGACCTCCTCGATCGTGGCGCGGCCGGTCAGGATGCGGCCGGCGTCGATATCCATGTCGTCGGTCAGCCGCTCGTACATCTCGGTATTGGTGGCGATCTTCATCGAGGGCGAAGGCTTGGCCCCGAAGGCCGAGCCGCGCCCGGTGGTGAAGGCCACGAGGGTGCACCCGGATGCGATCTGCCCGGTGACCGAGGCCGGGTCGTAGCCAGGGCTGTCCATGAAGACGAAGCCGGTCGTGTCGATGGGTTCGGCGTATTTGTAGACGCCCATCAACGGCGTGGTGCCGCCCTTGGCCGCCGCGCCCAGCGATTTCTCCAGTATCGTGGTCAGCCCCCCCTGCTTGTTTCCCGGCGAGGGGTTGTTGTCCATGCTGCCGCGGTTGCGCTCTGTGTAGTCCTCCCACCAGCGGATCAGGCCGATCAGCTTGTCGCCGATGTCGCGGCTGGCGGCGCGGGCGGTCAGCAGGTGCTCGGCGCCGTAGATCTCGGGCGTCTCGGCCAGCACGCCGGTGCCGCCCTGGGCGACCAGCAGGTCGCAGGCATGGCCCAGGGCCGGGTTCGCGGTGATCCCCGACCAGGCGTCCGAGCCACCGCATTGCAGCGCCACGGTCAGCGCGGAGGCCGGGCAGGGCTCGCGCTGCGCAGCGTTCACCCTGGGCAGCATCGCCTCGATCTTGGCGATGCCCAGTTCGACGGTTTTTCGCAGCCCGCCCACGTCCTGGATGTTCATGGTCTGGAACAGCGGCCCCGGTGTCAGCCCGTGGGCCTCGATCAGCCAGTCGATCTGCATCATCTCGCAGCCCAGCCCCGCCATCAGCACCCCGCCCACATTGGGGTTGCGCGCGTAGCCCCAGAGCACGCGCTGCAGCGCCTCGAACCCGGTGCCGTCGCCGCCCATGGCGCAGCCGGTGCCATGGACGAAGGCCACAACGCCGTCGACATCGGGGTAGGGGGCGAGCACGTCGTCGGTGAAATGCGACGCGATCATCCGCGCGGCGGTGGCCGAGCAGTTCACCGAGGTCAGCACCGCGATGTAGTTGCGCGTGCCGACCCGGCCCGAGGGGCGGCGGTACCCCATGAAGGTGTCGGCCTCGGCCGCCGGGGCGGCGGGCCGCAGGTTGGTGCCGAATTCGTACGCGGTATCGACGTTGCGAAAGTCGAGATTGTGGGTGTGGACATGGGCGCCGGGCGCGATGTCCTCGGCGGCGTAGCCGATGCGCTGGGCGTATTTCACCACCGGCGCGCCCTTGGCGATCGGCGCGCTGGCCATCTTGTGGCCGCGGGGGATCGGCTGGGCGGCGCCGTCCTCGCCCAGGGCAAGCGGCGCAAGCGCGGTGACGACGTTGTCGGCGTCGGAGAGGCGGACGGTCTGCATGGCGAGGTCGGGTCCTTTCGGGGGCTCTGCCCCCGCGCTGCGCGCTCCCCCGGGATATTTTCGGCCAGAAGAAGCGGGGGGCGTTTGTCGGGGGCGGCGGTGTGGGTCAGGCACAGGCGGGGCTGTCGCCCGTCCAGCGATGGATCGGGATATGGGGCTGGCCGGAGAGGCGCGCGCGCGCGGCGCGCCACATGTCGCGCCAGGCCTGCCAGTCGCGGAACTCGGCGCCGGGGGCGGCGCGCGAGCGGGCGACGAAATCGGGGAAATGGGCGCGGCCGGTGGGCTGGCCGGTGACGTTGTAGCGGATGTCGAAGGAGCAGCGGAAGCGGTCGGAGACATTGTCGAGCGAGGCATGCGGCGTGAGCGGGTGGAAGATCACCGCGCCGCCCGCCTTGACCGGCAGGGGCCGGGCGAGGGCGGGGTCGATGCAGCCCTCGGCGATGGAGGTCTGGCGGCGGGGGCAATGGGGGTACATGCGCGGCTTGCCCGGGATGACCTGGAGGCAGCCGTTGTCCTCGCTGGCATCTGTGATCGCCAGCCAGACGGTGACCATCGTGGTCCGGTCGCCGGCTTCATGGGCGACGGCGCGGTCCTGGTGCCAGTCGGTGGCCATGATATGGGCGGTGGTCTCGGTGGCCCTGAGGGTGCGGGAGGGCGGCTTGAGGCGGACATGCTGGATCGGGTTCGCGGTGATCTCGGGGCCGATCAGGTCTTCGACCAGGTCGAGCAGCCGGGGCGCGGTGAGCATGTCGAACACCGCCGGGCCGAAATGAAACGGGGTGTCGGCCGCGATCTCGCCGCCCGGTAGCGAGATGTCCATCGGCTGGAACCAGTCGACGCCCGCGGCATAGGCGGTGAGCAGCTTTTCGAAGAAATCCGCCCCGGCCGCTGCGGGCGGCACGCGGCCTTCGGCCTGCCAGCCCGCGTAAAGCCGGTCGAGCAGGCCGGCGTATTCGGCGCGAACCGCGGCGAGCGTGGCCGCGGGCAGAACGTCGTCGACCACGAGCACGCCGGTTGTGGAGAACTCTTCGATCTGGTCGGGGCTGAGAAACAGGGTCATGGCCGGCAGCTTTCAAGTTTGTCCCAGTCGAACGCGACGCCATGGCCGGGGCGATCGGGCGCGATGGCGTGGCCGTTTTCGATGGCAAGCGGTTCGTCGATATAGGAGTCCAGCCCGAAGCCGTGCGCCTCGAGGTAGGAGCGGTTGGGGCAGGCGGCCAGGAGCTGGACGGTGATGTCGTGGGCGCCGTGGCTGGTGACCGGCAGGTGGTATGCCTCGGCCAGCCGGGCGATCTTCATGAACGGGGTGACGCCGCCGCAATTGGTGACGTCGGGTTCGGGGAAGCTGACGCCGCCCTCGATGGCGGTGCGGAACTCCCAAAGCGAGCGCAGGTTCTCGCCCGAGGCGATGGGGATGCCGCCCTCGGTGAGGATGCGGCGGTGGCCGGCGGGATCTTCGGGCGGGATCGGTTCCTCGAACCATGTAAGGTCGAACGCGCGGAAAGCGCGGGCGGCGCGGATGGCGCCGTCGACGCTGTATTTCATGTTGGCGTCGGCCATCAGCGGCAGGTCGGGGCCGAATTCCGCGCGCATCGCGGCCATGCGGGCCACGTCTTCGGACAGCCTGTCGCGGCCGACCTTGATCTTGATCGCGCGGTGCCCCCTTTCGATGTTGTCGTGGGTCTGGGCGACCAGTTCCTCGGGGGTGAGGTCGAGGTCGATGCCGCCGGCGTAGGCGGGCACGCGGGGGTCGTAGCCGCCCAGCAGGCGCCAGAGCGCCAGGCCGGCCCGTTTCGACTTGAGATCCCACAGCGCGATATCCAGCGCCGATTGCGCCAGCACCGTGGGCCCGCCGCGCCCGCCGTAATGGAAGGCCCACCAGAGATCTTTCCAGATCGCCTCGATCAGGTCGGGGTCGCGGCCGGCGACGCGCGGGGCCATCTCGCGGCCCAGGATGTCGGCGATGGCGCCGCCATTGACGCCACAGGTGAAGGTGTAGCCGACGCCCTCGGCGCCGTCGCTATCGGTGATGCGCGCGGTGACGATCTCGAAGCCGGTCATCGTGCCGTGCATGCTGTCCTCCAGCGTGCGGGGCAGGGCGATCAGGTAGTGGTCGGCGTGCAGGCGGTCGATGCGGGGCATGGGGCCTCGAGCGGATTGGGGGCGCGGCGCGCCCGAAAGCAGGCCCGGGCCGCGGCGTGGGCCGCGCCCCGCGCCAAGGCCGTTCTAGAGAAACAGCGTGACGATCGGCGGCCAGGTCAGCAGCACCGACAGCGCAATCAATTGCAGCACGATGAAAGGCAGGAAGCCGCGGAAGATCGCCGTCAGGGTGATATGCGGCGGGGCCACCGATTTGAGGTAGAAGGCCGCGGGCCCGAACGGCGGCGACAGGAAGCTGACCTGCATGTTCATACAGAACACCACGCCGAACCAGATCGGGATGAAGCGCGGATCGACCGTTCCGAGCCAGCCGATTTCCTCGGCGGGCAGGCGCACCACGATGGGCAGGAACACCGGCATGATCAGCAGCACGATGCCGATCCAGTCCATGAACATGCCCATGATCAGGAAGATCAGCATCATCACCAGGATGATCCCCATGGTGGGCAGGTCGGCCCCCACGATCAGGTTGGCGACATAGGTCGGCCCGCCCGCCAGCGTGTAGGCCGCGGCCAGCGAGGCGGCGCCGATCGTCACCCAGATGATCGTGCCGGTCGAGCGCAGGGTCCGCAACAGGCTGTCCCAGACGATGTCGAACGTCATCTCGCGCCGGATCATGCCGATGACGAAGACCGCGACCACGCCCATCCCGGCCGCCTCGGTGATGCCGGTGATCCCCATGTAGATCGAACCCAGAACCACGCCGATCACGACAATCGGGGCAATCAGGCCCTTGCCCATCTCCCAGCCGCGCGCGCTGCGCTCGCGCCCGATCACGACGTAGACCAGCAGCGCGGCGATGGCGAAGGCGCCGATGATCCAGGGGATGTCGCTGACCATGCCGAGTGCGATCGGGTCTTCGCCCTCGCGCACGGTGTTGGTGCTGGTCGCGGTGAAGAACAGCGCCCTGAGCAGCAGGAAGCCGGTGAACCACATGGTAAAGCGCGACAGGAAGCCCAGGAACATCAGCCCCTTTTCGCGGCCATGCGGGTCGTTCGGGTCGTCCTCGGGCAGGGGAGCGAGCGAGGTGTTCATCCGGGTGCGCACGATGATGTAGATCAGGAAGAACGAGGCCAGCATGAACCCGGGCAGGAAGGCGGCGGTGAACAGCGCCTTGATCGAGGTCTCGGTCACCAGCCCGTAAAAGATCAGCACGATCGAGGGCGGGATCATGGTGCCGAGGCTGCCGCTGGCGCAGATCGTGCCGATGGCAAGGTTCTGGTTATAGCCCAGCCGCAGCATCTGCGGCAGTGCGATCAGGCCCAGAAGCACGACCTCGCCGCCGATGATGCCCGACATGGCGGCCATGATGACGGCCATGATCGAGGTGACGATGGCGATGCCGCCCCGCGTGCGCGACAACCAAACGTTCAGCGAGCTGTACATGTCGCGCGCGATTCCGGATCGCTCCAGTAGCGCGGCCATGAATATGAAGAGTGGTACCGATATCAGGACGTAATTCGTCATCTGACGGTAGACCGCCTGGCCCAGCACCGACATCGGCCCCTGACCGAAATCGCGAAACAGGATGCTGGCGTCGAATTTCAGCGCCAGCGTGACGAAGGCAAGGAAGGCCGAGGCAAAGCCCAGCGGCATGCCGATCGCCAGGAGCGCAAACATCGCCAGAAGGATGATGAGGCTCAGGGTGCCGATATCGACCATGGCTTATTTTTCCTCCAGCGCGCGGCGGATATTCTCGATTTCGGTTTCGTCGATATCCTCGATGCCCTTGTGGTGCTCGGGCAACTTGTTCCAGTCGGCGATCAGGTTCGACACCGCCTGGATCGTCACCAGCATGATGATGAACAGGATCGCCGGCTTGACCGTGCCGGGGATCGGCGGATCCCATGCGGTGCCGAAGGTCTCCATCCTCAGCATTCGACGCATCGCGTCGTTGTAACCGCCCCAGACCAGCGCGAAGAAAAAGCCGCAAATCAGGCCAACCGAGATCACGTCGGCCGTCTTTTGCATCCAGCGGGGCATGATGTCGTAGATCACGTAGATGCGGATATGGCTGCGCTGCTGCATGGCGTATTGCCCGGCCAGCAGGAACACGAAGGATGCGATCCACAGCGACAGCTCGTTGGCCCAGAGCGTGGGCCGCGAAAAGACGTAGCGCGACACCACCTCGTAAAACATCACCAGCACGATCAGCGCGACCGAGATCATCGCCAGCCGCCCGCAGACCATCGAGACGACATCGAAAAAGCCGCCCGGCTCGGGTTCGATGTCGCCCTTGGTGTCGGACAGGTAGAGCGAAGTGAAAAGCAGGCTGCCGGCGATGCAGATCAGCATGGCCCAGACCATGGGTCGGCCCGTCGGGCGGATCATCTCGTGCATGCCGATGGCGTTCTCGTCGATGATTTTGTTGGCCACCAGCCAGACATAAAGGATCGCCGTCACGCCGCAAAAGGCGATCATCGCCAGTTTTACATGCTGCCTCATGGGGCCCAGCCACAGGCTTCGATCTTGCATCGTCAGCCTCCCCCTACCTTGCCGCAGTTGAAAAAATGGCGAGCCCCGGTAGGGACCCGCCAGAAGCCGTTACAGGCTCGCCATCAGGCCCGAGGGATCAGTTGATCAGACCCAGTTGCTCAAGGTAGGTCTTGTGGCTTTCCAGAAGCGCGGCGGCCTCGGGCGAGCGGGTGCCCCAGTCTTCCCACGCCACCTGGGCGGCGCGACGGAACTCGGCGCGGTCCTCGGACGACCAGTTGTAGAGGGTCACACCCTGTTCCTTGAGCGCGGCCGCCGCTTCGGCGTTGGCCTTCTCGTTATAGAGCGCGATCTGGAAGCTCAGCTTTTGCCAGGCGGTGTCGATGATCCGGCGGTGCTGTTCGCTCAGCCCGTTCCAGACGTCGAGGTTGCACGCCAGATGGTCCGACGGCATCGAGTGGAAACCGGGATAGGTGGCGTGCTTGACGATGTCGTAAAGCCCGAGCCCCACGTTGTTGGCCAGGCCGCTCGCGTCGGCGCCGTCGATGATGCCGGTCTCCAGCGCGGTGAAGATCTCGGTGAAGTCCATCACGATGGGCGAGGCGCCGAGTTCGTCGAAAATCTCGGTCTCCATGCCCGGGGGCGAACGGAATTTCCAGCCTTCAAGGTCTCCGATGCCGGCGATGGGCTTCGACGAGGACAGCGATTCCTGGCCGTAGATCGACCAGCCGATTAGCTGCATGTTCTGCTCGTTGTAGAGCTCTTGCGCAGCGTCGTAGCCGCCGCCGTGGTAGAGCCAGCTATACTGCTGCCAGGGCGTCTCGTAGCCGCCCATGATGTCGCCAACGAACTGGAAGGCGGGGTTCTTGCCGGTCTGGTAGGCGCCGCCGGTGGCATCGCAATCGACGATGCCGTTGATGGCGGCATCGAAGGTTTCGGTGGTGGCCACGACCGAGGACGAATAGAACATCTCGATGGCGATTTCGCCGCCCGACATGGTCTGAACGTCATCGATCCACTGGGCCAGCCGCTGGCCGGTCGGGTGCTCGGTGGCATAATGCGTCTGGATGCGCAGCGTCACGTCCTGCGCCATGGCCGGAACCGCGGCGACAGAGGCCATGGCAGCCGACTTCAAAATCGATCTCAGCTTCATATTACTCCTCCCTTGGGGTCCTATCCCCCGAATGTTTGCGCATCCTCCCTGCGCAAGATGGTATACCATCCTGCCAAGACGCTAGCGAAAGCCACCTCGACAATCAACGGGTTTTGGTATACCAAATTCCGCAAATTGCACGGTGGCACGCCTAAAGATAATTTTTGAACATCGTAACCCGCCGTGAGAGACCCGAATGGCCGACCAGACCCTGCCGGAACAGATAGCCCAGACCCTCCGGCGCGATATCCTGCGCGGGAAACTGGCACCCGGCGAATCGATCAAGGAACGCGACAACGCGGCCGAGATGGGCGTCAGCCGCACCCCGATGCGCGAGGCGATCCGGATCCTGGCCAAGGAGGGGCTGGTGATCCTGCGCCCGTCGCGCAGCCCGATCGTGGCCAATCCCAGCCTTCAGGACATTACCGACAACATCGAGGTGCTGGCCTGTCTCGAACTGAAATCGGCGCAGCTCGCCTGCGAGCGGGCGACCGACGAGGAGCTGACCCGCATCCAGGGCCTCCAGCAGCACATGGAGGCGGTCTATGACACGGTCGAACCGGTCGACGTGTTCGAGATCGACATGCGCTTTCACATCGCCATCGCGCAGGCCTCGCACAACCCGTCGATGGCCGAGACCCACAACGCCTATCTTTCGCGGCTGTGGCGCGCGCGCTACCTGTCGGCCGTGCGCAAACGCTCGCGCGACCGCGTGCTTGCGCAGCACCGCGCCATCGTCGAGGGGTTGCTGGCGCGCGATGCCGCGCAGGTGACGCAGGAAATCGGTAGCCATCTGGAGCATCTGGCGATCAATGTACGGCACCGGTTCGAGGAAGACGGGCTGGTGCCGGAACAGGCGGCGTCCTGAGGGCGGCGCGGAAAACTATGCCGAAACAAGAGGAAAAGGGCGCATCATGAAGTTGTTGCGATATGGCCCGGCCGGGGCCGAAAAGACCGGTATGCTGGATGGTGACGGGCAGGTGCGCGACCTCGGCGCGCATGTGCCGGTGCTGACGGGGGCGGCGCTGACGCCCGAGGCGCTGGACCGGCTGCGCGCGCTCGACCCCGCCGAGTTGCCGCTGGTCGCAGACCCGGGCCGGATCGGCGCCTGCCTCGCCTCGGTGCCGAATTTCTACTGCATCGGCCTGAACTACGCCAAGCACGCCGCCGAAACCGGGGCCGAGCCGCCGAAAGAGCCGATCGTCTTTTCCAAGGCCAGCTCGGCGCTGTCGGGGCCGTTCGACCCGGTCATCATTCCGCGCCAGTCCGAAAAGGCCGACTGGGAGGTGGAACTGGGCGTCGTGATCGGGCGCGAGACGCTCTATGTCTCCGAGGCCGACGCGCTGAGCCATGTCGCGGGCTATTGCGTGATCAACGATGTCTCGGAACGGGCCTTCCAGATCGAGCGGGGCGGCCAATGGATCAAGGGCAAATCGGCCCCCAGCTTCGGGCCCATCGGCCCGTGGCTGGTCACCGCCGACGATGTGGCCGACCCCCAGGCGCTGGCGCTGTCGCTCGACCTCAACGGCACGCGGGTCCAGGACAGCTCGACCGACGACATGATCTTTTCGGTGCGCGAGATCGTCAGTTACATGAGCCGGTTTCTCAAGCTCATGCCGGGCGACATCATCGCCACCGGCACGCCCTCGGGCGTCGGCATGGGGATGAAACCGCAGCGGTTCCTCAGGCCCGGCGACGTGATGGAATTGCGCATCGAGGGGCTGGGCGAGCAACGGCAGGAGGCCGTGGCGGCGGGCTAAGGGGCAACCGCCCGCGGGATCTTCGCGGCCATAAGGCTCGCCGCGCGTCGCGCGGCGACCCGCCGGGGGCTCTGCCCCCGGACCCCCGGGATATTTTCGGCCAGAAGAAGCCAGGGGGCAGGACAGGCGTCGAGGGCCGTGCCGGGTGAAGGGGCACTCGTCCCGCTGACCGAGGGGACGATGCCGCTGCGTCCGCTCTCGCCCTCAGTGGATCAGCGACCCGCCGTTCACGTCCACCTCGGAGCCGGTGACATAGGCCGACAGCGGCGAGGCCAGGAACAGGCAGCAGCCGGCCACGTCCTCGGCCGTGCCGGCGCGCGCCATCGGGATGCCGTCGAGGATCATGGCCATCATCTCGTCGGCCAGTTTTCCGCCGGTGATGTCGGTGGCGATGAAGCCCGGACAGACCGCGTTCGAGCGCACACCGTCGGGCGCCAGTTCCCGCGCCATGGCCTTGGTCAGCCCGAGGATGCCGGCCTTGGCCGCCGAGTAATGCGGCCCGCCGAAGATGCCGCCGCCGCGCTGGGCCGAGACCGACGAGATGTTGACGATAGAGCCTGTCGCACGCTCGCGCATGTGGGGGATCACCGCCTGGCTCATGTAGAGCGTGCCGCGCAGGTTGACGTCGAGCACGGCGTCGTAGTTTTCCGGCTCGATCTGCATCAGCTTCAGCGGCTGGGTGATGCCCGCGTTGTTGACCAGCACGTCGATCTGCCCGAAGGCGTCGAGCACCGCGGCGGTCGCGTCGACGCAGGCCCATTTGTCGGTGACGTTGCAGGCCAGCCCCAGATGCCCCGCGCCGATATCGGCCGCGGCGGCCTTGGCCTGGCCCTCGTCGAGGTCGAGAATGGCCACCCGCGCGCCGTGTTCGGCGAACATCCTTGCGGTGGCCTTGCCCAGCCCGCGCGGCGACGCGGCGCCGGTGACGATCGCGGTCTTGCCGTCCAGCAATTTCATCTTGGGCTCCTTCAAAGCCAGGACTTGACCGACGCCGAGATCGCGTCGACCGACAGCCCGTATTGGTGGTGCAGCGTCGGCAGGGCGCCGGCGTCCAGGAATTCGTCGGGCAAGCCGACCTGGCGGAACGGCACATGCACGCCCGCGCGCATCAGCGCCCCGGCCACGGCCTCGCCCAGCCCGCCGATGACGGTGTGGTTTTCGGCGGTCACGACCAGCCGGCCCGATTTCGCGGCTTCGGCGGCGATGGTCTCGACGTCCAGCGGCTTGATCGTGGGCACGTGCAGCACGGCGCAATCGACGTCGTCGGCGGCCAGCCGCTCGGCCGCGTCCAGAACCCGCATCGTCATGAAGCCCGACGAGACGAACAGCACGTCGCGCCCGTCGCGGATCGTCTGCGCCTTGCCCAGCTTGAACTTGTAGCCGTAACGCCCTAGCACATCAGGTACTTTCCCGCGTAGAAGGCGCATGTAGACTGGCCCGGGATGCGCCGCGATGGCATGGGTGGCCTGCGCCGTCTCGACCGCGTCGCAGGGGTCGACGACGGTCAGGTTGGGCATCCCGCGAAAGATCGCCAGATCCTCGGTCGCCTGGTGGCTGGGGCCGTAGCCCGTGGTCAGCCCCGGCAGGGCGCAGACGATCTTGACGGGCAGGTTTTCCTCGGCAATCGCCATGGCGATGAAGTCGTAGGCCCGGCGCGAGGCGAAGACGGCGTAGGTGGTGGCAAAGGGCGTGAACCCCTCGCGCGCCAGACCAGCGGCGGCGGAGATCATCACCTGTTCGGCCATGCCCATCTGGTAGAAGCGGTCGGGGTAGGCGTTGGCGAAAACATGCATGTCGGTGTATTTCGACAGGTCCGCCGACAGCCCGACGATATCGTCGCGCGCTGCCGCCAGTTCGCGCAGGGCGTGGCCGAAGGGGGCGGCGACGGTCTCGCGCCCCTCGGCGTCCAGCGATGCGATCATCGCCGAGGTGCGCGCGCCGCCAGCGCCGGGGGCAACACGCGGGGTGTATTTCGACTTGCGCCTCGAATGGGCGCCGAAAGGGGGCTCGTGGGTCATTCGGGCTTCTCCGCGTCGAGGATGGCCAGCGCCTTGGTCCATTCATCGGGTTCGACCCGGATGAAATGGGTTTTCTCGCGCGCTTCGAGGAAGGGGATGCCCTTGCACATCCGGGTGTTGCAGATGATGACGCGCGGCTCGGGGCCGGCATGGGCGCGCGCCGCGTCGAAGGCGGCGACCAGCGCGTTCAGGTCGTTGCCGTCGATCTCTTGCGCGTACCAGCCGAAGGCGGCCCATTTCGCCGCCTCGGGGGTGCGGGCCAGTGCCTCGCGGGTCGGGCCGTCGGCCTGCTGGTTGTTGAAATCGACCACCGCGATGAGGTTGTCGAGCTTCCACTGCACGGCGGACATCACCGCCTCCCAGGTCGAGCCCTCGCCAAGCTCGCCATCGGACAGCAGGTTGTAGAGGAAGGCGGGGTTTTGCTTGCGCTTCAGCCCCAGCGCGGCCCCCACGGCGATGCCGAGGCCATGGCCCAGCGAGCCGCCGGTGATCTCCATCCCCGGCGTGTAGGACGCCATGCCCGACATCGGCAGGCGGGAGTCGTCCATGCCGTAGGTGGCGATCTCGTCGTCGGGCAGGATGCCGGCCTCGATCATCGCCGCGTAAAGCGCGATCGCGTAATGCCCGATGGAAAGGTAAAAGCGGTCGCGCCCCTCCCACTCGGGCTCGCCGGGGCGGTAGCGCATGGCGTGGAAATGGGTGACGGCAAGCAGGTCGGCCGCGCCGAGCGCCTGGCCGATATAGCCCTGGCCCTGCACCTCACCCATCAACAGCGCGTTGCGGCGGATCGCCCAGGCGCGTCGCGCGAGGCTCACGTTCGATCCGGCCTTGGCGGGGTCTGCTGTCACGGAATCCTCCCTGGTGCGCGTTGAATGACAGGGTGCATCAGTCGCGCGGGACGGCCCCGTATAGCAATCTCGAAATCTTAAGGCGTTCGTTAGAAAAACTTCAGACCCTGGTGCCAGAAAGCGATGGTTGCGGCCCGCCGCGCGTGTCTATCCTGCGCCGAATACGCGAAAAGGAGGGGCGGGCATGAACCTGTCGACGATGCTGGCGATACGGGCGGCCGAGGGGCGCCCGGTGCGGGTGGGGCTGATCGGGGCGGGCAAGTTCGGCTCGATGATCCTGGCGCAGGCGAAATTCATCGCCGGGCTGCACGTGGTCGGCATTGCCGATCTCGATCTGGCCAAGGCGCGCGGCGCGCTCTCACGGGTCGGCTGGGGGGAAGAGCGGTTCGGCGCGCCCTCGTTCGCAGCGGCGATGGAGGCGGGCACCACGCACCTGACCGAGGATGCCCGCGCGCTTTGCGCCGCGGAGGGGATCGAGTGCATCATCGAGGCCACGGGCCACCCCATCGCGGGGCTGCGCCATGCCATGGCCGCCATCGACGCGGGCAAGCATGTGGTGATGGTCAATGTCGAGGCCGACGTGCTGTGCGGCGCGCACCTGGCCGAGCGGGCCCGGCAACAGGGCGTGGTCTATTCCATGGCCTATGGCGACCAGCCCGGCGCGATCTGCGAACTGGTGGACTGGGTCCATTCCTGCGGTTTCGAACTGGTGGCCGCCGGAAAGGGCATGAATTTCGCGCCGCCCTACCGTTATTCGACGCCCGACACGGTCTGGAGCTTTTTCGGCTGGACCGACGAAGAGGTCGCCGCGGGCGATTTCAACCCGAAAATGTACAACTCCTTCACCGACGGCACCAAGGCCGCGATCGAGATGGCGGCGGTGGCCAATGCGACCGGGCTCGATTGCCCCGATGACGGGCTGGCCTTCTACCCCTCGGGGTTGCAGGACCTGGCCGAGGTCTTCAAGCCCGAGTCCGAGGGCGGGCGGCTGCCGAAGGCCGGGCTGGTGGATATCGCCGCCAGCCGCGAACCCGACGGGCGCGTGGTGCTGAACAACATCCAGTACGGCATGTTCGTCACCTTCCGCGCGCCGGACGACTATACCCGCGCCTGTTTCCAGCAATACGGGCTCTTGACCGACAAGTCGGGCTGGTACGGCTCGATGTGGCGGCCGTTTCACCTGATCGGGCTGGAAACCAGCGTGTCGGTGCTGTCGGCGGTGCTGCGCGGCGAGGCCACAGGGTCGTCCACCCGCTATCGGGCCGACGCGGTGGCGACCTCCAAGGGCGATTTCGCGGCGGGCGAATATCTCGACGGCGAGGGCGGTTTCAAGGTCTGGGCCAAGGCGATCCCGGCCACGCAGTCGATGCAGCGCAACGCCCTGCCCATCGGGCTTGCCCATCACGTGAAGCTGAAAAAGCCCATCGTCCGCGACCAGGTGGTCAGCTTCGACGATGTCGAGATCACCGAAGACCTCGACATCGTGGCGATGCGCGACGAGCAGAAGCGGCTGCTGGACGGCTAGGGCAGGGGGCGCCGCGGCCCGGCCCGCGCGTTCGACGCCCGGACAGGCGGAGGAGTTGGACAGGTTTGCCGCATCGTGGCAGGCTGGCCGCAAGGGACTGGTCGAAAAGGGGTGGGAGATGATCGATCCGCAAGGCGTTGCCCGGATGGCCGCGGACTACACCGCGGCATGGAATTCGAAATCGCCCGAGGCGGTGGCCTCGTTTTTCGCCGAGGATGGCGGCATCGTCATCAATAGGGGCGACCCGTGGTCGGGGCGCGCGCGGGTCCGCGACATGGCGGCCGGGTTCTACGCCGATGTGCCTGACCTCAGCCTGACATGCGACGATATCCGCTGCTCGGGAAACCATGCGGTTTATGTCTGGACATTCACCGGGCACGACGCAAAGACCGGCAACCCGCTGACCGTGCGGGGCTGGGAAGAGTGGGAGCTCGACGACGATCTCAAGGTCGTGGCCTCGCGCGGCTGGTTCGATGCCGACGAATACGCGCGGCAGGCCGAGGGGCGATAGCGCAGCGCGCCGCAAGAGCGCGCGCTGCGCCCATCGGCCGGGCAGCGCGCCCGAGCCGCGGCCTGAAACGGGTGAGGCGTTTGCCGGGGCCTTGGGGCCGACACGCCGCTCACGTCAACAAGGAGACCGACAATGCGCCCGAACCGACTGCGCGAGATCTGGGGGACCGGCAAGGCCGCGATCAACGGCTGGCTGGCGATTCCCAGCGGGTTTTCGGCCGAGACCATGGCCCATCAGGGCTGGGATTCGCTGACCGTCGATCTGCAGCACGGGGTGGTCGACTACCAGGCCGCCGTGGCGATGTTCCAGGCGATCTCGACCACCGACACCGTGCCCATGGCCCGCGTGCCCTGGCTCGACCCCGGCATCATGATGAAGGTGCTGG
The DNA here is from genome assembly GCF_041020385.1 of Rhodovulum iodosum. Taxonomy (NCBI): domain Bacteria; kingdom Pseudomonadati; phylum Pseudomonadota; class Alphaproteobacteria; order Rhodobacterales; family Paracoccaceae; genus Rhodovulum; species Rhodovulum iodosum. Next base: position 84,708 of record NZ_JBEHHI010000003.1, on the reverse strand, counting down.
ACGCGGGCGCCTACGCGGTGATCTGCCCGATGGTCAACAGCGCCGAGGATGCCGAACTCCTGGTCAAATCGACCAAGTACCCGCCCTTGGGCGGTCGCAGCTTCGGTCCGATCCGCGGGCTGCTTTATGGCGGGGCCGATTACCCCGAACATGCCAATGACACCGTGGTCGGCTTTGCCATGATCGAGACCCGCGCGGGGCTCGACAACCTCGAGGACATCCTTTCGGTGCCGGGGCTCGACGCGGTCTATATCGGCCCTTCGGACCTGTCGCTGGCGCTGGGCTGCCGGCCCACCTTCGACGATGTCGATCCGCCGGTCGCCGAGGCCATCGATTTCATCCTCGCCAAGGCCAAGGAGCATGGCAAGATCGCGGGCATCCACAACGGCACGCCCGAGGCCGCGCTCAGGCGCATCGAAAAGGGCTTTCGCTTCGTCACCATCTCATCGGATGCGCGGCTGATGGCGGCCGGCGCCCGCACGGTGGTGGGCACCATGCGGGCCGGAACCAGCACCTGAGGCTCAGCCCGGCGACGGCGCGCAGATATCGGCGACCGATTTCTTCACCGCGTCGAGGTTGAACACCTCATCCAGCCAGTCGTCCTTGAAGATCACCGATTTGGCGTTGTCGATGGCCAGAAGGGCGCCGTCCGAGAACTTGCCCTCGGGGAAGATGCCGAAGGCGATGGCCAGTTCGATCTTCAGATGCCCCAGGATGAAATCGTGCGCCGCGGCCTCGGGCACGCCCATGGCGACCGCCCGGTCGGTGGCCTCGCGCAGCGCCAGCGAGAACGTGGCGCCCACGGTTTCCGACAGCGCCGGTTCCAGCACCGCGATGTCCTGCAGCGTGCAGCGGTGCGAGCGGGCCACGGGGCCGTAGATGATCTTGGCCACCTCCTCGCACATCTCGTAATGCTCTTCCGGCCCCTGGATCAGCGCGCAGACGATGCCCTGCTCACCTGCGATGCCGCCGAAATAATCCTTCTGCGCCTCGACGTCGGGCGTCACCTCGAAGATGTTGGGGTGGCAGGGATGGCTGCAGAAATAGGTGACGTCGTCGCGCTTCGGCATCTCGCCGGCATAGGGCGCGGCGGCGTCGAGCACCACCAGCGCGGCCCCCGGTTTGACCTTTTCGATAAAGCTGTGGGCGATCTTGCCGATCATCCGGTCGGGCACCGCCATGACGATGACGTCGCTGTCGGCCAGCGCGTTGTCGGCATCGACCGTGTCGACGCCCACCTCCCGCTTGAGCCGCGCGCGGCCTTCCTGGGATATCTCCACATGGTCCACCTCGAAGCGCGAGCTTTTGAGGTTCTGCGCCAGCCGCACACCCATCTTGCCGCCCGCACCGAGCAACGCGATTTTCGTCATCTCTCCCTCCTTCAGGCGGTCCCGCCGCCGCGTTTGATCCAGCCGAAAAAGTCCCGGCTTCCCATCTGTCCGCCTTTCAGCGCCAGTTGCAGCCCGTCGAGGGCGGCATCGTCCGACCATGCGCGCATCAGCGCCGCGCCCGGTATCGTGGGCGCCAGCGCCGTGAGCGCGTAGAAATCCAGTGTCCGTGCGGCAAAGCCCGAGGTGTCGCCGCCCGAGATCACCGCGCGGGTCAGCCCGGTTTCCGCCAGCAGGTGACGCAGGATGCGCCCCAGCGCCGACCCGATCCGCCCGTTGGCGGTGTCCGGCGCGATGCCCGCGGCCTGGCAGGCCTCTCGCATCCGCGCCACGCCGGGGTCCTCTGGCCCGCGGGCCGAATGGATCAGCGCGTCGCGCCCCTCGGAAAGCGCCTGGCGCGCGGCGGCCAGCGCGGCTGCCTCGGCGCCGGCGTCGCCGCACGCCACCGCCGCCGCGTCGAGCGCGATGCCGGCAAAGCCGTTGGCCTCGGCCCAGTCGATCTGCGCCGCGGTGACCGGCGAGACCGAGCCCGAGACGGCGACCATTTGATCCACTGGCCCCGCGCCTGCGGTGCGGTCTATCCGCGGCATCAGCCCGGCCTGCCGCCAGTGTTCGACCAGCGCATACTCCACCCCCTGCGAGCCGACCGCAAAGATCGGCGCGTCGCGCCCTTCCCAGATCAGCGCGCCGCAGGCGGCCATGTCGGCCATGGTCATAGCGTCGAGCGCGATCACCTCTGCGCCGCGGTCGATTTCGCGCCTCAGCGCGGCCCGCGGATCGCCCGCCAGGTCTTCGAGGTCGATCAGCCCCATTGCCTTGGCCGTCTGGCGTGCCAGGTGCCGGCCCACGTCGGATTCATCCATCGGGGTCACCGGGTGGCGCGCCATGACCGGGTGCCGGTCGAGACGGAACACGCCCTCGGGCGCGCCGGCGAAAAGGTGCCCGAAACACTGGTAGCGCCGCATGTTGGGCGCGGCCACCAGGCAGGGCACCCAAGGGCCGGGCACGATGCCGGTGCCGATGTCGATGGCCCGCCCGATCGAGCCTGTCTCGGGCGCGGAATCGAGTGTCGAGCAGATTTTGTAATGTACCACCGGCGCGCCGGTTTCGGCGAGAAAGCGAAAGGCCGGGGGCAGGTGGGCCTCCATCCAGCCGGGCGCGTGGGTGCGCGCGGTGCTGGCGATGCCCACCGCGCGCGCGGCGGGAAACCGGGCCACCTGGTGCGGCAGCGGCAGATCGAGGAACAGCACCGCCGGCAGGCCGGCGAATTCCAGCGCCTCCATCACCGCCGCCGAGCCGGTGAAATCGTCGCCGTACCAGCCCAGCAGCACCCCCCCTGGCAGCCCGCTTTCGGTCGTCAAGCGTAGGTCTCCAGCGCGCGGGCCAGTGCCGGGTGGGTGCGGGCGTAGTCGCTGGCCGCGATCCCGGCCATGGCGGCGTCCCAGGCGTCGCGCAGGCTTTGCACGCCCGCAGCTGGCCCGTCCGGGTGCCCCATGATCCCGCCGCCTGCCGCATAGATGCAATCGGCGCTGCCGAGGCGGCGATAGGTTTCGGGCGGCTGCACCGCCGACTGCCCCGAGGAAAAGACCGGCATCGGGATGCAGGGTTTGTCGGGGAACAGGGGGTCCATCAGCGCGCGCGCCGAGGCGATCACCGAGGCGTCGGGTTCGCTGAACTTGTTGCCCAGCCCGTTGACATGCATGTGGTCGGCCCCGGCCAGGCGCCAGAGTTTCGACCAGGCGGGGTAGGACCAGCCCAGCATCGGCGCGCGCGACAGCGCGCCCCAGCCGTTGCGGTGGGCGTGGATCGGCAACTCGGAATGGCGCGCGAGCGCCAGCAGGCCCGTCAGCCCCACCGAATTGAGGCTGGCCATCACGCAGGTTCCGCCAAGATCGCGCACCAGGTCGTGCCGGCGGCGCATGTCATCGACCTCGCCGGTCAGGTTGAAGGCATACATCGCCTTCTTGCCGGTCCACTCGGCGTGATCGTTCAACACGCGCATGACCGCGCGCACGCGGTCCTCGAAGCGGCAGGCGGGGCCGTCGGCCTGCAGCTCGTCATCCTTGACGAAGTCGATGCCCGCACCCGCCAGGGTGCCCGCCAGCGCCGCCGTGTCCTCGGGCGAGAGGCCCACGCTGGGCTTGATGATGGTGCCGATCAGCGGGCCCTCCGCCACGCCCGCCAGCCGCCTTGTGCCCGCGATGCCGAACCGGGGGCCGGGGCCGGCGGCGGCAAAGGCGCCGGGCAGGCGGATATCCTCCAGCCGGAGGCCGGAAAACGGGCGTAGCTCGAAAAGGTTGCCGGCGACGGTGGCCATCAGGTTGGGCAGGTCGGGGCCGATATTTTCGAAGGGCCAGGACAGCGTGACCGCCGCGCGCGTATAGCCTGTGCCCCGATCGGGCATGGCGCAGGGCAGCGAGGGCGCGGCAACGGTGCCCAGAACCTCTAGCCGCTCGACCCGCGCCGCGGCGCGCTGCAACAGGGCGTCCGTTTCGCCCGGCAGCTTGACGAAGGTGCCCGACGATTGCTCGCCGGCCATCACCTCGGCCGCGCGGGCCGGGTCGTCCGGGGTCTCGATCAGATAGTCGGCCTCAATGCGCGCGTTCATCGTTGCGGTCTCGGATATTGCGGATCGGGCGACGGTCCCACGGGGATCGGCCACCGGTCAATCAATTAACGTAAAAGGGTTGTTTAGCAGAGCTTCACAAAAAAACTGTCTTTGGCTAACCTGCGGGATGCGCCGAAGCAAAAAAGCGCCGCTTTACCAAGGGGTTTCATGCGCGACATCAATCTCAAGGCGACCGAGTATTTCGAGGCCGTGGCGCGGCTTGGCACCGTGACCAAGGCAGCCGCCGAGCTGGGCGTGTCGCCCTCGGCGGTCAGCCAGCAGATCCGCCTTCTGGAAGGCCAGTTCGGCGTGAAACTCTTCCGCCGCGAAAAGCGCCGCCTGGTGCTGACGCTCGACGGCGACCGGCTGTTCCAGACCACGGCCCACGCATTCGGTGCGCTACGCAACGCCCGCAGCGCGATCGGCCGCCAGCGCGACATGCGCGGCCTCACGATCCGCGTCAGCCCCAGCTTCGGCGTGCGCTGGCTGGGTCCGCGCGTGGCGCGCTTTGCCGCCGACAACCCCGACTGGGCGATCCGCATCGACGCCACGCCCGATGTCACCTCGTTCGAGACCGAGGCGGTCGATTGCGACCTGCGCTACGGACATGGCGATTGGGCCGGCCTGACGGTGGATTGCCTGATGAGCGACCTGGTGATGCCGATGTGCAGCCCGGCCTATCTGGACCGGCTGCGCCGCCAGGGCGGCGACCTGGCGACGCAGCTGGAATCGGCCCGCCTCATCGACAGCGTCAAATCGCTTTACCGCTGGGATCTGTGGCTGGCCTCGAACCGGATCGAGCTGAAAGAGCTGGTCTACCCGTTCCGCTTCGACCGCTCGTCGATGTCGATCGAGATGGCCAAGCAATCGGGCGGCGTGGCGCTCGACAGTGCCACGCTGTGCCTGCCCGAACTCGCCCGCGGCGACCTGGTGCCGCTGAGCCTTGCCTGCCCGGTGGTCGAGTTTCCCGCCTACTGGTTCGTCTGTCCGACCCGGCATCTCAACCGCCGCATCGTCAGCCGCTTTTCCGGCTGGGTCGCGCACGAGGCCAAGGAATGCGAGGCCGAGGCCCGCGCGCTGCTTTCCGGGCTCGGCTGCGGGTTCGTCGCCGGGCGTGTGGGGCCCGAGGGCGTGTAGTGCCGCGCGGGCACGGTTCGCCCGAAACGTGCGCCCGGAGCGCTTTGGAGGCTGACAGCGCCGCCTGCATCCGCTTTGATGCGCGGAACCCGTCCCAGAAGTCGCCCGAGGCCCCGCATGAAGGAACATGTTCCGCGCAAGAAGCAGATGCCCCATATCAAGCGGCGCTGCCACCGCTGCCGCGGCACCGGCCGCGAACCCTGCCAGGTGTGCGGCGGCAAGGGTCAGGTCATGAAAGGCACGGACATGCGCGGGCATCCGCAATGGGGCACCTGCGACGGCTGCATGGGGCTGAAGACGAAACGCTGCGCGGCCTGCGGCGGCGAAGGGTTCGCCTGAGGGGCGGTGGACCCTCGGTGAAGGAATCCGCCGTATCTTTTTAGGAGAACTTCAAAGGTTTTGCCCGCGAAACCGGGTACCCCTCGGAAAGGCCGCGCACCCGCGGCGCGAAAGAGGGAGGGCGACCCATGGCCGATATCCAGGCGATGGCCCATGCAATCCGGTTTCTGGCCATCGATTCCATTCTCAAGGCCGGCGAGGGCCACCAGGGCGTGCCGCTGGGCATGGCCGAGATCGCGGCCACGCTTTATGCCCGCCACCTCAAGGCCGACCCCAAGGATCCGCTCTGGCCCGACCGCGACCGTGTGGTGCTGTCGAACGGCCACGGCTCGATGCTGCTTTACGCGCTTTTGCACCTGTCGGGCCATGACGCGGTGCCGCTCGACGGGCTCAAGACCTTTCGCAGGCTGGGCTCGGTTTGCGCCGGGCATCCCGAGATCGAGCAGGAGGCGGGTGTCGAGATCACCACGGGCCTGCTGGGCCAGGGCATCGCCTGCGCGGTGGGCATGGCGGTGGCCGAGGCGCGGCTGGAGGCCGAATTCGGCCCCGATCTGGTCGACCACCGGACCTGGGCCTTCGTCGGCGACGGCTGCCTGCAAGAGGGCGTGGGCCAGGAGGCGATCTCGCTGGCCGGGCATCTGCGGCTGGGCAAGCTGACCTTCCTGTGGGACGACAACCACATCACCGATGACGGCGACACGCTGCTGTCGATCAGCGAGGACGTGCCGGCGCGCTTTCGCGCTGCGGGCTGGCACGTCCAGGGCGTCGACGGGCACGACATCGCCGCCATCGACGCGGCGCTGGAGGCCGCCAGGGCCGATCCGCGCCCCTCGCTCGTCGCCTGCCGCACGACCATTGCGCGCGGCATTCCGCGGCTCGAGGGCCAGCGCGGCGGTCATAGCGCGCCGCTGACGCCAGACGACCGCGACGCGGCTGCCGCGGTGCTGGACTGGCCCCACCCGCCCTTCGCGGTGCCCGAGGCGATCCGCGCGGATTGGGCGGCGGCGATGGAGCGGGGGCAAACGGCCCATGCTACTTGGCAAGACCGGCACGCAAATCACTGGCAGGCCGCCGAATTCGCCCGCTGGACCGAGGGCCGCCTGCCCGCGGACTGGCCCGTCCGCGCCGCCGAGCTGCGCCAGGCCGCATCGCCCGCGCCGCGCGGCACCATCCTTGCCTCGGGCGATGCCTGCGATGCGCTGGGCGGCGTTCTGCCCGAGATGGTCGTGCTCTGCGCCGATCTTGAGGCGCCGACCAACCACAAGCGCGGCCGCCACGCCTTTACCGCCCAGGACCGGAGCGGCAGCTACGTCCATTGCGGGGTGCGCGAGCATCTGATGGGGGCGATGACCTGCGGCATCGCCGCCCATGGCGGGCTGCGGCCGGTCAACGTGACCTACCTGGCCTTTGCCGATTACGAGCGTCCGGCGATGCGCATGGCCGCGCTGATGGGGCTGCCGGGGCTGTTCGTCTTCAGCCACGATTCCATCGGGGTGGGCAGCAACGGGCCCACCCATCAGCCGGTGGAAATCCTGGCAAGCTTTCGCGCGATGCCCAACATGCGCGTCTTCCGCCCGGCCGACGCGATCGAAACCGCCGAGGCCTGGCAGATCGCGATGGAAGAACGGCACTCGCCCAGCCTGTTCGCGCTGTCGCGGCAGGACGCGCCGCCGGTGCGCCGCGAGGCGGGCGAGAACCTCAGCCGCCTTGGTGCCTATGTGCTGGCAGAGGCCGAGGGGCCGCGCGCGCTGACGCTGCTGGCCACGGGCACCGAGGTTGCGCTGGCGATGGACGCCCGCGCTGCGCTGCAGGCCGAGGGCATGCCCACCGCCGTGGTCTCGATGCCCTGCTGGGAGCTGTTCTGCGACCAGGACGCAGATTACCGGGACGCGGTGCTGGGCACGGCGCCCCGGATCGGGGTCGAGGCGGCGATGGAATTCGGCTGGTCGCGCTGGCTGCGCGCCGGCGACCGGTTCGTCGGCATGGAGGGTTTCGGCGCCTCGGACAAGGCCGAGACGCTTTACCGCCATTTCGGCATCACGCCGGAGCGCGTCGTCGAGATCGGCCGCGATCTGGCCACGGCCGGGTAGCTCAGTCGGCGAAGCGCGCCAGCCGCCGCAGGGTGTCGGCGTCGGTCGAGGGCAGGCCGAAAAAGTCGAGATAGGCGGGGATCTGTTCGTAGAGCATGTCCATGCCCACCTGCGTCACGCAGCCCCGCGCACGGGCGGCGGCCAGAAACGCGGTCGTCTCGGGGGTCAGCACGACCTCGCCGACAAAGCTGTCGGGCGCGATGCGCGCGGTGTCCGCCGGCATCGCGTCGTCGGGCCGCATCCCCAGCGGGGTCGCGTTGACCACGATCTGCCAGCCCGCCGGGTCGTTCGATCCGGTCGTGACCTCGGTCGCCGGGAAATTCTGCCGCAGCCGGTCGGCCAGCGCCGCGCCGCGCGCCCCGTCCACGTCGCAAAGGCCCAGCCGGGTCGCCCCGGCGCTGGCCAGCGAGGCGGCGATGGCCGAGCCCACGCCGCCCGCGCCCACGACCAGCGCCGAGGCGCCGCGCGCCGTACGGCCCTTGCGTTCCATCCCCCGGACAAAGCCTTCGCCGTCGAACATGTCGCCGATCAACCGGCCCGCCGCGTCGCGCCGCACCGCGTTGCACGCGCCGCAGGCCAGCACCCGTGGCGCGGCCTCGTCCAGCAGCGCCACTGCCGCCGCCTTGTGCGGCATCGTGATCAGCGCGCCCGCGAAATTGCGCAGCCGCGCCACGAGGGGCAGGAAGGCCGGGAAATCCTCGGCCTCGCACCCCATGGGCACCACCACCGCGTCAACCCCGGCCGCATCGAGCCAGGGGTTGTAGATCATCGGCGCCTTGAAGCTTTCGGTCGGCACGCCGAGATGCGCGATGATCCGCGTGCGCCCCGAGATGATCGGTGCGGCGGGCGTGGGCGTCATTCCACGGTCACGGACTTGGCGAGGTTACGGGGCTGGTCGACATCGGTGCCCTTGGCGACGGCGGTGTGATAGGCCAAGAGCTGTGCCGGTATGGCGTAAAGGATCGGCTCGACCAGTTCCGGCGCGTCGGGCAGCACGAGCCGCTGCCAGACCTCTTCGCCGGCCTCTTCGGCGCCGGCGGCGTCGGTGATCAGCAGCACCTTGCCGCCGCGGGCCAGCACCTCCTGCATATTCGACACGGTCTTGTCGAACAGACGGTCGTGCGGGGCCATCACGATGACCGGCATCCGCTTGTCGACCAGCGCGATGGGCCCGTGCTTCAGCTCGCCGCTGGCATAGCCTTCGGCATGGATATAGCTGATTTCCTTGAGTTTCAGTGCCCCTTCGAGGGCCAAGGGAAACATCGCGCCGCGCCCCAGGAACAGCGCGTCCTCGGCCTCGGCCAGGCGCTGGGCGAGCGCCTTGATCGGCGTTTCCAGTGCCAGCGCAACGTTGACCAACCCCGGCAGGCCGTTCAGCCCCTCCAGGTGGCCGGCGAGCGCGGCGTCGTCGATCCGCCCGCGCGCATGGGCGGCCTTGAGCGCGAGGATCGCCAGAACGGTCAGCTGGCAGGTGAACGCCTTGGTCGAGGCCACGCCGATCTCGACACCGGCCAGGATCGGCAGCGCCAGGTCGCTCTCCCGCGCGATCGAGCTTTCGGCGACATTGACCACCGCCACGGTCTGCGCCGCGCGGCCCTTGCAGAAGCGCAGCGCGGCCAGCGTGTCGGCGGTCTCGCCCGACTGGCTGACGAACAGCGCCAGCGTGCGGTCGGGGATCGGCGGCTCGCGGTAGCGGAATTCCGAGGCGACGTCGACATCGACGGGCAGGCCCGCCAGCCGTTCGAACCAGTATTTCGCGGTCAGGCAGGCGATGTAGGCGGTGCCGCAGGCGACCATGGCGATGCGGTCGATGCCGGCAAAGTCGATCTCGTCGCCGGGCCTGGCGATGGTCTGCCCGTCATCGCTGAGGTAGTGGCGGATCGCGTCGGCCAGCACCACCGGTTGCTCGAAAATCTCCTTGGCCATGAAATGCTTGTAGCCGGCCTTTTCCACGCGGGCGGCGCCGGGCTCGATGGTCTTGACCTCGCGGCCCACCTGGTGCCCGTCTTCGTCGAAGAAGGTGGCGCCGGCGCGGGTGACGATGGCCATGTCGCCCTCGTCGAGATAGGTGATGCGGGTGGTGAGCGGCGCCAGCGCGATGGCGTCGGAGCCAACGAACATCTCGCCCTCGCCATAGCCCACCGCCAGCGGCGAGCCGCGCCGCGCGGCGATCAGCAGATCGTCCTCGCCATCGAACAGGAACAACAACGCAAAGGCGCCCTCCAGCCGGGCCAGTGTTTGACGCGCGGCCTCGCGCGGGGAAAGCCCGGTCTCGAGGTAATGCTGCGCCAGCAGCGCCACGGTTTCGGTGTCGGTGTCGGTGCGCGGAGGCTGGCCCAGCCCGGCCAGTTCGGCGCGGAGCGCGCGGTAATTCTCGATGATCCCGTTATGGACGACCGCCACCCGGCCCGCCTGGTGCGGGTGGGCGTTGGCCACCGAGGGCGCGCCGTGGGTGGCCCAGCGGGTGTGCCCGATGCCGGCCTTGCCCGGCAGCGGCTCGTGCACCAGCAGGTCCGAGAGGTTCACCAGTTTGCCCACGGCGCGCCGCCGCGCCAGTCCGCCGTCGTTCACCGTGGCGATCCCGGCGCTGTCATAGCCGCGATATTCCAGCCGTCCCAGCGCCTCGACCAGCAAGGGCGAGGCTTCGTGGTCACCAAGGACCCCTACAATTCCACACATTAATGTCCAGCCTTTCGCTGTTTTTCCTTCAAAAACTTTAACCTTTCGAACATCTTTCGCGCGAGGCCCGGTTTGACCTCCTGCCTGGCCCGGCCCAGCGCCAGCGCGCCCTCGGGCACGTCTGAGGTAATCACCGAGCCCGAGGCCGTCATCGCCTCGTCGCCGATTTTCACCGGCGCGACCAGCATCGTGTCCGACCCGATGAAGGCCCGCGCGCCGATCTCGGTGCGGTGCTTGAACACGCCGTCGTAATTGCAGGTTACCGTGCCCGCGCCGATATTGGCAGCCTCGCCGATGCTGGCATCGCCGATATAGCTCAGGTGATTGACCTTGGCGCCGGCGTCGATCTGCGCGTTCTTGACCTCGACGAAATTGCCGATGCGCACATCCTCGGCCAGTTCCGCGCCCGGCCGCAGGCGGGCATAGGGGCCGACAATCGCGCCGCGGCTGACATGGCACCCTTCGAGATGTGAAAAGGCGCGGATGCGGGCGCCCGATTCGATACTGACACCGGGGCCGAAGACCACGTTGGGCTCGATCACCGCGTCGCGGCCGATCACCGTGTCGAAGGCGAAATGGACGGTCTCGGGGGCGGTGAGGGTGACGCCGGTCTCCAGCGCCGCGGCGCGGGCGCGGGCCTGAAAGGCGGCCTCGGCGCGGGCGAGGTCGGCGCGGGAATTGACCCCCATGGTTTCCGCCTCGTCGCAGGTCACCGCGGTCGCTGACAGGCCGCGCGCCCGGGCGAGACCGACGATATCGGTCAGGTAGTATTCGCCGGACGCGTTGTCGTTGCCGACCGCGTGGATCAGATCGAACAGCGTGGCCGCATCGGCGGCGATGACCCCCGAGTTGCACAGGCCGATGGCGCGCTCGGCCTCGGTCGCGTCCTTGTATTCGACGATCCGCTCCAGCGCGTCGCCCGCCGTCACCAGCCGGCCATAACGGCCCGCATCCGCAGGCCGAAAGCCCAGCACCACCACCGCATGACCGGCTCGCGCCGCGATCATCGCCCCAAGCGTTTCGGGCCGGATGAAGGGCGTGTCGCCGTAAAGCACGATCGCGTCGCCCTCGAACCCGTCGAGCGCCGGCCGCGCACGGGCCACCGCGTGGGCGGTGCCCAGCTGTTCCTCTTGCAGCACCACCTGCGCCTGGGGGTCGATCTCGCGCGCCGCGGCCTCGACCGCGGCGGCGTGGTGCCCGGCCACGACCACGGTGCGGTCCGGCGCCAGCAGCGCGCCGGCGGCCATGGCATGGGCCAAGAGCGGCGCGCCGGCCACCTCGTGCAGCACCTTGGGGCGGTCCGATTTCATCCGCGTGCCTTCCCCCGCGGCCAGGATGATCAGGGCGGTGCCCATGTCGCGCGCCTCTTTCCTTTTGTGTCGCTCCCTTTTATCGCGGAGTCGCCGGCGCGCAACCGGCGCCCCCATCACTTGGGGTTTCGCGACATTTCATCTGCGGCGGATTTCCGCGCTGGAGGGGCTCATGCGGACGGTGATCTTCGACCTCGACGGCACGCTGGCCGATACCAGCGGCGACCTGATCGCGGCGGCCAATGCCTGTTTCCAGCGGGCCGGCCGCGGCGCGCCGCTGGACCCCGTGGCCGATGCGGCCACCGCCTTTCTGGGCGGGCGGGCGATGCTGCAACTGGGCTACGAACGGCTGGACGGGGCCGCGGACGATGCCGAGGTGGCCGCCCACTACCCCTATCTGCTGGACTATTACGGCGCGCATATCGACCGGCACACCACGCTTTACCCCGGCGTGGCCGAGGCGGTCGCGCGGCTGAGGGGCGCTGGATACGCCGTGGGCATCTGCACCAACAAGCCCGAGGCGCTGGCCGAGGTCCTGCTGTCCCGCCTCGGGGTGCGCGACCTCTTTGCCTCGCTGATCGGCGCCGACACGCTGCCGGTGCGCAAGCCCGACCCGGCGCCCTACATCGCCGCGGTCGAGCGCGCGGGCGGCAGCGTTGCGCGCTCGCTTCTGGTCGGCGACACGGCGACCGACCGCACCACCGCCCGCGCGGCGGGCGTGCCGTGCGTGCTGGTGGGCTTCGGCCCTGCGGCGGACATCGTGGCCGGGCTGACCCCCGAGGGCCTGATCGGCCATTACGACGAGCTTTTCGACCTGGCCGAGCGGCTGATCCCGCGGGAGGCGGCGGAATGACCGAGCGGTTCACCGGCAGTTTCACCCAGCAAGAGCCGATCCCCAAAGACGCCATCGAAGCGGCGGTCGGGGTGATGCGCCACGGCCGGCTGCACCGCTACAACGTGGCCGAGGGCGAGGCGGGCGAGACCGCGCTTCTGGAACGGGATTTCGCCGCGTTCACCGGGGCGCGGTACTGCCTGGCCGTCGCCTCGGGCGGCTACGCGCTGGGCTGCGCGCTGAGGGCCGCGGGCGTGGCGCCGGGCGACACGGTGCTGACCAACGCCTTTACCCTGGCCCCGGTGCCGGGCGCGATTGCCGGGGTGGGGGCCACGCCCGTTTTCGTCGAGACGACCGAGGATCTGACAATCGACCTGGCCCATCTGGAGGCGCAGATCGCAGCCAGCGGCGCGGGTGTGCTGATGCTCAGCCACATGCGCGGGCATATCTGCGACATGGGCCGGCTGATGGCGTTGTGTGACGGGGCCGGCGTGACGGTGATCGAGGACTGCGCCCACACGATGGGGGCCGCCTGGGCCGGCGTGCCCTCGGGCCGACACGGGGCGATGGGGTGTTATTCGAGCCAGACCTACAAGCACATCAACTCCGGCGAGGGCGGGCTGATCGTCACCGACGACGCCGAGCTGATGGCCCGCGCGGTGCTGCTTTCGGGCTCTTACATGCTTTTCGACCGGCACCTCGCCGCGCCGCCGCCGGAGGCGTTCGAGGGGCTCAAGGCCGAGTTGCCCAACATATCGGGCCGGATGGACAATCTGCGCGCCGCGCTGCTGCGCCCGCAACTGGCGCGCCTGCCGGACCAGGCGGCGCGCTGGAACCGGCTTTATCGCGCGATGGAGGCGGGGCTCGGCGGCACGCCGGGCCTGCGCCTGATCGACCGGCCCGAGGCCGAGGCCTTCGTCGGCTCGTCCTTCCAGGCCCTGCTGCCGGGCTGGCCGGCGGAGCGTGTAGAAGCATTGCTCGCCCGCTGCGCCGACCGGGGGGTAGAGCTGAAATGGTTCGGCGCGGCGCAGCCGGCCGGGTTCACCTCGCGCTACGCCCATTGGGACTACGCCGAACCCAAGCCGCTGCCGCGGACAGACCGCGTTCTGGCCGGGCTGATCGACATGCGCCTGCCGCTGACCTTCTCGCAAGAGGATTGCGCGGTGATCGCGCGGATCGTGCGGGAGGAAGTGACGCGCGGCCAGGGCTTGCGCCACGGGGCCTCGGACGGTGGGGCGGACCGCTAGGCCAAGAGATCGAACACCTCGCCCCCGATCGAGACGTTCAGGCTGTCCTGCGCCGCGCCGTCGACCAGCGCCCAGAGGATCTGCCCGGTGGGCAAGTAGGTCACGAACGCCTCGGCCACGCCCTGAAGTCCGGCGCGGGGTGTCTCGGCAAGGGCCACCCGGAAATCGTCCGCCGTGGCGGCGCCGCCGCCGAAGATCAGCAGATCGCCCGCGGCGGCGGCGTAATCCTGCACCCAGTCCGACCCGTGGCCCGCGGCCGCCGCCACTCCAGCGAGCAGGTTAAGCCTCGGTCTCGGCGCGGGGCAATGCCGGCGCACGCCTGCGGATTATCGCGAGCCCGACCCGAACAGCGGCACCGTCGAGATCGCCATCTTGGCCGAGCCCTGTGCCAGTTCCCTTGCATGGACAAGATAGATCAGCGTGCGGTTGTCCGCGTCGTAGATCCGCTTGACCCTGAGCGATTTGAAGATGATCGACTGACGCTCGCGGAACACCTCTTCGCCGTCCCTGCCAAGGTCGATATCGCCGATCTCGATGGGGCCGGTCTGGCGGCAGGCGATCGAGGCGTTCGAGGGGTCCTCGAACCAGTTGCCCTGGCTCAGCCGGTCTAGGAAGGAGCGTTCGAAATAGGCGATGTGGCAGGTCACGCCGGGCACCTCGGGGTCGTGTACCGCCTCGATGATGACGTCGTTGCCGGTCCAGTCCACGCCGATGCGGCCCACCTCTTCGGCGGGGGCGGCCAGCGGCAGGGCGGCGATGAGGGCGGCGATGGGGGCGAGGCGGGGCATGGGTGGGCTCCTTTCGGTCTGGGCGTGACGCCAAGGTAGGGATGCGCTCGCGGCGGCGCCACCGCGATTGACGCCGCAGCCCGTTCGGTGATAGTTATATGAACAAGCGTTCAATAAGCGCATGGAGGAGGAGGGGGACCCATGTTCACCGCAACGATGGCATTCGACCTCGACGAGGACACCGCGGCGCTGCGCGACATGGTGCACCGCTGGGCGCAGGAGCGGGTGAAACCGTTGGCCGCCGAGATCGACAGAACCAACGATTTCCCCGCCGAACTGTGGCGCGAGATGGGCGAGCTGGGGCTGCTCGGGATAACGGTGCCCGAAGAGTACGGCGGCGCGGGCATGTCCTACCTTGCCCATACGGTCGCGGTCGAGGAAATCGCCCGCGCCTCGGCCAGCGTGTCGCTCAGCTACGGCGCGCATTCCAACCTTTGCGTCAACCAGATCAAGCTGAACGGCACCGAAGAGCAAAAGCGGAAATACCTGCCCGGCCTGCTGAGCGGCGAACATGTCGGTGCTTTGGCCATGTCCGAGGCCGGGGCGGGGTCCGACGTGGTGTCGATGAAGCTGAAGGCCGAAAAGAAGAACGGCTATTACACGCTCAACGGCACGAAATACTGGATCACCAACGGCCCCGACGCCGACACGCTGGTGGTCTATGCCAAGACCGACCCCGAGGCGGGGGCGAAGGGCATCACCGCCTTCCTCATCGAGAAGTCGATGAAAGGGTTCTCGACCTCGCCCCATTTCGACAAGCTGGGTATGCGCGGGTCGAACACCGCCGAGCTGATCTTCGACGATGTCGAGGTGCCCTTCGAAAACGTGCTGGGCGAAGAGGGCAAGGGCGTGCGCGTGCTGATGTCGGGGCTGGACTATGAACGCGTGGTGCTGGCGGGTATCGGCACCGGCATCATGGCCGCCTGCCTGGACGAGATCATGCCCTATCTGCGCGACCGCAAGCAGTTCGGCGAAAGCATCGGGAATTTCCAGCTGATGCAGGGCAAGATCGCCGACATGTACACGGCGATGAACAGCGCGCGGGCCTATGTCTACGCGGTCGCACGGTCTTGTGATCGCGGCCAGGTGACGCGTCAAGACGCTGCCGCCTGCGTTCTATATTCCTCGGAAGAGGCGATGAAACAGGCCCATCAGGCGGTGCAAGCCATGGGCGGCGCTGGATTTTTGGCCGACAGCGCCGTGTCGCGGCTGTTCCGCGACGCCAAGCTGATGGAGATCGGCGCGGGCACATCCGAGATCCGGCGGATGCTGGTGGGGCGTGAACTCATGAAGGCGATGGATTAAAGGTGAGTCGTAGACTCAACTTTGTGAGGTGATCCTATGCGACTCTCCCTTTTCCTCGTCGCCGTCCTGGCGCTCGCCGCCCCCGTGGCGGCCCAGGAGGTCAAGTTCTCGCCCGATGCCACGCTCGACTGCATGAAGAAACAGCGCCTGCCCGGCGCCGACGACACCTGCATCGGCTCTTCCGCCCGGGTCTGTTTCCAGCGCATCAAGAATGCGTCCAACGCCGATATCGCCGCCTGCATGGGCAAGGAATCGGAATACTGGAAGGGCAGGATGGACGCGGCCTATGACCGGATGATGGAACTGGCCGAGGCGGCCGATGCTGAATTCTCGAAGACCGAGAAGGCCAAGGTCGTACCGTTCAAGCTGACCGAAGACCTGGCGATCCAGCAGGAGAAATGGGCCGAATGGCGCGAAATCCGCTGTGCGGTCGAGGCGATGATGCGCCGCGGCAGCCCCTACACGATGACCGCGGCGGCCAACTGCACGATGAAACGCATCGGGGAACAGGCGCTATTTCTGGAAAGCGCCGTGACCTACATGGAAACCAAGTAGGCCCGTCGCGGCCGCCCCGGGGAGGGGGCGGCCGCACGGCGCGGGCCGCGAAGGGAGGCGCGACCGATGACCCTCAACGAGAAGCAACAGGCGCTCTGCGACGCCAATACCACCGATTTCAGCGGGCTTTCGGCGCTCTTCGTCAATACCTCGCTGAAGCTCGATCCGCATGACAGCCACACGCGGCGGCTGATGAACGTCGCCGCCGAGATCATGGCCAAGAACGGCATCCATGTGGAGCATCTTCACATGCTCAGCCATGTGGTGCCCCCGGGCGTCTACCCGGACATGACCGAACACGGGCATGACCGCGACGACTGGCCCGAGCTGTGGGACAAGGTGAAGGCCGCCGATATCCTGGTGGTCGGAACGCCGCTCTGGCTGGGCGAGGAAAGCTCGGTGGCCCGCGTGCTGATCGAGCGGCTCTACGGCATGTCGGGCGAGCTGAACGACAAGGGCCAATCGGTCTATTACGGGCGCGTGGCGGGCTGCGTCGTCACCGGCAACGAGGACGGGGTCAAGCACGCCGCGATGACGCTGCACTATGCGCTCGGCCATCTCGGCTACACCATCCCGCCCCAGGCCGATTGCGGCTGGATCGGCGAGGCCGGGCCGGGCCCGTCCTATGGCGACATGGTGGATGGCAAGCCCGCGGGCTTCGACAACGAGTTTACCCAGCGCAACACCACGATCATGACCTGGAACCTGATGCACATGGCCAAGATGCTGAAGGACGCAGGCGGGTTGCCGAACCACGGCAACGACCGCCGCGCCTGGGCAGCCGGCTGCCGCTTCGATCACGAGAACCCGGAGCATCGCGCGTGAAACTGTCCTCCGCCGCCGTACCGGGCTCCGAAGCGTTCCAGACGAACCACGCCGCGCATCTCGACGCGCTTCGCGTCGTGGAAGAGGCCGCCGCGCTGGCCGCCGCCGGCGGCGGCGAAAAGGCCCGCGCGCGGCACCTGTCGCGCGGCAAGATGCTGCCGCGCGAACGGGTGGCGAACCTGCTGGACCCCGGCGCGCCCTTCCTCGAAATCGGCGCCACCGCCGCGCACGGGCTTTATGACGGCGCAGCGCCCTGTGCCGGCGTCATCGCCGGGATCGGCCGGGTCGAGGGGCAGGAGGTCATGGTGGTCTGCAACGACGCCACCGTGAAGGGCGGCACCTATTACCCGATGACGGTGAAAAAGCACCTCCGCGCCCAGGAGATCGCCGAGGAATGCCATCTGCCCTGTCTCTACCTGGTGGATTCCGGGGGCGCCAACCTGCCCAACCAGGACGAGGTCTTTCCCGACCGAGACCATTTCGGGCGCATCTTCTACAATCAGGCGCAGATGTCGGCCAAGGGCATCCCCCAGATCGCGGTGGTGATGGGATCGTGCACCGCGGGCGGCGCCTATGTCCCCGCGATGTCCGATGTCACAATCATCGTGCGCGAGCAGGGCACCATCTTCCTCGCCGGCCCGCCGCTGGTAAAGGCCGCCACGGGCGAGGTGGTGACGGCGGAAGACCTGGGCGGCGGCGACGTGCACACCCGCCTTTCGGGGGTTGCCGATTACCTGGCCGAGGACGATGCCCACGCGTTGGCGCTGGCCCGCCGCGCCGTCAGCCACCTCAACCGTGAAAAGCCCCGGACCGTGCGCTGGGACTCGCCCGAAGACCCCGCCTACGACCCCGAGGAATTGCTGGGCGTGGTCCCCGCCGACCTGCGCACGCCCTACGATATCCGCGAGGTCATCGCGCGGCTCGTCGACGGCTCGCGCTTCGACGAGTTCAAGCCGCGCTTCGGCGAAAGCCTCGTCACCGGCTTCGCCCATGTCATGGGCTGCCCGGTGGGCATCGTCGCCAATAACGGCGTGCTGTTCTCCGAATCCGCCCAGAAGGGCGCGCATTTCGTCGAGCTGTGTTCGCAGCGGGGCACGCCCCTGGTGTTTTTGCAAAACATCACCGGCTTCATGGTCGGGCGCCGCTACGAAAACGAGGGCATAGCGCGGCACGGCGCCAAGATGGTCACCGCGGTGGCCACGACCGGCGTGCCCAAGATCACCATGATCGTCGGCGGCTCGTTCGGCGCGGGCAATTACGGCATGGCCGGCCGCGCCTACCAGCCGCGCCTTTTGTGGACATGGCCCAACAGCCGTATCAGCGTGATGGGGGGCGAACAGGCCGCGGGCGTGCTGGCCACCGTCAGACGCGACGCGATGGAGCGGGCGGGCGAGACCTGGAGCGCCGAGGACGAGGCCGAGTTCAAACGCCCCACCGTCGAGATGTTCGCGCGCCAGAGCCATCCGCTCTACGCCGCCGCCCGGCTCTGGGACGACGGCATCATCGACCCCCGCAAATCCCGCGCGGTGCTGGCGCTGTCGCTCTCGGCCGCGCTCAACGCGCCCGTCCCCGACACCCGCTTCGGAATTTTCCGCATGTAGCACAGAGCCCCTGCCGTTTCTTCTGGCCGCAAATATCCCGGGGGGTGCGGGGGGCTGGCCCCCCCCGCGCTCCCTCCAAGAGGTCGCCGATGTTCAAGAAAATCCTGATCGCCAATCGCGGCGAGATTGCCGCCCGCATAGCGCGCACCGCCCATCGGTTGGGTGTGGCCACCGTCGCGGTCTATTCCGACGCCGATGCCGAGGCGGCCCATGTGGCGGCGGCCGACGAGGCGGTGCGCATCGGCCCGCCGGCCCCGGCCGAGAGTTACCTGCGGGCCGAGCGGATCATCGAGGCGGCGCTGGCGACGGGATCGCAGGCGATCCACCCGGGCTACGGGTTCCTGTCGGAAAACCCCGATTTCGTCGAGGCGGTCGAGGCGGCGGGGCTGACCTTCATCGGCCCCTCGGCCCGGGCGATCCGGGCGATGGGGCTCAAGGACGCCGCCAAGGCGCTGATGGAGGCGGCCGGCGTGCCGGTCGTGCCGGGCTATCACGGCGACAACCAGGACGACGCCCACCTCGAGGGCGCGGCAGATGCCATCGGCTACCCGGTGCTCATCAAGGCCGTGGCGGGCGGCGGCGGCAAGGGGATGCGCAAGGTCGCACGCGCGGCCGATTTCCCCGCCGCGCTGGCCGCCGCGCGGTCCGAGGCGCGGGGCGCCTTTGGCAACGATGCCGTGCTGATCGAGAAATACATCGAACGCCCGCGCCATATCGAGGTGCAGGTCTTCGGCGACGGCGCCGATGCGGTCCACCTCTACGAGCGCGACTGCTCGCTCCAGCGGCGCCACCAGAAGGTCATCGAAGAGGCCCCCGCACCGGGCATGACGCCCGAGATGCGTGCGGCGATGGGCGAGGCGGCGGTGCGCGCGGCCGAGGCCATCGGCTACAGGGGCGCAGGCACCGTCGAATTCATCGTCGATGGTGCGGGCGGACTGCGCCCCGACCGGTTCTGGTTCATGGAGATGAATACGCGGCTGCAGGTCGAACATCCCGTGACCGAGGCCGTGACCGGGCTCGACCTCGTCGAATGGCAGCTGCGCGTGGCCGCGGGCGAGGGGTTGCCGATGCGCCAGGACGACATCCCGCTCACCGGTCACGCCTTCGAGGCCCGGCTTTACGCCGAGGACGTGCCGGCGGGCTTTCTGCCGGCCACCGGGCGGCTGACTCATCTGGCCTTTCCGCCGGGGCTGCGGGTCGATACCGGCGTGCGTCCGGGCGATGCGATCAGCCCGTTCTACGACCCGATGATCGCCAAGATCGTGGCCCACGGCCCCACCCGCGCGGTGGCGCTGAACCGCCTCGCCCGCGGGCTGGAGGACACGCAGGTCGCGGGCTCGGTCACCAACCTCGCCTTTCTGGGCCGTCTCGCGCGGCATGCGGGCTTTGCCGCCGGCGATGTCGATACCGGCCTTATCGAGCGTGACCTCGCCGCGCTCGCCGCCGCGCCCGGCCCCGCGCCCGAGCATCTGGCCGCGGCGCTTCTGGCCGCTGCCGACCCCGGCGGGGGGGCGCTGGCGGGCTTTTCGCTCTGGGCGCCGCTGCGCCGCAGCTTGACGCTGTCGCGCGACGGCGACGAGATCACGGGCGCGGTGATGTTCGAAGGGCCAGATCTTGCAGCGGTCGAGATCGCCGAGGCCACGCTCGCAGCACATCGCGAGGGAGAGGGCTGGCGCGTTGGCGGGCGGTCGCCGGGCCGGGTGCTGAAGGCGGGCGGCGCGATCCACGTCTTTGCCGGCGCGGCGGGGACGTTCAGCTTTGCCCCTGTCGACCCGCTTGAGCGGGCCGCCGCGGCCGGGGCCGGTACCGACGTGATCGAGGCGCCGATGCCCGGGCTGGTCAAGTCGATTGCCGTTGTGGCGGGTGACGAGGTGACACAGGGCCAGCCGCTCGCCATTCTGGAGGCGATGAAGATGGAACACGCGCTGGCCGCGCCGCGCGCTGGCCGGGTGGCCGAGGTGCTGGCCGCGGCCGGTGCCCAGGTCGAGGCCGGGGCCGCGTTGATCCGGCTGGAGGAGGACGAGGCATGATCAGGCTGCACCACTGCCCCCAGGCGCGATCGTTCCGCACGCTTTGGCTGATGCACGAGATGGGGCTCGATTTCGAGACACGGCGCTACTCGTTCTTCGACAAATCGCTGAGGCAGCCCGACTACCTGGCGCTCTCGCCCGCGGGCCGGGTGCCGGCGCTGGAGATCGACGGGCGCGTACTTTTCGAATCCGGTGCGATCACGGAATACCTGGTCGAGACGCGGCCCGACTGCGGGCTGGGCCGCTTTCCCGGCGATGCCGAGCGCGCCGACTGGCTGGAATGGCTGCATTTCGCCGAGACCATGGGCCAGCACATCGCCATCCTGACCCAGCAGCATATCGTTCTGCGCGAGGACTGGATGAAAAGCCCCACGGTCATGCGGCTCGAGGCCAAGCGGCTGGAAAAGGTGCTGGAGGTGGTCGACCGTGTGGTCGAGCGCCGGGACTGGCTGTTGCCGTCGGGGTTTTCGGCGGTGGACACCAATATCGGCTACGGTGTGATGATCGCCCGGCGTTTCGTGCCGGCCGCGTTGTTGCCGGCGGTCGACGCGTATTACGGGCGGCTGGCGGATCGTCCGGCCTTTCGAAAAGCGGTGGAAGAGGACGGGCCGGCCGAGATCTACGGCCGTGACTTCTACGAGGCGCCGAATGAGTGAGACGTTGAGAGATCCGGGCCGGCCCGCCCCGCGTGCTTCGGCGCGGCGGTCCGGATCGGCCGGCGGAGCGGTGTTGCGATGACCGATTTCGTCGAGATCTTCGAGGTGGGCCCCCGCGACGGGCTGCAGAACGAGGCACGCCCGATCCCGACCGCCGACAAGATCGCGCTGATCGACACGCTCAGCCGCGCGGGTTTTCGCCGGATCGAGGCGGCGAGCTTCGTCAGCCCGAAATGGGTGCCGCAGATGGCCGACGGGGCCGAGGTGCTGGCGGGGGTCACCCGCCAGCCCGGTGTGCGCTACGCGGCGCTGACGCCCAACCTCAAGGGCTACGAGAGGGCGAAAGCCGCGGGCGCCGACGAGATCGCCATTTTCGGCGCGGCCTCGGAAGGGTTCAGCCGGGCCAATATCAATGCCTCGATCGAGGAAAGCCTCGCCCGTTTCGCGCCGGTGGCCGAGGCCGCCCGCGCCGACGGCATCCCGATGCGCGGCTATATCTCCTGCGTGACCGACTGCCCCTATGACGGGCCGACCCCGCCGGGCAAGGTGGCCGAGGTGGCAGAGAAGCTGCGCGGCCTGGGATGCTACGAGATCAGCCTGGGCGATACGATCGGGCAGGGCACGCCGGAAAGCATAACCGCGATGCTGCGCGCGGTGCTGGAGGCGGTGCCGGCCGACCGGCTGGCAGGGCATTACCACGACACCGCGGGCCGGGCGCTGGCGAACATCGAGGCCTCGCTGGGCCTCGGCCTGCGGGTGTTCGACGCCGCCGTCGGCGGGCTGGGGGGCTGCCCCTATGCCAAGGGGGCGACGGGAAACGTTGCAACCGAGGCGGTCGCCGACCGTCTGGCCGCGCTGGGCTACGCGACCGGGCTGGACCGGGCGGTGATCGAAGAGGCGGCGGATATGGCGCGCGGGATGCGTGGCGGGCAACAGGCCAAAGCATGAATCCTGGCAGCAGTCCTGGGAGCGGGCGATGAGCGACGAACTGACACTTGAGACCGACGCGCGCGGCGTGGCGTGGCTGCGCCTCGACCGTGCCGACAAGCACAACGCGCTGTCGGCGGGGCTGATCGCGGCGCTGCACGCGGCGGCCGACACGCTGGGCGCCGACCCGGACGTGCGCGCGGTGGTGCTGACCGGCGCGGGCGAAAGTTTTTGTGCCGGCGGCGATCTGGGCTGGATGCGCGCGCAGATGGCCGCCGACCGGGCCACCCGCGCCGCCGAGGCGCGAAAGCTCGCCCACATGTTGCAGGCGCTGAACACGCTGCCCAAACCGCTGATCGGGCGCGTGCAGGGGCAGGCCTTCGGCGGCGGGGTCGGGCTGATCTCGGTCTGCGACATCGCCATCGGGGTCGAAACCGCGCGGTTCGGTCTGACCGAAACCCGGCTGGGGCTGATCCCGGCGACCATCGGGCCCTATGTTACCGCGCGGATCGGCGAGGCGCGGGCGCGGCAGGTGGTGCTGTCGGGGCGCCGGTTCGATGCGGGCGAGGCGGTGCGCCTGGGCCTGCTGACCCGTGCCGTGCCCGAGGACGCGCTCGACGGCGCCATCGAGGCAGAGATCGCGCCCTTTCTTTCCGCCGCGCCAGGGGCGGTGGCGCGCGCCAAGGCGCAACTGCGCAGCCTCGGCCCGGTCATCGACGAGGAGGTCATAGAGGCCAGTATCGCCGAATTGGTTGCCTGTTGGGAAGGCGCCGAGGCCGCGGAGGGACTCGACGCCTTTTTCGGGAAACGCCCGCCGAGGTGGCGGCGCGCGTGATGAGATGGGCGGCTGCGGCTCAGGCGGCGCGGAAAGCCGAGGCGAGGCTTAGGACCGCGGCTGCGGCAAATGCCTTGAGAGGCGAAAGCATTGCATTATCTCTATGAAAATTCTTGCGAAACGGTGACGCTACGCCAAACGTCCATATGGAAAAACTACCAAAGGTTGCTCGCGGTTGTCAGGGTGCGCTCTCACGATGCGGCACGGCACGGGAATCGCGCTTTGGGCCGGTGTCCCAAAGCGTCTTCCGGGGCCGCCGCGCGGCTGGCGCAGGGGCCGCTTTCGACCGCCTTCGGCCGGGTCGAAAACCCTGTAAAACAAAGGCTAGAGGTGCCTTCTCAACCGATGCGGCATCCCGCCGCTTTTTCAATGCGCACAACTGTATACATTTGCACGGCTGCGCGTTAACAACGGGGCGTGCGCGGGGGCCGGTTTGTTGACCGGTTTCCAAGGCGCGACTAGACCTCGGGACGAGAGGCGCCCGGCAACGCGCGGACAGGACAGAGGAGGAACGGGCCGGTGAATGCACTTCTGAGCGATTATCTTCCGGTGATTATCTTCTTCGGCATGGCCATCGGGCTGGGGCTGATGCTGATCCTGTCCGCCGCCATCGTCGCCGTTCGCAATCCCGACCCCGAAAAGCTGTCGGCCTACGAATGCGGTTTCAATGCGTTCGACGACGCGCGGATGACCTTCGACGTGCGCTTCTACCTCGTTGCGATCCTGTTCATCATCTTCGATCTCGAGATCGCCTTTCTCTTCCCTTGGGCGGTGTCTTTCGGCACCGTGGGCGTGGTCGGCTTCTGGTCGATGATGGTCTTTCTCGGCGTGCTGACCATCGGCTTTGCCTATGAATGGAAGAAGGGGGCGCTGGAATGGGAGTGATGACGGGCACCAACACCGCCGGCGCAGATAGCGAGCATGCCACCCAGTCGCTCAATGCCGAGCTGCAGGACAAGGGTTTTCTCGTCACCTCGACCGAGGACATCATCAACTGGGCGCGGACCGGGTCGCTGCACTGGATGACCTTCGGCCTGGCCTGCTGCGCGGTCGAGATGATGCAGACCTCGATGCCGCGCTACGACCTGGAACGCTTCGGCACCGCGCCGCGCGCCAGCCCGCGCCAGTCGGACCTGATGATCGTCGCCGGCACGCTGACCAACAAGATGGCGCCCGCGCTCAGGAAGGTCTACGACCAGATGCCCGAGCCGCGCTACGTGATCTCGATGGGGTCCTGCGCCAATGGCGGCGGGTATTATCACTATTCCTACTCGGTCGTGCGCGGCTGCGACCGCATCGTGCCCGTCGACATCTACGTGCCTGGCTGCCCGCCCACCGCCGAGGCGCTGCTTTACGGCATCCTCCAGCTTCAGCGCCGGATCCGGCGCACCGGCACCATCGTGAGGTGAGCGAATGACCGACGCCCTGAACGAACTCGGCGCCCATATCGAGGCCCGGCGCCCCGACTGCGTGCTGTCCTACGAGGTTGCGCATGACGAGCTGAACGTGACCGCGGCGCCCAGCTCGATCACCGGGCTGGTCGACTTTCTGCGCGCCGACGCGACCTGCCGGTTTTCCTCGCTGGTCGACATCACTGCGGTGGATTATCCCGAGCGCGAGGCGCGCTTCGATGTGGTCTACCATTTCCTGTCGATGTACCAGAATCAGCGCCTGCGGGTGAAACTGCCCGTGCGCGAGGACGAAATGGTGCCCTCGATCATCCGCATCCACGCCTCGGCCGACTGGTTCGAACGCGAGGTGTTCGACATGTTCGGCATCCTCTTCTCGGGCCATCCCGACCTGCGCCGCCTGCTGACCGACTACGGATTTCGCGGGCACCCGCTGCGCAAGGATTTCCCCACCACGGGCTATACCGAGGTGCGCTATGACGAAACGCAGAAGCGCGTGATCTACGAGCCGGTCAAGCTGACCCAGGAATACCGGCAATTCGATTTCATGAGCCCCTGGGAGGGCGCCGATTACATCCTGCCCGGCGACGAGCGGGGGGACGGCGCGGCGTGAGCCAGACAGCGACGATATCCGGGCGCACGCTGATGTTCGGCGTGGGCGCCACCAAGGCGGGCACGAGCTGGCTTTACAGCTATCTCGCAGGCCACCCGCAGTGCCATCTGCGCAGCGTGAAAGAGTTGCACTTCTTCGACGCGATCGACGAGGGGCGCCGCGACAAGCAGGCGGCCCAGTTCGAGGCCGAGCGCGAAATGCTGACGCGCCGGGCCGAAACCGGCGCGGGTTCGCCCGAGAAACGGGCCGAGCGGGCGCAGCGGATCGCCGACCTGGGCACGTTCGCGGATGTGCTGCGCGCGGGGGACGAGGCGGCCTACCTGGCCTATCTCGAGGCCGGCGCGGCGGCCGATTCACGCCTTATTGCCGACATAACCCCCGGGTATGCTCTGCTTTCGGAGGGGCGCCTGAAACGGATGGCCGCGATGGCACCTGACACGCGTTTCGTCTATCTGCTGCGCGACCCGGTCGAGCGGCTGTGGAGCCATGTGCGCATGATCGCCAGGCGCCGTGCCGCCACGGGCGAGGACATCACCGAGCGGGCCGGCCGCATCCTGCGCCGCGTGCTGCGCGGCGAAGAGGACCATATCGCCCGTCGCGGCGATTATCGCGCCGTGCTGGGCCGGCTGCGCGCGGCCGTCGCGCCGTCGCGCCTGTTTACCGCCTTCTACGAAGAGCTTTTCAGCGATCAGGGCGTCGCCCGGCTGTGCGCCTTTCTGGGCCTGTCTCCCGCCCCTGCGCCGCTGGCCGAGCGGGTGCACGAAGGCGTGCCGGTGCCGATGAGCGACGCGCAACGCCGCGCCGCGGCCGACTGGCTGCGTCCGCAATACGACTACGTCGCCGCCAGCCTGGGCCCGGTGCCCAGCGTCTGGCGCGCGCATATGGCGGGGGTGTGAGATGATGGACGGAAAATTCGGCGACGCCCGCACGGGCGAGCAGAGCATCCGCAACTTCAACATCAACTTCGGCCCGCAACACCCTGCGGCCCATGGCGTTTTGCGCATGGTGCTGGAGCTTGACGGCGAAATCGTGGAACGTGCCGATCCCCATATCGGCCTGTTGCACCGCGGCACCGAAAAGCTGATGGAAAGCCGTACCTACCTGCAGAACCTGCCCTATTTCGACCGGCTGGATTACGTGGCCCCGATGAACCAGGAACACGCCTGGTGCCTGGCCATCGAGAAGCTGACCAAGACCGAGGTGCCGCGCCGGGCCCAGCTGATCCGGGTGCTGTTTTGCGAGATCGGCCGGGTGCTCAACCACCTGCTGAACGTCACCACCCAGGCAATGGACGTCGGCGCGCTGACGCCGCCGCTCTGGGGGTTCGAAGAGCGCGAGAAGCTGATGGTGTTCTACGAGCGCGCCTGCGGGGCGCGGCTTCACGCCGCCTATTTCCGCCCCGGCGGCGTGCATCAGGACCTGCCGCCCGAGCTGATCGAAGATATCGACCGCTGGGCCGACGAATTCCCGAGGGTGTTGGACGACCTGGACGGGCTGCTGACCGAAAACCGCATCTTCAAGCAGCGCAACGCCGATATCGGCGTCGTCAACGAGCAGGATATCCTCGACTGGGGCTTTTCCGGCGTGATGGTGCGCGGTTCGGGCCTGGCGTGGGACTTGCGCCGGGCGCAGCCTTACGAGTGCTACGACGAGTTCGAGTTTCAGATTCCCGTGGGCAAGAACGGCGACTGCTACGACCGCTATCTGGTGCGGATGGAAGAGATGCGCCAGTCGACCCACATCATCAAGCAGGCCTGCGAAAAGCTGCGCCGCGAACCCGGAGAGGTGCTGAACCGCGGCAAGATCGCCCCGCCCACGCGCGGCGACATGAAGACCTCGATGGAGGCGCTGATCCATCACTTCAAGCTTTATACCGAGGGCTTCCATGTGCCCGCGGGCGAGGTCTATGCCGCGGTCGAGGCGCCCAAGGGCGAATTCGGCGTCTACCTGGTGGCCGACGGCACCAACAAGCCCTACCGCGCCAAGCTCCGCGCACCGGGCTTTCTGCACCTTCAGGCGATGGACTACATCGCCACGGGCCACCAGCTGGCTGACGTCGCCGCGATCATCGGCACGATGGACATCGTTTTCGGCGAGGTGGACCGATGAGCCGCCTTTGCCGCTACCGCATCTGGGTGGGGACCCCTGCATCGCAAGACCGCGATGCGCCAACTCACGCGGCCCGCAATGGGGCCGTCAAACTGGAGGACCACCCATGAAGACCCTTAAAACCCTGGCGCTTTGCGCCGTTTTCGCCCCCGTGGCCACAATCGCGCAGGCCGCCGCCACCGAAGAACAGCTCGCCACCGTGCGCGCTGCCATCGAATCCGCCGGCTGCGTGATCACCACCGACGACGCCGCCGCCCAGGTGGAGAGTGCCACCGGCTACGAAGAAGAGACCCTGCGCGCCGTCGTTGACGAACTGCGCGTCATGGGCGAAGTCGGCGATGCGTCGGAAGAGGGCGGCATCCGTCTTTTGACAGGAGGTTGTGCCGAGTAATGCTGCGACGACTGCACCCCGATCAACCAGACAGCTTCGCCTTCACCCCGGCCAACCAGGCCTGGGCGGAGGCGCAGTTGACGAAATACCCCGCGGGGCGCGAGGCCAGCGCCATCATCCCGCTGCTGTGGCGTGCGCAGGAGCAGGAGGGCTGGCTCTCGCGGCCGGCGATCGAGCATGTCGCCGACATGCTGGGCATGGCGCATATCCGCGCGCTGGAGGTTGCGACCTTCTATTTCATGTTCCAGCTCGCGCCGGTGGGTTCGGTCGCCCATGTGCAGGTCTGCGGCACGACGTCTTGCCTGATCTGCGGTGCCGAAGACCTGATCGGGGTGTGCAAGTCGAAGATCGCCGAGGCGCCGTTCGCCCTGTCGGCGGACGGCAAGTTCTCTTGGGAAGAGGTCGAATGCCTCGGCGCGTGTTCGAACGCGCCGATGGTGCAGATCGGCAAGGATTATTACGAGGATCTCACCGCCGAGCGGCTGGCCGCGATCCTCGACGAGCTGGCCGCGGGCAAGGTGCCTGTGCCGGGCCCGCAAAACGGCCGCTTCGCGTCGGAGCCCGAGGGCGGGCTGACCAGCCTGACCGAGGCCGACACCAAGCACTACAGCTACAACGCCTCGGCCGAACTGGCGACCGAGATCGGCGACACGGTCAAGCGGATCGACGGCACCGAGGTGCCGCTTCTGGCCCCGTGGGGCCTGGCGCCGGGCCACGGCAAGGGCCGCAGACCGGTGCCGATGCGCGCGCCGGGCGCTCAGGGGGTGGACGACCTGACGCGGCTGGAAGGCGTTGATAAAAAGCTGCAGGCCATGCTCAATGGGATTGGCATTTTCCATTTCGCGCAGATCGCCGAGTGGGGGGCCGACAACGTTGCCTGGGCAGACGCGCATCTGGAGGGATACGAAGGGTGCGCGAGCCGGGGCAATTGGGTGGAACAGGCCCGTGGGCTTGCCGCCGAGGGCAAGACAGCGGCCGCTCGACGCGCTACAACTGACGGTGTCGAGACTTAAACGTCGTATCGGAGTCGGACGATGACAATCACTCACAACGAACACAAATTCAGATGCGCCTTGCTGTGGTGGACCCTGTCCGCCGTGATCGGGCTTACCGTGGCAGTAATCGCTTATGCGATCGGATTCTGGTCGCTGGTTGCGGTCATTGCCGGTCTGGTGACCTTCGCGGTTTGCGGTTACGTGTTGACCGAGGGCTTCTGCCGCAGCCCTGACGAGCTCAACGCCGAGCGGGCCGAGAAGGCCGAGATCGAGGCGCGCCGGGCCCCCTATCTGGCGGCCAACGCGAAGGCCGCGGCGAACCCGCCGGTCAGCGAAAAGCCGGGCAGCAAGGCGCCCAAGCCGGCGGCACGCGCGCCCGCGCCCAAGGCGGCGCCTGCACCCGCCCCGAAGAAGGCCGCGCCCAAATCGGCGCCTGCGCCCGAACCGAAGAAAGCCGCGCCCAAACCTGCGCCTGCACCCGAACCGGCGCCTGCGCCCGCACCCGAGGCAGCCAAGCCCGAGGCGGCAGAGGTCGGCAAGCGCCCGGCGGCGCTGGACGCACCGCGCGGCGGGTCTGCGGACGATCTCAAGAGGATCAAGGGCGTCGGGCCGAAGCTGGAAAAGCTGTGCAATCGTCTGGGCTTTTACCACTTCGACCAGATCGCCAAATGGACCGACGAAGAGGTGGCCTGGGTCGATGAAAACCTCGAAGGCTTCAAGGGCCGGGTGAGCCGCGACGACTGGGTTGCCCAGGCCAAGCTGTTGGCCGAGGGCGGCGAGACCGCCTTCTCCAAACGGGTCGACGAGGGCGACGTCTACTGAGGTGCATGTGACGGCAGGGGGCGATCAGGACAGGGCATTGGCCCGGCAGGCACGGCTGGTGGCCGTGGTGATAGCCGTGACGATGCTGGTCTGGGTCGCCGCCCAGGCGCTGGGCGGGCGAATGGGCCTGCCCGCGCGCTACGCCTTTCTTGTCGACTTCGCGGCCCTTGCAGCGTTCGTCTGGGCGCTGGTGGTGACATTTAGACTCTGGCGGGCGCGCCGGAACAACCGAGGCTGAGCCATGCTGACCGATCAGGACCGCATCTTCACCAATCTCTACGGGATGCACGAGCGCACCTTGGCCGGCGCCAAGAAGCGCGGCCACTGGGACGGCACGGCCGCGCTGATTTCCAATGGCCGCGACTGGATCATCGACGAGATGAAGAAATCGGGGCTCAGGGGGCGCGGCGGCGCCGGTTTCCCGACCGGTCTTAAATGGTCTTTCATGCCAAAGGAAAGCGACGGGCGGCCGCACTATCTGGTGGTCAATGCCGACGAATCCGAGCCAGGCACCTGCAAGGACCGCGAGATCATGCGTCACGATCCGCACACGCTGGTCGAGGGGTGCCTGCTGGCCTCTTTTGCGATGCAGGCGCACACGGCCTACATCTATATCCGGGGCGAATACATCCGTGAGCGCGAGGCGCTTCAGGCGGCTATCGACGAGGCCTACGAGGCGGGTCTCTTGGGCCGCAACGCCGCCGGGTCGGGCTGGGATTTCGACCTTTACCTCTCGCACGGGGCAGGGGCCTATATCTGCGGCGAGGAAACCGCGCTGCTGGAAAGCCTGGAGGGCAAGAAGGGGATGCCGCGGCTCAAGCCGCCGTTCCCGGCGGGCGCGGGGCTTTACGGCTGCCCGTCGACGGTCAACAACGTCGAATCCATCGCCGTCGTGCCCACCATCCTGCGTCGGGGCGGCGACTGGTTTGCCAGCTTTGGCCGGCCCAACAACGCGGGCACCAAGATCTTTGCGATCTCGGGCCATGTGAACCATCCCTGCGTGGTGGAGGAAACCATGTCGATCGGCCTCAAGGACCTCCTTGAGAAACACTGCGGCGGGGTGCGCGGCGGATGGGGCAACCTCAAGGCGGTGATCCCCGGCGGCTCGTCGGTGCCGCTGCTTCCGGCGGATTTGTGCGACGACGCGATCATGGATTTCGACTGGCTGCGCGAGCAGAAATCGGGCCTCGGCACCGCCGCGGTGATCGTGATGGACCAGTCGACCGACGTCATCAAGGCGATCTGGCGGCTGGCCAAATTCTACAAGCACGAGAGCTGCGGCCAGTGCACGCCCTGCCGCGAGGGCACCGGCTGGATGATGCGCGTAATGGACCGTATGGTGACCGGCGAGGCCGAGGTCGAAGAGATCGACATGCTCTTCGACGTCACCAAGCAGGTCGAGGGCCACACGATCTGCGCGCTCGGCGATGCCGCGGCCTGGCCGATCCAGGGCCTGATCCGGCATTTCAGGGGCGAGATCGAAGATCGCATCAAGGCCCGCAAGACCGGCCGCCCCAGCGCGGTGGCGGCTGAATAAAAATGCGTCTGCTGGGGCACATATCGGCCGCGGCGGCGCTGGCCGGGGCGCTGACGCTGGGCACCGGCCCCGCGGCGGCGGCCGAGGGCCTGCCGCCCCTGCGCGAAAACGCCCATGTGTGGAATTCGCTCTTCGCCGCGGCGGTGGGCGACGAGATACGCAAGAACTGTCCCACAATGTCGGCCCGCATCTTTCGGGCAT
This sequence comes from Rhodovulum iodosum, assembly GCF_041020385.1. Lineage (NCBI taxonomy): Bacteria > Pseudomonadati > Pseudomonadota > Alphaproteobacteria > Rhodobacterales > Paracoccaceae > Rhodovulum > Rhodovulum iodosum. The sequence goes on along the minus strand of NZ_JBEHHI010000003.1, from coordinate 53,479 downwards.
TGCGGGGCGCCCATGAGTTGGAGGAACATGCGCTGTCGCTCGGCTACACCGAAGAACAGATCGAGGCGTTTCTCGACTCCGACGACGAACAGGATCGCATGCGCGCCCAGCGCGACGCCTACCTCGCCCGCCACGGCGTGAAAGAGGGCGATGCCGAGAGCTATTGCCGCCTGGGCCGCGAGGAAATCGCCAGGGGCAGCCTGACGGGCTGGCTGTTGCGCGAAAAACGATAGGGATGCCCGCCCGACCGGGCCGGCACAGCAAGGTAAGATCATGGCAGAGCTACGCAAGATCATCATCGACGGCCAGGAGATCGAGGTCGAACCGGCCATGACTCTGCTCCAGGCGTGCGAGGCGGCGGGCATCGAAGTGCCGCGGTTTTGCTATCACGAGCGGCTGTCGATCGCCGGCAACTGCCGGATGTGCCTGGTCGAGGTGGTGGGCGGCCCGCCCAAGCCCGCGGCATCCTGCGCGATGCAAGTCAAGGATCTGCGCCCGGGCCCCGAGGGCGCACCGCCGGTGGTGAAAACCAACTCGCCCATGGTCAAGAAGGCGCGCGAGGGGGTGATGGAGTTCCTGCTCATCAACCATCCGCTCGACTGCCCGATCTGCGACCAGGGCGGCGAATGCGACCTTCAGGACCAGGCCATGGCCTATGGCGTCGATTTCAGCCGCTACCGCGAACCCAAGCGCGCCGTGGTCGACATGGATCTCGGGCCGCTGGTTGGCACCTGCATGACGCGCTGCATTTCCTGCACCCGCTGCGTGCGCTTCATCACCGAGGTCGCGGGGATGCCCGAGCTGGGCCAGACCGGGCGCGGCGAGGATGCCGAGATCACCGCCTATCTGGGCCAGACGCTCGACAGCGAGATGCAGGGCAACATCATCGATCTTTGCCCGGTCGGCGCGCTGACCTCGAAACCCTACGCCTTCACCGCCCGCCCGTGGGAGCTGACCAAGACCGAGACCATCGACGTGATGGACGCCCTGGGCAGCAGCATCCGGGTCGACACCAAGGGCCGAGAAGTGATGCGCATCCTGCCGCGCAACCATGACGGCGTAAACGAGGAATGGATTTCCGACAAGACCCGCTTTGTCTGGGACGGGCTGCGGCGTCAGCGGCTGGACAAGCCCTATCTGCGCGAAAACGGCAAGCTCAGGCCCGCCAGCTGGCCCGAGGCGCTGGCCGCCGCGGCCAAGGCGCTGAAAGGCAAGAAGGCAGCCGGGCTGGTGGGCGACCTGGCCCCGGTCGAGGCGGCCTTTGCCCTGAAACAGCTGATCGAGGGGCAGGGCGGCCAGGTGGAATGCCGCACCGACGGGGCCAGGCTGCCCGCCGGCAACCGCTCGGCCTATGTCGGCACCGCGGCCATCGAGGATATCGACGCGGCGGGCGACATCTGGCTGATCGGCACCAACCCGCGCGCCGAGGCGCCGGTTCTCAACGCGCGCATCCGCAAGGCGTGGATACGCGGCGCAGAGGTGCACCGGGTCGGACCGGTGGTCGATCTGACCTATGACGTGCACGAAGCGGGCACCGACCGCGCCGCGCTGAGCGCGCTGGTCTCGGCCGCCGCACCGACCGAGCGGCCCGGCGTGGTGATCGTCGGCCAAGGCGCGCTCACCGAGGCCGATGGCGCGGCGGTGCTGTCCCAGGCGATGGCGCTGGCCGACAAGACCGGCGCAAAGCTTTTGGTGCTGCACACCGCCGCGGCGCGGGTCGGCGCGATGGATGCCGGCTGCACCGCCGAGGGCGGCATGGAAAAGGCCATCGAGGGCGCCGAGGTGATCTACAACCTGGGCGCCGACGAGGTGGACATCGCCGAGGGGCCGTTTGTCATCTACCAGGGCAGCCATGGCGACCGCGGTGCGCACCGGGCCGACATCATCCTGCCCGGCGCCGCCTATACCGAGGAACAGGGGCTTTTCGTCAATACCGAGGGCCGGCCGCAGCTTGCCCTGCGCGCGGGCTTTCCGCCCGGCGAGGCGAAGGAAAACTGGGCGATCCTGCGCGCGCTCTCGGGCGAGATGGGCGCGGTGCTGCCCTATGACAGCCTGGCCCAGCTTCGCCAAGCGCTGGTGGCCGCCGCGCCGCATCTGAAAGAGATCGACCAGGTGCCGGAAAACGAGTGGCAACCGCTCACGCCGGCCGCGCCGGCCAAGGCCGAGTTCCGCTATTCGCTCGCCGATTTCTACCTGGCCAACCCGATCGCGCGCGCCTCGGCCCTGATGGCCGAGCTTTCGGCCAATGCCCGCGCGCGCCGCGCCGCGCCGCTGGCGGCGGAATAGGCCCGGCGATGATCCGTCTTCGTTCTCTCGTCGCGCCGCTCGCCGCGCTCGCCCTGACCGGCGGGGCGGCGGGCTGCACCCCCACCGAGGGGCCGGACGACCGGGCCGCGGCGCCGGTCTATCTGGGCGTCGAGACGCGGCTTTTGCAGGACGACCTGGTCAATTTCGTCGTGGCGCTCGAACGCGCCGACGGCCCCGAAGCGGTGGATGACTACGCCCGCTGCGCGGCGGCGCAATACGCGCTGATCCGCGGCTACGGCTTTGCCCGCCACGTCCGCACGCGGCTGGCCCAAGAGGGTGGCATTTGGAAGGCGGATGCTGTTTACACGATTTCACCCGCGCTGCCGAGGGGCGCGCTGACCATCGACGCCGAAGTGGTGGTGGATCAATGCCGCCGGGACGGAATACCGACGGTTTGAGGAACAAGGGGCGACATGGCTGATTTTCTGGACACAGGCTTGGGAACCGCGCTGCTGATCATGACGCAGGGCGTGATGCTGATCGCCTTCGTGATGATCTCGCTGTTGTTCCTGGTCTATGGCGACCGCAAGATCTGGGCGGCGGTGCAGATGCGCAGGGGGCCCAACGTCGTGGGCGCCTTCGGCCTGCTGCAGACGGTGGCCGACGCGCTGAAATACGTGGTCAAGGAAATCGTCGTGCCCTCGGGCAGCGACAAGATCGTGTTCCTGCTGGCGCCGCTGATCTCGTTCGTCATGGCGATGGCGGCCTGGGCGGTCATTCCGTTTTCCGACAGGCTGGTGCTGGCCGATCTCAACGTGGCGCTTCTCTATGTCTTCGCGATTTCATCGCTCGAGGTCTACGGCGTGATCATGGGCGGTTGGGCGTCGAACTCGAAATACCCCTTTCTGGGCAGCCTGCGCTCGGCCGCGCAGATGATCTCTTACGAGGTGTCGATCGGCCTGATCATCATCGGGGTGATCCTGTCCACCGGCTCGTTGAATTTCGGCGACATCGTGCATGCGCAGGATGGCCGGTTCGGGCTGTTTTCCTGGTACTGGCTGCCGCATCTGCCGATGGTGGTGCTGTTTTTCGTCTCGGCGCTGGCCGAGACCAACCGCCCGCCCTTCGACCTGCCCGAGGCGGAGTCGGAACTCGTGGCCGGATACCAGGTGGAATATTCCTCCACGCCGTTCCTGTTGTTCATGGCCGGCGAATACATCGCCATCTTCCTGATGTGCGCGCTGATGAGCCTCTTGTTCTTCGGCGGCTGGCTGTCGCCCATTCCGGGCCTGCCCGACGGCGCGGTCTGGATGGTCGGCAAGATGGCGGTGTTCTTCTTCCTCTTCGCGATGGTCAAGGCCATCGTGCCCCGTTACCGCTACGACCAGCTGATGCGGCTGGGCTGGAAGGTGTTCCTGCCGCTCAGCCTGCTGTGGGTCGTCGTTGTGGCCTTTTTTGCCCAGTATGATCTTTTCGGCGGCGCCTATGCGCGCTGGCCTGTTGGAGGCTGACATGAACGAATTGTCCCGCGCCATTCTCGACGTGAAATACCTCGACCTGATGGATCTTTCGAGCACGGTCCTGGCCGAGCTGGACAAGCGCCTCGCCCAGGGCGGCACGGTGCGCGAGATGACCCAGGAGGATCTCGCGGCCTGTATCTTCGCCTGGGCGGCGCGCAATATCGACGAGGGCAAGACATGACCGCGATCGACTGGAAACGCGCCGGAAAATACTTTCTGATGGTCGATTTCATCGACGGTTTCCGGCTGGGGATGAAGTATTTCTTCGCCCCCAAGGCGACGTTGAACTACCCGCACGAAAAGGGCCCGCTGAGCCCGCGTTTTCGTGGCGAGCACGCGCTCAGGCGCTATCCCAACGGCGAGGAACGCTGCATCGCCTGCAAGCTGTGCGAGGCGATCTGCCCCGCGCAGGCGATCACCATCGACGCCGAGCCGCGCGCCGACGGCAGCCGCCGCACCACGCGCTACGACATCGACATGACGAAGTGCATCTACTGTGGCTTTTGCGAGGAGTCCTGCCCGGTGGACGCCATCGTCGAGGGACCGAATTTCGAGTTCGCCACCGAGACGCGGGAAGAGCTGTTCTACGACAAGGACAAGCTGTTGGCCAACGGCGAACGCTGGGAGGCCGAGATCGCCCGCAACCTGGAACTGGACGCGCCGTACCGATGAGCGATTTCGCAAAACTCTTCGAGCAGATGCTGGAGCAGAGCCACCGCATGGCCCGCACCTTCAACCCCGCACTGGAGACCTTCCAGGCGCAGGGCTTCGACAAGCTGATGCCGACCATGCCCAAGGATTTCATGGACATGATGTGGGGCAACGCCTTCAACCCCGAGGGGCTGGACGCCAAGACCCGTCTCCTGGTTGTTATCGCGGGGCTGACGGTGCTGGGCGCGCAGGCGGATGCGCAGTTCAAGCTGACCGTGCGCCACGCGCTGGAGGCGGGCGCCAGCGAGAAGGAAATCGGCGAGGTGATCTACCAGATGGCGATGCTGGGCGGCATCCCGGCGATGAGCCGGGCGCTGGGCCTGGCTCAGGCCGTCTTCGACGAGACCGAGGAGAGTGACGGATGACCGTGGCCGATATCGCATTCTACAGCTTTGCCACCGTGGTGGTCGCGTCGGGCCTTTTCGTGGTGCTGGCGCGCAACCCGGTGCATTCGGTGCTGTGGCTGATCCTCGCCTTCATCTCGTCGGCGGGGCTCTTCGTGCTGCTTGGCGCCGAATTCGTGGCGATGCTGCTGGTCATCGTCTACGTGGGCGCGGTGGCGGTGCTGTTTCTCTTCGTCGTGATGATGCTCGACGTCGATTTCACCGAACTGAGGGCCGAGATGGTCAGCTACCTGCCGGTGGCCGCGCTGATCGGGGTGATCTTCCTGATCCAGCTCGCCATGGTTTTCGGCGTCTGGCAAAGCGCGGACGGCGCGATGGCGCTCAGGGGCGCGGTGGCCCCGTCCCCGGACGAGGCGCATAACACCGCCGCGCTGGGTGCTCTGATCTACGACGATTACCTGCACCTCTTCCAGACGGCGGGCCTGATCCTGCTGGTCGCCATGATCGGCGCCATCGTTCTGACGTTGCGCCACCGGCCCAACATCAAGCGCCAGGACATCCTGGCCCAGATGTACCGCGACCCGGCCAAGGCGATGGAACTGAAGGATGTGAAGCCGGGGCAGGGGCTGTGAGCACGGACGCCGCGAGTTGGACAGCGGTCGCCATCGGCATCGTGGCCGCCTTGCCGGTGGCCATGGGGATAACTGACTGAGGCCCCGCCGGGGTCGAGAGGGACGGAATGATCGGACTTGAACATTACCTGACGGTGGCCGCAGCGCTCTTCGTCATCGGCATTTTCGGGATCTTCCTGAACCGCAAGAACGTGATCGTCATCCTGATGTCGATCGAGCTGATGCTCTTGGCGGTCAACATCAATCTCGTCGCCTTCTCGGCCTTCCTGGGCGATCTGGTGGGGCAGGTCTTTACCATGTTCGTCCTCACCGTCGCCGCCGCCGAGGCGGCCATCGGCCTGGCGATCCTGGTCTGCTTCTACCGCAACCGCGGGTCGATCGCGGTCAAGGACATCAACATCCTGAAAGGGTAAAGAGCCATGGAAAAGATCATCCTCTTTGCCCCGCTTCTGGGCGCGCTTCTGTGCGGGTTCACCTGGCGGCTGATCGGCGAAAAGGCGGCGATGTGGACGGCGACCGTGCTGGTCTTCGTCTCGATGGTGCTGTCCTGGGTCGTGTTCTTCGGCTTCGACGGCGAGATGCGCCAGGTCGAGGTCTTTCGCTTTATCGAAAGCGGCACCTTCACCGCCGACTGGGCGATCCGCATCGACCGGCTGACCGCGATCATGCTGATCGTCGTGACCACGGTCTCGGCCTTCGTCCATCTCTACAGCTTTGGCTACATGGACCATGACCCCCAGTGGCAGGAAGAGGAACATTACAAGGCGCGGTTCTTCGCGTACCTGTCGATCTTCACCTTCGCGATGCTGGCGCTGGTCACCGCCGACAACCTGATCCAGATGTTCTTCGGCTGGGAGGGGGTGGGCCTCGCGTCTTACCTGCTGATCGGCTTTTACTTCAAGAAACCCTCGGCCAACGCGGCGGCGATGAAGGCGTTCATTGTCAACCGGGTGGGCGATTTCGGCTTTGCGCTGGGCATCTTCGCGCTCTACTTCCTGGTCGACAGCGTGAACTTCACCGATGTCTTCGCCGCCGCTCCCGAGATCGCCGAGACCGAGCTGAGCTTCCTGAACGGAAGCTGGAACGCCGCCAACCTGATCGGGATCCTGCTGTTCATCGGGGCGATGGGCAAGTCGGCGCAGCTCTTGCTGCACACCTGGCTGCCGGACGCGATGGAGGGCCCGACGCCGGTGTCGGCGCTGATCCACGCGGCGACCATGGTGACGGCGGGGGTGTTCCTGATCTGCCGGATGTCGCCGCTGATCGAATTCGCGCCGCAGGCCCAGACGATGATCGTGGTCGTCGGCGCGGCCACGGCGTTTTTCGCCGCCACGGTGGGGCTGGTGCAGAACGACATCAAGCGGGTCATCGCCTATTCGACCTGTTCGCAGCTGGGCTACATGTTCGTCGCAGCGGGCGTCGGCGTTTACTCGGCGGCGATGTTCCACCTGCTGACCCACGCCTTTTTCAAGGCGCTGCTGTTTCTCGGGGCGGGCTCGGTCATCCACGCGATGCATCACGAGCAGGACATGCGAAATTACGGCGGGCTGAAGGACAAGATCCCCTACACCTTCTACGCCATGCTGATCGGCACGCTGGCGATCACCGGGGTGGGCATTCCGCTGACCTCGATCGGATTTGCCGGGTTCCTGTCGAAGGACGCGATCATCGAAAGCGCGTTCGGATCGGGCGATACCTGGGCCTTCTGGACGCTGGTGATCGCGGCCGCGATGACCAGTTTCTATTCCTGGCGGCTGATGTTCATGACCTTCTGGGGCACGCCGCGGGGCGACAAGCACACCCACGAACACGCCCATGAAAGCCCGCGCAGCATGCTGATTCCGCTGGGCGTGCTGGCCTTTGGCGCGGTCTTTGCGGGCATGGCCTGGTACGGCAGCTTTTTCGGCGACCATGACCGGGTGAACCGCTTCTACGGTATCCCCAGCCACGAGGTCGCGGCGACGGCAGAGGCCGGCCACGGCGAAGAGGCCGCGGCGACCGACGAGGCGGGTGACGGCGAAGAGGCCGCCCACGACACCGCGGCGGCCGGTTATGCCCTGCCGGGCGAAGGGGCGATCTACATGGCCCCCGACAACCACGTGATGGACGAGGCGCACCACGCCCCCCAATGGGTCAAGGCGGCGCCGTTCCTGGCGATGCTGCTCGGGCTGGGCCTGGCCTACCAGTTCTACCTCGTCAGCCCGTCGGTGCCCGGTCAACTCGCGCGGCAGTTCCGGCCTGTCTACCTGTTCCTCCTGAACAAGTGGTATTTCGATGAGCTTTACGACGCGATCTTCGTGAACCCGGCGCGCAATATCGGCCGCGCGCTGTGGAAGGGGGGCGATGGCAGCCTGATCGACGGGGCGATCAACGGGCTGTCCATGGGTTTCGTGCCGTTCCTGACGCGGCTGTCGGGGCGGATGCAATCGGGCTACCTGTTCCACTACGCCTTCGCCATGGTGCTGGGGATCGCGCTCCTGGTCACGTGGATGTCGCTGGGCGGGGGAGCGAACTGATGGACAACCTGCTTTCCATTGTCACCTTCATCCCGCTGATCGCGGCCTTCATCCTGATGGCCTTTCTGCGCGGCGACGACGCGGCGGCACGGCGCAACGCAAAGTGGCTGGCGCTGATCGCCACCACCGCCACCTTCCTGGTGTCTCTTTTCGTCCTGGCCGAGTTCAACCCGGCCGATCCGGGCTTTCAGCTTGTCGAGGAGCGCGACTGGCTCTTGGGGCTGAAATACAAGATGGGGGTCGACGGCATCTCGGTGCTGTTCGTGATGCTGACCACCTTCCTGATGCCGCTGACCATCGCCGCCTGCTGGGACGTCGAACACCGGGTCAAGGAATACATGGCCGCCTTCCTGGTGCTCGAGACGCTGATGCTGGGTGTCTTCACCGCGCTCGACCTGGTGCTCTTTTACCTGTTCTTCGAGGGCGGGCTGATCCCGATGTTCCTGATCATCGGCATCTGGGGCGGCAAGGAGCGGATCTACGCGACCTTCAAGTTCTTCCTCTACACCTTCCTCGGTTCAGTGCTGATGCTGGTGGCGATGCTGGCGATGTATGTCGACGCGGGCACCACGGACATCCCGACCCTTCTGAACCACGAGTTCAGCGCGGCCAGCATGACGTTTGCGGGCCGCGAGATCATGGGGGGCATGCAGACGCTCTTGTGGTTTGCCTTCTTCGCCAGCTTCGCGGTCAAGATGCCGATGTGGCCGGTGCATACCTGGCTGCCCGACGCCCACGTGCAGGCGCCCACCGCGGGGTCCGTGGTGCTGGCGGCGATCCTGCTGAAGATGGGCGGCTACGGCTTCCTGCGCTTCAGCCTGCCGATGTTCCCGGTGGCCTCGGACCTTTGGGCGCCGCTGATCCTGTGGCTGTCGGCCATCGCCATCGTCTACACCTCGCTGGTGGCGCTTGCGCAATCGGACATGAAAAAGCTGATCGCCTATTCCTCGGTTGCGCATATGGGATACGTGACCATGGGCATCTTCGCGGCCAACCAGCAGGGCGTCGAGGGCGCGATCTTCCAGATGCTGAGCCACGGCTTCGTCTCGGGCGCGCTGTTTCTGATCGTCGGCGTTATCTACGACCGGATGCACACCCGCGAGATCGACGCCTATGGCGGGCTGGTCAACCGGATGCCGGCCTATGCGCTGATCTTCATGCTGTTCACCATGGCCAATGTGGGCCTGCCCGGCACCAGCGGATTCATCGGCGAATTCCTGACGCTCGTCGGCGTGTTCCAGGTCAATACCTGGGTGGCCGTCGTGGCCACCACCGGTATCGTCCTTTCGGCGTCCTATGCGCTGTGGCTCTACCGCCGGGTGGTCCTGGGCGACCTGATCAAGGAATCCCTGCGCTCGATCACCGACATGACCGCGCGCGAGCGGGCGATCTTTGCGCCGCTGGTGGCGATGACGCTGGCGCTGGGCGTCTACCCGGCGCTGGTCACCGACATCACCGGGCCGTCGGTCGCCGCGCTCGTCGCCGGCTATGAGACGGCCCTGGCCGAGGTCGATACCGCGCTCCGGCTGGCGCAGAACTGAAGGGACCCGCGATGAACCTTGCCGAACTTTCCGTTCTGATCCCCGAGATCGCGCTGGCGGCCTATGCCATGGTCGCGCTGCTGGTGGCCGTCTACACCGGCAAGGACCGGATGGCGCCGCTTCTGGTGTGGACCACGGCGCTTGTGATGTTCGCGCTGGCCTTCTGGGTAGGCGCCTCGGCGGGCGGCGTGGACACCGCGTTCAAGGGCGCGGTGATCGACGACGGCTTTGCCCGCTTTGCCAAGGTGGTGATCCTGCTCTCGGCGGGCGCGGTACTGCTGATGGGCAAGGACTACATGAAGCGCGCCAACGTGCTGCGCTTCGAGTTTCCGGTGCTGGTGGCGCTGTCGGTCGTGGGCATGATGCTGATGGTGTCGTCGGGCGATCTGATGACGCTTTACATGGGGCTGGAGCTGCAATCGCTGGCGCTTTACGTGGTCGCAGCGCTCAGGCGCGACAGCTTGCGCTCGACCGAGGCGGGGCTGAAATACTTCGTCCTCGGCGCGCTGTCGTCGGGCCTGCTGCTTTACGGCGCGTCGCTGATCTACGGTTATGCGGGCACGACGCTGTTCTCGGGCATCCTGTCGACGCTGGGCGAGGGCGACATGCCGCTGGGCCTTCTCTTCGGGCTCGTCTTCCTGATCACCGGCCTTGCCTTCAAGGTCTCGGCGGTGCCGTTCCACATGTGGACGCCGGATGTCTACGAAGGCTCGCCGACCCCGGTGACCGCGTTTTTCGCCACCGCGCCCAAGATGGCGGCGATGGCCCTTTTCGCGCGGGTGCTGCATGACGGGTTCGGCACGGTGCCGGGCGACTGGGGGCAGGTGCTGGCGGTGCTGGCGCTCTTGTCGATGGCGCTGGGCGCGGTCGCGGGGATCGGCCAGCGCAACATCAAGCGGCTGATGGCCTATTCCTCGATCGCCCATATGGGCTTTGCGCTGATGGGGCTGGCCGCGGGCACCGCGGGCGGCGTGCAGGCCATGCTGATCTACATGACCATCTACACGGTGATGAACGTGGGCACCTTCGCCTTCATCCTGTCGATGGAAAAGGACGGCCAGCCGGTCACAGACATCAACAGCCTCAACATGTTCTCGCAGCGCGAACCGATGAAGGCGCTGGCGATGATGGTGCTGTTGTTCAGCCTGGCGGGCGTGCCGCCCTTCGTGGGCTTCTTCGGCAAGTTCTACGTGATCAAGGCGGCGGTCGACGGCGGGCTGGTGTGGCTGGCGGTCGGCGGCGTGATCGCCTCGGTGATCAGCGCCTTCTATTACCTGCGCATCGTCTACTACATGTATTTCGGCGAAGAGACCGACACCGCCATCGACGGGACGATGCCGCGGGTGCTGTGGGTCTTCATGATGGTCTCGGCCTTCGCGATGGTCGGGGGCGTGGTCAACCTCTTCGGGGTCGAGGGGCTGGCGCTGGCTGCGGCAGAAACCCTTGTCAACTGACGCTTCGGGCTGGCACTGGCCGACCGGGCACGACCTGATCCTGCTCGACGAGGTCGACAGCACGATGGCCGAGGCGCGCCGCCATGCGCCTCTCGTCCGCCCGACCTGGTTCGCCGCGCGGCGCCAGACGGCGGCGGTGGGTCGGCGTGGCAGGGCCTGGGCCGCGCCCGAGGGCAACCTGTCGGCGACGCTGGCGATGGTGCCAGATTGCCCGCCGGCCAAGGCCGCGCTCTATTCCTTCGTCGCGTCCTATGCGCTTTACGCCACGCTGCTGGCCTATGTGGACGACCGCGCTGCGATCGCCCTGAAATGGCCCAACGACGTGCTGCTCGACGGGCGTAAGCTGGCCGGCATCCTGCTGGAATCCTCGGGGCAGGGCAAACGCATCGACCGGCTGTCGATCGGCATCGGCGTCAACCTCAACACCGCGCCCGCCGACGCGGCGATCGAGCCCGGGCGGATCGCGCCCGTCACCCTCGCCGAGGTCACGGGCGAGGCCGTCGATCCGCTGGAATTCCTCGCCTTCCTGGCCGAACACATGGCCCACCAGGACCAGTTCTTTCGTATCCACGGCTTTGGCCCGCTGCGCCGCGCCTGGCTGGAGCGCGCGGCGAGGCTGGGCGAGACGATCACCGCGCGAACCGGCGCCGACGAGGTGACCGGACGCTTCGAGACAGTGGACGAGGACGGCCAGCTTGTCCTAGAGACGCCGGGCGGGCGGCGTGCCATAGCCGCGGCGGACGTGTTTTTCTAAGGGAGGCGGCCATGCTTCTGTGCATCGACTGCGGCAACACCAATACCGTCTTTTCCATCTGGGACGGGCAGAGGTTTCTCTGCACCTTGAGGACGGCGACCGAACATCAGCGCACCGCCGACCAGTATTACGTCTGGTACTCGACCCTGATCGAGCATCACGGCATCGACGCCGAGATCACCGACGTGATCGTGTCGTCCACCGTGCCGCGGGTTGTGTTCAACCTGCGCGTCTTTTCCGACCGCTATTTCAAGACGCGCCCGCTGGTCGTCGGCCGGCCCGATTGCGTGCTGCCCCACAACCCCCGCGTCGATTTCGGCACCCATGTCGGGCCGGACCGGCTGGTCAACACCGCCGGCGCCTATGACCGGCATGGCGGCGACCTGATCGTCGTGGATTTCGGCACCGCCACCACCTTCGACGTGGTCGCCCATGACGGCGCCTATGTGGGCGGCGTGATCGCGCCGGGGGTCAATCTCAGCCTGGAGGCGCTGCACTCGGCGGCCGCGGCGCTGCCCCATGTGGATGTGACGATGCCGCAGAAGGTTATTGGCACCAATACGGTTGCCTGTATGCAGTCGGGTGTGTTCTGGGGCTACGTAGGGCTGGTGCGCGGCATTACCGAGCAGATTCGCGCCGAATACGAAACCCCCATGAAGATCATCGGCACCGGCGGGCTGGCGTCGCTCTTTGCCCAGGGCGACGTGCTGTTCGACACGATCGAGGACGACCTGACGATGCACGGCCTGACCGTTATCCATGCCTATAACACACAAAACGAGGCGACATGAGCAGCGACAACCGACTGATCTACCTCCCCCTCGGCGGCGCCGGGGAAATCGGCATGAACGCCTATGTCTACGGCTATGGCCCGGCCGGCCGCGAGCGGCTGATCCTGGTCGATCTGGGCGTGACCTTTCCCAACATGGATGGCACGCCGGGGGTCGATCTGATTTTTGCCGACATCGCGTGGCTTGAGCAACGCCGCGACCGGCTGGAGGCCATCTTCATCACCCACGCCCACGAGGACCATGTCGGCGCACTGGGCCATCTGTGGCGTCGGCTGAAGGCGCCGGTCTACGCGCGCGCCTTTACCGCCAACCACGCCGCCCGAAAGATGGACGAACAGGGCAACGACCCTGAAGAGGTGCGCGTGACCGGCCCCTGGCCGCACCAGGTCGAGGCCGGGCCGTTCAAGGTGGGCTTCCTGCCGGTCTCGCACTCGATCCCCGAAAGCTCGTCGATGGTGATCGACAGCCCGGCGGGGCGTATCGTGCATACCGGCGATTTCAAGCTGGATGTCACGCCCGTGCTGGGCGAGCCCTTCGACCGCGCGCTCTGGGCCGAGGTGGCCGCGCCGGGCGTCAAGGTGCTGACCTGCGATTCCACCAACGTCTTCTCGCCCCAACCGGGCCGGTCCGAGGCGACGGTGGGCCCGGCCATTACCCAGCTCGTGCAAAGGGCCGAGGCGATGGTGGTGGCCACGACATTCGCCTCGAACATCGCGCGGGTGAAGACGCTGGCCGAGGCCGGTCATGCCGCGGGCCGGTCGGTCTGCCTGCTGGGCCGGGCGATGCGACGGATGATCGAGGCGGGGGTCGAGTCTGGCATCCTGACCGATTTCCCCACGACGGTGCCGCCCGAAGAGGCCGCCGAGATCCCACGCGAGCATCTGATGCTGATCGTCACCGGCAGCCAGGGCGAACGCCGCGCGGCCTCGGGGCAGCTGTCGCGCGGGCGCTACATGGGGCTGGAGCTGAAGGCGGGCGATCTGTTCCTGTTCTCGTCGAAAACCATCCCCGGCAACGAGCGCGAGGTGCTGCGCGTCGTCAACGCCCTGTCCGAGATTGGTGTCGACGTGGTCGACGACGCGGCCGATCTCTACCATGTCTCGGGCCACGCCAACCGGCCCGACCTCTCCGAGGTGCACCGGCTGATCAACCCCGAGGTGGTGGTGCCGATGCACGGCGAACACCGGCACCTGCGCGAACATGTGAAACTGGCGGCCGAGAATGCGCTGCCGGCGGTTCTGGCGCCCAATGGCAGCATGGTCGAGCTTTCGCACACCCCGCCCCGCGTGGTCGACGTGATCGAGGCCGGCCGCACCTATCTGGATGGTGCCGTGCAGATCGGCGCGCTGGACGGTGTGGTGCGCGATCGGATGCGCATGGCGCTGAACGGCCACGCGATGGTGACGCTGATCCTCGATGAGGAGGGCGAGCCGCTGGGCGAGCCCTGGGTCGAGTTGATGGGCCTGCCTGAAACGGGGCGCTCGAATGCGGCGCTGGCCGAAGTGCTGGAGGCCGATCTCGACCAGTTCATGCGGCGGGCCGAGGACAAGACGCTGGCCGATGACGACAAGCTTGAGGATGCGCTGCGCCGGATCGTGCGGCAAGGCGCGCAGAACGAGATCGGCAAGAAACCCGAGGTGACGGTGGTGATCAGCCGGCTGAGCGCCTAGCGGCAGCGACGGCCGGCGGCGGCGCGCCTTGAGGGGCAGGCCGCTGCCTGCCGCCCGCCCGGATCAAATCGGGGCCGCGGTGTTCGGCTTGGGGGAGAGGCGCAACGCCGCCCCGCGCTGCGTCAGTGACAATGAGGGGCGCCCGGCAGTGGTCTGCCCGAGCGCCCGTTCCTGTCCAGCGCTCAGTCGGCGTCGGCGGTTTGCGATTCGGGCGCCGGTTCGGCCTCGGGCTCGCTGCGGGTGTCGGTTTTCGGCTTGAACGACCGGGTGAGGAAGGCGGGCATATGATCGCCCATGCCGACCACCGGCTCGTCGCGCCCGCCGCCGCCGCCGCGCCCGCCGCGTTTGCCGCGGCCCGACTTGCGCTCGCCCCGGTCGCTGCGGTCGCCACGCTCGGCCCGATCACTGCGTTCGGGCTTCGGCTCGGCCGTGTCACGGGCGGGGGCAGGGGCAGGGGAAGACGCTGCCTCGGCCGCTTCCGTCTTGGGCTGGCGCCCGCGCGGACTGCTGTTCGGCTTGTCTTCGTCGGACAGGCCCTTGAGCGGGCTTTCGACCCGCGGAATTCCCTTTTCCACCAGGGCCTCGATCGCGCTGAGCCATTTCTCGTCATGCGGCACGCAGATTGTCAGCGCCTTGCCCAGGCGCCCGGCGCGGCCGGTGCGGCCGATGCGGTGGACGTAATCCTCGGCATGGCTCGGAACGTCGTAGTTGAACACGTGGCTGACCGCGGGGATGTCGAGCCCGCGCGCGGCCACGTCCGAGGCCACCAGAAGCCGCAGCCGCCCGTCGCGGAAGGATTCCAGCGTTCGCGTTCGCTGGCTCTGGTCCAGGTCGCCGTGGATCGGTGCCGCGTCGTAGCCGTGTTTCTGCAGCGACTTGGCGACGGTATCGACCTCGGTCTTGCGGTTGCAGAAGATGATGGCGTTCTTGCAAGCCTCGCCCTCGCTGTCGATCAGCGCGCGCAGCAACTCGCGCTTTTCCTTGGCCTGGCGGTCCTTGCGGGTGGCGGTGTAGCGCACCACGCCCTGTTCGATGCTTTCGGCGGCGCTGGCGCGCCGGGCGACCTCGATCTTGGCGGGCGCCGAAAGGAAGGTCGAGGTGATGCGCTCGATCTCGGGGGCCATGGTGGCGCTGAAAAACAGCGTCTGCCGGGTGAAGGGGGTCAGCTGGAAGATGCGCTCGATATCGGGGATGAAACCCATGTCGAGCATCCGGTCGGCCTCGTCCACCACCATGATCTGCACGCCGGTCAAAAGCAGCTTGCCGCGCTCGAAATGGTCCAGCAGGCGGCCGGGGGTGGCGATCAGCACGTCCACGCCCTTGTCGATCAGCGCGTCCTGTTCCTTGAACGACACGCCGCCGATCAGCAGGGCCTTCGTCAGCTTGGTCTTCTTGGAATAGGTGTCGAAGTTCTCGGCCACTTGGGCGGCCAGTTCCCGCGTGGGGGCCAGCACCAGGCTGCGCGGCATGCGCGCCCGGGCGCGTCCACGCCCCAAGAGCGTGATCATCGGCAGCACGAAGCCGGCCGTCTTGCCGGTACCGGTCTGGGCGATGCCCAGAACGTCGCGCCCTTCGAGAGCCGGGGGAATCGCCCCGGCCTGAATCGGCGTCGGCGTTTCGTAGCCGGCGTCGGCGATAGCGGAAAGCACCTTGGGGTCCAGCCCCAAATCGGCGAATGTCGTCATGAAGACCCTTGCTTTTGCGGCTTCTGTTCGGCCGCATGTCCCGCGCGGCCCGACCGGCCGGATTGCCGATCATGATGTCGATCGCGCGTTTCCTTACGGGATGCCGGGGCCTGCGTCAAGCTGACGGGGCGGCGACCGAACAGCGCGGTCAGGTCAGCAGCCGCCAGATGATCACCAGTTCGGGCAGCAACAAGGCGTAGCCCACCAGCCCGAGCACCCCGTCGCGCGACGACACCGCGATGCCCAGCACCAGCACATGCATCGACATCAGGAAGGGCAGGCCGGGGATGAATCCGATCAGGATGTTCACCGCGCCGGTGGCCATCAGGATGATCGCGATCACCCTGAGCATCACGTCGCTTTCCACAAGATAGGGCAGGCGCGGGGCCACCAGCGGGCGCAGCCACAGCACCGCGGGCTGGGCACGGGCGACCGACGAGACCAGCAGGCGCGCGGGCAGGGTCACCCGGCGCAGCCTTTCGGGCAGCCAAAGCTGCGTGCTGCCCACCGCCATGCGCGACCCGATAAGGATGAGGAAGAGCCCGACAATGCCGGGCATGCCCGGAACCATGCCTACCGGCAGGATGAGAAAGGCAGACAGCACCACCAGCAGCGGCCCGAATCCGCGCGCTCCCAGCGTGTCGACAAGCTCGCCCAGGCTGACCTTGTCGCGGGCCACGGCCAGCGCCGACACGTCATCCAGAAGCGTGGCGATCACCCAATCGTCACGATGTTCGCTCATCGCTACGGCCAGTCCCGCGGGGCGCCGGCGGCCCCGACGCAGTTGGCGGTCGCGCCGGGGCGCGACCCTTGCCTTGCATTACTTGTCAGGGGGCGGCGCGATTGCAAGGGTTACGCGCGCCGAAGGCCCGGCGCGCGGCCTCACCCCTCGGGGCTGAAATCGCCGTAGGCGCCGCCGGCAAAGACCAGCGGCGGCCCCTCGCGGCGCGCGACCTCTTCGACGTGGCCCACCACGATGGCGTGGTCGCCCGCCTCGTGCACCGCGGCCCGCGTGCACAGGAACCGCGCGATCCATCCCTCGTCGATCAGCGGCGGATCATTCGCGCCCTCCATCGCCAGCCCCTCGAACGCGCCGCCGGACCGGGCAAAGCGGTTTGCCAGGGCGTGCTCGCCCGCGCCGAGCACATGCACGGCAAATCGGCCGGCCCCGGCCATCGCGGCGTAGCGGCTCGATGCGCGCGCCGGCGACCACAGGATCAGCGGCGGGTCGAGAGAGACCGAGGCGAAGCTGTTGGCGGTCATTCCCACCGGCCCCAACGGGCTGGCGGCCGTCACCACCGTCACCCCTGTGGCGAAACAGCCGAGCGCATCGCGATAGGCGCGCTGGGTTTCGGCTGTCGGTCTGAAACGGTGCATCTTGCGCCTTTCTCTCGCTTCGGGCGGGCGCAGAATGCGCCAGATGGCCGGCGGCGGCAACCGCCCCGCGCGGCCCGGCCCACGGGCCGGCGACCGTCACAAAAGCTTCGGCAAAATGCAACAAACCCGTCGCGCGCCGCCGATACGAGGCGTGGAAACCGGCAACAGGGGGCGAAATGTCGCTAGAGGTCGAAAAGGTGACCAAGGTGTTCGGCCAGAACACCGCCGTCGACAATGTCAGCTTTGCCGTGGACCGCCCCGGATTCATCGGGATCATCGGGCGGTCCGGCGCGGGCAAATCGACCTTTCTGCGCATGATCAACAGGCTGACCGATGCCAGCATGGGCGCGATCCGGTTCGAGGGGCGCAACGTGCTGGAGCTGCGGGGCAGCGCCAAGCGCGCGTGGCAATCCGACTGCGCGATGATCTTTCAGCAGTTCAACCTTGTGCCCCGGCTCGATGTCGTCTCGAACGTGCTGCACGGCACGCTCAACCGCCATTCGGCGCTGACCACGTTCTTCAATCTCTACCCGAGCGCCGACATCCACCGCGCCATCGACATCCTCGACCGGCTGGGCATCGCCGAGCAGGCGCCCAAGCGCGCCGAGGCGCTGTCGGGCGGGCAGCAACAGCGCGTGGCCATTGCCCGCGCACTGATGCAGGACCCCAGGATCATCCTCGCCGACGAACCTATCGCCAGCCTCGACCCGATGAACGCCCAGGTGGTGATGGACGCCCTGCGCCGCATCCACGAGGAAGACGGCCGCATGGTGATCGCCAACCTGCACACGCTGGATACCGCCCGGCGCTATTGCGACCGGGTGATCGGGATGCGCGACGGCCGCGTGGTGTTCGACGGCACCCCCGACCAACTGACCACCGGCGCGGCGCGCGACATCTACGGCGCCGACGCCTCTTTTTCCGAGGCGTCGACCTCCACGTCCATCAATGCGCTGGACGAAACCTCCCGCGCAATGATGGAGGAGGCCGAGCTGCTCTGAGCATCCCGAGAGTTTTCATCTGCACTCCCGGGCGCCTCCCGGGGGGCAAAACCAACCTGGAGAGAAACGATGAAGCATCTGCTGACCGCCCTTGTGGCCACCACCGCCCTTGCCGCCCCGGCCATGGCCCAGAATATCGACGAATTTCGCATCGGCATCCTCGGCGGCGAGAACGCGCAGGACCGCCTGACCAGCCACGAATGCCTGAAGACCTACACCGAAGAGGCGCTGGGCGTCCCGGTCAAGCTGTTTGCGCCCGCCGACTATAACGGTGTGATCCAGGGCCTTTTGGGCGGCACCATCGACATGGCCTGGCTGGGCGCCTCGGGCTACGCCAAGACCTACCTCGAAGACCCCGAAGCGGTCGAGCCGGTGCTGGTCAAGATCAACCTCGACGGCTCCTACGGCTACCACTCGATCGGCTTCGCCCGCAAAGACAGCGGCATCGCCTCGCTGGACGACATGCAGGGCCAGAAATTCGGCTTCGGCGACCCGAACTCGACCTCGGGCTACCTGATCCCCTCGATCGAGATCCCCGAGGCGACCGGCGCCTCCATGGAGTCGGGCGACTACTTCGGTGAGGTCGTCTTTACCGGCGGCCACGAGCAGACCATCGTCGCGGTCAACAACGGCGACGTGGACGGCGGCGTGACCTGGGCCGACGGCCAGGGCGACTGGGAAGACGGCTACAACTCGGGCGCCCTGCGCAAGGCGGTGGATGCCGGCCTGATCGACATGAACGACCTGGTCGAGATCTGGCGTTCCAAGCCGATCCCGGAAGGCCCGATCGTGTTGCGCAAGGCGCTTCCGCAAGAGGTCAAGGCCGAGATGACCGCGCTGATCGACGGCATGTACGATGCCGACAAGGAGTGCACCTACAACATCTCGGCCGGTGAATCGCTGGGCTTCGACCCGATCACCCACGACGCCTACCTGTCGATCATCGAAGCCCGCAGGTCCAAATCGAACTAAGCGCCTATCGGTGCAGGGGCGGGCCCGGACGATCCGGGCCCGCCTTACGTTTCAGGGAAAGCCCAGATGGCAGACACGATTACCGCGGGCCCGGCCACCGGGGCGGGCGACATACGCGGCCACTACATGGCCCTCACACAGCGGCGTCGGCTTTATTCCGGGCTGGCTCTGACGATTTTCGCCGCGCTGATGACCTCGGGCTTCATGGTCTCGAACGCGCGCAACGCTGGCGGCTTCTGGGACGGGCTGCACAACATATTCGATTTCCCCGCGCTGGTGGTGGACGAGGCGGCGGCCAAGGTCGCGCTTTTGCCCGCGCACCTGGTGCATTTCTTCCCCGCGCTGATCGAGACGATCAACATCGCCGCGGTGTCGACCCTGGTGGGCGGCATCCTCGGGCTGGTGCTGTCGCTGCTGTCGACCCGGGGCCTTGCGCGGTTCCCGCGGCTGATCCCGCTCTTTCGGCGCGTCATGGACATCATGCGCGCGGTCCCCGAGATCGTTATCGCGCTGGTGCTGATCTTCGTGCTCGGCGGCGGGCCGGTGCCGGCGATGATCGCCATCGCCTTTCACACCGGCGGCGCGCTGGGCAAGCTCTTTTCCGAGGTGAACGAGAACGCCGACATGAATCCCCTCGACGGGCTCGCCTCGGTCGGCGCCACCTGGATTCAGCGCATGTGGCTGGGGGTGATCCCGCAGGTCGCGCCCAACTATCTCAGCTACGCGCTTCTTCGCTTCGAGATCAATATCCGCGCCTCGGCGATTCTGGGCTTCGTCGGCGCGGGCGGCATCGGCTACGAGCTGAAAAACGCCATGTCCTGGGGGCAGGGCAAGTTCGACGAGGCGGCGGCGATCTTCATCCTGCTGTTCGCCGCCATCGTCTTCTTCGACCAGCTTTCCAGCCATTACCGTAACCGCCTGACCCGCGGGAGGGCCCCGGCATGAGCCTCGCCGCCACCGACATCCAGAAGGCCGCGGCCGAGCGCAGTTTTGTCCGCCGCCGGCTGGTCAGTTTCGGCCTGCCCGCGCTGGTGCTGGTCTATCTCGCCTATATCGCGGTTGCCTTCGGCATTCCCGGCCTGGCCGAACGGGCCCGCTGGGACAACGGTCGCGCGCTGGTCGCCGACAGCTACAGCTACAAGACCCACGTCACCCGCGACAACCGCTCGGGCGAGCTGAGCGTCGCCATCGAGGGCGAGCGCAAGGGCACCTACGCGCCCGACGCTCCGCCCGACTGGGTCACCCGCACCGGCGCCGAAACGGTGATCGACCTCGGCGGCGGCCATGTCGTCACCTATACCGAGAACGGCATGGTGTACGATGTGCCCGGCTACGGTGTGATCGAGGCGATGCCCAGCCGCGCCCGCGGCGTCGAGACCAACCTTGCCGGTGACGTGCCCGATTGGATCAGCGTCTCGAAAAACCGGCTGGCCATCACCACCGAGGCCGGCCGCGTCAGCGTCACCCGCAACCGGACCGAGGTATTTCGCTATTTCCGGGGGTGGGAGCTGTTCTTCTTCACGCTCGACAGCCCCTATCACGGCCATTCCCTGACCGAGATCCTGCTGGGCCCCCGGATCGACCCCGCGCGCGGCAATCTCGCCGGCGCCTGGCACGATTTCTGGACCAACGCCATGTGGCGCCACGCCGAGGTCCTCTGGGCGATCTTCGAGACGATCCTGATGGCGTTTCTCGGCACGATGGGCGCGGCCATGGTGGCGCTGCCGCTGGCCTTCGTGGCGGCCAAGAACTTCACGCCGGTGAGGGGGCTGCGTCTCGGTATCCGCCGTGTCTTCGACTTTCTGCGCGGGGTCGACGCGCTGATCTGGACGATCGTTCTGGCCCGCGCCTTCGGCCCCGGCCCGCTGACGGGGGCGCTGGCGATCCTGTTCACCGATACCGGCAGCTTCGGCAAGATGTTCTCGGAGGCGCTGGAAAACGTTGACGACAAGCAGATCGAGGGGGTGCAATCCACCGGCGCGCCGGTGCTCGGCCGCTACCGCTTCGGCGTGATCCCGCAGATCACCCCGGTGCTCTTGTCCCAGGTCCTCTACTACCTGGAATCCAACACCCGCAGCGCCACCATCATCGGCGCGATCACCGGCGGCGGCATCGGCTTGCTGCTGACCCAGGCGATGATCACCCAGAAGGACTGGGAGGAGGTCAGCTATTACATCGTGTTGATCATCCTCATGGTGATGCTGATGGACTGGATCTCGGGTATCCTGCGCCGCCGCCTGATCAAGGGCGTCTAGCCCGCCATTTCTTCTGGCCTCAAATATCCCCGCCGGAGGCGAAAACTCCGGCACAACGGAGCCGCCCCATGCCACGCCTGAGCGAAGAGCCCGTCGTCCACCCCGATTGCGAGATCGCCGCCTCCTGCTTCGGCCGCTATGTCGAGATCGGCCGCGGCAGCCGGATCGCCGATTCCGAGCTTGGCGATTATTCCTATTGCGACCGCTACGCCGACATCGCCAACACCACCGTGGGCAAGTTCGCCAATATCGCCAGCTTTGCCCGGATCGGCCCGACAGACCACCCGATGCAGCGCGCCAGCCTGCACCATTTCCTCTACCGCTCGGCCGATTACTGGGACGACGCCGAGGCCGACCCCGCGTTCTTCGCCCATCGCAAGAGCCGCCGCACCACGATCGGGCACGACACCTGGATCGGCCATGGCGCGATCATCCGGCCAGAGCTCAGCGTGGGCGATGGCGCGGTGGTGGCCGCCGGTGCCGTCGTCACCCGCGACGTGGCGCCCTACATGATCGTGGCGGGCCTGCCCGCGGTGCCGCTGCGGCCGCGCTTTCCGGCGGAGATTGCCGAGCGGCTCATGGGGCTGGCATGGTGGGACTGGCCGCACGCGGCGCTTCGCGCGGCGCTGGCCGATTTCCGCAGCCTCGATATCGAGGCGTTTCTCGAGAAATACGAGGGCGCCGCGCCGCAGGAATGAGCGCCCGCAAGAATAAGGGATGGCCCATCGGACCATCCCTTTTCTCGCAAAAAAGTACTCGTTTAAAATTCGCGGTCACCTTGCGGCGCTACGGACAATATGTCGCACACGAATGTGTCGAAAGCATATCAATTCGCCGGCATCTCGCAGGAAATGTCGCGGCCTTACTCGGCGGCCATGTCCAGCGCGGCGATGCGATGGGCAAAGCGGTGTGCGGCCTCGCCGGCGAGATAGGTCAGCCGCCCGCCCGCGATCGTCATCTCGACCGTTCGGGTCTCGGCGTTTACCACGCACAGATCCGCCCCGCGCCCGACATCCAGCCGGCCCCGGTCGGGCAGGCGCAGGATCTCGGCCGGTTTTTCGGAAATCATCGCCCAGGCGCGGGGCAGGCCCATCAGCCCCATGTCGACCAACCGCCAGGCGGCACGAGCGAGCGCCGGGTAGTAGTAATCTGACACCAGCGCGTCGCAGAACCCCTGGGCGATCAGGTCGGACGCCGCGACATTGCCCGATTGCGAACCGCCCCTGGCCACGTTGGGCGCCCCCATCAGCACCGGGTCGCCCATCGCCTTGGCCGCGGCGGCGGCCCGGCGAGAGGTGGGGAACTCGGCGATCCGCGCCCCGATCATCGAGTAATGCTCGCGCGTCTCGCCGTCGGGGTCGTCATGGCTGCCGTAAAGCACGCCCATCTCGTCGAACGCGTCGGCCAGGCGGCACAGGTGGCGCGGCACCTCGCGCGACCGGGCCGCGGCCGTCTTGATCTGATCGACATATTGCTCGGGCGTGCGGCCCGCCTGCCGCGCCCAGTGATGGATCACCTCGGACTGTTCGCGGGCATGGTCCACCGCCTCGTCGAGGTGGTTGTTGAACACCACGTAGTCGATCCGGTGCCGGCGCACGGCGTCGAGCAGGCGCGGACCGGTGTCGACCATATGGGTCTCGCAGCGGACCTGGATACGCAGGTCGGTCAGGGCGCGCGGGCGATAGGCGTCGAGCGCGGTCATCAAAGCCTCGGCATGGTCGGGTCCGCGATGCCCGCCCTCCCAAGACCAGCTTTGCGCCAGCCAGGCGGTGGTCACGCCGTTGGCGGCGGCGTCGCGGTCGGTGCCGGCCAGACCGGTTTCCATGTCGAACGGCGCCGAGGGGCGCGGCGCGATGTGCCGCTCGAAAGCGTCGCCGTGCAGATCGACGATGCCGGGCAGGATCAGGTAGCCCGAAAGGTCGACCTCGGGCAGGGGGCCTCTGGTGATGCGCCCGTCCGCAATCGCCAGCGAGCGCTGCTGCATCTCGCCGTCACGAAGGATTGTCGCGCCGGTAAAACGCAAGGGCTGAAGCATCGTGGGCATGGAACCTGCTCGCCAGTGATTTTGAGTTCTGTGGATAACCCGGCTCTGTATCGCCGATATGACAGAAACCGCGTGTTTTATTATTATTCCGGCGCGACGGTGAGGCTGATCCTGTCACCGGCAAACCAGGTATGGCCGTATTCGACAGGCTGGCCGTTTGCGTCGACATTCACGCTGACCGTGCGCAGGATCGGGGCGCCCTCGCCGACCTGCAGGTGCAGCGCCTGCGTGGCGGTTGCGAGCTTGGCGGTGAGCCGGGTGGAGGCGCGCGTGTAATCGGTGACACCCAGGCGGGCCAGGGCCGCGGTGATCGAGCGGGTCTCGTCCAGCACCGGCAGAAGCCCCGCAAAGCGCGCCGCGGGAAAGACGCTGCGGAAAAGACCGAGCGGCACGCCGTCAGCCAGCGATATCCCTTCGAACACGTGCACCTCGGCCCCCGATGGCAGGGCGAGCGCCTCGGCCTCGCGCGCGTCGGCCAGCCGGGTTTCCAGCAAAAGCACCTTTCGCGTGGGGCTTTGCCCGGCGGCCTTGAGGTTTTGGTGAAAGCGCACGCGCCGGCCCAGCGGGTAATCGGTGGGTTTGGCCGCCACGAAAACGCCGGCGCCGCGTCGCGCGTGGACGAGGCCGGCCTCGGCCAGCGCCGCCAGCGCCCGGCGCACGGTGTGCCGGTTGACGCCGAAGCGTTGCGCCAGTTCCGCCTCGGTGGGCAGCTTGTCGCCCGGCCGGTAGCGGCCGGTACCGATCTCGGCGGTCAGGGTCTCGTAGATCGATGTCCAGATCGGGGTGCGGGCCATGTCACTGAAACTTCACGTTGGGGCGGCTTGCGCGACTCGGGGCAAAGGCGTAATGATTTGTCTAGTTGTATAGAAACCTAGACAAATCGGCAAGCTGTCTACATGAGCGAGATCGACACACGAAAGGGCTGGATGGGCCTTCTGGCCAAGGCCCCGGCAGAGCGCCTGGCGGCGCTTTGGGCGGGCTTCGGCCCCGAGCCCGGCTTTTCCTGGCTGCGCGCGCCCGAGGTGGGCGGCGTGATGGTGCGCGGCCGCATGGGCGGCACCGGCGCGCCGTTCAACATAGGCGAGATGACGGTGACGCGCTGTGCGCTGCGGCTGGAGACCGGCGAGGTGGGCCACGGCTACGTGCAGGGCCGCGACAAGGAAAAAGCCCGTCATGCGGCGCTGGTAGATGCGCTGATGCAGACCGGGCAGGCCGACCGGGTGCGCGCCGCGATCCTGGCGCCGCTGGCGCAGGAAATGGCCGCCGCCCGCACCGCCCGCGCGGCCAAGGCTGCGGCGACGAAGGTCGAGTTCTTCACGATGGTCCGCGGAGAGGATTGAGCGATGCAGACAAACGCCCTGACCGGCGGGTTCGCCGACGCCCCCGTCGATGCCGCTCACGCCTTTCGCGCCGCGCTCGAAGCGATGGCCCGGCCCGGGCGGATTTTCCAGATCGCCGGGGCCGCGCCCCCGGCGCCACTGTCCGCCGCCGCCGGTACGCTGCTCTTGACGCTGGCCGATGGCGACACGCCGCTTTACCTTGCGGGGGGCTGGGATACGCCGGCCCTGCGGGAGTGGCTCACCTTTCATACCGGCGCGCCGCTCACGCGGCCAAGGGACGCCGCCTTTGCAGTCGGTGACTGGGCGGCGCTTGCACCGCTTGGCGCCTACCGGGCGGGCGTGTCCGAATACCCCGACCGCTCGGCCACGCTGATCGTCGAGATGCCGGCGCTGGAAAAGGCCGGCGCGCGTCTGACCGGGCCGGGGATCGAGACCGAAGAAAGCCTCGGCCTGCCCGAGATCGACGCCTTTCGCGCCAACGCGGCGGGCTATCCGCTGGGGCTCGACTTCTTCTTCACGTCGGGCAACCGGCTGGCCGCGCTGCCGCGCAGCACCAGGGTGGAGGCCGCCTGATGTATGTCGCGGTGAAAGGCGGTGAGCGCGCCATCGACAACGCCCATGACTGGCTCGCCGAGGAACGGCGCGGCGATCCCGGCATCGCCGAGCTGAGCGTGGCGCAGATCCGCGAGCAGCTGGCCCTCGCGGTCAACCGGGTTATGGCCGAGGGCTCGCTTTACGACCCCGACCTTGCGGCGCTGGCGATCAAGCAGGCCCGCGGCGATCTGATCGAGGCGGTGTTTCTGATCCGTGCCTACCGCACCACGCTGCCGCGGATCGGGGCCTCGCGGCCCGTCGATACCGGCGCGATGGTCTGCGACCGGCGCATCTCGGCGACCTTCAAGGACGCGCCGGGCGGGCAGGTGCTGGGGCCGACCTTCGACTACACCCATCGCCTTCTGGATTTCAAACTGGCCGCCGAGGGCGAGGCGCCCGAGGCGCCCGCATCGGCGCCGCAAACCGCGCCGATGCCGCGCATCACCGAGTATCTCGACCGCGACGGGCTGATCCAGCGCGAAGAGCCGGCCGAGGACACGCCCCCCGACCTGACCCGCGCGCCGATGGAGTTTCCCGCCAATCGCGCCCTGCGGCTACAGGCGCTGACGCGGGGCGACGAGGGGTTCGTGCTGGGCATGGCCTATTCGACCCAGCGCGGCTACGGGCGCAACCATCCCTTCGTTGGCGAACTCAGGATCGGCGCGGTCAGCGTCGAGATGGACATCCCCGAGCTGGGCTTTGCCATCGAGATCGGCGAGGTGCGGCTGACCGAATGCGAGACGGTCAACCAGTTCACCGGCTCAAAGACCGAACCGCCGCAATTCACCCGTGGCTATGGCCTGGCTTTCGGCCAGACCGAGCGCAAGGCGATTTCCATGGCGCTGGTCGACCGGTCGCTCAGGTGGGAAGAGTTGGGCGAGGACGACACCGGCGCCCCGGCGCAGGACGCAGAATTCGTGCTTTATCACTGCGACAACATCCAGGCGTCAGGGTTTCTGGAGCATATCAAGCTGCCCCACTACGTGGATTTCCAATCCGAATTGGAGTTGATCCGAAAGATCAGGGCCGAGGCCGAGGCGGCCATGGCCCGGGCGGCGGCGGAATGAGCCTAGCGGCCCCTGTCGCGGCCGTCGTCGAACCGGTCGTGGTCGGCCCAGTGGCCGCTATCCGTCCCGCGGGGGTTCGGCGTGCGCGCGTCGCGCTTCTGGGCGAGGATGACGATCTGATGCAGTCCGACCGCGGCCAGCACGAGCAAGAGGCCGTGGCCCCAGCTCGTCGTCGTGAGCATGTGCCAGAGCGTGTCCATGGATCAGTCTTCGGGCTGGGTGTCGATCAGCCAGCCGCCCGGTCCGGCAATGGTGTCGGGCAGGGCAAAGACCATGCCTTCGCGGATCAGTCCGAGCATCAGGATGCTGTAGGCCAGTTGGTCGAAGGTGATGGTGGAAATCCAGTCCATGACGGGCGCTCCTCATTCGCTACGAGGACTGTTTGCAGGGGAATCGGGGCCGAAAGATGACGAAAACGGACCATTATAACTTCGCTTACCTCGATGAGCAGACAAAGCGGATGATCCGCCGGGCATTGTTGAAGGCTCTGGCCGTTCCAGGCTACCAGGTGCCCTTTGCCAGCCGCGAGATGCCCATGCCCTATGGCTGGGGTACCGGCGGCGTGCAGGTCTCGGCCGCGGTGCTGACGCCAGAGGACCGATTCAAGGTGATCGACCAGGGCGCCGACGACACCACGAACGCGGTGTCGATTCGCAAGTTCTTCGGCCGGGTGGCGGGGGTGGAGGCGACCGAGCGCACCGCCGAGGCCACGGTGATCCAGACCCGCCACCGTATCCCCGAAGAGCCGCTGATCGAGGGGCAGATCCTGGTCTACCAGGTGCCCATCCCCGAACCCCTGCGCTTTCTCGAACCGCGCGAGACGGAGACGCGCAAGATGCACGCCCTTCAGGAGTACGGGCTGATGCATGTGAAGCTTTACGAGGACATCGCGCGCCACGGCCATATCGCCACCGCCTATGCCTACCCGGTCAAGGTGGCGGGGCGCTACGTGATGGACCCCTCGCCGATCCCGAAATTCGACAATCCGAAAATGGAGATGGCGGCGATCCAGCTGTTTGGTGCGGGGCGCGAGCAGCGCATCTATGCGGTGCCGCCCTACACCAGCGTGGTCAGCCTCGATTTCGAGGATTACCCGTTCCAGCGGATGAAGGCCGAAAAGCCCTGTGCCCTCTGCGGGGCCGAGGACAGCTATCTCGACGAGGTGATCGTCGACGATGCGGGCGGGCGGATGTTCGTCTGTTCGGACACCGATTACTGCGCCACGCGCCGGGACGACGGTCATGTCGGCGCGATGGGCGCGCCTTACGAGGAGGGACAGGCATGAGCGTGCAAAATGCTTCGCAAGAGTCGTGCCGGGATTGTTCCGAAAGGTCTTGGGCGGCGGCGGAGCCGTTGCTTTCCGTTCGGGGCGTGTCGAAGTTCTACGGGGCCCGGATCGGCTGTGCCGATGTCAGCTTCGACCTTTACCCCGGCGAGGTGATGGGGATCGTCGGCGAGAGCGGGTCGGGCAAGTCGACGCTGCTGAACTGCCTCGCCGGGCACCTGGCGCCCGATGCGGGCGAGGTGCAGTTCGACACCCGCGCCGAGGGGCTGAAGGACACCGTCACGATGAGCGAGCCCGAACGGCGCATGCTGGGGCGCACCGACTGGGCCTTCGTCCACCAGAACCCGCGCGACGGGCTGAGGATGGGCGTTTCCGCAGGCGGCAATGTGGGCGAGCGGCTGATGGCCGTGGGCGCGCGGCATTACGGGGCGATCCGCGAAAGTGCGCTCGACTGGCTGGGCCGGGTCGAGATCGAGGCCGACCGGGTGGACGACCGGCCCTCGGCCTTTTCCGGCGGCATGCAGCAGCGGCTGCAGATCGCGCGCAACCTGGTGACCGGCCCGCGGCTGGTGTTTATGGACGAGCCCACGGGGGGGCTGGACGTCAGCGTGCAGGCACGGCTGCTGGACCTGATGCGCGGGCTGGTGCGGCAGATGGGGCTGAGCGCGATCATCGTCACCCATGACCTGGCGGTGGTGCGACTGCTGGCCGACCGGTTGATGGTGATGAAATCGGGCCATGTGGTCGAGACCGGGCTGACCGACCAGGTGCTGGACGACCCGCAGCATGCCTATACGCAATTGCTGGTGAGTTCGGTTCTGCAGGTGTGACACGGCGGATTATGGGTATTTTCACCAAGAAGAAGGGGCTTGGGGGATGATCGAGATCGACGGGCTGTCAAAGAGCTTTGTGCTGCACAACCAGGGCGGCGCGGTGATCCCGGTGATGGAAGGCGGGCATCTGAGCGTCGCGGCCGGGGCGTGCGTGGCGCTGACCGGGGCCTCGGGCGCGGGCAAGTCCACCCTGATGCGGATGATCTATGGCAATTACCTGGCAGAGGCCGGCCATATCCTGGTGGGCGGGGTCGACGTGGCGCGCGCCGAGCCGCGCGAGATACTGGCGCTGAGGCGGCACACGCTGGGCTATGTCAGCCAGTTCCTGAGGGTGGTGCCGCGGGTGCCGACGCTTGACGTGGTGG
The DNA here is from genome assembly GCF_041020385.1 of Rhodovulum iodosum. Lineage (NCBI taxonomy): Bacteria > Pseudomonadati > Pseudomonadota > Alphaproteobacteria > Rhodobacterales > Paracoccaceae > Rhodovulum > Rhodovulum iodosum. The sequence goes on along the minus strand of NZ_JBEHHI010000003.1, from coordinate 24,481 downwards.
CCGAGCCGCTGCTGGCTGTGGGCGCCGACGACGGGGTGGCGCGGGACCGCGCGGCGGCGCTGTTGGAGCGGCTGAACATTCCGCGCACGCTGTGGGGGCTGAGCCCCACCACCTTTTCGGGGGGCGAGCAGCAGCGGGTGAACATCGCGCGGGGCTTTGCCTACGATTACCCGGCCCTTTTGCTGGACGAGCCGACGGCGAGCCTGGATGCGGCAAACCGCGAGGTGGTGCTGGATCTGATCGACGAGGCCAAGGCGCGGGGCGCGGCGATCGTGGGGATCTTTCACGACGTCGCGGCGCGGGCGCGGGTGGCCGACCGCGAGGTGGACGTGACCGGCTTCACGCCGAGGGCGGCGTGATGGCGGGCCGGCTGTTTGCGGTGGTGGGCCCCTCGGGGGCGGGCAAGGACACGCTGATGGCCGAGGTCGCGGCGCGGCGGCCGGGGCTTTATCTGGTGCGCCGGGCGATCACCCGGCCCGAAGAGGCGGGCGGCGAGCCTTTCGAAGGGATCAGCGAGGACGCGTTCGGGCGGCGGCTGGCCGCCGGCGCCTTTGCGCTGTCGTGGCGGGCGCATGGGCTGGCCTATGGCATTCCGGCCGCGATCGACGCGGTGCTGGCCGAGGGGCGCGATGTGCTCTTCAACGGCTCGCGCGCGGTGCTGGGCGAGGCGGCGGCGCGCTATCCCGGTCTGGTGGTGCTGCATGTGACGGCGCGCCCCGAGACGCTGGCGCGGCGCCTTGCCGGACGGGGGCGGGAGAGCGCCGAAGAGATCGCCCGGCGCCTGGCGCGGGCCGATTACGCGCTGCCCGCGGGTCTGACGGTGCGGCGCATCGACAATGACGGGGCGCTCGATGACGCGGTCGCGGCGATGCTGGCCGCGCTTCAGCCCGAGAGGGTGTAGCGGTGCAGGTTGCGAAAGCGCCCGTCCTCGGCCTCGCCGAAAAGGCACAGCGTTCGGATGCGCAAGGGGCCCGCGATGAGCGGTGCCACCACCGGGGCGAGGGCGGCGCGGGTCGCCTCGGCCTCGGCGTCCTCGAGGGGGCCGGTCAGCGTGAGATGAAAGCGGAACTCTTCCATCACGTAGGGGTAGCCCCAGCGCTGCAAGAGCTTGTTTTGCCGCGCGCTCAGCCGGTCGGGGTTGCGCTTGGCGATCTCGGCCTCGCTCGGCGCGGCGCGGAACCCGTCGAGTGCGTCGACCACGCTGCCGGCCAGCGCGCCCAGATGCGTGGTGTCACCGCGCGGCGTGAGCGCCAGGAACCCGCCCAGTCGCGAAAGCTGCAGCCCGTCGAGCAGCACCGGCTTGAGCTGACCCGCCAGCGCCGAGGCCGCCCGGTGAAGCAGCGCGATATCGCTGCCCTCGACCAGCCGGAAGGGCGGTTTGACGGTGCCGTGAAAGCCGTATCTGCGAGGCTGCGCGGTCAGATCGGCCACCGGCCGCGGCAGGCCGTGCACCACCGGCCGGGCACGCTCTTGCCCCGCTTCGGCATCCCAGCCCAGCCAGGCCGCGCCGAAGGCGGCCAGCGGTCCGGGCTCGGGCGCGTAGTAGATCGCGTAACGCTTGTAGCCTTCCATGGGATGCTCCAGAACCGGGGCGCCGTGCCTGTTGGCCTCTCTCCTGCCGCAAAGCGCGGCGCGCATCAAGGAGCCCGTCATGCCTGAGACCGTGCTTGCCAACGCCACGCTTGTGTTGGCCGAGGAAACCGTCACCGGCTCTGTCAGGGTCGCGGGCGGCGAGATCGCGGCCGTCGACACCGGCGGGGCGGTGCCCGAGGGTGCCGTGGATTGCGGCGGCGACATGCTGATGCCCGGCCTGATCGAGCTGCACACCGACAACCTGGAACGCCACATCCAGCCGCGTCCGCGGGTCGACTGGCCCCACGCCAGCGCGCTGATCGCCCATGACGCGGAACTGGCCAGCGTCGGCATCACCACCGTGTTCGACGCGCTGCGGGTGGGCTCGGTCGTGTCGAACGACCGCACGAACTACCGCAAATACGCGCGGCAACTGGCCAGCGAGTTGCTGGACCTGCGCGCAAAGGGCGCACTCAGGATAAGCCATTTCATCCACCTGCGCGCCGAGGTCTGTTCCGAGACGCTGATCGAGGAGTTGGACGAGTTCGGCCCCGAGGACCGGGTCGGCATCCTGAGCCTGATGGACCACACGCCGGGGCAGCGGCAGTTTTCGGATCTCTCCAAGCTCAGGACCTATGTGCAGGGCAAGCACGGGCTGTCGGACGCCGAGTTCGACGCCCATGTGGAAAACCAGCGCGCATTGCGCGACCGGCTGGGCGCGGCGCATGAGGCCCGCGCGGTGGCGGCGGCGAGGGCCTGGGGCGCGGTGCTGGCCAGCCACGACGATACCACCGAGGACCATGTGGCGGTCTCGGCGGCCCATGGGATCGAGCTGGCCGAGTTTCCCACCTCGGTCGAGGCCGCGCGCGCCTGCCGCGCCAGCGGCATCGCGGTGATGATGGGGGCGCCCAACCTGATCCGCGGCGGGTCGCATTCGGGCAACGTGGCGGCGGCCGATCTTGCCGAGGCCGGGCTTTTGGATATCTTGTCGTCGGATTACGTGCCCTCGGCGCTGTTGATGGCGGCGGTGATGCTGGGCGATATCTGGGACGACATGGCGCGCGGCATCGCCACGGTGACTTCGGCACCCGCCCGCGCCGCGCACCTGCCCGACCGGGGGCGGATTGCGCCGGGCGCGCGGGCCGACCTGATCCGCGTGGCGCGGATCGACGGCGCGCCGATGGTGCGCGGAACCTGGGTCAAGGGCGAACGGGTCGGCTGACCGGCGCGCCCCGGCCCGATGACGGAGAGACGACAGATGGCGACGCAGGAGACACACGACAGCGACACCGACAGCCCCATCGCCGCCCTGACCGGGGCGCAGGCCGAGGGGCTGGGGCTGATGGCGTGGCTGGGCACGGCGACGTTGCAGAACATGCGCATCCTGGGCGCCGAGATGGCCAATTTCACCGCCGACCGGATGGGCAAGGATCTTCGCGCGCAGCAGGCGCTGTGGAACTGCCGCAACCCCGAGGACGTGGTGGCGGTGCAGGCCGGCTATGTGGAAGAGACGCTTTCGGACTACGCCGATGCGGCAGGCCGGCTGGCCGAGATGGGCGGCGACATGTTCGACAAGGCGCTGGAGCGGGCGCGCTGAGGCTCAGGCCGGGCGGGTGAGCTGGGGCGCGAGCCCCTCCAGCATGTCGAGGCAGCGGCCCAACTGGTCGAACGTGACGTATTCGTCGGGCTTGTGGGCCTGGGCGATGGCGCCGGGCCCGCAGACCACCGCCGAACAGCCGATCGACTGGAAAAGCCCGGCCTCGGTGGAAAACGGCACCGACTTGGCGTGATGCTGCCCGGTCAGTTCGGCCACCAGCGCCCGTGCGGCGCTGTCGCGCATCGGCTTCAGGCCGGTGACCTCGCCGATCACGTGGGTCACGATGTCCGCCGTGGGCTGGACCGCGCGCATCTCGGGCAAAAGCGTGCCCTGGCAAAGCGCCTCCATGCGCGATTTCACGAAATCGATGTCGTCGGGATGGACCGGTCGCATTTCCCACGCGACCTCGGCCTTGCCGACGATCACGTTATGGGCGTGCCCCCCGGCGATGCGGCCGAGGTTGATGGTGGTGTAGGGCGGGCGGAACGGGCTGCCCGCCGGCGCCCGGGCACGCAGCGTCTCGCGCAGAGCCAGCAGATGCGCGACATAACGCACCGCGTATTCGGCGGCGTTCACGCCTGCGCCGGGGTCCGAGCCGTGGCCTTCGAGCCCGGTGAACTCGACGGTGTATTCGCAGCACCCCTTGTGCGCCTCGACCAGTTGCATCCCGGTCGGCTCGCCGATGATCGCGATGTCGGGGCGGATGCCGCGCGCGGCCAGTTCGGCCACCAACGCCTGACCGCCGAGACAGCCGGTTTCCTCGTCATAGGTAAAGGCGAAATGCAGCGGTCGCGCGAGGTCGAGCGCGGCGAAATCGGGCGCCATGGCCAGCGCCGCCGCAATGAACCCCTTCATGTCGCAGGTGCCGCGCCCGTAAAGCCGCCCATCGGCCTCGTGCAGCCGGAACGGGTCGGACGACCAGTCCTGATCGGTCACCGGCACCACGTCGGTATGGCCCGACAGCACGATGCCGCCCGGCGCGTCCTGGGGGCCCAGCGTGGCGAAGAGGTTGGCCTTGTGTCCCCCCTGGTCGTGAAACAGATCGACCCGCGCGCCGAGATCGCCGAGCAGGGCGGCCATGTGCACGATCATCTCCAGGTTCGAGTCCGACGACACGGTGGGAAAGGCCACCAGATCGGCCAGGATCGCGCGGGTATCTTCAAGCGTTGCCATCAGTCCTTCACGTATAGCTTGCGGGGGCGGTCGCAGAAACATTCGGCCGGGCCGTCCTCGCGGATGAGGATCGGCTCGGTGATCTCAAGCCCCCAGTTCTCCATCCACAGGCCGGGCATGAAGTGGAAGGTCATGCCCGGTTCCAGCACCGTTTCGTCCTCGGGGCGCAGCGAGATCGTGCGCTCGCCCCAGTCGGGCGGGTAGGAAAGGCCGATGGGATAGCCACAGCGCGCGCCCCGCTCGATACCCGCGCGTTCCAGCGGCGCGGCCAGCGCGTTGGCCACGTCGCAGGCGCGGTTGCCCGCCTTGGCGGCCCAGAGCCCGGCCTCGATCCCCTCCAAGAGCGCCGCCTCGGCCTCGCGCATGTAATCGGGGGGCGTGCCGAGGAAGATCGTCCGGCAGAAGGGCGCGTGATAGCGCCGGTAGCAGCCCGAGATTTCAAAGAACGTCGCTTCGCCCGTCGCGAATTCCCGCCCGTCCCAGGTCAGGTGAGAGGCCGAGGCGTCCTTGCCCGAGGGCAAGAGCGGGACGATGGCCGGGTAATCGCCCCAGTCGCCATCGGCCCCGGTCAGCGCGTCGCGGAAAAGCTCGGCCACCAGGTCGTTCTTGGCCATGCCGGGCTCGATCCGCTCGACCACGCCGTCGATGATCTTTTCCGAAATCCGCGCGGCGCGGCGCATGAAATCGAGCTCTTCGTCGGATTTCACCGCCCGCTGCCAGTTGACCAGCGCCGTGGCGTCGATGATTTCGGCCTCGGGCAGCGACTCGCAAAGCGTCACGTAAGCTTTTGCGGAGAAATAATAATTTTCCATCTCCACCCCGATCCGCTTGGCCCCGTAGCCGAGGTCGCGGATGATGCTGGCGAGCTGCTGCATCGGGTGGCGTTCGGTCGACTGCACGTAATGGTCGGCATAATGGGTGATGTGCACGCCCGCCATCCAGACCGTCCGGACCGCACCGTTCGCGTCCTGCTGGCGGCCCCACCACATCGGGTCGGCGTCGTGAAAGACCAGCACACCCTGGTGCACGTAGAACGACCAGCCGTCATAGCCCGTCAGCCACGCCATGTTGGACGGGTCCTCGACAAAGAGGATGTCGATGCCCTTCTCCTCCATCGCGCGGCGCACCTTGCCGATGCGGCGCTCGTATTCGCCCAGAGAGAACGGGGCACGGCCCTCGGTGGCGTAGCCGAACTGGACGATTTCATCGGTCATGGGCGGCGTGGCTCCTTGGGGGCTGCCGGGGCGGTCGGCTTGACGGGGGGCGCTGGGGCGTGGTGCTGTGGAAAACGTGCCTATCTGACAGGATGGCGCCGGTTTACGTCAAGTGTCGGCCGGGTGCGACGACAAATTGCAGAAGAGCGACAAGGAGATGGCGGATGGGCCTGACGCTGGCCGACATCATGCAGGCGCGCGCGCGCATCGCGTCGCTGGCGGGTGGCACGCCGCTGGTGCCCTCGCCGTTTCTGTCCGGCGTGGCCGGCGCCGAGGTGCTGCTGAAGCTTGAGATCGCGCAGCCCATCGGCGCCTTCAAGCTGCGCGGCGCCCTCAACGCCGTCTCGGCGCTGGACGAGGACGTGACCGGCGTCACCTGCTGTTCCACCGGCAACCACGGGCGCGGCGTGGCCTTTGCGGCGCGGGTCCGCGGGCTCAGGGCGGTGATCTGCATGTCGCGGCTGGTGCCCGAGGCCAAGGTCGCCGGCATCCGCGCGCTGGGCGCCGAGGTGTGCATCGCGGGCGACAGCCAGGACGACGCCCAGGCCGAGGCCGCGCGGCTGGTGGCCGAGGAGGGGCTGGTGGACATCTCGCCTTTCGACGATGCGCGCGTCATCGCCGGGCAGGGCACGATCGGGCTGGAGATGCTGGAGGCGCGGCCCGATATCGGCACGATCCTGGTGCCGCTTTCGGGCGGCGGGCTGGCCGGGGGCGTGGCGGTGGCGGCCAGGGCGATCCGCCCGGACATCCGCGTCGTCGGCCTGACGATGTCCCGCGGCGCGGCGATGCACGCGTCGCTGATCGCCGGGCGGCCCGTCGAGGTGGCCGAGGTGCCCAGCCTGGCCGATTCGCTGGGGGGCGGTGTCGGGATGGCGAACCGGCTGTCCTTTCCGCTTTGCCGCGACTATCTGGACGAGACCGTTCTGGTCAGCGAAGAGGATATCTATCTTGCCATGCAGGCACTTTTTTACGAGGACCGTCTGGTGGCCGAGGGCGCCTCGGTCGTCGGCATCGCGGCGATGATGGCCGGCAAGGTCGACCTCGCGCCGGGGCCGGTGGCCACGATCCTGACCGGGCGCAACCTGGATATGGCGCTGTTTGCCCGCGTGGTGACGGGGCGCGACGTGGTGCTGGGGGACTACATCGTGGAAGGAAGACCCTATGCCCCATGAGGTGCTGATCGTCACCGAGGCCGAGCTGCGCCGCGCCGTGCGGCTGGACCTTGCCGCCGTCGAGGTAGTCGAGCGCGCCTTTGCCGCGCTGGCCGCGGGCGGCGTCGTGATGCCCCCGGTCATGTCGATGGAGCTGGAGGCCGCCAATGGCGAGGTGGACGTCAAGACCGCCTACCTGCCCGGCTTTGACGGGTTCGCGATCAAGGTCAGCCCCGGCTTTTTCGACAACCCCGCGCTGGGCCTGCCCAGCCTCAACGGGCTGATGATCCTGTTCTCGGCGAAAACCGGGCTGGCCGAGGCGCTGTTTCTCGACAACGGCTATCTGACCGACCTGCGCACCGCCGCTGCCGGGGCGGTCGCGGCGAAATGGCTGGCGCCCGAACGGGTGGAAACGGCGGGCGTTATCGGCACCGGCGTGCAGGCGCGGCTGCAGATCGAGGCGGCGCACCTTGTGCGCCCCTTCGGCCGCGTGCTGGTCTGGGGGCGCGATGGCGCCAAGGCCGCGACCTGCGCCGCCGATCTGGCGGCCTCGCTGGGCGTGGCGGCAAGCGCGGTGGACGACCCGGCCGCCTTGGTGGCAGACAGCCAGCTCGTCGTGACGACGACCCCGGCGCGGGAGCCGGTGCTCAAGGCCGACTGGCTGCACCCGGGCCTGCACGTCACCGCCATGGGCGCCGACCAGTCGGGCAAGAACGAGATCGAGGCCCGCGCGCTGGCCCAGGCCGACCTCTACGTTGCCGACAACGCCGCCCAATGCGCGCGGCTGGGCGAGCTGCGCGCGGCCGAGCGGGCGGGGCTGTGGCAGGCCGGGCTGCCCGCCGAGCTGGGCCAGATCGTCACCGGCGCGCGGCCCGGGCGCGGCGCCGCCGGCGATGTCACGATCTGCGACCTCACCGGCACCGGCGCGCAGGACACCGCCATCGCCACCCACGCGCTGGCCGCCGTTCGCGCGCTGGGCGCCGGCATCAGAATAGCGACGTAGCGCCATGGTCAGGCTCGACGACCGCGACCTCGCGATCCTGCGCATCCTCTCGGCCGAGGGGCGCATCACCAAGGCAGAGCTTGCCCAGCGGATCAACCTGTCGGCCACGCCCGCATGGGACCGGCTGAAGCGGCTGGAACAGGCGGGGCTGATCGCCGGCTACCGGGCCGAGATCTCGCTCAAGGCGCTGGGGCCCCATGTGGTGGTCTTCGTCGCGGCGGAACTGGCCGACCACACGGCGGCGACCCTTCGCATTTTCGAAGAGGCGGTGGCGCGCCATGACGAGATTGTCGCCTGCTGGGCGCTGGGCGGCGGGTTCGACTACCTGATGCAGGTCGTCACAATCGACATCGACAGCTACCAGCGGCTGATCGACACCCTGCTGGAGGCCCGCGTGGGGCTGGCGCGCTATTATACCTACATCGTGACCAAGCCGGTAAAGGGCCCGGCGCCGCCGCCGCTGGATCTGTTGGCCGGCTTGCAGAAGGATTGACTGCCAGCGTCCGCGCCGGCAGGCGGATCGTCTGTTCGAGCGGTGGTTTTCAGGCCCCTTGTCTGGCGCTTCCGCCCGAGTCTTGACGTGAAGCGACCACCGGCAACCCCATGTTCTTGCTGCCCGGCGTGACCGCCCGGGCGGGACGGCAGAGCCGTGGCGCAAGAGATGCCCAGCGACTTTAGAGGAGGTCAGCCATGACCCTGCACCACACCCTGTCCAAATCCCCGCTTGCCGGGCTTTCCGACCCGCGGCTGGTGCGCAGCTTTGCCTATGTCAACGGCAAGTGGGCGGGCAGCAGCGCCGGCGACAGTTTTGCCGTCACCGACCCGGCGACGGGCGATTGCCTGGGCGAGGTGGCCGCGCTGACGGCCGGCGACTCGGCCGCCGCCGTCGAGGCTGCGCAATCCGCCTTTCCCGGCTGGGCCGGTCTTTTGCCGCAGGACCGCTCGGCCCGGCTGCGCCGCTGGTTCCGCCTGGTGGAAGAGCACCGCGAGGACCTTGCCCGGCTGATGGTGCTGGAGCAGGGCAAGCCGATCTCGGAGGCGCGGGGCGAGATCGACTATGCCGCCTCCTTCCTGGAATATTACGCCGAAGAGGCCCGGCGCCCGAATATCGAGGGCATCACCAGCCACCTGCCCGATGCCGAGATGGAGCTCTGGCGCGAGCCGGTGGGCGTGGCCGCGCTGATCACGCCGTGGAATTTTCCCTCGGCCATGCTGACGCGCAAGGCGGGCGCGGCGCTGGCCGCCGGCTGCACCGTGGTCGCCCACCCCTCGGCCGAGACGCCGTTCTCGGCGCTGGCGCTGGCCGAACTGGCCGAGCGCGCGGGCCTGCCCGCGGGCGTGTTCAACGTGGTCACGGGCGATGCCGCCACCGTGGTGGCCCCCTGGCTGGAAGACCCGCGCGTGCGCGCGCTGTCCTTCACCGGCTCGACCGAGGTGGGCCGGCTGCTCTACCGCCAATCGGCGGAGACGGTCAAACGGCTGGTGCTGGAGCTGGGCGGCCACGCGCCCTTCATCGTCTTTGCCGATGCCGATCTCGACATTGCGGTCGAGGAGGCGGTGAAGGCCAAGTTCGCCACCTCCGGCCAGGATTGCCTGGGCGCCAACCGTTTCTACATCGAGGCCCCGGTTTACGACGCGTTCTGCGCCCGCTTCGCCGAGGCCACGGCGGAGCTGGGCGTCGGGCCCGGCCTGGACGACCCCGATATCGGCCCGCTGATGAACGAAAAGGCCATGGCCAAGCAGGAAGAGCATGTCGCCGACGCGCTGGAGCAAGGCGCCAGGCTGCTGACCGGGGGCACGCGCGATGCCGCCGGGCCGCTGTTCTACCGGCCCACGGTGCTGGCCGACGTGCCCGACGGTGCGAAGATCATGCGCGAAGAAACGTTCGGCCCGGTCGCCGCGCTGAGCTCGTTCGAGACCGAGGACGAGGTGCTGGCACGCGCCAACGCGACCGAGTACGGGCTCGTCGCCTATCTGCACAGCCACGACCCCCGGCGCATCTACCGCTGCGCGCGCGCGTTGAGCTTTGGCATGGTGGCGGTGAACCGCACCAAGGTGACCGGCGCGCCGATCCCGTTCGGGGGCATGAAGCAATCGGGGATCGGGCGCGAGGGCGCAAGGCTGGGGATGGAGGCCTTCACCGAAGTGAAGTATGTGTGCCGCGACTGGGGGTGAGCCGGGACCGGCGCCCGGGGCGCCGGTGCCTCCGGCGGAGGTATTTGGACCAAGAAGAAGGGCAGGGCGGCGCGAGGCCGCCGGGGCCCGTGGAAAGGACGGACGTCGATGCTGAGAAACGACATGCTGGAGCAGTGGGACCGGGAGAATTTCTTTCACCCCTCGACCCACCTGGCGCAATTTGCCCGCGGCGAGGCCCCCGAGCGGGTGGTGAAGGGCGGCGAGGGCTGCTTTATCGAGGATCGCGACGGCAACCGCTTTCTCGACGCCTTCGCCGGGCTTTACTGCGTCAACGTGGGGTACGGGCGCAGCGAGATCGCCGAGGCGATCGCCGAGCAGGCGCGGGAGCTGGCCTATTACCACGCCTATGTCGGACACGGCACCGAGGCCAGCATCACGCTGTCCAAGATGGTTCTGGACCGCGCGCCCGACCACATGTCCAAGGTCTATTTCGGGCTTGGGGGGTCGGACGCCAACGAGACCAACGTCAAGCTGATCTGGTATTACAACAACATCCTCGGCCGGCCCGAGAAGAAGAAGATCATCTCGCGCTGGCGGGGTTATCACGGCTCGGGGCTGGTCACCGGATCGCTGACCGGGCTGCACCTGTTCCATAACAAGTTCGACCTGCCGCTCGACCGCATCCTGCATACCGAGCCGGCCTATTTCTACCGCCGCCCCGATCCCGAGATGGATGCGGCCGCCTATGTCGCCCATTGCGTGGCCGAGCTGGAGGCGATGATCGAACGGGAGGGCGCCGACACCATCGCCGCCTTCATCGGCGAGCCGGTGATGGGCACCGGCGGTATCGTGCCGCCGCCCGAGGGCTATTGGGCGGCGATCCAGGCGGTGCTGGAGGAACATGACATCCTGCTGATTGCCGACGAGGTGGTCACCGGTTTCGGCCGCCTGGGCAGCATGTTCGGCTCTGACCATTACGGGCTGAAACCCGACCTGATCACCATCGCCAAGGGGCTGACCTCGGCCTACGCGCCGCTTTCGGGCTCGATCGTGTCCGAAAAGATGTGGGCGGTGCTCGAGCAGGGCACAGACGAGAACGGTCCCATCGGCCATGGCTGGACCTATTCGGCCCATCCCATCGGCGCCGCCGCGGGGGTTGCCAACCTCAAGCTGGTCGACGACCTGGGGCTGGTCAAGAACGCCGGCGAGGTGGGCGGCTATTTCACCGCCGCCATGGCCGACGCGCTGGCGGGCCACGCCCATGTGGGCGAGGTGCGCGGCGAAGGGATGCTTTGTGCGGTGGAGCTGGTCGAGGACAAATCCGCGCGGCGTTTTTACGACCCCGTCGGCAAGGTGGCCGGGGCGGTGGTGGCCGAGATGGGAAAGCAGGGCGTGATCGCCCGCGCCATGCCGCAGGGCGACATCATCGGCTTTGCGCCGCCGCTGTGCCTGACCCGCGAAGAGGCCGACCGGGTGGTCGCCGCGACCGCCCAGGCGGTGAAGGTCGCGCTGGGCTGAGCGCGGCGCGCCCGCAGGCCCGGCGGAGCGGCAATTTTTCACGCGGCGCAAGGGCGCGTGCGCGGATTTCGCGCTCGCCTTTTGCCGCGACTGCGTTACGCTAAGGGCCACCCGACCCAGAATCATGAGGGATACCCATGTCGCTGATTTTTGGAAACTGGCAGCCGCTGCTCAAGAAAGATCGTGTCCTGACCGATGTCGAGGCGCACGGCCGTGAGGGGCACGACCCCAATACGCCGTTCTCGTCGATTTTCGGCTGGCCGCTTCTGAGCAACCGCAAGCCGAATGTTGAGTTGCAGACCGACGACGCCACCCCGCTCTCGTCCAAGATGGGCTGGCCGCTGCTGAGCGACCGCGAGACCAAGGTCGAGCTGTCGGACAGTGCCACGCCGTTTTCGGCCAAGATGGGCTGGCCGCTGCTGAGCGACCGTGAGACCAAGGTCGATCTGTCGACCGACGAACCCACGCCGCTGTCCTCGAAGATGGGTTGGCCGCTTCTTTCGGAAAAGAAGGCCTGATCCCAGGGCTTTGACGTGCCCGCCCGCCCCGGGGCGGGCGGAGTGACGATCTCTGAAACCGCTATCCGAAATCCTTTGAATGGATCTTGGAAGCGGTTTCTTTTCCTCTACCAACACGACAAACATGCGCGCCGACGGCTTGGGTGTATTATTCCGCGGCGATCTTCTGAAAGGTCATGTCGGGCCCGGCCAGGTATTCCCGGCCGCGGAACATGCCCTGCCAGTAGATCGGCGGCAGCATCCGCTCTTTCAGGAACCAGGCCCGGCGCGACGGTTTCGTGCCGTCGATCAGCCACTCGGGGAAGCTGGGCATCAGCTTGCCGCCATAGCCGAACTCTGCCAGCACGATCTTGCCCTTCGCCACCGTCAGCGGGCAGGAGCCGTAGCCGTCGTAGCGCGCGACCAGGTCCTTGCCGTCGAGCACCCTAAGCGCGTTGACCGCGGCGACGGGGGCCTGCTTGCGCACCGCCGCGGCGGTTTTGGCGTTCGGCGTCGAGGCGCCGTCGCCAAGACCGAAGATGTTGGGATAGCTCTTGTGCTGCAGCGTGGTCTGGTCGACGTCGATCCAGCCGGCATCGTTGGCCAGCGGCGACGACGTGATGAAGTCGAGCCCGGTTTGCGGCGGGCAGACATGCATCATCTCGAACTCTCTCTCTACACGGCTGGTTTCGCCGTCCGGCCCCGTGACCTCGAAGATGGCGGTCTTGCCGGGCCCGTCGACGGCAACGAGGTTGTGCTTGTAAGAGAGCGTGGCGCCGTATTTCTCGACATAATCCATCAGGGCCGGCACGTAGTCGGGCACCCCGAACAGCACGTCGCCGGCCAGGCAGAACTCGATGTCGATCGCCTTGAGGCGCCGGGTTCTCCGCCAGTGGTCGGCGGAGAGGTACATCGCCTTTTGCGGCGCGCCGGCGCATTTGATCGGCATCGGCGGCTGGGTGAAGAGCGCTTTGCCGGCGCTGACAGACTGCACCATCTCCCAGGTGTAAGGGGCCAGATCGTAGCGGTAGTTCGAGGTCACGCCGTTCTTGCCCAAGGTGTCGCGCAGGCCGGTGACCGCGTCCCAGTCGAGCTTTAGCCCGGGGGAGAGCAGCAACACCTCGTAGCCGTAGCGCGCCCCGTCCTCCAGGATCACCTCGTTCTTTTCGGGCTGAAAGGTGGCCACGGCGCCGCGAATCCATTTCACGCCGCCCGGCAGGACATCGGTCATCGGGCGGCGGGTGTGGGCGGGGGAAAACACGCCCGCGCCCACCAGCGTCCAGCCCGGCTGATAGTAGTGCTCCTGGCGCGGCTCGATGATCGCCACCTTGGTGCGGGGCCGGCGTTTCAGCAACGAGGCCGCCGCGGCGACCCCGCCGGCGCCGCCGCCGACGATCAGCACGTCGTATTGTTCGGGGCGGGTGTTGTAGACATCGGTGCCGAAGGCCTCTTCCATCATCGGGCGCAGGCCGGCCAGATCGTAGCCCGCCTTGGCCGTCGCCGACAGGATCGCATCGGGCGACAGCATCTTGGCGCGCGTGAGCGACCAGAGCGAGGCCGAGCGGTTGCCGGTGCGGCAATAGGCGAGGATCGGGCCCTTGCAGGTCCTCAGCACATCGTCGAGCGAGGCCATCAGCTCGGGCGTCAGGCGGCCGGGCTGGACGGGAAGGTAGCGAAACTCGACCCCCGCCTCGCGGCAGGCCTCGGCGATTTCGACCGCGCGGGGCTGGTCGTCGGCCTCGCCATCGGGGCGGTTGCAGACGATCGTCTTGTAGCCGGCCTGCACGGCGCGCGCGACATCGGCGGGCCGGATCTGCGGCGAGGCCGCAAAGCTCGGCGCGATTGGCTTGATTTCCATGGGGCTCCCTCCCGAGTCGGCCGCCCGCCTTTTGACGGTGCGTCGTCATGGAAGAGAAACATACGAAATCTTGAATATTTTGCAAGCGGGAGCTTGCGCCGTGCGCTAAGTCAAGCGGTCAATTCCGCGCGCTCAGCCGGCCAGCGCGGCGGCCAGCGGCGCGGGCCAGTGCGCGCGTTCGAGCGAGGGCAAAATCTGCGCGGCGCCGGAATGGTCTTCGTGGTCGGTGTAGACGCTGGGGGTCATCACCACCGCCAGCCCCGCGCCCCGGGCCGAGATCAGGCCGTTGCGGCTGTCCTCGAAGGCGATGCAGTCGGCGGCGGGCAGGCCCAGCCGGTCGAGCGCGGCGAGGTAGACATCGGGCGCCGGTTTCTTTTCCGCCACCTCGTCGCCCGCGGCGATCACATCGAAGACGGCATCGGCGGGCCGGCCCCAGCAGCATCGGGTCAGCGCCTCGACATTGGGGCGGTTGGTGGTGGTGGCCACGGCCAGTTTCAGCCCCGCCGCGCGGGCGGCCTCGATCAGCTCGGCCACGCCCGGCCGCAGCGCCAGGTCGCCCGCGGCGAGGATCTCGCCGTAGCGGGCGGTCTTGCGCTTGTGCAGCGTGGCAATCTCTTCGTCGCTCAGCCGCCGCGCGCCGGCGGGCAACCCGTCCTGGTAGGCGCGCATCCGCTCCTTGCCGCCGGTGGTCTTCAGCAGCTCGCGGTACGCCTCCCGGCTCCAGCACCAGTCGAGCCCACTGGCGGCGAAGCTGTCGTTGAACGCCGCGCGGTGGGCCTCCTCGGTTTCGGCAAGCGTGCCGTCGACGTCGAAGATCAGCGCCTTCAGCGTCATCTGAGCTCGTCGGCCAGCCGTGCCACGATCGCCACCAGAACGTCGAAATCAGAAAACCGTGCATCCTGCGGGATGTCGTCGACATCGTCGGCCTTGTGGTAGCCCTCGGTGAACAGGGCAAAGCGCATCTTGGCCTTCCACGCGCATTCGGCGTCGATTTCGCTGTCGCCGACATAGACCGCGGCATCGGCCCCCAGCTGGTCCTTGACGGCCAGCGCCATCGCGGGGTCGGGCTTGTTAACCTCAAGCGTGTCGCCGCCCACGATCGAGCCGAAATAGTGGTCGATGCCGAAGGATTTCAGGATGTCGCGGCTGGGGCCTTCGGGCTTGTTGGTGCAGACGCCCATGGCCCAGCCCTCATCCTTGAACTGCTCCAGCGCATCCTCGACCCCGGGATACAGCGTGGTCAGCGTCGCCGGATCGGCCTCGTAATGGCCTAGGAATTTCTCCAGCAGCTCGCCGTGTCGGTCGGCCGGCAGCCCACGCGCCGCGATCACGCGCTCGATCAGCACGTGCACGCCGTTGCCGATAAATCCGCGCACGTCCTCCAGCGGCAATGCGCCGTCGCCGGTCTCGGCCAGGGTCTTGTTCACGGCGGCATGGATATCGGGCGCGCTGTCGATCAGCGTGCCGTCGAGGTCGAAGATGATGGCCTTCACGCGGCGTCCTTCCATTTGATCGAACAGCCCATCGAGGGGATCTGCTCTTTCGGTCCGTGGCCCGTCTCGGCCACCTGTTTCATCGCCTCGTAAAGATCGCGGCGCAGGTCGGGCGGCCCGGCCTCCTTGCGCGAGGCATCCAGACGGCCGCGATACTGCAACCCCAGATCGGCGTTGAAGCCGAAGAAATCCGGGGTGCAGATGGCATCGTAGGCCTTCGCCACCGACTGGTCCTCGTCATAAAGATAGGGAAAGGGAAGCGCCAGATCCTCGGCGACCTCTTTCATCTTTTCAAAGCTGTCCTGCGGGTAGGTCTCGGCGTCGTTCGAACTGATGGCGACCACGCCGATGCCAAGGCCCTGCAACTCTTTCGCATCGCGGATGATGCGGTCGCGCACCGCGATCACGTAAGGGCAGTGGTTGCAGATGAACATCACCAGCGTGCCCCTGGGGCCGGCGATGTCCTCCAGGGTGTAGGTCTTGCCGTCGGTGCCGGGCAGGGAAAAGCCCGGCGCCTTCCAGCCGAAATCGCAGACAGGGGGAGAGACAGCCATTATTCGAACTCCATTTCCGTGTAGACGACGCCCGCGTTCTTGGTCGCCAACTCTTCATATGTGTCGAGAAAGGCCCAGTTCGACTGGTCCACGTAATAGGCGTCGTCCAGCGCGCCGCCATTGTCGAGATGTTCGCCGATCTTGGCGCGCAGATCCTTCACGTAGTCCATCGTGTGATGCTCGACCTGCGCCAGGTTGGTGGGGTAGCCGTGGCCGGGGATGATGTAGGTGGGCGCGAGCGGTGCAAAGGCCGTTTCCCACGTCTCGATCCAGCAACTGGTGCAGGTGTCCGAAAAGATCGGCGGCATCCGGCCGTTGAAGGCCATGTCGCCGGCGATCATCAGGCCGAGATCGGGCAGCCAGACCTGCGTATCGCCCGGCGAATGCGCGGGGCCAAGATGCAGCACCTCGATATGCATGTCGCCCATGTCGATGACGTATTCGTCCTCGAAGGTGATCGTGGGCTCGACCAGCTCGGTGCCCTCGGCGTTTTCTTTGGCGTAGGTCTGCATGCCGGCGATGATCTGGGCGTTGTAATCGGCAAACTCCTCGGCGGCCTCCACATGGGCCAGCACGTCGATGCCCTGCTCGGTCCAGTAGTTGTTGCCCAGCATCGCGTGGCCCTGGCCGTTCTCGTTGATTACGAGCTTCACCGGCTGGTCGGTGACTTCCCTGATCTCGGCATGCAGCGCCTCGGCCAGCTTGTAGTTGGCCCCGCCGTTGATCACGATCACCCCGTCGCCGGTGACGAGAAAGCTGAGGTTGTTGTTGTGGCCTGCGTTCTCGTAGGTCGGCGGGGCGGTGGCGCCGATGGCCGACCAGACGTTCGGGATCACCTCGAAGGGTTTGTCGTAGAGTACCGATTGCGGGTACTTGTCGGCGATTTCCTCGCTGGCGAGCGCGGGGCCGGCCAGCAGCGTGGCGATGACGATTGTGCGGATCATGGTTTCGGTCCTCCCTTTCGTCCGAAACATAGACGCATTCATATCCTTGGGGCCAGAGGGCAGGGGCCTTTGAGAGCGTATCCCGAGGCGTTCGGCGCGCCGCTCCGGCCCGGGGCCTCCAAAGGCGGCCGCTGCGCTATTCCCTCGGCAGCGGCCGCAGGCGCGCGGAAGCCTTTCCTTCAGGCCGCCTGCTGCGCCCCTTCGGCCGCATCGCGGATCGCGCGGATATTGGCGCCGTAGACCTCGGGGTTGTCGACCGATCCGCCCTTGAACACCGCCGAGCCCGCCACCAGGCAATCGGCCCCGGCCGCGGCCACCAGCGGCGCGGTTTCGGGCGTGACGCCGCCGTCGATCTGGATGTGGATCGGGCGGTCGCCGATCATGGCGCGGATCTTGCGGGTCTTTTCCACGCCGGAATGGATGAATTTCTGCCCGCCGAAGCCGGGGTTGACCGTCATGATCAGCACCATGTCGCAAAGATCGAGCACATCCTCCACCGCCTCGGCCGGGGTGCCGGGGTTCAGCACCACGCCGGCCTTGACGCCCTGCGCCTTGATCGCCTGCAGCGTGCGGTGAATGTGCGGGCCGGCCTCGACATGGGCGGTGATCATGTCGGCGCCGGCCTCGGCATAGGCCTCGATATAGGGGTCCACCGGCGCGATCATCAGGTGCACGTCCATGAAGGTTTTCACATGCGGACGGAACGCCTTTACCGCGGGCGGGCCGAAGGTGAGGTTGGGCACGAAATGCCCGTCCATCACGTCGACATGCACCCAATCGGCGCCCTGTGCCTCGATTGCCCTTATCTCCTGCCCGAAATTGGCGAAATCGGCAGACAGGATCGACGGGGCGATCTTGATCGAACGGTCAAAGCTCATTTCTGTTCTCCGGTGTGCATGGGGCGGTCCACGTCGAGCCCCCCTTGGAAGACACGGCTGGCGCGGATGTCCTCTTCGCCGATGGCCGATAGCTGCTCGGCGTCGAGCGGCCCCCTGGCGCTGGTGAAAAGGCGGTTGGCCTGCCGCAGGCGCGCCCGGTCCAGCGCGTTGCGGATCGAGCGGGCATTGGCGAAATGGGGCTGCTGGCGGCGCAGCGAGATGTACTCTTTCATCGCCGCGCGCGCGGCCTCGTCGAGGTGGTAGTTCTGCCCGTCCAGCATCTGCTCGGCGATCCTCAACAGCTCTTCGTCGCTGTAGTCGGGGAACTCGATGTGATGGGCGATGCGCGAGCGGAAGCCGGGATTGGCCGAAAAGAACTTGTCCATCTTGTCGGCGTAGCCGGCCATGATCACCACGAGGTCGTCGCGGTTGTTCTCCATCACCTGCAGCAGGATCTCGATCGCCTCCTGGCCGTAGTCGCGTTCGTTGTCGGGCTTGTAGAGGTAATAGGCCTCGTCGATGAACAGCACGCCGCCCATCGCCTTTTTCAGCACTTCCTTGGTCTTGGGCGCGGTGTGGCCGATATACTGGCCCACCAGGTCGTCGCGGGTGACGCTGACCAGGTGGCCCTTGCGGACATAGCCCAGGCGGTGCAGCAGCCCGGCCATCTTCAGCGCGACTGTGGTCTTGCCGGTGCCGGGGTTGCCGGAAAAGCTCATGTGCAGGGTCGGGGTCTCGTGGCTGAGCCCCATGGATTTGCGCGCCCGGTCGACCAGCAACAGCGCCGCGGTCTCGCGGATGCGCTGCTTGACCGGCTCCAGCCCGATCAGCTCCTCGTCAAGCTCGCGCAGCACCTCGGCCACGCCCGAGGCTTCGTACTCGGCGGCCAGATCCACGCTGGTGGGCAGCTCCTTGCTCTCTTCGCTGGTCTCGGTGGTCATTGCGCGTCTCCCTGGTTCTTCCTGGGGGGCAAATACCCCCGGGGGGTGCCGCTGCCGCGCCATCGGTCAGGACGACATCGGCGACGGGGGGACCCCGTCTCTGAAGAGGTGCGCCGGGCGTCGCGGCCCGGCGCACCGTCTTTGTTACTTGCGCACGTCCCAGGCGTATTTCTGGGCGCGGTCGACGAAGTCGGTGCGCTGCATGTGGATCTTCGGCTCTTCGGCCGGGCGGTTGACGATGAAGGACATCATCACCGTCTCGAACCCGCGGGTGCTGTCGAAGGCGTTGATGCGGATGTACTTGTCACCATGCGCCTTGCGGCAGTCGTCGAGTTCCATCATCACGCCCTTGGCGTCGTGCAGGTCGAACATCGGGTGGCCCCACATGTCCCAATAGGTGTTCCGCGGATGCGGGTCGTCGGTGTATTCGATGCCGATCGCCCATTCGCGGCCCAGGCAATATTCGATCTGGGCCGTGATCTGCACATCGTCCAGATCGGGCAGGAACGAGAAGCAACCTTGAGTGATACGCATATCGTTTTCTCCTTGTTCGCGCTTGATCAGGCCAGCGGGGTTTCGCTGACGACGTAATCCGAGGTGTCGGTCGAGGTGTAGTTGAAGGTGATGTTGCCCCAGGTATCCAGTGCGGCCTCCAGCGGCTTGCACCACTTGGCGGCCTCGCGCAGGATCTCGGGCCCTTCGTTCTTGATGTCGCGGCCTTCGTTGCGGGCCAGCACCATCGCCTCGAGCGCCACCCGGTTCGCCGTTGCGCCCGCCTGGATGCCCATCGGATGGCCGATCGTGCCGCCGCCGAACTGCAGCACCACGTCATCGCCGAACAGCGACAGCAGCTGGTGCATCTGCCCGGCATGGATGCCGCCCGACGCCACCGGCATGACCTTCTTGGTGTCGGCCCAGTCCTGCTCGAAGAACAACCCGCGGGGCAGGTCGACCTCGTTGAAGGGTTCGCGGCAGACGTTGTAGTAGCCCTGCACGGTCAGCGGATCGCCTTCCAGCTTGCCCACGGCGGTGCCGGTGTGCAGGTGGTCGACGCCGGCCAGGCGCAGCCACTTGGCGATCACGCGGAAGCTGATGCCGTGGTTCTTCTGGCGGGTGTAGGTGCCGTGGCCCGCACGGTGCATGTGCAGGATCATGTTGTTGTCGCGGCACCATTTCGAGATCGACTGGATCGCGGTCCAGCCGATGATGAGGTCGACCATCACGATGACCGAGCCAAGCTGCTTGGCGAACTCGGCGCGGGCGTACATCTCTTCCATGGTACCCGCGGTGATGTTCAGGTAGTGGCCCTTGATCTCGCCGCTTTCGGCCGACGCCTTGTTGACGGCCTCCATGCAGTAGAGAAAGCGGTCGCGCCAATGCATGAAGGGCTGCGAGTTGATGTTCTCGTCGTCCTTCATGAAGTCGAGACCGCCCTTGAGGCCCTCGTAGACCACCCGGCCGTAGTTCTTGCCGGACAGGCCCAGCTTGGGCTTGGTGGTGGCGCCCAGCAGCGGCTTGCCGAACTTGTCCAGCCGTTCGCGCTCCACCACCAGGCCGGTCGGCGGCCCGGCGAAGGTCTTCACGTAGGCCACCGGGAAGCGCATGTCCTCAAGGCGGGCGGCCTTGAGCGGCTTGAACGAAAACACATTGCCGATGATCGAGGCGGTGAGGTTGGCGATCGAGCCTTCCTCGAACAGGATCAGGTCGTAGGCGACGTAGCAGAAATACTGGCCTTCCTGACCCGGCACCGGCTCGACCTTGTAGGCCTTGGCGCGGTAGTTCTCGGCCGCGGTCAGACGGTCGGTCCAGACCACCGTCCAGGTCGCGGTCGAGCTTTCGCCGGCCACGGCCGCCGCGGCTTCGATCGGGTCCACGCCTTCTTGCGGCGTGATGCGGAAGAGCGCCAGGACATCGGTGTCCTTCGGCTCGTAATCGCCGTCCCAATACCCCATCTGGGCATATTTTAGGACACCGGCTTTGTACCGCTCCTTGCCCTTGATCTCTTTCTTTGTGTCTTCGCTCATGCCGTTTCCTCCTTGGCTGTTATTCCGCGGCCACAACGTCCTTCAGCTTCTCGCGCCAGCCCGGGAACAGGGTGTCGGCGTCATGCGGGAAGCTTTCGAACGCGCGGGCGAGTTCCCTGTGTTCCCGTGCATACTCGATCAGATCGACGCCGGACTTCCAGGCATCCTGGGCCTGGCGCAGCGATTTCGCCCCTGCGGTGCCGCCATCGAGATGGCCGAAGGCGCCGCCACCCGAGGTCTGGATGATGTTGGAATGGCCGAGGTTGTCGAAGAAGCCCGGCAGCCGCAGCGCGTTCATGCCGCCCGAGATGATCGGCGTCGTGGGCTTCATCCCCAACCATTCCTGGGGGTAGAAGGGCCCCTCGGCGCTGTCCTGTTCCAGCATGAAGGCCATGTCCTTGTCGGCCGCGTCGCCCTCCATCTTGCCAAAGCCCATGGTGCCGGTATGGATGCCGCTGGCACCCTGCAGGCGGGACATCTTGGACAGCACGAAGGCGGTGTAGCCGCGCATCGACTGGGGCGAGGTCACGGCGCCGTGGCCCGCCCGGTGATAATGCAGGAACTGGCCCGGGAACTGCCGGCGGCAGGTGGTGATCGCGGCCGGGCCGGTCACGTAGCCATCCACCAGGAATGCCACGTGGTCGGCGTTGGGGCCGAAGGTTTCAAGGATGTACTCGCCGCGGGCGATCATCTCGAACGGGTCGTCGGCGGTGATGTTGGCCGAGAAAAGCTTGGCCTCGCCGGTCTCGTCCTGGGCGCGCTTCATCGCGTCGGCCACGAGCGCGATCGTCTCTTTCAGCGGCGCAAAGGTCTGGTTGCCCTGGGGTTCGTCGTTCTTGATGAAATCGCCGCCCAGCCAGAATTCATAGCAGGCATCGGCAAAGGGCTTCGGGCGCAGGCCCAGCTTGGGCTTGATGATGGTGCCCACCACCATGCCGCCATGGGTGACGTCGCGGCCCAGCACGCGCCACATATCGGCGATGTTCATCGCGGGGCCGTCGAACAGGCGCAGATAGGCGGGCGGCACGTAGAAATCGTGCATCTTGGCGTACTCGACGTCGCCCATGCCCTGGTTGTTGCCGATGGTCAGCGTCAGGAAGGAACAGATCATCGCCCGGCCGTCGGTGATGTTGCGGTCGAACAGCTCGACCGGATAGGCGATCTTCATGATCTCCTTGTCGGGGTCGATCTCGTAGACCAGCGCATCGACGCCGCGGGTGAAATCGTCGGTCGTGGAGACCTCGACATTGGTGCCGGTGGAGCTTTCGGCGGCGAAATGGGCCGCGGTGGACAGGTATTCATACCCTGCCTTCGGCTTCATGATGTAGGCGCAGAGAACGTGGCGGCCATCTGCGATGAGCTGCTTCTCGTCGAGGTCGAGACGCGCGTAGCGATTAGACTGGTCCATTTCTGGGGCCTTCCTGTGCTTGCTTGACGGGGGTGTTCGCGCGTTTCCGTTTTCCTGCCCTCGCGCCCGACCGTTTCCACCTGGTCGGGCGCGACGTGTGGTCGTGGTCTTAGTTGGTCTTGGGGTCGAGGCTGCCGTCGGCATAGCGCTTGGCCATGTCGTCGATCGGGATCACCTTGATTTTCGAGGCGTTGCCCGCGGTGCCGAAGCGTTCGAAGCGGTCCTTGCAGAGCTTGGTCATCTCGTCCATGGCCGGCTTGAGGAACTTCCGCGGGTCGAATTCCGAGGGCTTTTCCTTGGCGATGCGGCGGAAGGTGCCGGTCATCGCCATTCGGTTGTCTGTGTCGATATTGACCTTGCGCACGCCGTGCTTGATGCCGCGTTCGATCTCTTCGACCGGCACGCCGTAGGTCTGGGGCATCTCGCCGCCGTTCTCGTTGATCAGGTCCTGCAGGTATTGCGGCACCGAGGACGAGCCGTGCATCACCAGGTGCGTGTCCGGCAGCTTGGCGTGGATCCGCTCGATCACGTCCATCGCCAGCGTGTCGCCGGTCGGCTTCTGGGTGAACTTGTAGGCGCCGTGGCTGGTGCCGCAGGCGATCGCCAGCGCGTCGACCTTGGTCTTGGCGACGAAATCGGCCGACTGGTCGGGGTCGGTCAGCAACTGGTCGCGTGAGAGTTCCCCCTCGGCGCCGTGGCCGTCCTCGGCCTCGCCCATGCCGGTTTCGAGGCTGCCCAGGACGCCCAGCTCGCCCTCGACCGAGGCACCGACCCAATGGGCCATCTCCGACACGCGCCTGGTGATGTCGACATTGTACTCGTAGGAGGCCGGCGTCTTGCCGTCGGCCTCAAGCGAGCCGTCCATCATCACCGAGGTAAAGCCGTGGCGGATCGCCGACATGCAGGTGGCCTCGTTGTTGCCGTGGTCCTGGTGCATGCACAGCGGGATGTCAGGATAGATCTCGGCCAGCGCCTCGATCATCTTGGCCAGCATGATGTCGTTGGCGTAGTTCCGCGCGCCGCGCGACGCCTGCATGATGACCGGCGCGTCGCTGGCCTTGGCGGCCTCCATGATCGACAGGCCCTGTTCCATATTGTTGATGTTGAAGGCGGGGACGCCGTAGCCGTGCTCGGCCGCGTGGTCCAGAAGTTGCCTCAGGGTGATCAGTGCCATGAATACCTCCGTCAGGCTGCGTGTTCGGTGCGCTCGAGCGCGGCGATGCCGGGGAGCCTGCGGCCCTCCAGCCATTCGAGAAAAGCCCCACCGGCAGTGGAGACATAGGTGAAATCGTTGGTGACGCCGGCCCGGTTCAGGGCGACGAGCGTGTCGCCGCCGCCCGCGACCGAAACGCAAAGACCCGCCCGCGTCAACTCGGCCACGCTTTGGGCCAGCGCATTGGTGGCCGTGTCGAAAGGCGGGGTTTCGTAGGTGCCCAGCGGACCGTTCCACAGGATCGTGCGCGCACCGCGCAGGATCTCGCGGTAGCGCTCCACCGTGTTGGGCCCGATATCGAGGATGCGCCCATTGGCCGGACAGCCGGCAAGGGGCAGGGCGCGCGCCTCGGCGCCGGGGTACTGCACGCTGGCCACGACGATGTCCTCGGGCAGCACGATCTCGCAGCCCGACACCATGGCCAGCGCCGCGATTTCCAGTATCTCGTCGGCCAGTTCGGTCTCGATATAGGACCGGCCGATCCCGTAGCCCTTGGCAAACAGCAAGGCATTGGCCAGCCCGCCCCCCACAAGGATCGTGTCGAGCTTGCGCACCAGCCGCTTCAGCACGCCCAGGCGCGGCGCCACGCTGCCGCCGCCAATCAGCGCGACCGAGGGGTATTGCGGATCGACCAGCGCG
Source organism: Rhodovulum iodosum (assembly GCF_041020385.1). Classification (NCBI taxonomy): domain Bacteria; kingdom Pseudomonadati; phylum Pseudomonadota; class Alphaproteobacteria; order Rhodobacterales; family Paracoccaceae; genus Rhodovulum; species Rhodovulum iodosum. The sequence continues at coordinate 668 of NZ_JBEHHI010000003.1, read as the reverse complement.
CCCTCGAGCGCGGCCAGTTCTTCCATCATCAGCGGGCCTGCCGCGGGGCGCGCCGCGGCCTGGATCGCCGAGGTGGTCGAGGCATGCGCCCGGTGCGAGCAGGAAAACGCGTCGTTGACGTAGATGTCGCCGAGCGCGGCAAGCTGCTGGCCGAGGCGCGGATCGTTGCGCTCTTCGCCATGTTCAAAGCGCAGGTTCTCGCACAGCAGCACCTGTCCGGGTTCCAGCAACTCGCTGGCCCGCTCGGCCATCGCCCCGGCGGCGGTTTCGTTGAAGATCACCGGGCGGCCCAGCGCCTCGGCCAGCGCGCCCTTGATCCGGCGCAGCGACAGCGCCGGGGTCATGTCGCCGTTTGGCCGGCCCAGGTGGCTGAGAACGATCAGCCGGGCGCCCTCGTCCAGCAGGGGGATCATCCCCTTGGCGAAGCGGGCGATGCGCGTGGCATCGCCCACGCCCGTTTCGGTCAGCGGCACGTTCAGGTCGGCACGCACCGCAAGGCGCCTGCCCGAAACATCCAGCGATGTCAGGGGCGTCAGTGCCATCAGATCAGCGCGCCCATTGCGACGGCGGTATCGGACATGCGGCTCGAGAAGCCCCATTCGTTGTCGTACCATGTCAGGATGCGGACCATGTTGCCGTCCATGACCTTGGTCTGGTCCATGTGGAAG